>DUEZ01000075.1 GCA_011174825.1 Anaerolineae bacterium | reverse complement strand
TTGTATGGATATCTCCCTAAAACGCGAATGGGGCTGACCTTTTGGGACAGCCCCGGGGAGGTGATATCCAATGTAGCCGCACCCTTTAGGGTGCGCAATTAAACAGGGCAGGCTTCCAGGCCTGTCCTACAGTTACTACCTATATTGTTATTAAACCACTACGGTGTAGCTGTTGCACCGGGTACAGCACCTGACCAGGTAAAATCGCGCTTGATGCTGATAGCACCAGCGGAGCGATAGGATGGTTTACCCTCTACAGTGGTCCCAACTTGACGGACAACCTGCACCCACCACCGCATAATATGCGGGACAGGTTCCGTCGGGCGCATCGAAGTCGGGACAATGTACTTGGTATCGCTGACATACGCTTCAAGTTTCACTGTACCGGATCCTTCGGTGATATCTTCAACGATCACACGATAAACTTCATTTTCACGCAGTTCACCAACGGAGGCCCATTGGAGGGTGACCGTGTCATGGGCGAGGGTGAATGGCGCCCCGTCTTGCGGTAAGAGCAGATTAGGAGCCGGATGGGGTGGTGGGGAAGTTGCGGTCGGGGAGGGACCAGGTGTAGGTAGCCGTTCACAAAGAGGGATGATAAGCACTTGGCCAAGTAAGACCGTTTCGCTGGTCATGCCATTAAAGTCCATAATCGATCGCATACTGACATTGTAGTTTGATGCTATACCGCCCAGGGTATCGTTGGCTTCCACGGTGTACGTGATTGTCTCACAGGCAGCCAGAGTAGCTTCCTCAGGTGGCAGTGTGGCTGTTGGTTCGGGGGATGGTGTGGGTGTTGGTTGGGGGAGGAATATCGTATTTCCGACCGTTAACGCCTCACATATCAAGCCTGGATTCATGAGCCTGATGGATTGGACCGACACATCGAAAGAAACCGCGATGCCCAAACAGGTATCACCAGCGACAATCACATAAGCGAGAGTTGGAAGGGGTGTTGGGCTGGAGGCGATTGTTTCGGTGGCGGTTGGCTCGGGAGTGAGCGATTGAGTCGCTGTGAAAGTTGGGGTTAGCGAAGGGATTGCCTCTTGGTTATCACCTAAAAGGGCTGTTGCACCATATGTCAAGCCTGCCGAAAGCAGCGCGAAGATCGCGATTAAAGCTAATGCAAGTGGTAAGGAGAGAGTTATTTGAGCCCTAGTTCGCGGTGGATTCCGCCCTTTTGCCGTTTGTAATACCGTCCCACAGACGACACATCGAGAGGCGTTTTCCGCCAAGCTGGTGCCACAGGTCGGGCACAAGAGGCGATCGGAAGAAGTTTCTTGCACTTGGTCTGTCATTTTCGTGGGTGGTCAGATGACCTTTAAAGCCGTCGAATTATACCAGCAGCTTGATAAGTTCCCAAGGATCGTCGTTTTGTCAAGCTGCAGAAGATTGAACGGCTTATTATGCCATCGAGGTGGTCTGATCAGCTATTCTCTTCTAAGCCTAATTCCTCGGCTATTGTTTGCATCGCATGGATGACCCGATCAACATGTTCCCAGAGATCTACACCAAGCTCTTCAGCGCCACGGGCGATCTGGTCTCGATCGACGTTCGCCGCGAATCGGGTTTCCTTCCATTTCTTGCGGACGGAGCGGACTTTTAAATCATGCAACGAACGAGAGGGACGCACCAAGGCAACAGCGACGATCAAACCGGTGATTTCGTCACAAGCGTAAAGCGCACGTTCCATGAGTGTTTGGCGAGGGACACCTGTATGGTCTGCGTGGGATAGGATGCAACGAATGATATGTTCCGGGACACCGCGCTCCTGAAGGATCGGTGCGCCCTCCTGAGGATGGCTTTCGAGTGAAGGATGTATCTCCCAATCGAAATCGTGCAACAAGCCCACAAGCCCCCATTCGTCAGAATCTTCCCCATAAAACTTCGCATAGTCACGCATTGCTGCTTCCACAGCAAGCATATGGCGCCGAAGGTTCTGGTTCTGTACAAATTCTTGGATGATGGCTAAAGCTTCGTCTCGTTCCATCGTATCAACCCTTTCTATCTTCAGGCTCCTGAGCGATGGTGTTGATCGCTTGATTCTTGATGATGCATGCATCCCATAGGGCTCTCAGGGTGGCAGGTATCTCTCTCAATTCCCAGAGGAATCTCGATCGGTAAAGGTGCAAATCGGAGGAGACACCCTCAGCAGAAAGGCCCATCGCGTCACAGATAATCAACGCTCTAGGGAGATGAAAGCGTTGGGATATCAGGAGGGCTTGTTCGATCCCGAATACCTGATGAGCTCGCTGGCATGTGTAAAGCGAGCGAGTTCCACCCGTATCGACAAGGATGTCTTGAGTCGAGACACCCAAATCTATAGCAAGCGATCGCATGGCAGCTGGTTCGTTGTAATGCTCCCCACTGATAGATCCGCTCATGAGGATCGTCTCAACTTTACCTTCACGATAGAGAGAAGCAGCGGTTGCCACTCGATCGGCAAGCACGGTTGTTGGGGTGCCGTCGCGACGCAATCCGGCTCCGAAAACAATAGCGGTTGTTTTTCCCGGTGCGTTTTCAAGCGTAAAAATACGATCGTTATACCGTCGGATCAGAAGCCAACGTGGGATGAAAAACAAAAGGGCGATGATTATGCCAAGGATGGCCCATCGAAGGGTAGGCGAGAGTGTGTTGATATTCATCCTCAGATTCTACCAAAGTTAGGGTCGGAGAGCACATGTTGACAGCCAAGTAGAAGGTGTGATAAACTGCGATGTGCTGTAATCATATGATTTATCTGATAAAACATATGATTGAGAAAGCGTTGAGGTGATCATGCTGCTACAAGTCCAATCTGAGTTCCTTCGCTATCTTGCTGACCTGGATGGGAAACCTGATCATCGACTTCCAGCGATCCAAGAACTTGCTCGGCATCTAGGGATAAGCAGCAGTAAGCTTCGAGAACAGCTTGAGGTCGCTCGCCTGATGGGACTGGTGGAAGTTCGACCGAAAACCGGGATGCGGACACTTGAGTATTCTTTCCTGCCATGTCTCCGGGCCAGCCTTAGCTTCGCCTTGTTGATCGATCCGGGCAATTTCGAACGCCTGGGTAGTTTGAGGGATCACTTAGAAGCGGCTTACTGGCATGAGGCAGTGCGGTTACTCCGAACCGAGGAAAAACAACATCTGCAATCTTTAATCGAACGCGCGTGGCAGATGTTGCAGGGTAATCCGATTCAGATTCCCCACCAAGAGCATAGAGATTTACATCTCACCATCTATTCAAGGTTGAAGAATCCTTTGGTCACGGATTTGCTTGAGGTCTATTGGGATGCATACGAGACCGTCGGATTAAACGTATATTCAGATTACAAGTACCTTGAGCGTGTGTGGTCCTACCATCAGGAAATGGTCGAGGCGATTAACAATGGCGATTACGATGCCGGGTACCGTGCTCTGGTTGAACATGTAGGGATGTTGCATTATCGTCCTGAACTGAGTGCAAACATACCGAAATCAAGGTTGGGTGAGAAGAGCGATCTACGGGATGAATAGGGAGAGGCAGTGAATGACGGAATCTGACATTACTGTACGGGAAAAAACCAAATCAAAGAAGAACAAAGAACATATCGTTAACGATTTCTCGATGGTCGTGGCAACTGTTAACGGATCAGGAAGTCAAACCTCAAACCTAGCGATCATCCGATCCTTGTTCAGGATGGGTATTCCTGTGAGTGGGAAGAATTTGTTCCCGTCCAATATCCAGGGTTTACCCACGTGGTTTACCATCCGGGTAAGCTCAGAGGGATATTCGGCTCGTCGAGACAGCGCTGAAATCTTGATCGCGATGAACCCGACCACATTTGCCGAGGATCTAAAAGATCTGGCACCCGATGGGGTCTGTTTCTACGACGATCGGTTTACGATCACGGAAGAGCGATCTGATGTCGTCTTCTATCCCATGCCCGTGCGTGATTTGGTCAAAGACGTTAATCCCGCTCAAGATTTGCGAGATTACATCGCAAACATGGCCTATGTCGGTGTGGTTGCTGAGATGCTCGGAATAGAGATAGACGAAATCCAAGGTGCCCTCGAGACGCACTTCATGGGTAAACAAAGTGCCGTGGATTTGAACATGCGTATGATCCAAGCGGCTGCATCTTGGGCAGATGAGAACCTGATCAAGCAGGATCGGTATCACATTGAACGGAGCGATCAAACCCATGACTTGCTCCTCGTTGATGGCAACACCGCCTCTGCGTTGGGTGCGATCTATGGTGGTGTAGGTTTTGCTGCCTGGTATCCGATCACACCCGCCTCAAGCCTAGCCGATGCCTTAGAGGAATATTTGCCTCAACTTCGAAAGGATGAGGAGTCCGGTAAAGCTACCTACGTGGTAATACAAGCTGAAGATGAATTGGCTGCGATAGGGATGGCCGTTGGTGCGGGATGGGCCGGCGCACGGGCGATGACTTCTACCTCAGGACCAGGGATCTCATTGATGGCGGAATTTGCAGGGCTCGCTTTCTTTGCAGAAATTCCAATCGTGGTCTGGGATGTTCAAAGGATGGGACCGAGCACTGGGCTTCCGACCCGTACATCCCAAGGAGATATCCTCTTCGTGCGATTCCTTGGACATGGGGACACAAAACAAGTCATGCTGCTTCCCGGCTCAATCGTCGAGTGCTTCGAGTTTGGTTGGCAAGCGTTTGACCTTGCAGAGCGACTACAAACCCCAATATTTGTGCTCAGTGATTTAGACCTGGGTATGAACCTTTGGATATCGGAAAAGTTCGCATATCCATCCCAACCCTTCGATCGAGGTAAGATCCTAACAGCGGAAGATCTTGATCGATTTCGTGAGTTCGCTCGCTACCGAGATGTGGATGGTGATGGGATCACCTACAGGACTTTACCGGGAACGGATCATCCTTTGGCGGCGTACTTCACTCGCGGAACGGGACATAACGAACATGCTGTCTACAGTGAACAACCCGATGATTGGGACAACAATATCGAACGGATATGGCGAAAACTTGAAACGGCGCGGAACCTGTTGCCTCGTCCTGTAATTCAGAAAACCCATGGCGCTCGTATCGGATTGATCGGATATGGCTCGACAGATCCTGCGATTATAGAAGCCTTGGATCGTTTGAAAATGGAGGGTCTATCAACGGATTATTTGCGAGTCCGTGCCGTGCCTTTCGCTCCTGAAGTAGAAATCTTCATTAGGGAGCATGACGCCGTTTACGTTATTGAGATGAACACCGATGGTCAGATGCATAAATTACTTCAGCTGGAAGTACCGGATCAAGCGGGTAAACTTCATTCGCTAACACATAACAATGGGTTGCCATTGAGTGCACGATGGGTTGTCGAGGCGGTACTCGATCGAGCGGGAGGTTAGGATGGCTACTGATGTTTCTGAGAAAGATACTCCAACAATAAACGTCAATCAATTAGGGTTAACGAAAGCGGATTACAAAGGTTCAGCGACAACCCTGTGCCAAGGTTGTGGTCACAACTCAATCTCGAGTCAGATCATGACTTCCTTATATGAGTTATCGATAAAGCCGGAAAAGATCGTCAAACTATCCGGGATAGGATGTTCGAGCAAAAGTCCCACCTATTTCCTGAACCGTTCGCATGGTTTTAACAGTTTGCACGGACGGATGCCTTCTATTGCTACAGGCACCGCTTTAGCAAATAGATCTATCAAGTTGATAGGGGTATCAGGAGATGGTGACACCGCGAGCATTGGCATTGGTCAATTTATTCATCTGGTCCGGAGAAATGTCCCTATGGTCTACATCATTGAGAATAACGGTGTCTATGGTCTCACCAAGGGACAATTTTCTGCAACGGCCGACAAAGGTCAGGTGCTTAGGAAAATTGGCGTGAACCCCTTCATGCCGGTTGACGTTTGTATGGAGGCGCTGATCGCCAATTGTGGATTCGTCGCCCGTTCGTTTGCAGGGGATCCGAAGCAAGTGAAGGAATTGCTAAAAGCCGCCTTGAGTTTCCAAGGGACAGCTGTGTTGGATATCATCAGCCCCTGCGTGACGTTTAATAATCGAGGAGAGTCGACGAAAAGCTATACTTGGGGGAAGGCTCATGAGTACCCGTTGCATGACGTTACATGGGTTCCTAAGAGGGACGAGATCCAAGTCGAGTACAAGCCTGGTGAGATCACCGAGGTCGACATGTACGATGGTTCCACACTGTTGTTTAAAAAACTTGAACAAGATTACAACCCCACCGATCGTATGGAAGCCCTCAAGATGCTTGAGGAGACCTGTTGTGGTGGAGTTTTGGTCACCGGACTGATTTTCATTAACGAAGAGCAGCCCCCATTACCTGAGACCGAGGAGATGGTTGATACTCCGCTGGTCTATCTTACGGAGCAGGAGCTTCGACCATCGAAAGACAGCTTAGACCAGGTTATGGAGGCGTTTCGGTAAACGAGTCGCAAATCTCAAAATACAAGCTGGAGGCTTCGAGCTCAAGCTGCAAGCTATCAAACAACCTCCCCGCGAGTTTTTAAACTCGCGGGGAGGTTACTGTAGACTTCAAGTTTACGACTTGTGCTGTTCCTTAGGGCGGTTCATGGTGAGGATGGGATAGATGAAGAAGTCTTTAGGGGTTCTGGGGAGTGTACCAAGGCGGTGTGAGCAAGAATGCTATCGGGGTCTGGGGTTGGTGAGTATCATCGCGCTCCATTGAGGGACGGGTGCAAGCCTATGGGATTTTCGCTGGATTGACAGCGACCAGTATTTGGGGTGGAATGTATGTCGTAAGCAAAGTGGATCACGATGTACTTCCACCTTTCATGTTGGTTTGTCTTCAGCTTATTCTTGGCATTGAATGCCTGACGCTTATCACGGCCTTCTGAGGTGGATTTCAAGTTGATCAACGATAAATGAGCGAAGCTTTAAGTACAACACTCGTGAGCGCAGGATTGATCAACACGACAATCACGAAATCACCCATGGGAAATACCTAAGCGGGTGAGTATTCACTCGAAGGAGGGTTACCATGTCTCAATCTAATGGTTGCCTCGGAACCACGATGAAGTTGATCGCCGGCTTTCTGGCTCTCTTGGTCATCTTGACCCTACCGCTAACACTTTTGATATTCGATGTTTCGCGGGTAGTGTTTTCGCCTGAAATCCTAAGTGAACAGCTCACAGCGGAGTTGATTGAGTCGGGCGTCTTGCGGTCATTTGTTACCGATCAGCTACTCTCACCAGAGTTTTTAGGTAGGATGGGACCTGGTGATATTAACTTAATGGAACTGCTGCAAGATTTATCACCGGGCGATCGGGAAACCTTGGTTGACATCGTACTACCTTCCGGATGGATCAAGAGTCAGATCGCTGAGGTATTCAATGCATTGAATTCTTGGATTGACAGCGAGGAGCCCGTACCTAAACTTGTCCTCGATATTCAACCATTTAAAGACCGGCTCATGAGGGGAGGTGCTGAGGAGATCCTTGAGATGATTGTTGACTCCTGGCCGAGTTGCACAACCAATCAGAATGAGGAAATCCAGCAAGCTTTACGGCGATCTGAAGCGGTTCCCATCTTACGCTGTGAACCTCCCGAGCCGTATCGCGAGCGTCTCATGAGTTATGCGACAGAGATGATGATGGAGGCCTTGAGAGAAATCCCTCCTGAGTTCGTTATTGGCGGAGAGGAAATCGACCCTCAGGAGGCGGTTGATATGATGGTCATGAAGGATTGGATCCGCTTAGTGCGAACACTCTCGCGATCCATCTGGCTCGTACCGATCGCTTTGCTTGGCCTGATCATGGCTTTCGCTATCCGATCGTGGAGCGAATTTGGCCGATGGTGGGGGATTCCACTTCTCTTGAGCGGGGTCTTCATTTTTGGATATGCCCTCCTGACGCCTCTCGCACGTGAGCAACTGCTGCCTCGTTTACTCTCGGATATCCGCTATGAATCACCGGCGGTATATGAGATGGGTAAACTGGTCGTTGAAGGCTTGATAGACGTTATTCTTGGTCTTTTAATGTTCCATGCGCTGCTTATTGGTGGTATCGGATTGGTACTTCTCGTTGTCGGTTGGTTGATCGGACGCCGAAAAGCTACGATTCCGTCCATAGAGAAGCTGCCATCACCTTATGGTGAAACGCCTTCGGAAGTAGAACCACCCGGATCACAGATTCCACCACCACCGCCTGTTTCGCCGATACCTGAAGATGAGACGACGGTTGAAGGTCCAGAGGCGTAGTTCCGCAAAATTGGGATGCCAATACTGCGATCAGAGATAATAAAGTAGGGGCGCACGGCCGTGCGCCCCTACGACGATACTGGGTACCTAGTGTCCTCAGGGAAGTGATATCCAATGTAGCCGCACCCTTAAGGGTGCGTTGAATTGTAGGCTGAAGGTTGCGGTAAAAGAGTAGATGATATCGTTGGATTGAAATTTGGTTTAAAGATCAGCGACCAAGAGAGCCATGTAATCACGCAGATCAGAAACGTTTTCAAACCTCCATGTTGCTTCGATGATCTCGTCCATTCTCTGATCGCTTACGATACCCCTTGCATTGGCGCGGAACTTGGCCACGACCTCATCATCGCTTAGCGGGTCGTCGGGAGATCCTTTTGCAACATCCGTTTGAGCTTGATGCGTATAGCCATCTTTTGTCGTAATTCTTACACGTGCGCGCTTGATTCTTGGGAAAAGACGATCGATCTCCGGATCAGCGATGACCTTAATTTTCGGCAGCATTTCCCAGATGCGGGGGTCATGTAATTTCTCGTCACTAAAAGCGTCCGGCAACACGTTTCCATCCACTGCAGCGACAGCGATAACGTAGGGTAAGCTATGATCGGCCGTCTCTTTTGTTTCAGGTTTGTATTTACTTGGATCTGAAAGGATATCTGCGCCACGGGTTGTTGTCTCGATCAGGATCTCAGCTATATCCTCGTCCGTTATCTGATGGTCACGACAAACCTGTAGTGTAGCGCTGATGGGTTGGTGAGTAAGGGCTTCGGTGGGAAATGCTTTATAACTACAACGAGTGATGATGAATTCACCTCCAAGATCTTTAAGCAACTCATCTACGTGCCATGTTACATTCGAAAGAACTTCAATTACCCCCTCTTTACCCTCGATCACTTCCACGGGTCCGCTAGTCCCTTCCTGAGCCATCATCGCAGCGTAAACGCCTGCTTGGGCCGCGAGCGGATCAGCTGTGTTCTTCATGTTGGTTAGGTGACCGGCGACAACACCGCCGAGCGTGAAATGACTGCTCCCACTTATTCCGACCGCGGCTACGAGTTGATCGAGGTCTAACCCATACATGCGACCAGCGACCAATGGGCTGACGAATTGGGTGAGAGAAGCGTGATGCCAACCGACTTCTCGAATGCCTGGCTCAGCGGCGTGGCACCAGCGCATCTCTAACTCATAAGCAATGATGATCCCTACGATGGCTTGCATACCGTCAAGCCCGTTGGCTTCTCCGGCAGCAAGGGCAACACCGATGATGTCTGAAGGATGGCTCGGGTCTTGTTCCCAATAAATATCGTTATAATCCAAAGCCCGAGTGAGAAGGCAGTTCATCAAGGCGGCATTGGGGGCGTTGGTGCGAAGACCGCTGCCGATGACCGTTGCTTCAGGCGTTCCGCCCAACTTCTCAACAAAACGATGCATCGCTGACATGTCTTCATTTCGTATAGCCGTTAGCGCGCACCCCATACTGTCCAAAAGGAAGCGTTTTGCCTCGTGGACGGCTTCCTGTGGTATATCTGAATATTCCAGCGTATGTGCAAACTCTGCCATTTGACGGCTTATGGATTGCATGTTTTGACCTCCAATTTTCAGTAGCCAGCAGTCAGATTACAGTAGTCAGACAATAATTCCTATTACGAAAAGCTGTGGAAATATGAAATCTTGAGTCTATTCTCTGAAGTCTGAAATCTGACTACTGACATCTGACATCTTTACAGCTTTTCCACAATAGCATGTGCTACTTCTAGCGTTGAACTATCCCCACCCATATCGTAGGTGCGTACTTTGCCTTCTGCAATCACCTTAGCAATCGCGGTCTCTAGCGCTTCGGCCATCTCTGTCTCACCTAGCCAATTGAGCATCAACTTGACCGCAAGCAGCATAGCGGTAGGGTTTGCCTTGTATTGTCCGGCGTACTTCGGTGCCGAGCCGTGGGTGGGCTCAAAAACAGCGAAATCATCGCCGATATTGCCGCTTGAAGCGAAGCCAAGACCACCCACGAGCTGTGCTGAAAGGTCAGAGACGATATCACCGAACATGTTGCTGGTTACGATCACACCGTAATCGTCTGGATTCTTGAGCAGCCACATCATCTGCGCGTCGATGTTCGTCTCCCAAAGTTCGATCTGTGGGAAATTCTTGGCCACTGTCCGCGCGACGCGGGTCATCATTCCGCTAGTTTCGCGCAACACGTTCGGCTTCTCAACAAGTGTCACGGTTGGGTAACCATACTGACGAGCATACTCAAAGGCTTTCTTGATGATGCGTCTTGCCCCCCTCATGGTGATCACTCTTAAGCTCACGGAAATTTCATCCCCTGGGATGTCTTCGAAGCGCGTCATCCTAGGGTTATATTTCGTCATGATCGTCCGAAGCTCACCAGGAAGGGGGTGAAATTCCACTCCACTGTAAAGTCCCTCGGTATTTTCACGAAAGACAACGAGATCGATGTCGTCACGGTAATTGAGAGGGTTGCCTGGATAAGCTTTACATGGGCGCAGATTCGTGTAAAGGTCGAATAATTGACGTAGGCCTACGATCGGACTACTGTATGTTAGCCCTTTACCCTGCAGTTCAGGTGCTAGTTCTAATGCAGCTTCGTCCTTGGGTTTTGATGTGATGGCACCGAAAAGCCCGCAGGTGCAAGTCTGCAAAATATCAATCGTCCGTTGAGGTAACGGATTTCCTTCTCGGCACCAAAACTCCCAACCGATATCTGCCGGAACATATTCTGCGTCAAGTTCCAGTGCGTCCAGGACAATCCGTGCGGCTTCCATCACATCCACACCAATGCCATCGCCTGGCATCCAAGCGATACGATATTTTGTCATTGTTGACCTCTTCTCATGTGAAGTTTAATAAATCTGATCAAATCCTTGTCACAAGGGTTTGACTCGGTTTGGTTTCACGTAAAATGATCGCGACCAATAGACCTCCGAGAAGCAGAACTGCTGCATTGAGATAAAACGGCGTTCCATGCCCATAGGTGTCATACAACCATCCACCAACCAATGGCCCAAGCACTGCCCCAAGGAAATAAGCGAAGGTATAGAGTCCATAACTTGTTCCGCGGACGTCTTCTCCGGCGATGTCAGCGACGAAAGCTCGTTCTGCTGGTAGAGAGGTGACGTATCCCAGCGATTCAACTGCCCACAAAGTTGCTAGTCCAATGATGCTCCGTAGATGGGGGATCAGCGCGGATGCGATGGCTCCTATCACCAGACCAGCGATCATAGGCGGTTTACGTCCCCATCGATCAGCGATCTTCCCCATGTGTGAGGGGAGATAAGCGCTGAGCAATGCGGCCGGGAGATAAGCGGAGGCCAGCGCCCATATCTCTGCTTGAAGGATGTCTTGCAGAAAGACCATAAGCAGTGGCCAGACCATGGCAGTGGATGCACCGGTGATGAAAATGATGCCCATTAGCGCCAGCAACTGACCTGAAATGGGACGACTTTCTGCCCGCGGAGAAACGTCCGTTGGCCGGGTTTCGCCGACACCACGCCAGCCGTACCAAAAACCTAAAAGTGAGAATATCCCATAACAAAAGAATAGCCAGAACCAAATGTATCTCCATTCAACATTCGATAGGGCAAAAAGCGCTAAAAAACCTGCTGTCGTGCCGATGATCGCACCCCGATTTGCGGCTTCGTCAATGAGGCCAAAGTTATGGCCGCGTCCTGTTTCTTTTGCCTTATCCGCGACGATCGTGTAAGCCGTCAGCCAGAGGAAAGCCGTTCCTAAGCCCTGCACAAACCGAGCGCCAGTCAGCAGAACGACCGTGCTCGAGAAAGAGAACGCAACCATGGCTATTGCATGGCTGAACAGTCCAATCAGAAGAAATGGACGCCTCCCCCACTTGTCTAGCGCTCGGCCAAGAAAGGGTCGCACAATAACAGGTACAACGGACATGGCGGAGAAGAAGCCTCCGATCTCAAGGGCGGAGGCTCCTAAATCTTTGCCGTAAATGGGTAGGACGAACGAGAGGATACCAAAGGGGAAGGAAACCCAGAAGATTGCTTTCCATAAGGATCTTAATGTGGTTGTTCCCTGTATCGAATTGCTAGAATTTTCCCGGTCTCTTTTCAAGGTGCTTTGCCCATTGTGTTTTTGTGTCAATGTACGGGTCTAACTTCTTTATTGAGAGATGTCAGCCCTTTTTCTGGCCCTCCTTCTGAGTTTTTAATCTTTGGTGTGTATAAGGTATCAATCCACCGACATCGAAGATCTTCATCACCGTCTCAGGCAGTGGGGGAAAGGTGAATGTCCCGGCCGCGCAGTGGATCTCGCCTCGTTGCAAGTTGATCTCGATGATCTCACCGTCCTGAATCGCGTCTACTGCATCAGGACTGATCAAAGCCGGAAGCGCAGCGTTGAGGCAATTGCGGTAGTAAATCCTGGCGAAAGATTTCGCTACAATGGCCCCTAATCCACTTTCCTTGAGGCACGTCACAGCTTGCTCCCGCGAAGAGCCACAGCCCCAATTGGTTCCCGCCACGATGATGTCAAAAGGTTGGACCTGTTCTGCGAAGTTAGGATCCAAGTCTGCAAGCGCGTACTGCGGCATTTCAGCTGGGTCGCTGACGGTGTAGGTGTACTTGCCAGGGAAAATCACATCTGTATTGACATTATCGCTATATTTCCAAACGCGACCTTTGATCACGAAATTTGCATTCATCACTGTAGATCCTTTGGATGGATGATTTCACCCGCAACAGCCGAGGCAGCGACAACTTTAGGGTTCGCTAGATAAATCTCGCTATCTTTGGTACCCATGCGACCCCGGAAGTTCCGGTTGGCGCTGCTGATGGTGACTTCACCAACAGCAGGTACGCCCATGTGGTTACCCATGCATGGTCCACAACCAGGGCTTTCCACGATGGCACCTGCGCTGAGGAAAACCTCAATGTATCCTGCGAGTAAAGCTTCTTTGTAAACTTCCGAAGAAGCAGGGATGACGATCATTCGAGTGCCCTTCGCCAGTTGTCGACCGGATAACACCTCTGCAGCCATGGCCAAATCTTCCAAGCGGCCGTTGGTGCATGTCCCCAGGAATGCTTGGTCAACGTGTGTGCCGGCGATTTCAGAGAGGGGTTTCACATTGTCCACGGTATGAGGACAGGCGATCAATGGCTCGATCTCCGCGGATTTATATTCTTTTACCATCGCATATTGAGCGTCTGGATCGGGCAAGATCGGTTCGTAGGAACGCTTGGCTCTCTGGTTGAGATAATCGAATACCACCTGATCGGGAGGGAGGTAGCTGTTCTTTGCGCCCATCTCTGCCGTCATATTGGGTAAAACCGCACGTTCTGCAAGGCTAAGTGCTTCGACACCATCGCCATGCCATTCGACCGACATGTAGAGAGCGCCATCACTACCTAAATCTCCGATGACGTGTAACGCCAGATCCTTGGATGTCACGCCTTCCATAAGTTGTCCCTTAACGATGATCTTCATGGTCTCAGGGACACGCAACCAAAGATTACCGAGCGCCCAGATGGAAGCCATCTCACTGCGACCGATCCCTGCCGCGAAAGCACCCATCACACCTGCATGTGGGGTATGTGAATCAGAGCCCAAGACCAACTCACCAGGGAGAGCCAAGCCCTCCTCGACTAAGACCTGATGACAAATTCCACGACCAACGTCGTAAAAGTGTGGGATAGACTGATCTTGCACAAATTGACGGATGAGGTGGTGGTTTTCAGCGTGTTTCGTCGTTGGTGCTGGTGCGGCATGGTCGAGGAAAATGGCATGTACTCCCGGGTCAAATACGCTCTCGCCTCCCATTCGCTTGAAAATCTCATAAATGGCAGCCGTATTGTCGTGTGAAAGAGCGACATCGGGAGCGACCTCTACAATCTCGCCTGGTTGTGTTTTCTTCACCCCGGCTTTCTTGGCCAGGATTTTCTCTGCAAAAGTCTGTCCCATGCTTCTCCCTATCATTGATACTTTCTATTGATCAGATTATCACTGAATAGTTCAAGAATCATCAAGGTCAAACGCCCTGGTGCTTAAGTGCCCAATTATTTACCCCCAATTCTTCGTCAAATCAAAATCCGTGAAATCGGCGTGGTGGAAGATGATTGATTCCGGGCGTCGTTTAAATTTATCCCCTTCCCAGGAATGCGTAGCGACGACATGCATGACCGCCTCCGGGATTTCGTGCTTAAAACAAAGACCAACTCCGGTGAAAGGGTGGCGCAGATACTGGTACATGCTCGCCCACTGATAATCACTGTCCACCTTTCGAAACTCGATCAGTTTCCCTACATCAGCCAAGAGGGCACCTGCAACTAGAGTGTTGTGGTTGATCTCGTATCGTTCACCGTAAGTATTTTTGAGCACCGATTCGATCGCGATACACAAACGGCAGACAACGCTAACATGTTGGGGGAAGGTGATATCCACATCCTCTACCAATAGTGTATAGGGCAACTCACGCAGATCATCTACAGTCCACCCGCCGATCTCCATGGCTTCCGTCCAGACATCCAAGACCCGTTGACGTAGGTCATCATCTTCAATGGCGTTGAACTCTGGGATGAGCTTGATTAACTCTTTCTGCATCTCGATCTCTCCTCGACTTAATGAGATGGATTATAGTCATCCTGAGCCTGTCGAAGGATGACGGAATCGTGTTGAAAGCACCCTTCGACAGGCTCAGGGTGCTTTAACCTGTATTGTGCCTCAAATCCTGGTTGGCGGATCACTTAGGATAGATCCCTTGGCGCAGGGCCGTCGTATGTATGATTCGAAGGATGGATTCGACGCATCGGGCGCTCACGAGTTTGTTCTTCATAGATGTGGGCTATCAATCCAGGTACGCGAGCCATAATAAAGAAGGCGTTGGCTAACTCGCGCGGCATTTCGAGATCAATGAGCAGAGCCGCGATCGCACCATCGACGTTAATCGGCAGGTCCTTTCCAGATTCACGGAACGCCGACTGCAAGGCCAGAATCATTGCCACACCATCATCAGCAACACTTAACGTTTCTGCAAGGGAGAACAGCTTGGCAGTCCTTGGATCGGAGGAATGTATGCGGTGACCAAAACCGGCGATTCGTTTCTTTTTCTCCTGGTATTCCGCAAGGAGTTCAGCCGCAATGGTTTCCATATTCTTACCCGTTTCCCTCACGAGTCTTAGACCTTCCTCAAGCACGCCCATGCAGTCATAAATTGCCGCGCCATGGTAGCGATTGATGGATAATACCCCCGCTGCAAGAGCAGCGTTGAGGGGGGCACCGGTTGAGACAGCAGTACGCGCGGCGATTGTTGATGGCGGTGTCGCTCCGTGGTCAATCGAGGACACGAGCATAGCGTCAAGCATTTTCGCAACCCCTGCTGGGGGCAATTCACCTTTCAAGGCCAAGAAAATAGACTGGGCGAAAGTGATTTCACCCATCAGTTCATCGATTCGGTATCCTCGAAGCCTGACCTCGTTCGGATTGATCTCTGTGATCGCTGTTTTCCAGGTTGTTTCGTTCATCTCATCATCCCGTGTTTTTGGAGAACGGCCTTCGTCGCTTGGGGTAGTTCACCGAAGGCCTCCACGACTGTCACACCGACTTCTCTCAAACGATTGACCTTTCCTTCATAGGTCCCTCGACCGCCCTCGATGATCGCACCTGCATGGCTAAAGCGTGTCCCGCTCTTTGCGGCTTTTCCTCCGATGAAGGCGATGATCGGCTTGGTCACCTCGCCTGCTTCCACCAAATCAGCGACTTGCTCCTCTTGACCCCCGCCGATCTCTCCGAACATCACGATGGCTTCAGTTTCGGGATCGTTTTCGAACAGTTTAGTGATCTCGGGGTGAGGGAGCCCCACAACCACGTCCCCGCCGACATGCACGAGAGTTGTGGCTCCTATGCCTTCCTGGGCCAGATAATAAGCCATGGAGGAGGTGATTCCCCCAGAGCGTGAGGTTATCCCCACCGGACCCGGAATAAACCACGAACGTGCAGAGGCCGCTCTTCCACCGATCATTCCCAGGACCGCCTTCCCGGGCGAGAGTACACCGAGGGTATTGGGGCCTACGAATTGGGCTTCCGCCGCTTGAGCAGCATCGGCGATTTCAAGGACATCATAGATGGGCACGCGATCAGGAACGATGACCAAGAGTTTGACCCCTGCATCGATCGCCTCTAATGCTGCACTCTTCACGATCGGAGCCGGGATGAACAGAACGCTGATGTCGATTTCACCTACGATTTCCCAAGCTTCTCGAATGGTGTCAAAGACAGGTACACCGTCAACTTCTTGGTCACCTTTGCCAGGTGTCACGCCAGCGATGACCTGCGTTCCATACTCCTTCATCAGTTGCGCTCTGGCGCGCCCCTCACGGCCAGTGATGCCTTGGACAAGAACACGTTTTGTTTGATCAATCAGGATAGACATATGCTAATCTCGTTTTAATCATCTGATGATGGCAACAAGTGAGAAGGGGTCACCTCATCGATATAAAGGATGGCGTCAAAAGCAGTAGGAAGGTGGTATTGAAAGAAATAGGTTTCGGGATCACTACGACGATAAAACTCGCCTATGCTGTGAAGATAGAGCGGTTGATCCAACCAGACTGCTCCTAATTGCTCCAAATCGATCTCTCTTAGGTCGAGCATGAATGCGGGCCAGCCAAGATTGTGTGCGACCCACTCGAAGGAGCCCTCCGATGCAGGCTGTACTTGTTGTACCATGATCGGGCTGCCCATACCAAAGTTGCGCGCATTTACCCCGCCAGAGTGGAAGGCAAATCCAATGGCAACCATTGCCTTCCCATAATAGTCCTGCAGATGATGACCTTGGCTAGCGAGATTTCCAGTGGAAAAGGATGGATCATAATCGGCGATAGTGAAATTATCACCTAGTAAGATTACTTTGTCATCATTTCCGCCCTGTTCCCCCAGCCAGCGAATACTCTCGGCGGTGTTGCGTCTGCTGCGTGATTCACGGAGCCAAGGATCTTCGACGCGATATTGCTCTTCAAAGTTTGCTACCAATTGAGCACTTAAGAGGACGTAAGAATAATACTCAGGTGTGAATGAGGATTCATATACTGACCTTTGGGAGCGTAAATAATCAAGGACCGATTGCACCTCCTCACTGCAAAATTCCTTTTCTTCATTCGGTATTTCGGAGTACATAAACCAGCTTGGGTAGAATTTCCTGAAGCATGAATAGCGGTTTACAACGATTTCAGCACTCGCTGGATCTATCCGTTCAAGGAATTGGATCACCTGATCCATCGGGAGATCTGGCGTGATATTGTAATATCCGCTTACGATGATTGGACGCGTGGGACTATCGTAGAACTGAATATATGATCGCAGCATGTTGATTAAATCAAGCATCTCTACCGTGCTCCAGCTCGCATGGTCAAGAGCCGCTAAGATCTGCTCAAGATCGTCATCGTTAGCTTGAATTGATTGGTTTATTTGATTTGCAGTTTCCCAATCCATAGCGAGGATGATCTTATTAAATCCTAACTCGGAAATTAAGAATTCCACCATGAGATGCTTCATCCGAATGGATTCAACTGTTCCAAGAGCTGCTTCTCCCAATGCGACGAAGCGAGCTTCCTCGAAGACCTCCTTGAGGGGTAGAAGATCATTGTAACCGGCTCTTGGTGTGATGCTCGGGATAAGAAATGCGTTCTGTTGAAGCCAGGAGAGGATTTCGGGATTGACGGAATGAAGTGGTTGAATGGAGATGGTTTGAATAGCCGACGGCTGAGGTTCCCAATCAGGGAAGCCGTCAAAATCCCCATGATCCGTGATCGGGATCTGGTTTGAACCATCCGCTTCCATCACGTAGATCTCAAAGTTCCCGCTTCGATCGGAATAGAACGCAATCATCCTGCCATCAGGTGACCAGGCAGGATAGGTGTCTTTTGCTGGGCTGTTCGTGAGTCGGAAAAGATTGGAGCCATCGGCGTTCATCACATAGATGTCTTCGGACTCATTTCGATCGGATACAAACGCGATCCTACTCCCATCGTGCGACCAAGCGGGATCTGTATCACTCGCGGGATGGTTCGTTAAATTTATTTTCGCTGATCCATCGGCGTCCATGATGAAGATCTCGTTGTTCTCGTTGTGTTCGGAACGATAAACGATCTGTTGGCCGTTTGGGGACCAATCGGGGCTTGAATCAACACCCCAATTTTCCGTCAGTCTGGTTTGTTGAAAGTCATCAAGGTTGATCGTGAAGATGTCTAGATATCCAAACATTGAAGACGCGAATGCGATCTGCGAACCATCGGGGGACCAATCCGGCTCGATGTCGAACGCGTGGAAGTTGTGAGTCAAGCGAATCTGATCCGAGCCATCGGCTTTCATGACATAGATTTCCAGGTTCGTGGGCCATTCTCGTCGGACGTAGGCGATGTGACTGCCATCGGGCGACCACGTAGGTTGGTTCAATCGAGCGGTGTCCTCCGTAAGCCTGATCATTCCCGATCCATCCAAGTCTATGGTGAAGATCTCTGACTCACCCTCGCGGTAGGAAGAAAACACGATGTTTCCCGAACCACCACCCATCGGTGTTTGAGTGGGTTCATGAGTGGATGTTGAGCTGGTTGAAAAGGTAGCTCTTGGAACTTCGATCGTTTCTGAAGTGCACGAGGAACATAGAAAACCAGATAGCATGAAAAGGATCAATATAATTGATCGAATCACATCCCGCCTCATATGTGAAACAACTCTAATAACTTACCCGCTAATAAAATCAATGCTCGTCCAACTCAGGTAGAGGAAGATCGACGCGCCCTCCTCGATTACCCTCAAAATAACACTCAATTTCGCATGCCAAACACTCGATACATCCACCCTTCTTGGCTTCCTCACCCGAGATATTCAACACGGGCAGGCCATCATCGAGGCTGAGGATTCCAGGCACACATGTATCGATGCACACCTTCGATGTACATTCTCTGCAGGCACTGTGATCGAGCGTAACCCTCCCTCCGGTAACAGTTTCGAAGGCATATGGTTCTAGCAGTTGAGGATACTCTAATCCAGATGGTTTCTTAGTCGGCGCTTTGACAGCTTTGATGAGCGAATCTAGGCGGCTGGCGCAGAACTCAGGGGTGTCATCTTTGCCATACCCTTCCACCGGAGCAGGGATTTGCTCCTGCGCCCGCTCCAAGATGGCGATCGCACGCTCTTCAGCATTCCCACCAAGCCGGATCACAGCTGGAACCGTGAGCGGGACCTCCATGAAGGCTTTCACCAATCCTCGGGCACTGTGAAACTGTTCTTGCGATGCCACGCCAGAACCTGAGGCGAAATAGCCATCGATGCCCTCTTGGGCGAGGATGATGCGCGCAGCTCGGTAAACCTTAGAGGCCGGTGGATTGCCGCTGGTGTCGACGAAATTTGCCAGCCTGTAACCGCGATTGAGAATCGCGTCCATGCTCATCATCGAGCCTCCACCACCTGCACCGTGGAACCCAATAACGCCTTCACCCTTGTTGAAATCCTGTTCTAATTGTATGAAATAGAAAGTCCCTCGGTAGTCGTTTTTCTCGACCTGCCACGCGATTTTCTCTAAGAGTGTTGGTGGACGGTCAAACTCACGTGCGATTTCGATCCCTAACTCAGGATGTCGATAGACTGCGTAGTCATCGATGGTTAACCGACAATCGGCTGCGTATAGTCTTCCATCCGTTGTAAGTGCGATGGGGTTGATCTCCGCTGAACGCGCATCATATTTTCGAGCGACGCTATAGAGACGGGTCAGCAAAGTACCTAGCTCCAGTTGGAGTTTGCCGTGTATCCCGACCTGACGTACCAGATCACGAGCCTGATAATCGAGCAAGCCTGTTCTTATGTCGATCACCGCTCGGGCCAGGGCTTCCGGATGCTCTTGTGCAATCTCTTCAATTCCACTGCCACCGATGCGGCTAAAGATCACCATGGGCGCTTTGGATACATCGTCGATGATGATCCCAGCGTAGAATTCGCGGTCGATATCTAATTTCACTTCCACCAACACCGTGTCAATGGAAATGCCTTTGATCTTCATCCCAAGAACAGCGGCGGCCGCTTCGCTAGCTTCGGATGGAGTCTCTGCGAAACGGATTGCACCCAAAGCTGCTCTCCCTGTCAGCCAAGCTTGTCCTTTGATCACCACCGGACCATCGATCTCTTCAGCGATCGTTTTTGCTTCGCCGGGGGAGCTAGCGGGACCGCCTTGCGGTATGTTGATCTTCTTTTCGTTTAGGAGTGGCTTGCCTTGGTATTCATGTAGCCGAGCCATAGAAATCCTCACAAATTATGGTTACAGAAGTATATTGCAGTTCATAATTATCTCAAGTCCTGCATTCCTGAGGTATGTGGATTTATCGTCGCATCCATTGGGGTAGTTTTGGAATCCGCAAGCTCTGCTTGCGCCTCCTTCGATAAGCTCAGGACGGAGCAAAAAGCAGATCTTTTGGATTCCAAAATCATTAGCTTGATCTAAAGCAGGGGCGCACTGTCGAAGATGCAGGATGATCTTCCCTACCCGTGCGCTCTACAACCCAGCGAAGTATCTAACTTTTTTGAATGTCATTCTGAGTAAGCGAAGCGGGCGAAGAATCCCTATGAGGAAACTTCAATATTCCTAACATCGCAGGGATTCTTCGCGCCTTTCGGCGCTCAGAATGACATCTTGGGAGGTGACATTTTCTAGCCGCAGGCTCTAGCCAGCGCATCCCCGTATCCTAAAGGTACGGCAATCAAAATATTCCTCTCAGGCTTCATATGTAGCCGCAGGTTGAAATCTGTGGCTTGGGCGGATGTTCTGACGATAGGCCTCATTTTCGCTGACAGTTGATACTTGCTTCATTTAGGGTTTGACTCTAATCTGCACATGAGGCAGCGACTTGGCAGCGTATGCCGAGTTTGCTATTTTAACCATGATGGTGTAATTTGCTCGATTTGTCCTATGTTCGCCTATCATGTATAAGTTTGAGTTGTTAATTCAGAGTTTGATACGAGTTAAACGCTTGGTGAAACGATGAGAGTGTTTGCAAGAACACCGATCGATTTGGCAGAGGTACACGTACCGCACGGGCAGGTGTATCTTATTCCTGAACGATGTAAGGGATGCAACATCTGTGTTGAATTCTGCCCTCAACAGGTTTTGCAGGTTTCAAGTCAAACGAACGCCAAAGGTTATCACCTCCCCGAAATTGCCCCAGGTAAGGAACGCGCGTGCGTTCATTGTGAGTTTTGCTCAATCGTTTGTCCTGAATTTGCCATTTTTACCTTGGAGGTCGATGAATGACATCCTCGGGTGTGCTTACAGGCAAGCATTTTTTCCAAGGTGATGAAGCGTGCGCCGAAGGAGCCATTGCGGCAGGATGCCGCTTCTTCGGGGGCTATCCTATTACTCCCTCAACTGAAATCGCTGAGCGTTTGGCCCACCGTTTCCCAGAGATCGGGGGTGTTTTCATCCAGATGGAAGATGAAATGGGAAGCATGGCCGCCATCCTCGGCGCTTCCGCAGCGGGCGCACGCGCTATGACTGCAACATCAGGACCAGGTTTCAGCTTGATGATGGAGAACATCGGCTTAGGGGTGATGATGGAGCTTCCCTGTGTTGTTGTAAACGTACAGCGTGGTTCACCTTCGACAGGACTTCCGACATTACCCGGTCAATCGGATGTGATGCAGGCCCGGTGGGGCACCCATGGTGATTATGCGCTTGCAGCCTTCTCGCCATGGTCTCCTCAAGAGATGTTTGACCTCACGATTCATGCCTTCAACGTGGCTGATCGCTACCGCGTACCAGTACTCCTCATGGCTGACGAGGTGGTGGGACACATGGTAGAGCGCGTTGTGATTCCCCCAGAGGATCAGATTCCTCGATGGGAGCGTAAACGCCCGGATCCGAAGAAAAAAGACTCCTTTGAGCCTTTTCTAGCTGAAGATCCTGATTTGGTCCCGCCACTAGCACATGCTGGGGAGGGATATCGCGTTCACTTTACTGGTTTGACACACGATGAACAAGGCTACCCTGACATGGACGCGGAAACTCACCATCGCTTAGTCACTCGACTGGTTGAAAAAATCAATCACAACGCGGAGAACATTGTACGGACGGAAGATCATTTCATGGACGATGCGCGCATCGTCGTGATTGCATATGGCAGCACAGCTCGGTCAGCGCGTCGGGCAGTGAAGGATGCCAGGCAAGAGGGCATCCCCGCTGGATTCTTGAGGTTGGTATCCCTTTGGCCATTTCCCGCTGAACAAATTAAAAAGCTTGCTGATCAGGCGGACTCTTTTATTGTGGCCGAAATGAATTTAGGGCAGATGGCCCTCGAGGTCGAGCGGCACATACGACGACCAGTAACTGGCGTTTATCATGCTGGCGGGGTCATGATGGCTCCCGACCGCATTCTTAAGGCAATCCGAGAGGTAGCCACGCGTGACGACACCCATCAACGTTGACAGTCATCCTTTGGATGTTATCCTGCGTTCTGATCGGATACCCCATATCTGGTGTCCTGGATGCGGGATCGGGATCGCGATGCGTTGCTATGCTCAGGCAATTCTTGACTCGGGGATACCTCGGGACGACCATGTTTTGATTTCAGGGATCGGGTGTTCTGGCAGAGTGGCTGGGTATATGAAGATCGATTCGTATCACACCACCCATGGACGAGCGATCCCATTTGCTGTCGGTCTGAAGCTCGCCAATCCAGAACTTACCGTATCGGTGTTCAGTGGAGACGGTGATTTAGCCGCAATTGGCGGTAATCATTTGATCCATGCTGCGAGACGGAATGTTGACATCTCCGTCATTTGTGCCAACAACTTCAATTACGGTATGACCGGGGGGCAATTGGGTCCAACGACGCCTTTTGGTGCCCGGACAACCACCTCGCCATACGGAAGCCCTGAATTGCCCTTCAACTTTCCTTACTTGTTAGCTGCTTCGGGAGCGAATTTCGTTGCCCGTTGGACCACAATTCACGTGCGTCAACTTAAACGTGACATCCTGTATATGTTTAGTAAACCGGGGTTCTCCTTCGTCGAAGTCTTGGTGCCTTGTCCAGTCGGTTTTGGGAAGATGAATTACATCGATAAAGGCTTGGACGAAATGTTGCTCTACAAGGAACGCTGCGTCATCGCTGATGGGACTCCTATCGATGAGCTTGGGATCGACCTTCGAGCTGATCAACCAATCTATGTCGGTCGCTTTGTCGATCGTGATCTTGCACCCTATCAGCCGGTAAGACTTGAGGATATTGAATGAGGGTGGAAATCCGTCTTGCGGGCTTTGGTGGACAAGGTATCGGCTTAGCAGGCTTGATTTTAGGCAAGGCCGTGTCCTTGTACGATGGCTTGGAAGCGGTCATGACGCAGGCGTACGGTCCTGAGGCGAGAGGGGGTGCTTCGAGCACAAACCTGGTCGTTGCAGATCGACCGATAGATTTCCCATTTGTTCAAGAAGCGGACGTTCTCGTCACACTTTCGCAAGAGGCCTACTCGCGTTTTCGAGCTGAAGCTAAACCCGAAGCGATCGTGATTATCGATGAGGATTTGGTTGAGCCATCTCCACAGGATACTTGCCTCAAAGTCCCTGCGACCAAACTGGCAGAAGATCTGGGGCGAAGGATTGTAGCCAACGTTGTTATGTTGGGTTTCTTCACCGCGGCCACAGATTTAGTTGAGCGTGAATCGATTGAAGACGCGATCAAGACCTCTATCCCGGAAAATGTCCTTGAGTTGAACATGAAAGCTTTTAACGCAGGTTATGAATACGCACGCAAAATGGAGACGGGTCAATGAGTGACTCGGTGCTCGTGATCGGTGGTGGAATCGCAGGGATCCAGGCCGCGCTCGACTTGGCGAACGCTGGAGCTCGGGTCGTTCTCGTTGAGCGAGCACCCACGATCGGTGGGGTTATGGCGGTGCTGGATAAGAATTTTCCAACACTCGATTGCTCCATCTGTATCGAGGCACCGAAGATGTCGGAGGTCGATCTCCATCCTAACATCGAGATCATCTCTATGGCTGAGGTGGATGGTCTTGAAGGCGGCCCGGGTGATTTCCGGGTCCGCATTCTTCAGAGAAATCGCTTCGTGACCGATGCATGCACGCGGTGCAATG
The DNA here is from genome assembly GCA_011174825.1 of Anaerolineae bacterium. Lineage (GTDB taxonomy): Bacteria > Chloroflexota > Anaerolineae > Anaerolineales > E44-bin32 > DUEZ01. Next base: position 144,200 of record DUEZ01000075.1, on the reverse strand, counting down.
ACTGCACGGAAGTTTGCCCTGTCGTTTTACCGAGTGAATTCGACTCCGGTATGGCTTCTCGTAAAGCGATCTATACGCCAATCCCTCAATCCGTCCCGGGGACTTACGTCATTGATATCGACCACTGCCTCAACGATCCACCCAACTATCTCCCATGCGACCGATGCAGCCAGGCTTGTTTGCCTGATGCGATTGATTTCCTTAAGCCGCGGGAGTCGATCCTAACCCGAGAGGTGAGTTCGATAGTCGTTGCGGTCGGCTACGACAGCCTCGATCCACGAAGGCTGCGGGAGTTCGGTTATGGCGACCACCCGGATGTCATGACCGCGCTTGAGTTTGAGCGGTTGATCAATTCGGCTGGACCTACGGGTGGGGAAATCCTCCGACCCTCAAACGGCGAACATCCAAGGAATATCCTCTTTGTCCTCTGCGTGGGTTCTCGTGACCAACGCTTCTTCCGTTATTGCTCGCGTTTCTGCTGCATGTATTCGATCAAGCACGCTTATCAGGCTCTTGATCACGGGATTGAGGATGTCTCAGTGCTTTTCATGGATATCCGAGCCTATGGGAAAGGTTTTGATGGCTTCTGGAGTCGTACGGAGGAGGCTGGTGCAAGATTTCTGCGCGGACGTCCCTCACGCATCTCAGCCAACGGAGCAGGTTCAATTAATGTCAACTACGAAGACACGGATCTGGCTGTCAATGTAAAGGAGGATTACGACATGGTGGTGCTAGCAAATGCGGTTGCACCACCGGAAGGGTTGGCGGATTTAGCGGACCGTTTGGGGATTGAGTTGGACGCGGATGGGTTCATTCGAACGCTCGAAGTAGAGGGCGGGTTGATCGTTACGAGTCGGCAGGGTATTTATGCTGCAGGGTGCGTTACGGGTCCGAAAGATATCCCTGATAGCGTTGCTGAAGGGAGTGGCGCCGCGTCGTTGGCGTTAGGGCATTTAACGGATCGCTATTGGCCAGAGCCTATTCAAGTCGAGCCTGTGAAAGATATCGAAATACCCCGCGTTGGGGTCTTCGTTTGCCATTGTGGGAGCAACATCGCCGGTGTGGTTGATGTAAAACGAGTCGTCGAACATGCAGCTACCTTGCCCGATGTTGTCTATACCTCCGATCAGATGTTTTCGTGTGCCGGTAATACGCAACATGAGATTGAGGAAGCGATCAAAGCCGAGGGGATAAACCGCGTGGTGATCGCAGCTTGCTCACCGAAAACACACGAGTCCATTTTCCGTGGTGTATTGATGAGATCCGGGCTGAACCCGTTTCTGCTGGAGATGTCCAACATCCGCAACATGGATTCATGGGTTCACAAGTTTGATAAGGAAGCCGCGACTACGAAAGCAATAGATATGGTCGCGATGGCGGTGGAGAAGGCGCGGCTTTTGGTTCCCTTAGAGATCACTGAGCTGCCATTAACACAGAGCGTCTTGGTTATTGGGGGGGGCATCGCCGGGATGACCGCAGCCATATCGTTGGTGCGACAGGGTTTTGAAACCCATCTCATTGAACGATCAGCATCACTAGGTGGTTTATTAAAAGAATTGGATGACATCTCACCAGCTGGGATCAAAGCACAGCACCTTTTAGAGGTGAAAAAGCGTGAGATCGTCGAAAGTGATGTCAAAACTTACCTCGGAGTACAGGTTGAGACCATCCGCGGTGTTGTCGGAGACTTCCATGTCAGGCTCACAGATGGTACGGAGTTAATTGTTGGAGCAGTGCTCCTTGCTACAGGTTCTGAGCCTTACCAACCAATGGAATTTGGTTATGGTGAAGATCCTCGGGTGATCACGAATTTAGAATTAGAACGGTACCTGGAGCAGGGGGGATTGGATGCGGAGCGGGTCACTTTTATTGCCTGTGTTGGTTCGCGTCATGAACGCATGGGATGTTCGCGTTACTGTTGCACTTCAATGATCGCACAAGCTCTACGGCTTCGACGGATGGGTAAAAAAGTCCGTGTCCTCTACAAGGATATCCGCACGTATAGTCGCCAGGCTGAGGAGATCTATGAAGAAGCGATGCGCGCGGGAGTGCAATTCTTTCGTTACGATGTCAACTTGAGACCACAAGAGGTGATCACATTCACAGAGGAATACATTGAAGTTTTTGATAGCCTGCTTGGAGCTAAGATCCGTATTCCGACTGATCTCTTGGTGTTGGTCGTGGGGATGAGCCCTAGCGAAAACAATGTCGTTGATCAATTGAAATTATCCCGAAGCGAGGATGGCTTCTTAATGGAGCTGCATCCCAAGCTGGGACCGGCTGAAACAGCATCACAGGGGATTTATCTCGCTGGTACGGCTCAAGGTCCTAAGGATGTGCGTGAGTCCATGGCGCAGGCTTTGGCTGCTGCGGGAAAAGCAGGAGCCTTGCTGTCGCGGGGCGTGATTGAGAAGGAACCTCTGACAGCCTATGTGGACGAGGAGTTGTGTACCGGATGCATGCGGTGTGTTCAGGTATGTCCTTATGGGGCGATCGAACAAATTGGGCCGGTCAAGGAAGGCAAGGTTCGAATCTTAGAAGCCGTTTGTATGGGATGTGGTACATGTGCTGCTGAGTGCAATTTCAATGCGATTGAGATGCCCTACTTCACGAAGAGTCAAATCATGGCTCAAATCGACGCGGCGTTAGTCAATCAACCTGAAAACAAATGTATCGTCTTCACGTGTAACTGGTGCTCATATGCTGGTGCCGATCTGGCAGGTATCGAAAAACGTCAATATCCGACTTCGGCACGTATTGTGCGAACCATGTGCTCCGCGCGGTTTGAAGAGGATTTCATCGACCGCGCCTTCGAGAATGGGGCCGGGGCTGTCCTCGTTACGGGATGTCGATTGACGGAGACGGGATCCGATTGTCACTACAATTATGCTAATCGTCTTACATTCAAGCGTTTTAAACACTGGCAAAGGAAATATAAACGAAAGGGAATCGATCCGGAACGGCTGCAGTTGGAATGGGTTTCCGCTGCAGAGGGTAAGGAGTTCGCTGAAAAGATCCGAGAGATGGATGCGGTTCTCCAGAGGTATGCCAACGATTTGCCTCAAAAGGCTACTGAAAGCGAACCCGCTTCCGATTGAGGGAGTAATCAATTTATAAAAAGCATATCTGTTAATGTCGTTCTGAGGCGCGCGGAGCGCCGACATCGTACCCGAAGGGTGAGAATCTCGTTGTTGGGATGAAATATTATTTGAATTCTGAAAACGAGATCCTTCGCTTCACGGAACCTGGCCTGAGCGCCTCGGCTTCGCTCGGGACCATCGGTGGAACCGAAGGTCCCGCTCAGGACGACAAACCAGGCCGTTCACCTTGGCACCGTTCTAGCCTGAATGTTAAATTATGTTGGGAGAATGAGTTGGATTGTAATGGAAACGGTTGATTACCTGGTCCTCGATGATGAAATATGGGAAGAATTACTGGCGCTGACGGGTGGTGCAGCCGCGCCCTGTTTTCAATGTGGCGTGTGCACCGCGTCATGTCCCTGGGGTCTCGTTCGTGGCGAGACCTTTTCAGTGAGGAAGCTTATTCGAAAAGCACAATTGGGAGTCTTGGACGGGCAAGAGGAACTGTGGTTATGTACAACTTGTTCCCAGTGTGAGCCTAACTGCCCGCGCGGTGTGCCCATTGTTGAGGTTATTCAGGCTCTACGTTATCTTATGTGGAAACGCCGAGCTACCTTGGCTGGATTACCCTCGCTTCTTTGGTCCGTTTATTGGAATAACAATCCCTGGTTTCAACCCCCATCCCAGCGGATGCAGTGGGCTGTAACGCTCGATCTCCCAGCGTTTGATCCAGATCAACATGAGATCCTGCTTTATATCGGATGCACAGCATCCTATGATCGACGCGCTCAAAGTCTTGCTCATTCATTGATACAGATCTTCAGAGCGTTTCAAATCCCTTTTGGAGTGCTTGGTGAAGACGAGCCGTGTTGTGGTGAGACGGTCCTACGACTCGGCCATCTTCCCTATTTCACGGAAATCGCGGAGGCAGGAGCCAAGATCTTTCGAGATAGAGGGGTTAGGAAGTTGGTCGCAGTTTCGCCACATTGTTATGATGTATTCTTGAATCATTATCCAGAGGTGAACGAGACCTTTGAACCGCTTCATTACACAGAATATCTAGCCTCAGTCGTGGATTGGGATGATTCGCAGTTTCAGGAGTCTTTCGACCGAAAGGTCACCTTTCATGATCCCTGTTTTCTGGGTCGAAGAAACCAACGTTATGAGGCGCCACGAGTGGTCCTAGAAAACATCCCAGGTTTGACATTGGTAGAGATGGAGAATTTCGGACCGGATAGTTTGTGTTGTGGGGGAGGTGGGGGGAGGATGTGGATGGAGACAGCCCCAGATGAACGCTTCTCCGATCTCCGTGTCCAAGAAGCAGCGTCGACAGGCGCTAGCGTCATCGCCACGGCATGTCCCTACTGCATCACGTGTTTGGAAGATAGCATCAAGTCACTTGATATCAAAGGACTAGAGGTCTTAGATATCGCTGAAATTGCTGCGAAAGCTCTTCCAAGATAATCCTTTGTAAGATGGTATTGCCTTTAATCTGCCGAATCGAAGAATCGAATTACCATTCCTGTCCGTTTGGTCATCCTCCTAGGAGGTAGCAATTGGTCGCTTCGCTGTACAGCGTTGACGATGAACAGAAAACCATCTGGGTCTTCTTGGATCAAGTAGATGGTGAATTGGAACGGGTGTCACTGGAGATCCTGTCCAAGGGAAGACAGCTCGCCGATGAAGCCGGCTGGTCGCTTAACGGTTTACTTCTTGGTCATCAAATCAGTGATCAGGTGCAGAGAGCAATTACGTACGGCGCTGACGAGATTTGGATTGCAGAACATCCACTACTAGAGCACTTCACGGTAGATGCTTACACACACGTCGTCGAAAAAGCATTGGTGAAAGGTCGTCCCAGTGTTTTCCTGTGCGGCGCGACTCCCAACGGAAGAGATTTGGCGGGACGACTGGCGGTTAGGCTTAGAACAGGGCTTAACGCTGATTGTACCGATTTACGGCTTGATCCACAGAGCGGCTTGCTGACATCTGAGGTCACAGGTTTTGGGGGAGGCGTGATAGCGTTACTTGAATCACCTCACCACCGCCCTCAGATGTCTACCGTGCGACCGGGGGTTTTCCCTTTGGGTGACGAGGATCCCAACAGGGTGGGACTTACTCATGTGATGGAGATCGAGATCGTGGAAGGAATGATCCCCACCAAGCTGATCGAGCGTGTTGTCGGAGAGGGTGTTGACCTCACTCAAACACCGGTCCTTGTATGTGGTGGACGAGGGATCGAGGGTAAGTTCGACATGCTCCAAGAGCTAGCCGATTTGATGCATGGCGATGTTGGCGCAACACGCCCCCCTGTGGACGAGGGACACATCGAACGTGAAAGACAAGTAGGACAAACAGGCGTTGTTTGTCGCCCGAAGATCGCTTTTGCTTGCGGTATCAGTGGCGCATTCCACTTCGTGGTTGGAATTCAGGATGCCGATTTTGTGGTGGCGATCAACTCGGATCCCAACGCCCCGATCTTTGAATATGCGGATATTTGTATCGTGGATGACGCCCTCCAATTTATTCCAGCGTTGATCGAGGACATTCAAAAGGAACGCACGACATCAAATGACTGAACTCAAGGTTATCGTTTGCATGAAAGTTGTCCCTAAACCAGAGGAGATCCGAGTTGATCCGGAGACACGACGGATCGAACGAAGCCAGGTACGATCAGAGATCAACCCTCCGGACATGAACGCTTTGGAGATGGCTCTTAAATTAAAAGACCTTCATCAGGCGCGGGTGATACTCCTATCGATGGGTCCTCCTCTCTTTGAAAAGTATCTCCGAGTCGGGTTAGCGATGGGTGCAGATGAGGCGTTCCTCCTCAGTGATCAGCATTTTGCTGGAGCGGACACTTTGGCGACGACCTATACGCTGGCGAAGGGGATCGAAAAACTCGGTGACCCAGATTTGATCATCTGTGGAGAAGAGTCTTCGGACGGTGCGACTGGGCAAGTTCCGCCAGGGATAGCTGAATGGTTGGATCAATCGCAAATCACGCTCGTGACTGATCTGGAAGTGGATCTTGAACGGCAAGTTGTAAGGGGTCGGCGCGAGGTGAGAGGTGGGCATGAAGTATTGGAAGTCCCTACGCCGGCAGTGGTTTCGGTAAAGACAGCCTCGAATGAGCCCCGGTTTATGGACTATGAGATCAAAGAGGATGCCTTCAAGGGTGCCAATGTAACTGTTTGGACACGCGAGGACATCGAGGCGGATGAGGATTACATTGGTACACCGGGATCACCGACGATTGTTAGTGGATTTGAGCAGGCTGCCGTTCGGGAGCGAAAACGAGAGTTCTTGACCGGAAACCGTGATGAGGTGGTCCGACGGTTGGTCGATTTGGTTCAAGATCTTATGTGAGGCGAACGTCAGGCGAGTTGGGATTACAGATAAGACACCTACAGCAAATATACCCTCCTGGGTTGGATCGTTATAATCAAGTAGGGACGGGGTTACCCCGCCCCTACATTCCTTTCAAACCAAGTAATGTCCCTCTTTTTATTCAGTAGCGGCCTCGTGCGACCTATGCTAACATTCGCCGATTGTACCAAGCCGGGATAACATTACTGGCACACAAGCGATCTAGTTGTGGAAGGCGATAGGATGGATATAGAAAAAACTTTGATCATGCTCACCCCTAAACGACGCATCGCCTTAGCAGAGTGGCTTGCTGCGCATGTTCCTGAACGACCAGATCAGATTGAACCGGGTCGGTGGTTCAGTCTAAGAAACGGAGTTACAGGACATCTTACACTCCTTGAATTTAATGCCATGCTCCTCGTTTCCGGGCAAGGCATTTTTGATGTCCTGCATCATCCCACGCCGAGTGAAAAGAGCTTATTGCGGAACGCGCTTATCCTAATGACGGATAATCTTATATAAACCAAGCCTCAGCTATTTCTATATCTTCCTAAACTTCATTCTTCAGCAAATCCTCCTTTTTCTTACAGACATTATCTTCCCCAGCATTGTGTCATTCCGAGCGCAGCTAGGGATCCCTATCTGATCGAAAGGAACATAGCTATGATACCTCGGCGCGAAAGGCATCAGATTCACGGCTGAAAAAGGGGAAGAATTGGGGTTAACTATTGGATTGTGTGCAGGAGGGTGAAGTTGGGCGGTCCCATAGCACCTACCGGGAGGCTTGCAACCAATACAACCTGTTCCCCGGAGCGGACGATACCAGAGGCAAGACACGCATGTCGAACACGGTCGATCATCTCTTCCACCGAGTGAGCCATGGGCACCTGATAAGGGATCACACCCCAGAACAATGCCATCCGTTGATAAGTGATCTGTTCTGGCGTGAATGCTAAAATTGGAGCTTGTGGTCGCACTTTGGACATCAAGCGTGCGGTCTTTCCGGAGCGGGTGAATACAGCGATCGCGGCTACGCTTCGATCCTGTGCCAGTGAACGAGCAGCGTGTGTCGTGGCTACAGCATCGTCCTCGGTGGTGGCAATTTCAGCCATGGGATGGTAACCCCATTCAGGGGCGTGTTCCTCGGCATCAATAATGATGCGAGACATCGTCTCTACAGCTTTGATCGGGTATTTTCCAATTGCGGTTTCTCCAGATAGCATAAGCGTATCGCTACCGTCAAAAACAGCATTGGCGACATCTGACGCCTCCGCACGTGTAGGGCTTGGATTATCGATCATGGTCTCAAGCATTTGAGTCGCAGTGATCACACACTTAAGTTTTGTGTTTGCACACCTTATGATGTGTTTTTGAAGTGAGGGGACGCGCTCCGGGGACATTGTGACCCCTAAATCTCCTCTGGCAACCATTACCCCGTCACACACTTCGAGGATCGCATCAATTTGGTCAACAGCTTCGGGTGTCTCAAGTTTGGCGATGATCGGTATTTCTTGAGCTTTCGGATCCTTCGCTATCAGTGTTTTACGAAGCTCGATCAAATCCTCTGCTTTTCGCACGAAGGATAATGCCACCATATCGACACCTTGTTCCAGCCCAAAGGAAAGGTCATCCAAGTCCTTGGAAGTTAGGGGAGGTGCTGAAAGTTGGACTCCTGGTAAATGAATACCTTTATGTCTTCCTAAAGGTCCTCCTTGGATGACCTCTGTTTCCACATCTGAGTCTGAGATAGAAGTTACCACCAGTTCCATCGCCCCATCGTCGATCAAGATCCTGTCGCCGGGTCTAACCTCTCGAGGTAGAGCGGGGTAATTCACATGGATGCGTTTCTCAGATCCAAGGATGGGAGTTGTTGTGAGGACCAAGGGTTGTCCAGCTTTTAGAAGAACCGGGTCTTTTTGAGCCAGATCACCTGTGCGGAGCTTTGAGCCTTGAAGGTCCTGCAGTATGGCTATAGCACTGCCCGTTTCCTCCGCTACCTCTCGGATATGACATATTGCGTTAGCGTGATCTTGGTGATCGCCGTGGGAGAAGTTGAGTCGGACAACGTCCATCCCGGCAGCCACTAATTCTCGCAATTGATCACGCGTCTTTGTGGCTGGGCCAATGGTCGCAATAATTTTCGCTCGCCGTTTCATGTTGGTCTTCTCATCTGAAACTAGTCTGAAAGCTTCTTCATCCCATAAGAGTGACAAGCACAGCTTTTTGCGCATGCATCCGATTTTCTGCCTGGGGAAATATCTTCGAATGTGGTCCATCAGCCACTTCATCCGTTATCTCTTGTCCACGATGAGCTGGCAAGCAGTGTAAAACAATCGCTGATGGGTCTGCCTGAGAGACCAATTCGGCGTTCACCTGGTAAGGCGTGAAATCAAGTTCCCGTTGTTTCATCTCCTGCTCTTGTCCCATACTTACCCATGTGTCGGTGTAGATCACTTGAGCGTTTTTGACGGCTTCTATGGGATCGCGTGTGGATTTAATCGAGATCTCGGTTTCTTGAGCTATCTCTTTCGCTTTCCCAATCACATCCTCTGGAAGCCCATACCCTTCGGGCGAGGCGATGGAGAAGTTCATCCCCAAACGTGCACACGAGAAGAGGAGTGACGTGGCTACATTGTTACCATCCCCTATAAACGCGACGTTCAGATCCTCAAGGTGACCAAAATTCTCAAGGATCGTCAATACATCCGCTAGGGCTTGGCAAGGGTGGTTAAAATTACTGAGTCCATTGATAACCGGAACGGTCGCGTAGCGAGCTAGCTCTAGGATGTGTTCATGATCAAACACGCGAGCCATGATACCGTCGACGTAACCAGAGAGAACTCTACTGACGTCAGAGATGGATTCGCGTTTTCCGAGACCGATCTCATCGGGAGAGAGATAAAGTGCATCTCCACCGAGATGTCTCATACCCATATCAAAGGAGACCCGGGTTCGGAGGCTGGGTTTTTGGAAGACCATCGCGAGCACTTTACCAGAGAGCAACGGCTCATTCCCTCCGCTCTGCCATTCAGTTTTTAGGCGCGTAGCGAGGGTGAGCAGATCATCTAGTTCCTTGGATGATGTGTCCAGTATGGATAAGAAATGTCGCATCTTGCTATCTCCCTTGCTTGAGTTTTTGGCGGTGGCAGTATAGCATAAGTGAATGGACCCATGCTAAACATTTTTGGGTCCAAGGATGCAGGATAGGGTTAAAAAACCAGCAGAGCCCTCGGCGAAACCGAGGGCTCCGGGGAGGAGGAGAGCAAAAGGCCAGACTAAGCCAGGTCATGGAAGACTCGAGAGGAATTTGGAGCGTTTCTCGGGAGGCATCCGAGGGTCCCGACGCTCGATACTTATAAGGGTATGTGGGTGGTGTTGTCTTCCAAACCAAATCCCACTGGCGATTTGCATATCTATCCTAGCATGTCAGGAGCCGAACGAAGCTTGCAATTAGCTTACAAAAATTGGAAAGATTATGTGGTTCGTAGGGTGAGTGAAAGGCGTGTGGAATTGACAAATGGAAACCGAATAGAACTAGATCATATTGCTATACTTGTCCGGTGATTGAGTGCAGCGTACCTCCCTTCAATGTGTGAGGAGGCTTATAAGGGTGAGGATTATAAGGATTGGGATTTGGGAATAGGTCGCTTAGGATGATACTATAGGGGTAGCGTTAATCGAGTGTTCATTTCGCGTTATGATGTACACATCAGGGAGGCGAAACGTGGGTGAGGATAACTTGCATCGACTACGCCGTGAACTTCGTGATAAATCTTCCGAAGCCTATATAGAAACGCTTAAAGGGTTGAGGGACGAGTTGGCAAGCAGGCGGTGGGAACTCATCCTTGAGATCGATGGAATTCGTGAATTACTCTTTCTCGCCATCGCCAAAGCAGAAGATCCAGATTTAAAGGGAATCCTTGCTCAGGCGAACTCGAAACTCGATCATGTCGAGCAGTCGATAGCGCGTATCCCTGATGATTTCATTCCGGCTTTTTAGAATTTAGTTTTCACTTGTATTAGACTTGGTTTATAAATATTTCTTGTCGCATGTAGTTTAATGATGAGTCGGGTAGAGGATGTAGATGGCATTTGATAAGTTCTTCGATAAAGCGAAAGAGACTGCCGACAAAGCCAAGGAGACAGCCTCTGAGGTGTTAGATGCGGGAGCGGATTCTGTCATCTTGGCCAAAGATGCCGCTGTTGACATGCTTGATGTTGGAAAAGATAAACTTCATGAAGGTATGGTCACGCTTATTGATGAGACAAAGCAGATCATGACCATTCTCCAGAACAGTGGCTTTCGTATTATCGATGTCAGCGTGACGATCTCTATACCCCCAAGAGCGAGAATGATTATTGAAGACATGGGAGATGGGAAAGACAGACTTTCCAAGCTTATCGAAAGTGAAGATCAAATATTGTCAAAGACACAAACAGCCATGATCAAGACCTTGCTTAAGACTTATGATCTAGCTAGCATCACTGAGGGTTATGGTTATAAGTTCGCGAAATTTGAATTTTCCGTATCGATTCCCCCTCAAGTAACCGTTCATCTTGTTGCTGATAATTAAAATCAGTCCGTGAAGATTCTCTATTTCTTTAGGTTTTGGTCGATTGAAGCGGTTGACGTTATTTGATGATCTCCTCCCGGGGCTTCCCGTTTTGAGACATTTGACTGCTCTTCGCTAGGCCCACGAGTAATATAGAAGTAGCTTGGAACCTTCTAGCGTTCCAAGCGATTTGTTTTCCTCAAAACTGAAGTGCTGTTACTTGAATCAAATGAGCGGGTGATGAGATTCGAACCCGCTATTCTGATTTGGGAAGCTGATATCTCACAACTGATCGCCCCAGGTTAAATCACGTCTCTGGTGAAGCCTAGCACTGTCACGGTTATCCCATAGGAAATGCTAAACTCAATGCGTTCACGAATGAGCCCTTAGGAATGCATATATGAAATGGATAGCTAAAATTGGATTCAAGCTGGAACCAAAGATGATTTATACATTACCTCTCACATAGTTGGTCACAATCTCGAGAAAGGGATAGCATCCGTAATCTCGAATCCCTCGCATTACTCACTACATGTCTGTACTAGCATCATTCTTTAAGTGATAAAAGGTACGATATAAGAGGAATTTCTTTTGAAAGTCCAAGGTTATAAATTTATGGTTGGAATCTCAAAGTCTGAGGCGATCATTTAGATCAGTCTGGCAGTAAGAACTGAGAGCATTCAACTGGCATTGAAACATCACTCTCAGATCGCATCTGACCCAATACTCCGAGTCTATTCAACGACATAGGAAGTGGACGCAATCAATGAGCATTCCGTAAGTTTCGAATGTACTTGTCGGATGAGAGTGAGCGGTAGAAGCGTAAGTTTTGGCCGTATCTAAGTGACATTAACTGCGTCATATTTGGAGAAGTGATGCCACAACCCGAAGATAATTGGCTTGATGGTGCTCGTCGGCTTGATGAGGAAGCGCTGGCGGCAATTTATGATGCATTCAACATGGCCATCTTCTGCTACGCTTACCGGTTGCTCGGTGACCGTGAAGTGGCTGAGGAAATCGTGGCTGAGACGTTTTACCGTTTGTTGCGCTCAATCGGGGCGGGTGGCGGGCCTAATGAACACCTGAAAGCCTATCTCTATCGGGTGGCTCACAACTTGATCGTGGATCACTTTCGCCGCCACCCGCTCATTGAGCTGAACCTTGATTGGGAGAACGTACCCATTCAAGACCTAAGTGAAGATCCGGTGCAAGAAGTAGAGCATTCTCTTGAGCAGGCTAAGGTGCGCAGAGTTTTGTGGAAACTGACTCCCGATCAGAGGCAGGTAGTGGTTCTGAAGTATTTCGAAGGATTAAGCAACCACGAAGTTTCGCAGATCTTAGACAAACCCGTGGGAGCTGTGAAGTCTTTGCAACATCGTGCACTGAACGCTCTACGAAGGATGCTTACACCCGCAGAAGCCTGATGGAGTTTTGGACATGCTAGAAAATGATGAAAGTATCGATAAAGCGCTCTCTGATTACATGACAGGCAGACGTTCCAAGACAGGAATGATCGATCCCTATGTCTCGACCTTGGAAAAACTTGAGGTGCTGCGGAACGTTCCTGAGAGAGATTCAGAGGCTCAAGCGAAAGGACGTCGGGCTTTTCTGCAGCAGGCAAAATCCATAACAGTACCCGTATCTGAGGTCTCGAAAACACGTCATAAGAGGTGGAATATATTTCAAAGAAAGGAGCGTTCACCAATGAGTACCCTTGCGAGTGTTCTGCTTGCATTGATCGTTGCCTTCGGCGGGGTTGGCTCTACGGCCTATGCTGCCCAAGCTAGCTTGCCGACCGATCCTCTTTACCCCGTAAAGCAGTTGACGGAAGATGTCCGGCTCGCTCTTACGACGGATCCTGAAAACGAAGTGAATTTGTTGCTTACCTTGGCGGAGGAACGTGTAAACGAAATGATGGCTCTGGCCGATAAAGGTCTCCAGATTCCTGAAGAGACACCACTACGCCTCGAACACCACTTGCAGTTGGCGCTTTCCGAAACCGCGCAATTGGGCGATCCTGCCTTCATGGGCGCCCTTCAACGCCTGCGAAACATGGCTCAGGTCCGCGTTCAAGCGATGCAACAATTACAACAGAAAGCGCCTGCTGAAGCATGTCAGGGCTTGGAGTACGCAATCAGAGCCATGAACCGTGCCCAAAACGAAGCCGAGGACGGTTTGGCAGATCCGATGAACTTCCGCCTGCGGCATGGAAAGAACAGACCTGAAGATGCTCCCCAGCAGCCTGAGAATGTCCCTCCCAAGAAGAAGAGTACGTCCCCACCACCTGCAGATGAAGGGTCGTCAGGGCAAGGCTTTGGTGACGGCACGGGAGCCGGTGGCGGGGCATACGGGAATGGATATGGTGACGGCACGGGCGATGGCGGTGGTGCATACGGCGATGGCTATGGTGATGGGAGTTGTGAGGGTGGGGGAGCTTATGGAAATGGAAATGGTGATGGAACGCCATGCGAATGCCCGAATCGACCTCCTGATGGAGATCCTTAGGCACCGAATGTTGGAGATAATGAAGAATTAATAACCGTTTTCATGGTTTACGAATTTGTCGAACGTGTCTTCACAGCGTGAAGACACGTTTCTTTAAACAAGAGAATAATCTGATCTAGCCTTTATTGACTCAAGATTTTTCAGCGATGACTTGGCAAGCAATTCTGCCCAAAGAAGTGCTTTATGATCCCTTCTCATGAGACCGTTACGGAAAGGAGGAATAGGTACGAAATGACAAATCCGTTTTTCGGAAAATAAAAGAGCGGGCGGGATTCGGACCCAAGCATGGGAGTTTGGTAAGCTCTTCGCAGTTTCGGTATGTTTTTTCTAATTTTGTATTGCACTTAAATGGACCAGTAAGTGGGAATATCGACGGATAAATATCTTGACTAAAAAAAGCCTTCCATGCTATTACTGATGGGCTGCTCCCTTCGCAGATCGTTGCTAGAACATGCACTCTATTCGGGAGCAGATCTATCAGATTGATGGGTGTATTCTTAAGGTTTGGTCAAACGAAACCAAACGACAACGTAAAGTATAATCTTGGGCGGTGCTTATGAGCATTCGCCTAAAACCGATAGTTCTTCTCAGGGGTTGCTTCAAATTCTGATTGGAAAGTTGAGAGTTCCGCCAGCTAGCATTGATGTCTGCCATCAGCTTACGATCATGACAGGTAGTCAGCTTCCCTTGATTTGATTTTCATTCCCTTGCCAGAAGCCGGCATGTGCATCGAGGAAGTTAAGAGTGAATTCTTCTATGAAGTGGATGTGCAACTTAGCTTCTAAATATCCGAGAGCTTTTAGTATCAAGCTTCGCTAGTCAGTTGAAGCATGGTCCGTGTATGTAGGAAGGAGCAGAAGGTTGGGTGCTTCGAAAGCCCTCACGATTGATGTAAAGGAACTTTCCAAGACATATACCGTATCAGAACGATCAGGCGGTCTGAGAGACGCTATGAAGGGATTATTTCGCCGCACGAAAAAGGAGGTACGGGCGGTTGATACGATCTCGTTCCAGATAGTGCCTGGCGAAATGGTTGGTTTCCTGGGTCCTAATGGTGCTGGTAAGACGACCACGCTCAAGATGCTCTCTGGCTTGTTGTTCCCCACGAAAGGGACTGCGCATGTGCTGGGTTATACCCCGCATGAGCGTAACAAGGACTTCCTACGTCAGATCACCTTGGTGACCGGTCAACGCAATCAACTCGTCTGGGATATCCCGGCGAGGGATTCGTATGAGCTCTTCAAAGCCGTGTATGATCTGACACCAACGGATTTTAAACGTACAGTGGATGAATTTGTGGAATTGCTGGAACTTGAAGAGTTGATAACGAAACCGGTTCGTAATCTGTCTCTCGGTGAACGTATGAAGGTTGAAATTGCCGGCTCATTGCTTCACCGCCCACGAGTGCTCTTTCTGGATGAGCCCACCCTCGGATTGGACATCACCATGCAGCGGCGTATCCGCCGTTTTTTCGCCGAGTACAATCGTCGCGAGGGCGCGACCATTCTGCTCACCAGCCATTACATGGCGGACGTTGTGGCACTTTGTAAGAGGGTGATTGTCATCCATCAAGGGCATCTGCTCTTTGACGGTGATCTGAGTGACCTCGTGCGTCGTTTCACCGGCCACAAGCGGATCATGGTTAAACCCGAAGATCAATCCCTGGATCTTTCAGGTTATGGAGAAATCATGAGCCGAGATTCAGGTGTCGTTTCCTTAAGAGTACCTCGAGAGGAGATCTCTAAGGTCACCGCCAAGCTCTTAGCGGAAATCCCCATCATCGACCTCTCGGTGGAAGACCCGCCCATCGAGGATGTGATTGAAACCGTTTTTGCCGAGGGTGACGATGCTGCGAACGCTTAAGATCCTGCTTGCGGAGACCAAGATCTCCATGATGGCCAGCTTCCAGTACCGAGTGCAGGAGGGCATGGCATTACTTGGTTTACTAGTTGAATCCCTTGTTTATCTGGTGGTATGGACAACCATCGCCCGCGCCCAGGGTGGCTCAGTTGGAGGCTACACTGAGGGCGAATTCGCTGGCTATTTCATCGCATGGACCTTCGTGCGACACATGACGACCGGCTGGAGCCCCTGGTGGATGGAAATGCGCATCCGTCGTGGCGAATTTAATACGTTGCTACTACGCCCCATTCATCCGTATTTCGTCGATATGGGGAGGATGATGGGGATGAAATCCATCGCTATGTTTACGCTAGTTCCGACGATCTTCCTCCTTTCATTGATTTTCAGGCCGGAGTTCGCTCTCATCCCTTGGTCACTTCTGACGCTGCTACCTGCTCTGGTGCTGGCTTTTTTGCTTCGCTACACGTTGATGTACGCCTTGGCAGTGACTGCCTTTTGGACCACGCGGGTTACGGCGCTCTTTGAGCTGTGGTTCGCAGTGGAGTTTTTCACCTCCGGACGGGTGGCACCGCTTTCCGTGCTCCCAGAATGGGCGCTAAACATTGCTAATGTCCTTCCCTTTCAATGGATGTTCGCCTTTCCGCTTGAATTGCTTCTCGGCCGGCTTTCGCCTCAGGAAGCCTTGCATGGATTCCTGATGCAGGCGCTTTGGCTCACAGGGACCGCGATCGTGGTTCGTCTTGTTTGGCGGAGCGCGGTCAAACAATACGCCGCAGTGGGGGGATGATGTTGCGATACCTTCGCCTGATCTGGACCTTCACCCGTCTGAGCGCGCTCAATGAGTTGCAGTATCGAGCCAACTTCTTTATGCAGTTTTTCAGCTCGCTGTTGACCCTGGCCAATGGTCTGATCGGGCTGGCGCTGGTTTTC
This sequence comes from Anaerolineae bacterium, assembly GCA_011174825.1. Lineage (GTDB taxonomy): Bacteria > Chloroflexota > Anaerolineae > Anaerolineales > E44-bin32 > DUEZ01. The sequence continues at coordinate 127,900 of DUEZ01000075.1, read as the reverse complement.
TATCACACCGAATCCTTGGCGGGATGGGAACCCATGGAGCTGCTGGTGGTGGTTGGGGTCTACACGCTTATCGGGGGACTGATCCGCGCCATCATCCAGCCCAACATGTGGCGCATCTTGGATGGCGTTCATGAAGGCACATTGGATTTCACCCTTACTAAGCCGGAGGACTCGCAGCTTCTGGTCAGCATGGCCAACTTCGAATTGTGGAAACTGGTTGATGTGATTATTGGCATTCTGGTTCTGGTGTACGCGGTGCTAAAAATTGAAGCTAGAGTCGGTATTGAAGAGGCAGTTATCTTCACCTTGGTGTTGCTCTGTGGTGGATTGATGGTCTACAGCCTGTGGTTGGCGATCGCGACGACCTCCTTCTGGGTGGTCCGTATTTGGTCGCTTTTCGATTTCTTCGAGAACATGTATCAAGCCGGTCGCTGGCCGGTTGGGATCTATCCGTCGTGGTTACGAATGATTCTTACATTCTTGGTTCCGGTGGCGTTCGCTGTAACCGCCCCAGCCGAAGCGTTGACGGCAAGACTCAACACTCAGATGCTGCTCCTCGCACTCGTCGTAGCAGCCTTGAGTCTGGTCGCATCGCGGATGTTCTGGAAATTTGGGTTGCGGAACTACACTGGTGCATCTGCTTGATTTTCGCGGTTGATTGATCGAGGCAGAAATGGCAATCATCCTGAGCCAGTCGAAGGATGATTGCTATTACTTTTAAATTGTGAAAACAGCCACACTTTGACAAAATCAACGTGGCTGTTACAAAAAAAAGAGCGGGTGATGGGATTCGAACCCACGAATGGTAGCTTGGGAAGCTACTGCCTTACCACTTGGCGACACCCGCTTACGCGCCGAGGATTATAGGTTCCAGGGGGAGGTATGTCAAGATTCTAGGTATTGGCCAGCTCGAGGAATTGTGCCAGGGCGTGCCCGTTGTTCGTCGTATGTTGTTTCTTGGTCTTCTAAGATTTGTAATCCTATTTTACATATAAACAAAGTACTATCTCTATATACCTCTCATCGTTTACGTTGGGGTTCATGTGATCCGGTTTGAACTGGAAATAAACTTCGTAGTCTCGTTGCTATAATACAAAGAAACAATCAACTTGAAACAGTTTCGAGGAGATCTGGTCTGAGGAAAACACTGAATACCGAATCGAAAACGCATTGCTTGAAAACGTCACTTTGAAAGGGTTATTCGCTTATGATCGCATCGTCATTGGTTAGAGACGTAGCAGGGAGAACGCATGGTTGGTTTGAAAAACTACGTAACCTCTGGGTCGCGTTTTTAATGGAACCTGCTTCGAATGGTAAGCGTGAGGCACTGTTCGTCCTGCTTGTACTTGCGATCAACCTCATCCTAGTAGGACCGGATCTCATGCCTATGTTTTCCGATATCAATCCCTATGACGAAGCGAAGTACATTGAAAGTGGACGCTATCTGATTGAGCTAGAGGTTCGGGATCTGTCTTGGGGTCCTTTGGTGGCCGTTGTTTATGCGCCGTTTCATCTCATTTTCAGACATATGCCTGATTGGTTTCTGATCGAGGCTTGGGCGGGACGCTTTTTGTTATTCGGGTCACTTTGGCTAAGCACATTCTACTTGGCAACCAAACTGAAAGAGCATACGCATCCCTATGTTGTGATAGGAGTGATCTTTGTCAATCTGCCATTTCTTTTCGTCGTGGTGAACCAAAGTGATGCTCTATTTGCCAGTCTCTCCGCCTTAGCATTGGCTAAACTCATCTCGTTTCGTAACAATCACCGGGTGCGTGATGTGTGGATGGGATCGGCGTTTTTGGGTCTTTTTGTACTCGCGAGAGTTGAGTCGATCGTTCTGCTTCCTCTATTTCTGGCTCTCACTTTGATTTTTGGTCTTCGACACCACTCGCTGAAGAGACTTCTGATAGCGTCGCTCCTGCCCAGTGTGGTGATATTCGGATTTTTTGTCCTTGTCCATCGTATCTCCTCAGGGACCTTTGATCTTGGTATAGGTACCAAGTCGTACGAATCATTTGAAGTGAATCAACCTGTATCGACAGGAGGAGATTTTGATGAAGCGATACAAGAAACCCGGAGATTGTTTGGGACGAAGGAAGAAAACCGAGGATCAGTTATCCGTGCTATCCTGCGGAATCCATCGGCTTTCGGGCTTCGCATCATAGCAAACGCAAAGAGGATCCCATCCATGTACTTGGATTTCTTTGGAAAAAGGATTGGTCCAGTTCTTTTTCTTTTTGCGCTCTGGGGAGTTTATGTATTGATTCGCAAACGTGCATTGCATGTTCTTGGAATCATGTTCTTATGGTCGCTCCAGCCTGTTGTCTCGTTGGGATTCCTGACCTTGCATTTCATCCCGCAAATTTGTTACATTCCTCTGATTGTCGGCTCGATCGGTATAAGCGATATATTTAACTCCAATGTATCCAACCGTCAAAGGGGTGTTCAACTTCTTGTCGTAATCACGTTTGCGTTATATGGATATGTAGATAATAAGTTGGCATTTATGATGGGGGGATTCATTACTGCTTGTGTCTTCGCACTTGCCTGGATTATTCGGCTAAGAATACGGTCTCCCATTGAGGCAGAGACCCTCTCACTCATGCTGCTTCTGGTAGCAGGTGTAATCCTACGAGGTTCATATACCTTCCCAAATTACCCTTCACTTCGGAATTATCCTGAGCAACAAGCGATCCATGCCATGCAAGCGGAACTTCCCTCAGATTCATGGGTGCTTGTGCCGTTTCCATCTCCTGCTGTTGCCGCGGGAATGAGAGATTTTCTGATGTCAAGAACGCCAATTGAGGAGATGTCCTCTGATGATTTCCACGAATGGCTGAAGTGTGAAGAGATACGCGCAATTTATGTGGATTCACGGTACGAGATCAATCCTGTGCTTTCCGAATGGATAGAATCTGGCGTGGACAATTACCTCAAGCTATGGCCCGTATCGGATGAGGGGATGATACGATTGTTATTTGTTCATTAAAAAGAGATTGTTGTTGGTCTTGTGCCCTTAAAGTCATTTTTCAGCTTATTGTGGAATATCAACTTGTAGTGGTATTAGCCTTGCTGAAGCAGATCGTAGCGTGGAATGCGCACCGGGAAATGTTCAGTCAGGATCGTATAGGACAACAGAACGTATAGTGAGGTAGAGGAAGGTCTGTCAAGACAATCGACGCCGGATCAGGTTGGCGGCCAAACTTAAGGCCCACTCGGGAGCGTAGGTGGGCGGACCACCGTAAGAACGCTCGAGGTATTTTTCCCCATCGGGGGTACGGAAGATGACCTCGATGACGTGCCGTTCTCCCTCAGACTTCAAAGCCAGCGCCAATCCAACCTCGGCTGAGAGTTCACTCTGAAGATCGATTAAGGCTTTCCCCAAATCTTGATCCTCTTCTGGGAGAGGCAGGACTTGTCCCCCAGCAAACCCTGATCCGTGATCTGAGAAACCGGCTGCGATCACGCCGCCGGTGCCAGCTTCGAGAACCACCAGTCGCCACCCACGCTCGGTGACCGAATCCAGGGCGACCTCCTCCAAGCTCGCATCGTCAAGCCCATAGATGACATCCCCCAGTCTTTCACGGATAGTCGAACTGACCTGCTCGATCATCTCCTCTGCAGCTTCAGGCGTCGCTGCTTTCGCGGTTATCCGTATGTCTACCCGACCTGGATGAGCGGCCAATCCAACCGTGGGATTGCTGAGATGCTCGAGATCGCCGATGTGGTCATCCAACCAGGACTCACCTACGCCCGAAGTGCGAAGTAAGCGTGTTTTGATCATGCCGCTTAACTTCAATTGCTCTTGCAGGAAGGGTAGGACAAAACCCTCCAGCAGGTGCTGCATCTCCGCTGGGACTCCAGGTAACGCGATGACGACGCTTTCCTCCTCAACCATCATGAACGCTGGGGCAGTACCGATGGGGTTCTCAATCGCCGTCGCCCCTCGGGGGATAAAAGCCTGTCGTCGATTGTTCTCTGTGGGTGTGTGTCCAAACCGCTCGAATCGCTCTTGGATCTGTTCCCATAATTCCGGTCGATATTCATTAGGCACTCCGAATGCCAGTGCAATCCCTTCTCGGGTGGGGTCGTCCACGGTCGGGCCCAACCCTCCCGTTGTGATCACCACCTGCGCTCTGGAGATACTCTCGCGTATTGCTTGTGCGATACGCTCAGCGTTATCACCAACGGTAGATGTGCGATACAAATCGAGACCAATGTCACGCAAAGCGTGCGCAATCCTGCGGGTGTTCGTGTCGACAAGTTCCCCCAGTAAGAGCTCGGTCCCGATGGTTATGATTTCCGCTTCCAAGGTTTTCATACGACGTTGTACTCCTGAATTAATCGCCCTTCAGTAAAACGCGCCAGATTCAGCATGGAGACATCCACTGTTTGTGCTTCGCCCGCGAGAATGAACTCAGCCATCAGTTTACCAGCGATTGGACCATGCATAAAGCCATGGCCCGAGAAACCGCCAACTACCCAGAATCCCTCCACCGCTGTCGGTCCGAAGATGGGATGAGCATCCGGGGTAACTTCATAGAGCCCTGCCCAACCGCTCAATCGACCAGCGTGCTCAAGCATTGGCATCCGCTTGACGGCGGCTTCCATAGCGATCAGCTCCCATGCTGGATCGATGCGTTGATCGTAGCTAGGTGTTTCATTGGGATTGGACATGCCCGTGAGGATCCCTTCTCCCTCACGATGAAAGTAGAGGGATTGAGCGAAATCGATCACAAAGGGAAAATTCTGCGGAAGCTTAGGCAGCGAGCTTGTGGTGACCATCTGTCGCCGGAGAGGGGTGATGGGAATATCGAGTTCGACCATCCTCCCAATGAGCCTAGACCAGGGTCCAGCGGCGTTGATAACAGTACCACAACCAATCGGGCCAGCTGAGGTATTAACTCTTATGATACGGTTACCGATCTGTTTGATCCCAGTGACTTCGACCTCCGTAAATGGTTGGACACCGAGCTGGCGGGCACGGTTGATATACCCCATGACCACACTGTTCGGATCGGCTAAGCCATCGTTCATGTGAATGGTCCCGGCCAACGCATCTTCAAAGCTCATAGCTGGCAAATAATTGCGGACCTCATCACCTGATAACCACTCCGTGTCCACACCTAGGCTTCGTTGCAGTGTTACATTCTTTTTGAAAACCTCCACTTCCTCTGTCCTGGTGAGCACAAAGAGGTAGCCATATTTGCGATAGTTACATTCTTGTCCGATCTCCTCGCGAAACCTTTCAAGCATCGGAAGGCTGGCGAGGGAGAGTTTGATATTGACCTCCGTGGAAAACTGATAACGAACTCCGCCAGCGCAACGGCCTGAAGCGCCTTGGCCGAAATGGGTTTCTCGTTCGAGAAGCAGTACATCACGAATCCCTGCGAGCGCCAGGTGGTATGCAGTGCTGGCTCCCATCACGCCACCACCAATGATGACCACATCCGCTGAGGGTGGCAGTTCACTGATCATGCACTTTCACTCCATCCGCAACTCCGAGTTCCACAGTTATTCAAATGCGGCTAGATTTTTTTTCAGAGACGCAAGGTTTTTCCTAATCCGATTTCCTCAGCCCTGGCTAACGCAAGGCTGGCAGAGATCGCGTCCTGTACTGCGACGCCCACCGATTTAAAGAGCGTGATCTGATCTGGATTGGTTCGACCAGGTTTTACCGATCTGACCAGTTCTCCAACTTCAGCATAAATCCATTCAGGGTTGATCACACCTTTCTCGATGGGGATGATCAGATCACCAGCTTCGATCAAAGCAGCTTCCCGGGAATCTACGACGACCAGCGAATTCACCACTGTTTCTATGTCAAGTTCCTGCATCTCGGGGGTGAAAGATCCAATGGCATTGATATGCGTTCCGGGTTCAAGATCCTTACCATTGAAAACAGGGGTGGAGGAGGTGGTCGCGGTGCAGATGATGTCAGCCTTGATGATGGCCTCCTTAGGGGTATTAACCATTTGGATGTTCTTGGGGATCGGTCCGATTCCCGCCATTTCTTCGACAAAAGTACGAGCCCCCGGTTTGTCCAAACTATAAATCCGCACCTCCTGAATCTTACGTATAGTGCAAACCGCCTCAAGCTGTGTGCGCGCTTGTACACCGCTGCCGAAAATGGCGACGATGGTCGCGTCCTCACGAGCGAGAAGATCCGTAGCCGCTCCTGAAGCAGCTCCAGTGCGTATAGCCGTCAGGGACGCGCCCTCCATCACGGCTTTAGGCATCCCGGTTGTGGTGTCGATCGCAATGACGAGAGCATTAATCGTAGGCTGATCGCGCTCAATGTTCTTGGGGAAGACGGAGACGATTTTGATCGCCAGATCTTGGGACTCATGGAGTAGGGCGGGCATGAAAAGGATGATACCATCCTGCCGCTTCACTTCAATATGGCTGCGCATTGGCACGGTTGCCTTCCCCATGGATAGTTGAGCGAAGGCATCTTTCATCGCCTCAATGGCCAATACCATAGGTAGAGACTGACGGACATCACTTGCATCTAAGAATCGGATTTCCATCTTCCATCCTCCATGAATGCTACCTCGGCTCTTGAGATTATATGCACCAATGTCGTTGGGACCAAGTTCATGGATATTATGGGTATTGCTCTTAAGAAAGTACTTCATGTAGGGACAGGGCTCAGATACTGTCTGAGTCAAGCCAAAACCCTTATGATGACTCAAAGTGTCCTTGGATAAGTAGGGGCGCACGGTCGAAGATGCAGGGTGATCTTCCCTGCCCGTGCGCTCCTACGATGATCTTGGGTTACAAGCATCTATTAGGGAAGATGATATCCAACGTAGCCGCACCCTTTAGGGTACACCGATGCGCAGGCAGAAGCCTGAGGCTACAGTAAAAGCCACCTCCCCAGATGTCATTCTGAGCGCCCATCTTTGTCAAAGAAGTAGGGGCAATTCATGCCGTCTCGCACCCTGGCCGGCTGAAAGTGTCGAGTGTTTTTCTCGGCGTCTCGCGGCGCGAACGGTGAATTGCCCCTACTCGGACTCGGCTCCTTTCATCGATCCTTCGGCGAGATTAGCGCAGGGCTTAGAACCAGCATGCCAATGCTCGGGACACCATGTCAGACCAATCTCAATGTTCTGAAATTGCGAGCGTGTTCCTTGATAACGCATCCTCTCGAATATGAGGATTCTTGACAGCGTTGAATCCTATGATAAAGTTTGGACATGATTTCTGAGATCGCTGTTATTAATGATGTTCAAATCGCAGATGGTTGCCGGGTTCCTTTCCATGGCACCCCTGGACCTCATTTCCCATGGGATCCGAAGAGGACACTGGCTGTGATGGTGTAGCGCGATGTGCTGGAAGAATGAAAGCGAGAAGCACCTCCCAGCTGGGAGGTGGTTTTTTTCGAGCAGGAACAGCTTAGGGAGAGAACTTTGATAGATTTGTTGCATGAAATCAGTGGAGGGTAGTTCCTATGTTATCCGATAAGAGGATCGCATTTATTGGTTCCGGCGTCATGGCGGAGGCGATGATAACCGGGTTGCTTCGTAAGGAAGTGACCTCAGCCAAGAACATCATTGCCTCCGGCCCACGTCCGGAACGAGGTGAATATTTGGGGAAGGAGTACGGTGTCCATCCATCGACGGACAACCGATCGGCGTTACGAGATGCTGATATTGTCGTGATGTCCGTTAAACCTCAGATGCTTTCTCAGGTCATGTCAGAATTACGAGGCGCGGTTCTCGAAGATTCGCTTGTTCTTTCGATTGTGGCGGGAGCGAAAATTGATACCATCGAACAGGGGCTTGATCACAAGGCTATCGCGCGGTCTATGCCCAATACGCCGGCTCAGATAGGTGAGGGTATTACAGTATGGACGGCTTCCGACTCGGTTAACGAAGAACAGCGTGGACAAGCCAGGACGATCCTCACCGCATTTGGCGAGGAGATTTATGTCGAGGACGAGGATTACCTTGACATGGCGACGGCCCTCTCAGGAACGGGCCCTTCCTATGTGTTTCTCTTCATGGAGGCAATGATCGATGCGGGGGTTCATCTTGGATTCCCACGCTATATTGCCGAGAAGTTGGTGCTCCAAACGGTAAGCGGCTCGGTGGCGTATGTTCAGCAATCCCCCCATCATCTCTCTCGTTTGCGTAACCAAGTGACGTCTCCTGGGGGTACCTCAGCAGAAGCCTTGTACTATCTTGAGAGAGCTGGCTTTAGAACCGCGCTGTCGCGCGCCATCTGGGCGGCTTATCAACGCTCGTTGACCTTAGGGGAGGGCAGGAAAAAGAAGCGTTTAGGTGAAGGGGAAGAATAAGATCAGATATCAATAACTGAGATCATAACTAAACCGCGTGCTTCGGGGAGAGATACATGAAGGGGTGTGGGCATAGCCCACACCCCTTCATTACAAATCATCATCTCGCAGTTTACCTTTTTCAGTGGGTTCAATCAATACCAAGATAGGCTTTTTGCACCATCTCATTCTCTCGTAGCCCATCAGCGGTATCGCTCAGGACGATTTCTCCAGTTTGAAGCACATACCCTCGGTTTGCTACTTGGAGCGCCATGTGCGCATTTTGTTCGACAAGCAGGATCGTCGTACCTTGCCTATTGATTTCTTGCAGCGATTCAAAAACGCTTTCGATCAACACCGGAGCCAGCCCCATCGACGGTTCATCCATAAGTAGGAGGGAAGGCCGCGCCATCAGTGCGCGTGCAGTGGATAACATTTGCTGCTCACCACCCGAAAGCGTCCCACCGACTTGCGTGCGACGTTCTTTAAGCCGTGGAAAGATGTCAAAGATACTTTCGAGGTCTTCTTGAATCTCAGCTTTATCGTTTCGACTGTAGGCACCCATTTCGAGATTTTCGTATACGGTGAGTTTAGAGAAGATACCTCGGCCTTCAGGGACCATTGCCACACCCTGATTTACAACTTGGTGGGCTTTGTAAGCTGCAAGATCTTCGCCGTTTAATAAGACGCTACCTTGACGGGGCTTCAGTAAGCCACTGATGATGCGCAGCGTTGTCGTCTTCCCCGCACCGTTAGAGCCAATCAAAGTGACAATCTCACCTTGATCTACGTTCAAGGAGATACCCTTTAGTGCTTGGATATTGCCGTAATAAGCGTGAAGATTATGGATTTCAAGTAATGCCATAAGGTTATTCTCTTCTTCTAAGAAGCATTTCAGTCCGAATTCTGACCCAGGCCTGAAGCTGCTCCGCGACCAAGATAGGCCTCGATCACACGCGGATTGCGTTGGATCTCCTCAGGAGAACCCTCAGCGATTTTCATGCCATAATCGAGTACGGTGATAATTTCGCTGATTCCCATAACCACGCGCATGTCATGCTCAATCAACAGGATGGTGATCGCTAATTCATCGCGTAAATTTCGGATAAAACGCATCATCTCAGCGGATTCTTGGGGATTCATTCCGGCTGTAGGCTCATCTAACAACAACAATTTAGGTTTACTGGCGAGCGCGCGGGCGATTTCCAACCTTCGCTGAGCACCATAGGGTAGGTTTCGAGCCAAATGGTCACCTAGACCCACGAGGCCTACAAAACGGACAAGTCGATTTGCTTCTTCGAGTGCTGCTTCTTCTTCTTTATGGAAGTGTGGCGTGTGAAGGATGGCATCGATCGGTGACGCTTTCAACCTTGGATGTTGACCGACCAAAATATTCTCAATTGCAGTCATATTTGAGAACAGACGGATATTCTGATAGGTGCGAGCGATTCCTAGATGGGCGATACGGTCAGGCTGCAATCCCTTGAGTGATTGACCGTTGAAATAGATTTCGCCCTCTTCAGGCCAATAAAATCCTGTAACGCAGTTGAAGAAGGTCGTTTTTCCGGCTCCATTCGGACCAATAATGCTATGGATGGCAAGCTCTTGAAGACCAAGATCAAACTGGTCCACAGCAACCAGTCCGCCGAACCGCTTAGTTACGTTGTTGGATGAGAGAATGGTCACGCTCCACCCTCCGTGATTGATTCAGATGGTCCTGCGTGGGCTAACTTCTCGGCATGTAATTCCAGTCGTCGACGTTGAGACGGGATAAAACCTTCCGGTCGAGCGATCATCATCACAATGAGCAAGAACCCAAATAACAGTAGTCGATAATCCGAGAACTGACGCAGAATATCGGGCAGGGTGATCAGAGCAAAAGATCCAATGACAACCCCTGGAATACTGCCCATCCCGCCGATGATGATTAAACAAAGGACATTGACCGAGACCATAAGGTTGAAATTATCAGGAAATATCGAGCCCTGCCATGCGGCAAAGATAGCTCCACCAAGACCACCGATAAGCGCCCCGACTGCAAAGGCGAGCAGTTTATATCGGGTCGTGTTCACGCCTACCATTTGAGCTGCGTCCTCATCTTCTCGCATCGCGATCCATGAGCGTCCAACCCGTGAGCGATCAAGTCTCTGGGTGATGAAGATGACTGCGATGACAAAGATAAAAATCATGTAATAAAAGTGTGTGCTTGTCTTCAACTCGAGTCCGAAGAGGTAAGGTGAATCAATACCAATTACCCCCTGAGATCCGTTGGTTAAATCTGTGAGATTCGTTACCAACATACGGATGATCTCGCCAAAACCAAGGGTGACGATCGCCAGGTAATCCCCCCGCATTCGCAAAACAGGTATACCTAAGAGAATCCCTGCAAATCCCGCCAGGAGCGCTGCAAACGGGAGTACCAACCAGAAGGAAATGTGAGTATCGAAATGCCCCGATGCTAAAAGTGCATACGCGTAGGCGCCAATCGCATAGAAGGCTACATAACCAAGGTCAAGCAGTCCAGCAAGTCCGACAACAACATTCAAGCCCAATCCGAGAATGATATATAAACCCGTATATCCTATGACGCGGACCCAAAACGCACGCTGCTGGAACTGAATCATTGGGATGATCAAGATCACCGCGACGACCGCTCCAATGAGCGCCCATCTCCCAATTGGGCTTGAAAGGATTTCTTTCAAGCGCTCGGTTACTGAGGCAATTCTCTTCTTCATAATCATCACACCTACATTTTCTTCTCAGCTAAACCCTCGCCAAGGATGCCGGTCGGTTTGAATATCAGGATTAAGACAAGTATGCTGAAAGAGACAATATCTTTATATACAGCGGGCAAGAATTGCACGCCGATGACTTCACCCAGTCCTAAGGCATAGCCACCAAGCATTGCGCCTGGGATGTTTCCGATCCCACCTAAAACCGCCGCCGTAAAAGCTTTTATCCCAGGAACGAAACCCATGGTCGGGCGGATCTGGAGGTAGAACATGCCCATCATAACTCCCGCGATACCTGCCAGAGCTGAACCGACTAAGAATGTGCGGGAAATAACTTGGTCGATATCGATTCCCATCAAAGATGCGATGTCCTTGTCTTCTGCGACTGCACGCATTGCCTTTCCAAAGCGACTGTAACGAACAAGGAAATAAAGTCCAATCATCGTGAGCACAGACATGATGAGGATGATCACGCGGCTGTAAGTAATATGGATGTCGCCGATATCAAAACCTCCGACACCAAAGACACCAGGATAAGTTTTTACACGAGCACCACCAAATTCTTCAAGAAAACCAACCACAGCAGTTTGGATGTTCTCCGGGAAGATTGTGAAAGTTCCGATGCTAATGCTGGTGATGGCTTCACCCATCTTGGGTAGCAGCCGAATGAATTCCTGAAGGAAGATGGACATCCCGATGGCGCTGATGAGGGGAGCTAGTCGAGCGGCACGACGCAACGGTCGGTAAGCCAGCCTCTCTACAGTGACGCCGGTAATGGCCGCACCAATTGTGCCGGCGATGAGGGTTATGCCAACCGCTAAGATGCGGCTAGAATCATACAGGCCGACATCCACCAGCCGATTCATGGTGTACAAGCCGACATAAGCGCCAACCATGAAGATCTCACCATGAGCAAAATTGATCATCGTAAGAACGCCGTACACCATGCTGTATCCCAGCGCGATTAAAGCGTAAAAGCTTCCTACGGTTAGACCATTGATCAGCTGTTCAATAAATGAGGACAAATCAAAACCCATAGAATGCTCCTGGAAGGATCTAGCTTTCGACGATGTTCAGGGCGTCCAACGGGGGACGCAAAATGATACACCGTCCTGATAATAATCGAATTCGCTTAACACCTTCAAGACTCGAATAACATTTGTGTTACCGCCTCTTTCAAGGAATGTTGAGAGGCAGTTGGTCATACCATCTGTTCTCGTGGCATTCACAAGGTCAACATAACCCCGAACGGCAATCTTGTCATACCATCCCCAAACTACCATGTCAATGTTGAACTTCGATCCGATCGTGTCAGTGGCATCAGCATTTTTCAAGGATATGGGTAAACGTATAACGGAAATATCGTCCAACCCCATACGTTCAATCTCACGACTGAGACGCTGAAAGGTGTTTTCTTGGACTTCGATGATCGGGCCATCGACATGGCGCCAGCTTGCCACGCCGACCACCAATGGCGGGGTTGAAGAAGCTGCATTTGTTTGATCAGCCGGTTGGACAAATGCAACAGCCATCACCCCAAAGAAGAATATCTGGGGTTTTATAATTGCATGTGATATCGCTGATAAATACCTGCCGATTCTATTGATCATCGATGATTAATTCTAGTGATGATGATCCGCGGAACTCCCCTATCGGGTCATGTCTCACGGATATGAGCTTTGCCCATAATATTTTCAGGGATCTATTGATTAATTACACTGGCGACTGGGAGGCGGATATCGTAATATCCACCTCCCAGCTTATCCGACTTAAAGCTTCTCAGCTTTTTCGGAGGTAAGCGATTAGCTAATCGCCGAAGTCGATTTTCTTAACCTCGACGAATTCACCGTTTTCGACATGGAAAACAGTGATGGAGACTTTGCCAAGGTCGCCCGTTGCTGTGAATTCCAAAGCGCCAGTAATGCCTGCGTATGGTGTTTCACGGATCTTGTCGGCCAACGCCTTCCGACCGATCACCAGATTGCCATCTGAGTCGATCTCAGCCACAGCGTCTGCAGCTTGTAGGATGATCAAAGCAGCGTCGTACGATCCAGGGGCGTATGCGACTGGAGCATCGTACAGTTCAGTGAACTTGACTTCCCATTCATCGTACCCGGTCGCGCCACCAACGGCGCCAAAGGTTGCATAGCTGCCCTCTGCCGCGCCGCCCGATGCGTCGATGTAGGTAGGCTTGGACTTGATGCCATCCGGGCCGAAGAAGACGCCCTCAAAGCCCGCGCTGCGGAGCTGGCTGATGATCAATGCACCTTCTGCGTCCATGCCGCCGAAGTATATCGCTTCGGGATTGCCAGCCAAGACCGATGCGATGACAGCGCTGAAGTCGACATCACCGCGGGTAATACCTTCTTCTGCGGTTATATCACCACCGGCTGCTGAGAATTTCCCAAGCACGGCTTCCGCGACACCTTGACCGTAAATGCTTTGGTCATGTAGAATTCCCAAGGTTGAAAGACCCAAATCTTGCCTTAGGAAGTCGGCTGTGACTTCAGCCTGCAGGTCATCGTTGGCCACCAGGCGGAACAGGTTTTCGTAACCTCTCGCGGTTACAACAACGGCAGTTGACGAGGGGGTGACCATGACAATGTTGTGCTCGGCATAGATATCCGAAGCGGGCACGACGGATCCGGAGCACATGGGTCCAATCACGGCAAGCAGGGTGGGATCAGCGGCAAATTGTTCTGCCACGGTGACTGCAGGTGCGCCCTCACATCCATCGTCGCCACCCTCGGATATGAGATCCCAGCCCTGTAGGTTGCCACCAAAATCGGCTATGGCGAGGTCCACACCGTTAAGCATGTCCTGGCCATACACGGCGTAAGCACCGGCCAAAGCCGATGAGACGCCAATTGTGATTTTTGATCCGGGAGCGAAGGTAATCAACCCCCATTCGTCTTCGATGACGACAGGTTCCTCAGCTGCTGGTGCACAAGCTGTAAAGATCATGCTTGTCAACATCAGCACCGCGACCAATCTGATTAAGCGTTTCATGTCTGTCCTCTCCTCCTCCGATAATCTTGACCTAGCTTACTCATGGTCTGTTCAGGAGTTTCTGATGAAAATGGCGAAACAAATTTGGGCAGTATCTCCTCCTTTCTGATGGTAGCCGGTAAGTCGTGACAGATTGAATGGACATTAAAGACTGCCAAGAATTGATTGTCAAGGACTATTCCGGATCGAATAATGATAAACACCTCCCGGTCGGGAGGTGTTTCACGCTCACTTGAAAGAAAGTGTCGTGCCTCACCCTTGCAACCGGGATGGGCTCTTATGGTCTAAGAGTATACCAGTAACACCAGTACAAAGTTGAGACAAGTGAACGTTTCGTTTTGATCATATGCAGTTTTCTATCTCATTCACAGTAACTTAGATAATAATTTATCATAGCTTTTAAGGTTGTCAATGCTAGGTGGTTGATTGGCACGAATACGGCCATGACCCATTTTGTAATTCTGTTGATTGGATGACGAATTAGGAATGATCCAGAGACAAATACTTTTTATTCTTCTCGACTCGGCATGTTCCCGCTTGGGGATCCCTCCTCTCGTCCTGAATAAAGCAGTTTTTCACGAATCATAAGACCGGAGCCGCGAATTTTAAGCGCCAGATCGGCTGCCAGGTTGTACATCAAACGATAGCCCAGAACCGGATCGTCGTCGCAGATCCTCATCAATTCTTCACGAGGGATGATGATCAAGCGTGTTTCTGGACTTGCACAACGAGCACTCGCTGAGCGCAAACCTCGATCGACGAGGGCCATTTCGCCAAACGATTGACCTCTGCGAAGGATAGCGATCGTAGACGGACGACTAGGGGCGTCTATGCGATCGCTCACCAATGCAGGGTCAACGAGGATTTCTACTTGCCCACGGGCGATGATATACAGCTCATCGCTGGAAGATTTCTCTTCAAAGACCAGCTCACCTACACTGTAGCGTTTCTCCTCACAAATCGATGCGATCCGCTCGATCTGTTCAGGAGTGAGGTCTTGGAAAATGTCCGCCTGTCTCAGCATCCCCGCGTGGCTCATGTTACAGTGCTCCCTTGAGTGGTTCTGCCAGTCTAGCACAAGATTTTCAGAAAAGGGAATAGAAAATTCGACGATCTCCTGACTTGTCGTGCTGTTTGGATTTGAGTGGTGGTCTCCCCACGAAGCCTGCCAGTACCGAGCCCTGCGTTGAGGTTGAGGAACGAGTGTAGAGTGAAGGCTGCTAGAGGGTCGATTAAAGTAACCCTCTGAATAGTTAATCTCTAAACAAGATAGTTTCAGGTTATCTTCACTTTTTAATGTCATCCTGAGCGAAGCGAAGGATCCCTATGATGATACCTATGAACTCGAATCATCCTTGGGATTCTTCGCCTCCGCTTTGCTCCGGCTCAGAAGGACATGAAACGGGGTTCATACTGAACCCTACGTCATGATCCCCTTAGCAAGCTTTGTGGTGGGTATCAAACCGCAGGTCTATGTTCGCGCGGTTTTTACACCTTCATACTGCCGCGAATTTCGTCTCAAAGGAGCTTGCTTGACGCCTTTCCTTTGCGGGGCTAGGATTATCATCGGCATCGAGACAGAGAGTTAAGGGTCTCGACCTTGTTCTTCCTCAGTATCGTGGGATAGGGAGCAATGAAGAGTCATCATATCGGGGCATGGGGTGAGGAGATCGCTTCTAAGTATCTTGAAGCCAAGGGCTACCAGATTCTCGCTCGGAACTGGCGAACACAAGAGGGGGAGGTGGATCTGGTGGCTCAGGACGGGGAGACGGTTGTCTTTGTGGAGGTCAAAACACGTACAAGCAAGGATTTCGGGTGGCCCGAAGAGAGTATTACGGCAGCAAAGCGCCGTCGATTACAGCGATCGGCCATGGCTTATCTTTCAGATCAAGATCTCATCGATGTTCTCTGGCGTATTGATGTCATCGCCATCGATCGTGATCGCTTAGGTGGTGTGGAAAGATTGGAGCACTACATCGATGCAGTGAATGGGGAGCGGGACATAACGTGACGCAGGAAGATCCTCTTGTGGCCATT
This sequence comes from Anaerolineae bacterium, assembly GCA_011174825.1. Classification (GTDB taxonomy): domain Bacteria; phylum Chloroflexota; class Anaerolineae; order Anaerolineales; family E44-bin32; genus DUEZ01. The sequence goes on along the minus strand of DUEZ01000075.1, from coordinate 111,838 downwards.
GTTGGCCCCACCGCGGTCGGAAAGACCGAGATCTCAATCTGTTTGGCAGAAAGATTGGGGGGTGAGATCGTATCTGCCGACTCCAGGTTGCTCTACCGTGGTATGGATATCGGAACGGATAAGCCCTTGAAGGAGGTACGGTCTCATATTCCGCATCACTTGATCGATGTCACAGATCCTGACCAACCATGGAGCCTGGCGATTTACCGACGCGAAGCGATGGATGTTATCCATGCGATACATCAACGTGGTCGGCTTCCGATGTTGGTTGGGGGCACGGGTCAATATGTGACCGCCATCTTAGAAGGATGGATTCCACCGCCTAAATCAGGTGACCCATCTCTGCGTCAGAGGTTGGAAAACTATGCTGAAGAGCACGGTTCCGTGGCCTTACATGAGCAGCTTGAGGAGATTGATCCCACAAGTGCGGCCAAAATTGATCATCGAAATGTCCGTCGCGTCGTCCGAGCTCTTGAGATTTACCACATTACCGGTTTTCCACCCAGCCAACAGCGGTCCAATCAACCTCCACCCTACCAAACTCTACGTGTTGGCCTTAAATTGCCAAGACCGGAACTCTATGCTCGAATCGATACCCGGATCGACGCGATGTTGGATGCGGGTTTCATTGATGAAGTAGGAGAACTGCTTGAACGAGGTTATGCTCCAGATCTGCCAGCGATGACCGCCATCGGGTACCGTCAGATCGCCGATCACCTGAGGGGATTGATCAGTTTGGATGAAGCAATACATCAAATGCGAAAAGCGACCAGGCAATTTGTGCGCCGTCAATCGAATTGGTTTAAGCAGGATGACGATCGGATCCATTGGTTCGATGTTCGAGACGATGTCATCGATAGCGTAGAGAGCTTGATTAGAACTTGGCTTAGGGGCTAATTCTGTAACTAAGGTATCGGGATAGAATACAAATCATCCACTAGAGATGAAGGGGCAATTCATACCGTCTCGCACCGGCCTGCCGGTTCTCGCGGTACGAACGGTGAATTGCCCCTACATTCGTGTTGTCCGATTTGGAGATTGTTTTTCATTTATATTTAGCCTGTCGATAAAGCCCACTCACAATTGACCCTACGATGATATTTATACAAGTTGGTATTGCTGATTCGAAGTTACATGTTGAAGGGTGCTGTCTAGCCTATTCCATCTCTGAAAGCCACGCGCCCAAGCGATGGACAGCGAGGATGGTCAGGCTGATCGCACATCCAGGCAACAAGGCCAACCAAGGGGCATCGATGATGTGTGCTCGACCAGCATTGAGCATGACACCCCATTCTGGAATCGATGGGTCACCGGCGAGACCAAGGAATGTCAAGGTCGTTGTACCCATGAATGCCCAGGCGTAGTGGGTCGTTGCAAGTGAGAGCAACTGATTCTTTGTATTAGGCAATATATGATGGCTAGCAATCCATGAACGGTTGGCACCGAGCGCGATCGAAGCGGTCACATAGTTCTGCTCTCGGATTTGGAGGAAGACCGTACGCGAAAGTCGCACAAAGCCTGGAGCGGCTCCAAATCCTACGGCGAGGATCACAGTCAAGAGCCTAGGCCCCATCGCGGCGACGAGCAGCATCGCGAGGAGCAGGCCGGGGATGGCGAGGAAGGAATTTGAGAGCCACACGATCACTCGATCAAGCCATCCTCCCATCGAAGAAGCGATCAGACCCGCAATCCCGCCAACGAGAACGGTGATGATCGTTGCGACAAGAGAGGCGCCCGGGCTGATGCGACCTCCATGGACGATCCTGGTCCATACATCTCGCCCTAAAGCGTCCGTTCCCAATGGGGGATGTTGCGCGGGAGACAACAGGGGTTCGGACACTGGTTGCCGTGGATTCGTATCCGAGATCATCGGAACAACAATACTCATCCCAAAAACGAGAAGCAACCAACCAATGGATAAGAACACGGACAGGTGATGCCTCATGTCACCCTCCGCAGCCGAGGATCGATCGTAAAGGCAAGGATGTCGGCAAGCATGTGACTGGTTGTATAGAACATCGCAGCCAAGGCGACTAATCCTTGCGCGATTGGATAATCACCCTGAAGGATGGATGTGACTAAAAGACGACCGAGACCTGGTCTAGAGAATACCGTTTCTGTTACCACTGTTCCGGCGAATAAAAACGCTGCCTCCAACGCCGTTAAGGAAACAACGGGTGGCAATGCAGGTCGCAGTGCATGCCATAATAAGCGGAAACCGTGCCCGATTCCCCTCGCTCGGGCGGCCAAGATGTAAGGTCCTTTCATCGTCTCTTTTAGACTGGCCTGAACGACACGAGCGATCGCTCCAGCTGAAGCAAAACCAAGGAGGGATGCGGGAAGGATAAGACGTCTGACCACGTCATGGCCGAGGATCGGCATTACCCCTAAGATCTGTCGATACAAAATCAATCCAAGAATGCCTGTAAATGCTACTGGCAGCGCTGTGGCAAGTCCTGCAGTGCTCGCCGCGAATTGTCCCAGGGAAGTCTCTTCCTTCCATGCTGAAATCACGCCCAGAGTCAGTCCGATGAGAAGTGCGAAACCAAGTCCGGTGAGAGCAAGCTGAGCCGTTGCCGGAAGTTGCTCTGCGATAACAGTGCCTACAGGGCGACTTGTGTAGAGGGATGTCCCGAGATCCCCACGGAAGAGACCACTGAGGAACTTGAGATATTGAATGAGTAAAGGTGCATCTAAGCCTAAGGACCTTCGGAGATTCTCAACCTGATCGGGAGAAGCGAGGCCTTGTGAGAGGAGGCTGGCGACTGGATCGCCAGCGATGAGGCGTAAGGCAAAAAACGTCAGACTGACCGCGGCCCAAGCGGTGAGCACACCTTCTATGACCCGTCGACTAACGGTGGCTAAGGCGCCATTTGAAGGTCGATCAGAATTGGATACCATCCTTGTGCAGAAAAATGCAACCCTTCTATTCGATTGCTGACCACGACGAGATTGACATAATTGCGTATAGGTAGAACCAAGGCTTCCTCTCGCACCCGAGAAGAAAATTCTTCATAGAGCGTTAATCGTGATTCAAGATCGAGCGGTATTTGAGAGGCTCGGTTCAGAAGTTGATCCAATTCTGGATCCTCAAATCCCGACCAGTTGTAAAGTCCTGTGCTGGTGTAGAAAGAGCGCAATAAGTCCGGATCTGTCCCGAAGAAATTAATGCCGATCGCGTGATATTCTCCGTTCGTTTGTGCTTCTTTAAGCGGTCCGAATCCAGGCGCGATCTCCAATGTAACGTGAGCACCGATCGCCTCCCAATCCGCTTGGATCAATTGCGCCATTTCAGGATTGGATCCCCAGGATGGGGCGACGATGTGGAGCTCTAAAGGGACACCATTTAAGCTTCGAATGTTATCATGGCCGGTTATTTTCCATCCAGATTCATCCAATAACGCAGCAGCTGTGTCAGGATCATATGCCGGGAAGGATTCTTGAGGTTCAAGATCAAAAGAGCTTGCCAAGAACGGGCTTTGAGCAACGGGTGAATATACATCGAAGATGGTCTTCACTGCTTGAGGTCGATTGACAGCGTACATCAACGCTAGCCTCACGCGTACATCATCTGTCGGTTCTCGATGAGTGTTGAAAAAGAATTGCATCGGTTGGCCCGGGATGGGTATTGGGTAGAGGTTGAAATCAGAGCTGACGGCGAATCGATTCGCGTCATGAGGTAGGATTTCGCCAACGATATCCACCTCGCCACTCTCAAGGGCTATCGCACGAGTAGATGGATCTTCGTAAAAATGGAAAACGATGGTCTCTATTTTAGCTGTTGAGTTTCTATAAATCGATGGTGCCCATGCGTAATCCGGGTTGCGGGAGAGGGTGATCTTGTCATTAGGAATATATTCATCAAAACGATAGGGCCCTGTGCCGACCTGATGGAATTGATACTCGGTAGGTCCCCAGGTCTCAAGAGCCGTTGGGGACGCCATACCTAGGTAGACATCGGAAAGGGAATCGAGTAATGGTGCGAAAGGTTCAACGAGGTGTAGCGCGACTGTGAAGTCATCGATGATTTCAACTTCCTGGAGAGAACCAAGCATGAAGAGAGCTTTCTGAGAGTGATGGTCAGGATTCATCACATAGTCCAAATTGGCTTTCACTGCATGAGCATTAAACGGGGTGCCGTCGTGGAAGGTCACATCGCGTCGAAGGTAGAAGGTGTATTTGAGGCCATCGGGTGAGATCGCCCAATCCTCTGAGAGACCAGGGACAAACTCACCTGTCTCGGGATCACGAAACACTAACGTGTCATAAACAGATGCGAGCGGGATACCAAGCTCCGAGGAAGCGTTAAGATGGGGGTCAATCCCTGAGGGGGAGAGGGTTAATCCATAAACTAAGGTTGAAGTTTTTTCGTCACCAATAGAACAGGCTGTTGCGATCGAGACCAAGATAACAGAGAGGATGATGAGCAGTGGTATTTGATGGAGTTTCATTCTTGACTAGCGAGGACCATGGCTCCGATAAGGCCAGCGTCGTCGCCAAGGGCTGCTGGAGAGATTTGCAGATTCATCATATAGGCCAGGCTCATGACATTGGCTTCAACAGCGCGTTCGATAGGTTTAAATAATAGCGGTCCTAATTGTGAGACACCACCCCCGATCACAAATATTTCTGGATTGAACGCGTGGGCCAAATCTGCCATATGACGACCGATGTACTCAGCTGCTTCTTCAATCACTTCACATGCCAGTGGGTCACCAGCTTGTGCCGCATCACCAACATCCACGGCGGTCAGAGATCCGCTGGTTTTTAATTGATCGGTCAGGCTGGAGAATTCTCCTGCTTCAATCCTGGCCATCGCTCTCCTGGCGATAGCGGGGCCGGAGGCGACGGCTTCCAAATGTCCATGTTTACCGCAACTACAGATTGGGCCATTGGGATCGACTGTCATATGACCCAATTCAGCGCCCAAACCCCAATTGCCAACGAGAAGCTTGCCATCAATAATAACACCACCGCCGATTCCGGTGCTGATCGTCAGGTAGATTAGATCGGATGTGCCCTGTCCGGCGCCGAAACGCCATTCACCAAGTGCGGCGAGATTCGCATCATTACCTACGAAAACTGGACAAACAAATCGCGTTTCAAGGATCGATTTAAGCGGGATCATTTCCCAACCAGGCAGGTTGACCGCCTTGAGCACCAGACCATGTCTGGGATCTAATGGGCCTGGCGCACCGATACCAATGGATAAATCCGATTGATCTGTTGGCAATTGCTCGTCGATAGCTTGGCACAGTCGCTCGATCACTGCGTCAGGGCCTTCGGATGCATGAGTCGGTGTTTTACTTTGGGTTGATGGTGGAAGTTCCGCCTTGGGGAAATAGGCAACTCGGATGTTGGTTCCTCCGAGGTCGACAGCGATAAACTGAGCCATGCGAGGAGTATATCATATAGGCTTGATGTTTGGCATGCCTCAGCTTAGAATGATTTGTGATGAGTAAGAATATAACCCCGATACGCAAACAATACTTGGAAATCAAGCGTCGCTATCCGGACGCTATTCTCTTTTTCCGGCTCGGAGATTTCTACGAGACCTTTGACGAAGACGCGGAAATCACGTCTCGCGAATTAGACATCGTCCTCACTTCGCGTAATGTGGCGAAGGGTGATCGGGTGCCGATGGCTGGCATTCCACACCACGCGATCGATAGCTACTTGGCCAGGTTAATCGAAAAGGGATATCACGTAGCAATCTGTGAGCAAATGGGTGATGGACCGGTGAAGGGCCTTTTCCCCCGCGAAGTGGTTCGGGTGGTTACACCAGGGACGGTGGTTGAACCGGACATGCTTCCGAGCGACTCCAATAACTTCCTTGCGGCAGTCGTTACAGATGGGGGATCCGCGGGGGTAGCCTTTGTCGATATCACGACCGGTGAATTCGCAGCCACCCAGATCAAAGCGTCGATCCCGCTGAACGTTATTCGGCATGAGTTGACACGCATTCAACCAGCTGAAGTAATCCTTCCGGAATCGCTGCTGCTTGAGAATGAATGGGATGGACACCTCACTCCCTTACCGGATTGGAAATTTGAAGAAGATCGAGCTGTTGAGACATTGAAAGATCATTTTGGAACGGTTACGCTCGACGGTTTCGGCTTAGCAGAGCACCCTCTTGCTTCACGTGCTGCGGGTGCGATCATCGATTACCTCAAACAAACACAACAAGCTGCACTTCAATTGCTTACCGGTCTTTCAACCTACTCGTTGGATGAATTCATGGTATTGGACGCGGCAACGCGGCGAAACCTCGAGTTGACAGAAACCATAAGAACGGGCGAGGTGAGAGGTTCGTTGTTAGGAGTGATCGACTCAACGGTATCGCCGATGGGTAAGCGGATGCTCCGCCAGTGGATAGGGAAGCCCCTGCTGGATTTGGATCGCATCCGTCGTCGACAAGATCAAGTCGAAACATTACATTTAGAAGGACTTTTAAGGGCCGAGCTGCGGCAGGCTCTACATGCTCTGGGTGACTTAGAGCGATTAACCAACCGTATCGCGGCGGGTGTTGCGGGTCCGCGTGACTTGGTTGGGTTGCGGATAGTTATCCAAAGTCTCCCCCCGATTATCGATTTATTGGGAGGACATGTTGACGGAGCGTTAGGTTCGATCGCATCGAGTCTCGATCCATGCTTGGATGTGGGTGAATTGCTGGAACGAGCGGTGTCAGATGAACCCCCGGCGACTCTTGCCCACGTCGGTGTGATCCGAGAGGGATACTCTGAGGAACTGGATGGAGTCCTCGAATCATCACGCGAGGCGCGTGATTGGATCGCTCAACTGGAATCAGTGGAGCGGGAGAGGACGGGCATCAAGAACCTCAAAGTTGGATATAACAAGGTATTTGGTTACTACATCGAAGTGACAAAAGCGAATACCAAACTTGTTCCTGAGGAGTACATCCGCAAACAAACGCTGGTAAATGCTGAGCGCTATATCACCCCCGAAATGAAGGAGTATGAGTCCCTTGTCCTCAACGCGGAGGAACGAATCCGTGAGATCGAAAGTAAGTTGTTCAAAGAGCTATGTCAGTTGGTGGCAGAACATGCTTCACGCCTCATCGGTACAGCCCGTGCGTTGGCACGGTTGGATGTCGTAGGATCCCTGGCGGAGACCGCTTCTTCAAAAGGATATGTGAGACCCGAAGTCATCGAGGCGGACATTATCGAAATCCGCGATGGCCGTCACCCCGTTGTGGAAGAGTTCCTCTCAGGTGCACGCTTCGTCCCCAATGATACGGTTTATGAAGAGAGTGAGCGGGTACGGATCATAACCGGCCCGAACATGAGCGGCAAATCGACTTATCTACGACAAGTCGCCCTAATTGCATTGATGAGTCAAATGGGAAGCTTCATCCCAGCTCGCTCAGCTCGACTGGGCCTCATAGACCGAATTTTCACCCGTATTGGTGCACAAGACGAAATTCACGCCGGCCAATCCACGTTCATGGTCGAGATGGTAGAGACAGCCAACATCCTGCACCATGCGTCGAACCGCAGTTTATTGATCTTGGATGAAATTGGACGAGGCACGAGTACTTACGATGGGGTGTCCATCGCGTGGGCTGTTGTGGAGTACATTCATAACCATCCTCGTCTGCGTGCTCGGACGTTATTCGCAACCCATTATCACGAACTAACGAATCTCTCTAACGTTCTCCCGGCGGTTCGCAACTATAATGTCGCTGTCTCCGAAGAGGGTGGAGATGTGGTCTTCCTTCACAAGATCGTTCCCGGCGGAGCAGATAAGTCCTATGGCATCCATGTCGCTGAGTTAGCCGGGCTTCCACGGCCTGTAATTAACCGAGCTCAGGAGATCCTGGCGTTGTTTGAAGCAGAATCCCGAGAAGTAGGGAGTGGGGAGCAGATCCCGGCTCGCCAAATGGCGCTTTTCCCAGAGACCAATCCCCTCCTCGAGGAACTACAGAAGATCGATGTCACCTCATTGACCCCCCTTGAGGCGTTGAATCGACTCTACGAATGGCAACAGCGATTTCTTGAATCGGAACAGGAGGAATAGAAAACCCAATTACCGGTGTGTAGTCACTCTGCCCTTCGCGTCTTCTGCTTTTGTTACCCCCACCTCACTTTGAAACGAAATCTGGATATTCTTGTGGGACTGCCTGGGCGTCTTCAACCCCAAGCTCGCGGAGGAGCTCGGAGATCTTCTCGGCCTTGAGTTCGGCGTCACGTCGCGACCAGGTGCGGCTTTTGATTTCAAGGAAACATCCATCCAGCTCCGGTTTTATAACCCGATCGATGTTCACGAATAACTCCACACTCTGGTAACGTAGCAACCACCTTAATCTGTCCTTATTGATTTCGATCTCGCCTGTGGGGTTGAAGTATTCATGGTAAAAACGTGAACTATGCTGAGCGGGTGCGATGAAGCGCGACCTAGAGAGAAGGACTGAATCGGGATACTCGTGTTCCGCTAATGGTCCGGTTAATGTAAGCCGGTATCGTATGTTGAAGATATTCCCCTCGTCGTCGATAAATTCGTCCTCTCGATAACGCAACCGACCTTCACTGGGGTCGTCAAAAGAGAAATAGGTGTCGTATTCAAGATAATGTGCCGTACGTACGATCTCATATTCCCCGGAGTTTAATTTCTCAAGAACTGGACTTGGATCAGGCAGACGAACTTTAACCTGAACTTCGTAGCTCTCCTCCTGCCTGGCACCACCAATCGCGATGAGCTTAGAAAGCACGGAACCTTCGCGTTCGATAAGAAAGGTGTCGATCCTTTGCGCAATCTCGGCAGCAGCTTGGAGTAGTCTCTCCTCATCCAGTGTGAGAAGCTCCCGATCACGCATTAACCACTTCCCATTGACCATCACATCCGTTACATCAGTGGATTTCGTGGCATAGACAAGACGGGAATAAATCGCCTCAGGATCGCGAGCGAAGTGAGGAGAGTTGTGTGTGGTTTCTAGATCCACCAAAATCAGATCGGCTCGTTTCCCGGCTACGAGAGACCCTGTCAGATGGCCGAGGTGGAGCGCTTTCGCGCCCATGGAGGTTGCCATCTCAAAAACTTGTCGTGCCGGTAAAGCCGTCGGATCTTTTGTGACGGCCTTAGCGATAAAAGTCGCTAATCGCATTTCCTCAAAGAGGTCAAGATCATTATTCGACGCCGGACCATCGGTCGCTACACCAACATTTAGGCCTGTCTCAAGCATCTCGGTTACAGGAGCGAAACCAGAAGCAAGTTTCAGATTACTAGATGGATTGTGAGCCACACCAGAACCAGCGTGTTCCAAGGTATGAATTTCGCCTTCATCGATATGGACACAATGGGCTGCAACGACTTTCGCTTCGAGAAGTCCCAGCTTCTTCACCCATGGGACGACGGGCATGTCGTATTGCTCGCGCCATTGTTCAACTTCACTTAGCGTTTCAGCGATGTGGATCAAAAGCGGAACGTCGAATTCTTTCGCCAGGTTAGTGCAGGCCGTAATGATATCTGGGGTGGTGGTATAAGCCGCATGGGGTGCAACGGCGGGTGTGATGAGGGGATGACCGGACCAGCGCTGGATGAACTCACGCGCTGCGGATAATGAGTCCTCGTAGGAATCCGCATCAGGTGAGGGGAATTTTAGGACGGTCTGAGCGCAAACGGCTCGTAACCCAGCATCAGCCACAGCTTCAGCCACGGAATCCTCGAAATAATACATATCAGCGAAGCACGTCACACCACTTCGGATCATTTCGGCACAGGCTAGCTGCGTGCCTAAGCGACAGAAATTTGGATTCACAAATTCCTTTTCTACAGGCATGATGTAACCAAGCAACCAAACATCCAATCGGCGGTCGTCCTCGAGGCCACGCAAAAGTGTCATCGCTGCATGAGTGTGGGTGTTGATTAACCCTGGAATCATCGTTTTTCCGCTACAATCGATGAGCTCCGATGACGTGTAAGTTGCGAGTATGTCGTTATTCGAGCCTACGGCGAAAATTTTGTCGTTTAGGACTGCAACCGCGCCATCGGGAATGATGCGGTAGTCATCATCCATGGTCACGATGGTGGCATGCGTTAGGATATGATCAACTTCAGGCATGGATTACCTCGTTAGGATTTGGCTGATTATAGCAGGTCCTGGGGAAGAAATTGGGCACTTAGGCACCTCGGCACTTAGGCACCAGGGTTTCTACGTGCTTTGAACCTGCAATCTGGTTCCTTAGTGCCCAGGCGCCGCAGCGCCTTGGTGCTTTAGTGCGACGGTGCCCAAGTGCTTCCCCGTTGGTATAATTCCCTTTAGAGGGCAAAAATGCGCGCAATCGACATCATCATCAAAAAACGAGACGGGGAAGAGCTTAGCCGCAAGGAGATCGATTTCTTCATCGAGGGCTTTACTCGGGGTGAGATTCCTGATTATCAAGCCGTTGCCTGGGCGATGGCGGTTTACTTTCAGGGTATGACACCCCAAGAGACTACCGATCTCACACTGGCACTGGTGGCTTCTGGGGATCAGCTTGACCTTACCGATATCGTGCCGTTATCGATCGATAAACATTCCACAGGAGGTGTAGGTGACAAAACCACGTTGGTAGTTTTACCCGCTGTGGCAGCTTGTGGTGTGCCAGTCGGTAAGATGTCTGGCCGTGCATTGGGGTTTACCGGAGGCACACTGGACAAGATGGAATCCATCCTTGGTTATCGTGCGGATATCACCACAGAGCAATTCCTCAAGCAACTTAGGGATATCGGCATGGTGCTTTGCAGCCAAACGATGGATCTCGCACCTGCTGATGGAAAACTGTATGCATTACGGGATGTGACGGGGACGGTGCCTCCAATACCGCTCATCGTGTCCTCTGTGATGAGTAAGAAAATTGCTGTGGGCGCTGCAGCGGTCGTGCTTGATGTAAAAGCCGGTGTTGGGGCATTTATGCGGACGGTTGAGAACGCAGTCGAGCTCGCGCAGCTGATGGTCGAGGTCGGTCGCCGCGCTGACCGGAGGGTTGTAGCCTTGATCACAGATATGAATCAACCGTTAGGGCATGCCGTTGGTAATGCTTTGGAAGTACGTGAGGCGATCGAGACGCTTCAAGGTGAAGGACCGCAGGATTTCCGAGAACATTGTCTATTAGTCGCAGGGCATATGTTGGCGCTTGCGAAGGGATCGGAAGATATTCAAGCTTCGAGGAAACTGATCGAGGGGTCGCTCGATAACGGATCAGCTTTTGAAAAGTTCAAGGAGTTGGTCGCAGCACAAGGGGGTGATGTAGGCGTGGTTGAGGATCCGGAGCGTCTAGCGCGCGCAACTGTGATTGAAACAGTTGCAGCATCGCAAACGGGCTTTGTTGAGGGGATCCACGCCCAGGAGGTTGCTTTGACCACGATGGGACTCGGAGCAGGTCGAGCGGCGAAAGGAGACCCGATAGACCATTCCGTTGGTGTGGTCGTCCACCGGAAGATTGGTGATCGGGTGGAGCGGGGTGACTCTTTGTTCACTGTGCATGCAAATAGCAAGGATCAGCGGGACGTGGCGATCAAGCGATTGGTTCAAGCGTTCAGGTTTTGTGATGAGCATATCCAACCGCCACCACACCTCTATCAGGTGATCGGGCCTTGAGGGAGGGTGGTAGGCCGGGGATCATGTTGTTACATAGGGTGGTGTGGATTGTGGCAGGTATGGGTTTGTAGGATTTGATGTTTGATGTAAAGCCCATCAATGCGCATAGCCATATAATTAACGGTAAAGAAATGGATTTGGATAGTTATTTGTAGGGGCGCACGTGCAGGGAAGATCACCCTGCATCTTCGACCATGCGCCCCTACATTTTCGAAAGCTCCCCGCGAGCTTCATGCTCGCGGGGAGCTGATAGTTCACTTCAACTCCCGATTGAGCTCGATGCTCTTCGTCATCGGGAGATCAGCGATGATGCGCAACTGCTCGCCGGTAACTGTAGCGACGAAGGCGCGCGCCATCGGAAGCCAATTCGGGGGTGACTCGAGCATGTCTTCCAACAACTCTCGCATGACAGTTCCCTGACGCTCGATCTCTTCACGTTCCTCATCCGTTTCCGGCTCTACGCTCGTCGGGAGGTAGGAGACACGGTCTCCTTTCTTAACCTTGCCCACATCAAACTTTGGCTCTGGGTAATCGAGAACGATGATCACGCTGACCTTCTCTTCCGAATATTCAATCGCAAGCTGCCTCAACTCCTCATCCGGGATCTTTTCAACCGGAAATTCAGACTCGGCCATCACTTTCACTCGTTTGCTCTACGGATAGATATCCCCAACGGAATACACGCCATCTGTATTTTAACCTTACCTCAACACATAACGCGCTATCGGTTCTGTGATATCCATCGATACCATTCTCGATCAATATCCAAGATCCTGCGCGAAATCGATGGCCCGTAAGACGTCGATACGTCCGAAACCGTATCTGTGATCTTGCCCCGATTCCCCCATCTCTTTCACCGAGCTGATCATAAAATCTTGAACCAAAAAGGCGCGCTGGTTTCGTTCGACGTCTCTGCGGATGGATGTCGCGCTTAAGAGCAGGGCGATGGCGCCACTCACATGAGGTGCGGCCATGGAAGTTCCGTTGAACGGCTTCCATTGACCCCTGGGCGTACAGGACTTGATCGCCACACCAGGAGCGGAGACATCCGGCTTAGAATAAACCAAAGGTAAAGAATCTTTTGGCAGGACGTTTGATTCTCGAATGATGTGTGTCCTTCCACCACTAAATCCCGCGATTCGATCTTCATAATCGGTGGCACCTACCGAGAAGGCGAAGAAATCGTTTCCAGGCGTGCCTGTCGTCTGGTGTCCGGAGTTGCCGATCGCAACCACGACTGGGATCCCTAGACGCAAACAAGAGATGAAGGAGTTCATATAGTCATCACGAACCTCGGGATCAAACCAAACCCCTCCTAGGGACATGTTGATCACGTCCACACCTTGCTCAGCGGCCCATTGAATGCCAGCCAATACTTGAGCATCGGTTCCACCCCGTCTGCCGTTGATGACGAGGGCGGCGGATATTGTGGCCTCCGGAGCAACTCCGATCCATTGCCCGCTGGTGTTACCGCCTGCGATGATCCCCGCGCAATGTGTACCATGCTCGTCGGAGTCGTGAGGTTGCGAATCAACGACCAAGCGTCCATCCGAATCGAACTCTGCCCAGCTGACTACTTTGCCATTTAGATCGGGATGGGAGGCATCGACACCGGTGTCTAGCAATCCCACATTCACACCACTACCCCTTGCACCGTAGGCTCCCCAACATGCAAGGGCACCAACTCGCATGACCCCCCAAGCACTGGACTTATATTCTTCAATATATTTTGGGAGGTCTTTGGGAACGACAACCGGTGGAAGGCTGAAACGTCGGTTAGGATATATCGCTTCGATCTGGGGGACTTCCGAGGGGAGTTTCGCGAGATCGCCCTTACTCATATCCAATGCTAAGGAATTGGATATCCAAAGAGGATCCGCTTCCGATTTATCAACCTTTACCTCAGCTTTTGATTTTTGAACAAGGTCGGAGGTAATGAGCGGCTTTAGAACTTTGAGACCTGAACGCTTCAGAGAATAGCTGCTAACACTTTTCCCCTCCATTACGGCGACCTGAGCGGTGACGCTGTGCTCCTCGGCCCTTAACACCCTTTTTTCATATGCTGTTCGTTCACCTGATTCAGGGCGTCGGATTTTGTCTAACGGCAATGGCAGGACATCGCGCGCCGAGACCGCGAGATTCCTCTTTTGGATAGCGTCCGAAGTAGTGCTTGAGAGCGCCGTGAGCTCATCTTCAGGGGAAGCCATTCGTACAATGACACTACGGCGCCTCCCCGTGCCCTCATCAATGATCCTCTCAACCTGCTCGTTCAAATGGTTATTCATCGCGTTCCCTCCCCACGCTCGTATTCCTCAATAGATATTTCACATCATAATATACTTGGATGCCTTGTACTATATCATGATGAAAAAGACGACATGGATATCTGATTCTCATTCATACCAGTTTCACGAACGATCTAGAGGCAATTCTCCGTTCGTGCCGCGAACGCCGGCCAGCGTGCGAGACGGCATGCATTGCCCCTACGGCTAGGTTCGGGTTGACAAACCTTCGGACTCCCTCGTCAATCATTCAACAAGCTCAGGACAAAGACAGTCGAAGGATGATGTGTAAATATCGTAAGTGCATTTCGATAAGCTCCCCTCACCCCAAAGGGGAGAGGTGATCGACACCCTCTCCCTTCTAGGGAGTGGGCAGGGGTGAGGGTGGAACCCCGTTTCAACAATGTCGGGACATGCAGGACAATGCAAGCTCAGGGTGCTTCATTATTCTTATGTATTAAAACTTAGCTGAGCAAGCACTTGTCCACATTGTGTCCTATAGATTCTCAATTACTACCGGTTCCACAGGATCCGCAAGCTCGAATCCATAGATGCGAGAGTAGAAGTAGAGCTCAGCCTCCAAACAGCGTTGAATGGTCTCTGCTCGTCTGAAGCCATGTTGTTCACCCTCGAAGGCAAGGTAAGCGTACGGCAAACCTTTCGCTTTTAAGGCATTCACCATGATCTCAGCTTGGCTAGGAGGGACCACCAGATCTTCAAGACCCTGGAAGATGATCACTGGACAAGAAAGGTTTTCCGTAAAGTGGATGGGTGATCGTGCGTGGTAAAGATCCTTCGCCTCTGGATAGGGTCCAATCAAGCTGTCGAGATAGCGAGATTCGAATTTGTGCGTATCAAGCGCCAACGCTTCAGCGTCAGCTACGCCGTAGTAACTCGCTCCAGCAGAGAAGAGATCGTAAAACGTCAATACGGCAAGTGTCGTGTAACCGCCTGCACTGCCGCCTCGAATCGCAAGCTTCTCACCATCAACTCTGCTACTCTCGACAAGATATTTTGCTGCGGCAACACAGTCCGCAGTATCAACTACACCCCATTTCCCCCTCAGTCTTTCTCGATAGACTCGACCATATCCGGTGCTGCCACCATAATTTACATCGACAAGGGCGATCCCACGGCTGGTCCAATATTGAATGATCGTTTGGAGAAAGGTGCGCGCCGCAGCGGTGGGCCCCCCATGGCTAAAGACGATCAGCGGAGGAAGCTCATCGGGTGACCCGGAATAGTCTTGGTTCGCTGGGGGGTAGAAAAGGGCGTATGCGGAAAGACCGTCTTCAGTGGGGAACTCGATCGATTCGGGAACGGAGAGGTAGCCGGGATCAATCAACTCCCCGGGAGGTCGATAGACCGTTTCGATCTCCTGCGTGTCGACATCCATTCGTAATAGTGCGGGGAATTGATGGAAATTCCCACCGACAAAATATAAGGAGTTGTCCTCATTACTTCGAAGGTAAAGGATTGCGGTAAATGGAACTTCTAATGATTTAATCGTTCCCTCCTCGCGATCGATCAATCCCAGATGGTGCAGTCCATCAAGGTTGTAAACGCAAACAATTCTGCCGTCCGCTAGGAAAGCGTAGCGTGAGAGACCAAACTGCCATTGAGGCACACCGAGATCGGCTTCTATGGGAGCTAGAGGGATCACCTCACTAGCACGCTCCTTGTAGAGGTTCCACCACCCTGTCCGATCGGAGATGAAGTGAAGGTGACCATCCGGGCTCCACTCAGGTTGGAAGATCGATTCCTCAGGTCCACCTGCCACCTTTCGAATCTCGCTGAGCGTCCCATCAGATTGTAGCGTTGCCGCCCACAATTCTGTCCCATCCCAGGGCATCTGAGGATGATCCCACGTCAGCCATGCAAGCTGTTTGCCATCTGGGCTGATGCGGGGGCTGGCGTAGAAATCATGGCCATCGGCGATCATCTGCGCTGGCTTCGATCCGTCGGTAGGTAAGGCAATGAGCTCGTTACTTACATCACTGCTCTTCCCATGTTTTTCGTGGACGCAGATGATCAGGGAGCCATCTCCTGTCACCTGACATTCAGCATAACGTAAACCAACCGGCACATCAGGTTCGGGTGTAATCGGCACAGGAGGACGATCAGGCTCTAGACGGTAAAGTCGTTGATCGCTGAAGTTCGAGAAGAAAATAACCTCACCATGAACAGCGTAGGAACCGCCACCATACTCATGGACGCGCGTACGAACATTTAAATCACTCTCAGTCATGTCGTCGATAGAATTATCGGCAGCACGTCGCATGAGGACATATCGTCCCGCCTCTTGAGGTCTCATCTCAAGCCAGTAAATGTAGTCCCCAGATAACTGGATCTCTATAGGTGTCCCGCTGAGGGAGGTGATGAAGGTAGGCGTTATTGGCGAACGCCAAGAACCGTAGGGAGCGATTTCTTGTGGGCTCATCATGTCTTCTCCTTCAAGTGAGACGCTTTAGCTTCTATCAGGGACAGGCGTTCTCTAGATGTTCTTCATAGGTGACAGCAAAGGCATGGCGGCCGGAGCCATCGCACTTCGCCCGGAAGTAGAGGTAGGTCGTCTCTGCCGGGAAAGCAACCGCTCGAAGAGCTGCAAGACCCGGGTTAGCGATAGGACCTGGAGGCAATCCCTCGTACAGGTATGTGTTGTAAGGCGATTGGACATTCAGATCATCAAGGGTGAGTGAGGTTTTCCACCAACCGGTTTCCTCTGAACCGATCGCGAATTGAATCGTAGGGTCGGCATCAAGTTTCATCCCCAAAGCTAAACGATTGAGAAATACTGAAGCGATTACCGGTCCTTCCTCGGGGATGACCGTCTCACGTTCGATGATGGAGGCCAGTGTCAGCGCTTGGTGGAGGCTTAGACCGTTTTGAGAAAACTGAACTCTCATCTCGGCATCTACTTGGTCTTCAAAGTTGTCAAGTATGGCTTTGACGAGATCTAGGGCGGTCATATCCTCGCTGAGATGATACGTGTCGGGAAAGAGGTAGCCTTCCAACGAGGGCGGATCGGGTAGATCGGCAGTGAATGGGTAGTCGGGGATTCGTGTGTGGAGGGTGGCTAAGAATTCATCGGATTGAAAAGATAAGTAAATCTCAGGCAGAGCACGTGCGATCTCTTCTGCCCTCCAACCCTCCAAGATAGTTAAATAATTCCTTGACAGGTCGGCGATTTGGAGCGACTCGGCTATTTCACGAACGGTCATACTCCCCTGAAGCCGGTAGAGTCCTGCTGCGACGCGGACATCTAAACCTCGGTAGCGGAGGTAATTTTGGAGCAAAGTGCCATCGGAGACAACGCCAACCGTATGGAGGCGATCCACAGCAGCGGAAGCAGGTTCCCCTGGTAACACTTCCAGTTCATAACTCACCAAGGGATTCCCTGATGGGGAGTCGAGCCTCCCTTCGTTGATCAACAGGTAAAGGGATAGGGCAGTTCGTTCCAGAGGGTTCAGGTTCGAACTTGGAGGCCCTAAATGCGTGATCGCTTGAGGGATTCCGAATATTGTCATCCCAGCGATCCAAACTACGCAGCAACCAAGGGTAGAAAACACTGAAGCGAGTAAGACGAACCGCAGAAGGCTAGTCCTTCTGCGCATCTAAGTACTCCTGAAGGAAGAAAGCTGCCGCGCGAGCGTCGAGCATAGGATCACGCCCACGATTCCGCTGCGCGGCTTGCGTGGACCCGCTCTCGTCCCATGTCAGAACCGGTAAGTCCCCCTCAGTGCGTAGTGCATCTGCCAGACGCAGTCCCTTTCGAGCTTGAGGACCGACCTCACCTTCCATGTTCAAGGCAATACCGACAAGAATTTTCGCTACATCATGCTTGGATGCCAGATCAAGAATCCTAAGCGCGTCTTCGCGCCGTGAAATGTGTTTGAGGACGAGAAGTGGGCGTGCGATCGTTCCAGTCGGATCGCAAATGGCCAAACCCAAGCGGACCTCGCCTGGGTCAACGGCTAGAATGCGGGCCATCACTCAGCCTCCCAATCGTATCTCATGTCAATTCGCAACACTAACCATGGTAGCCGGGGGAACCATGCAGGAGATATTTGAATCTTGGGACGTGATTCAAGGTTTATGAGCTTCTCAAGCAGGTGGATAGAATATTCCGTGGTATGACCGCGTATCAATTCTCGTATGTGGGGAAAATCTACGACTTTGTAAGTCTCTTGCTGCGCGAGAATGCTTATGGATGCCGTCTCTTTGCTCAACATTGCTGGTTCAGATAAGATCTCGTAACTCAACGTTTCCGGTACGGGCAACTCCTCTTCACTGAGAGCGGCCTCCAACGCGCTTCTTACTGCCGGATCGATATCATCCAGATGATAAACCAATCCCTCGATCTCTATCACTAGGGTCAGAGAAAGGCTATCAGCCGGTTCTCCTACTTGGCGGTCATAGGCTTGTTCAACAGTTTGTGGTTGGCGAAAGCTTCCCTCTACGAGCCTTTCATCAGAATCCAATGCTTCTTGGATCTTCTTGGAGGCTTCGCTGATTAATTGACCTGATAGTTCGTCGATGAGATTGATACGATCATCAGACGAGACGGCAGGTCTTGTTTCATCCGACCCGCCGCTGGTGGCTTCCGGGTTTGTCACCGATACCACCAGGCCAAGTGAGCCTTCAACAGAATCGATTGCGTCGATCGGAAGGTTTCCAGCGAGGCCAGGTGAAACGGCCTGGATTTCTGCTATGGCCTCCGCGTTCCTCCGTGCTGGAATTGTGACATCTTCTGTTGTTACAAACCTAATGTCACCGTATTCACTTGCACGTAGACCGGTAGCTATAGGTACCGTTACCGCATCTGAAGTGAGATTGATAAAGGTCACAGAGCCGACTGATGTTTGAGCGGGAACGGATGTAGAACCCGTGGTTGGTCTCCTTAAAGTACCTTCTACAACAATGCGCTCCCAACGTGCTGGGATCCCCTCGGATAGAGTCTGTTCTATCTCTGGATCAAGAATCAGCGTAAGTTCTTGTTCTTGTAATGAAGATTGAGGCGTTATCGTAATCTCAGCCCTGGGCACCAATGTGGCAACCAAGAGGAAAAGTCCAAAGAGGGCAATTCCAGCAAGAACAAAGCGCAGTATTCTGTTCAGAGGATTCAATCTGGACGCTCGTTCAGCTTCGTCTGGCGGAGAGAGATAATCGGGAGGTGGAGGACCCTCACGGCCTATCGAAACAGGACGAGATCGAACCCTCCGATGCCATTTCTTCTCAGAGATATCATCCAACGAATCAAATACTGGAATGCCGAGATCATGTGCATATGCCCTAATATCGGGGTCATGGGTGACGAGACCAATCTGTTTACTCCGTTGTTGAGCGTTCCGCTGAAGCAAGACCAGGTCGAGTCGGCGGGTCAGCACTCTACCATACCTTGGCCAAACGATGAGGACGCGAGGAGCCTTTGCCCAGCCCAATTTATCTAAGGTGGACACATAGTCGTCGTGTGAATCGAGATGAAGAATATGGACCTTCACTGGGATTTGTGGAACCCTATGCCTTGCGGGTCATGCCAATCGGTCCTTGACCCAACCAGGGACAATCGCTAGAGCGTCGGGTATTTTCTCTGGATTTTTACCACCAGCCTGAGCAAGTATTGGCTTGCCACCACCTTTACCTTCAACGATCGCAGCGACCTCGTCGACCAATTCTGCAGCATCAAAACCGCGGTCCACGAGGTCGGGGCTAACCGCAGCAACGATCACCGCTCGATCCTCGACCGTTGAGGCCAAAACGATCACTCCGTTGCCATGCTTGGCTCGAAATCGGTCCGTCAAGCGACGAAGGATATCTGCGTCCCCATCTGGGATGGTTCCCGTGAGCACGGGTATACCGGCTACTTCTGTTGGTCGCAATTCTTCATAATAAGCCACAGCTTTGCCTTCACGGAAGCGCCGGAGTTCCCGCTCGATTTTTAAGTGCTTCTCAAGTAGATCGTCGACCTTTGCTTCGAGCGTATCTGGATCAGTTTCGAGTTTGCCAGCGATGCGGTTCATGACTCCTAAACGTGATTGGATCACTTTTTGGGCGCCTCGTCCTGTGATAGCTTCAATCCGGCGGATACCCGAAGCCACACTTCCCTCGCTCAAGATTAAAAACGTTCCAATCGCTCCGGTGTTCTCCACATGGGTGCCACCACATAATTCGTATGAGAGAGACTCTTCATCGCCGATACGAACCGTTCGTACAGTCTCTCCATACGTCTCTCCGAAGAGTGCCATGGCTCCTTGTGCGACGGCCTCGTCCCGAGTTTCATGCTTGATTTGGAGTTCATAGTCGCTCAAGATGGCTTCATTCACCAGTTGTTCGACTTTTGTAATCTGCTCCGAAGTCATGGCCTCAGGATGAGTGAAGTCAAAACGTAAACGGTCTGGCGCCACGAGCGATCCTGCTTGACGGACATGTTCACCGAGAACTCGTCTTAATGTCCCGTGTAAAAGGTGGGTTGCAGTGTGATTCCGCATGATGTCCCACCGTCGAGGTTCATCGATCATCGCCAACGCCTGATCACCAACCTTCGGTTCACCGATCGTCACCTGTCCGTAGTGAACGACCAGTCCGCCGATCGGTTGATACGTGCCTTGGACCGCTATTTTCCAACTCGGATCTGCGATTGAGGAGATCGATCCGGTGTCCGCGACTTGACCACCAGCTTCGATATAAAAAGGTGTCTCCGGGATGATAAAGGCAACCTCGTCGCTTAGGGAAGCAGATTGGACTAAAGCCCCATTCTTTAGGATCGCCAGGATGGTTGCCTCTTGTGCGAACCCTCCGTAGGGGTCATAGACCACACCTTCGCTACCCAGAGTCCCCTTTTCTTGTAAATCCACTAAAAGCCTTCGGTAGAATTCAGTATCAATCTCAGACTGCTCTTGCAGTCCTAAGTCAGAGCCTGAGACCAAACGGTGAATCTCCATTGCTTCAAAGAAGCCAGCTTCGTCGGTATCCGCTCCGTGTTCGCGCGCAATATCGCGTGTGATTTCGAAAGGGAGACCGTGAGTTGCGTAAAGGTCAAAAGCTTTATCGCCTGGGATGGTA
This sequence comes from Anaerolineae bacterium, assembly GCA_011174825.1. Lineage (GTDB taxonomy): Bacteria > Chloroflexota > Anaerolineae > Anaerolineales > E44-bin32 > DUEZ01. The sequence continues at coordinate 90,898 of DUEZ01000075.1, read as the reverse complement.
TCCAAATGGGCAGCACGTGTCTCTTGAATGACATTCATAAGATGAGAAATTCCGATATCGATCGTGCGGTGGAAGCGGCGCTCCTCGTCCGTGATGGTCCGGTATATGGCTGACTGATTACGTGCCAATTCAGGATAAAAATCACCGTAATGTTCGACGACGGATTCTGCGACCTTTGCCATGAAAGGCTCATCGAGGCCGATCTTACTCCCGAACCGACTCCCACGTCTGATAATCATGCGACAGACATAATTCCGCCCCAGGTTACCAGGCACGACACCGTCAGCGATCAGGAATGTTGCCGCCCTCGCGTGGTCTGCGATCACACGATAAGGTGTGAAGTGCTCCGCACGCTCCTGATCGCTGTGATCCGTCAGCATTTGGATGGAGTCGAGAAGGGGGCTAAAGAGATCTGTCCTGTAATTCGAGTCAACGTCCTGGAGTACAGATACGACTCGCTCGAACCCCATACCTGTATCAACATGTGTGCTGGGAAGAGGATCGAGGTTCGAGGGACCGGTGCGGTTGTATTGGATGAAGACCAGGTTCCATAGCTCCAGGTATCGCTGACAATCACCGTTTACTTGGCATACATGGTCTGGGTCTTCTTGTTTGTCACAGCATTCGGGACCGCGATCGAAGTGAATTTCACTATCGGGGCCGCAGGGACCGGTGTCAGCCATCTCCCAGAAGTTTTCTCCGCGACCGAAGAACAACACATGATCCGGGTTGAATCCTGGTTGATTGCGCCAGTACTCAGCAGCTTCATCGTCGCGCGGGATTTCACCCTTCTCGTCTTCGAAACAGGTCGCATACAAGCGATCCTTGGGAAAGCCCCAAACCTCGGTTAATAACTCCCAAGCCCACGTGATGGCTTCCTTCTTGTAATAATCTCCGAAAGACCAATTGCCTAACATCTCAAAGAAAGTGTGATGCGTATCATCACGACCGACTTCTTCTAAATCGTTGTGCTTACCGGCGACACGCATACATTTCTGGGAATCCGCTACACGGGTGTAGGGTCGGGTACCTGTTCCGAGGAAAACATCCTTGAACTGGACCATCCCAGCGTTGGTAAAAAGAAGGGTTTGATCGCCACCAGGAATGAGTGATGAGGAGGGGACAATCGTATGTCCGCGATCTTCGAAGAAATCCAGGAAAGATTGTCTAATCTCAGCACTGGTTCGTGGTATCGGCGATGAAGTGCGTCCCATCCTGCCTCCAGAGATAGGGCGATTATACGTCAACAAAGAGGGTGCATCAACTGAGGTTGGATTGGCGAGTGAGGCGTGTAGCTGTACCCTAAGGACTATGGCTGAAGATTATAGTGAACGAAGATTGAGTGTAGTCGCACCCTAAAGGGTGCGGAATAAAGCGCAGGCTAAAGCCAGCGGCTACAGAAAAAAAAGACCAAAAATTAAAAGCTTTATGCACTATGTAACTGGGGATACTGTTCTCTGATATCTTCTTCATTGAAAGAACGATGCCGGTAAATCTCCACCATCCCCGCCCAAGAAGGTCAACTCGATCCCTTCGAATCCAAATTGGATCGTATCGCCATCCTCGAGGATATGTTTCTCCTCAGGGAGTAATTCGACGCCGTTGACGAATGTTCCATTGGTTGTCTGCTTGGCAATGAGGACGAGACGATCCTCTTCCATATGGATTTCAGCATGTATCCGGGAGGAGACGATCTCGGTATCGATCTCTGTAAGATCGATATCGGGTAGGTGGTCGCGGCTCGATCGACCGATAATTATCGGAGGATTGCCTAAGATGAAGATTAAACCTTGGGAACTGATGAGGGATGGTTCTTGAATTGAAAACCGAACCGAGCGAGGTGGGGCAAGCGTCCCTCGACGGTCTTTAGGGGAGGGATTGATTGCCGCAACGGGGGCGAAACCGCTTACTGGACCTACTTCAGTGCCGAATTCGGTGCGTCTAGCATATGATTCCGGCTTTTCTTCTGGATCAAGATCCTCTGCTAAAGTGATCCAGAGTACATCAGAGTTCTCAATGCCTGCATCCTGCAACGTCTCGTATTCTGCTAATATTCGACCAGACTCAGTTCGTACGAGGTAGCGAAGAGGTTGATCGTCTTCAACTATCGGCCAGTTTAGCGCCTTAATCAAATCTGACAGCAATTGGCCGATGGGGAGATCGCCGGGCATCTCGAGATCAACTTCATTATGACCATACTCGCCTCGCAATGTGACGAACCGACGACGCCCCCATGAATTCGACGATTTATGTTTTCTCGTTTTATTAGCCATTTAATCTCCAAGGGATCAACTCTAAGAAGCGCTCCCGCACTTTTGATGCATTTGCCGCATGGAAGGTGACCATGGAATTTTCCTCCTCTTCATAAGGCTCCATGATCCACATTTCATCAGCACCTTCGATCACCGAAAATCCTCGCACATACTGTGATTCAACAATGTTCCGGTTCACGACCAACACGAAGGATGAAGTGGTAACGGGTTCACTGAGTGTCTCGATGAGTGAAGAGACGACCTCAGCAGGCAGATGCTCAGCATCCAATCTGACCCTAGCCTCATTCGGCTTTCCCTCAGCACATAGTCTTCGGACTCCGAATAATTTATCCTCTCCAAGGCTGAAGGATGGACCACTACTCTCAGCCTTTGATCCATTACGTAAAGCCTGACCAAGACCGTTTGACAATCTATTTACATTCTGTATTAAGATCAATTGATGCTGGTCCTGTGAAGGCTTATGGTGGACGATCCATTCATTTCCAAAGTGGATGTAGCTATGGAAATCGCCGTTGGACCTCTGCTTCGAATGTATGATGAGAGAATGGTTCGGGTGGTGGATTACATTGGCTGCAGTGAAAATCTGGTCTTGGAGATTAATCTTTTCTTCTGAAACGCCGTGTATAAAACCTTTCATCAAGAGTGAATCGAGCGCCCGACGCTGCGAAACTACCACCTCCTCTGCCCTCATTCCTAAATAGGGGTCTTCCACGCCCATCACAAGGCATGGTCCGAAGGTGCCCAGCACGAGTAGCAGTTCATGTGTGTTGAATTCCGCCGAAAAATCCGTATTCACAATTGAACCAAATCTCCAATAACCTGATATACATCAGGCTCACCCAATCCCATTCCAGCGAACTATCGTTGTGATTACCTCTTAATCTATGAGACTTTAATACCCCTCCGGGAAACAAGTCAAGTTCAGATCATTTTCCTCTCATCATTCGTGGAATCATCTCTTAGTAAACAGCGATTGTGTATGAGATGACTTTTAAACAGGGTGATGGTAGCTGAGATGAGATCGCAAGAAGAAATAAGTCATACATTACTAAGGTTGAAGCTGTTCCGGCACATCCATGATATAGATTGTGCTCGCTCCTTCGGAGCCATAAGTGAATACAATCCGAGTGCCGTCGGGAGACCACGCAGGATAACGGATTTGATAAAGTGCGAGTTCAGGTTCCAGCAATCGCAGAGGATTGGATCCATCTGCGTTGGACACCGTCAAATAGGTCGGTGCACCAATAGAAGGATCCTTCTCGATATAAACCAATCTTTGACCGTTCCATGACCAATTTGGATCACATTCATGCATTTCGGAGGAATCTATGAAACTGATGAAGCTTTCTATTCCCAAAGTGTACTTCCATATTCCTGTACATTGATCATCGACCATTAATATTTCTTTTCCGTCAGGGGATACTGAATAAGGACCAATGAGGTCAGTTCTAACAAGCTCCGTGAATTGTCTTGTATTGATATCAAAAATCGCGATCCCAAAAACCTTGTTGCCTAGATTCATATTTACCATGATGGTTGAATTCGATATCCATGCAGGCCATTCACAGGTTATACATTCAAATTGCTCTACAAATTTATCTTCCTTTGGTGAGTAAAGAGAAAGCAAATTCTTCGTGAGCCAAGGTAGATCATCTGTGGGATTAGGAACTTGCGTGATGAATGCTAATTGCCCGGTTTCAACCGACCATGATGGATAGAGATTAGCTTGATCCTTAAAACGAGGATCATCAAATTCAGTCAGCTTTCCAGTATCAGGGTTTATGAATACGATCTCCCAGGCGTTAGGATTTGGTCCACCAGGTGGTAGGTTTTCCGCATTCCTCATTACGGCGATGGTGTTGCCATCCGGGGACCAAACAGGTGATTGGTAGTAGTAATAATCGTTCGTGAGTTGATGAACGCCCGGCAGTTCAAGTCGAGGCGTTTTTTGGCGACGGGTGAACACACAATCGAATTGAACGATCCTTGGTGATTGCGGGTCGCAGTGAAGATATCGATCCCAAAGTAAAACGATGCAAGCGACCGAGATAAGAACAAGTGAAGTTAACAAAATGATGGTGCGATTGGTACGACCCTCCTTGCTCTCGTCTCGTTCACCCTTTCTTGTACTTGTTGAATTGCTTTCGCTCATGGTTTTCCTGTTGGCGTTGATGTTGGTGTTGTAGGCGGACTTGAGGATGATGATGGTGTTGGGGTCTGAGTAGGAGTCGATGTTGCCGTAGGCGATGGAGTAGGAGTGCTATATACCCCATTTGCAGGATCGATGAGATTTGGATCGACATGTTCAACAGTTCCTGTCGATGCGATATCAACGATATGATTTATCGCCTCGTCGGAGAATCCCATCTCTCGTAACCAATGATCCCAACCGCCATCCGGTATACGGTGATCAGGTACACCCATTTCGACCGTGAAGTTCTTTTTATAAACATCCACATAGTTATACCTTTTTACAACATATCGAGTCGCATTCAACGCATCATCGTTTGTTAGGGTTGCTATGTCATTCGCCAGTCGATCCATTCTCATAATGTCAGATCTTGACGGACTTGGAATCTGAGCGAGCATATCATATTCCACAGTGTCCCCTACGATGTAAGCGAGCACCTCCATATAGTTGGTTGAATCCCCTATCAATCTGCTTCGAGGTTCTGAAAGTCTTGGTTCTCCACTGGGCCAGAAATGTGGGTCATCTAATTCGCGCTGTAAGGAGTGGGTCAGCTCATGAGCAAGCAAACCTGTTCCTGAAGGTGTTTCCAGTTCATTGGCATTAATATAGCGATCGGCTAAAAAGATTCGATTTGTCCAAGGTGATGCGCCACCACCATCCATGATGAAGGAGACACGTATCTCTCTCTGTGCGATTAAATCCGCCATTTCTCTTCCGACGATCGAAATGGGATTTCCGCTAGGATCTGAAGCTGCCATCGCGTCAAGTCCCGCCGTGACCGGTCCATCTGGTGGCAATCCCGGTTCTTGGATTAAAAAAACATAGTCACGTAGGTAATCCGAAGGTGCGTTGCGGTTCATTAAGGCTTGATACTGTGTGATAGCTATAAGATCAAGGAGATTTTTGCCACCTTGGTAAGCTTGACCGAGGATGTCCTCTGTACCGAAAATCGAGTAAATGGGTTGGTTTATGGTCCGGTCATACCAGCTCCAGAGGTCTGATGCACCGTGGACAACGTTAGACCACACGGACCCGGTTTCCACTTCCTCCTCTTCTTTTTCCTCGTCCCCGTCTTCCTCTTCACCATCACCAGGATCTTCGATCAGAAAACCCAACCGTAGATAGCGGTCAACACGCGCCATAGGAAAAGTTGCCAGCCTCACTAAGGGTGACAAAACCAGGTTGGCTTGGTCCATCCAACTTTGTAAAACTTCAGTGAGTTGATCGAAGGCTGTTAGGGTTTCGCGATCTACCGCCTCAAAGGCTGCAGCTTTGACGACTAACTCCTCGCTGAGGAAGCTTAGTCGCCTCGCTTGTTCGGTCAACCTCGCCTCCGCTTCCATCCCTAAAGCGCGAGCCTTAGGGCCAAATTGTCCATCATAACTAGGGGTGTCAAGCGTAATATGGTGCGCTTCATTACCGAGAGATCGAACGCGATCTGCAATGGAGTCCAATTGCTGAGCGACATCACGAAGGTTGGAAGGATCTATGCGGATGTTGGTCATACTTGATGTCCTGCGATGCTTAGCAGTGATTTCATGATACCTAAATAATGTCCTGGAGCAAATTATAACGATCCATTAAGCAATTTTAATAAACCTGGGTGTTCCTCTGATGAAAACAAGATGAATAATCAGGTAAGTCAATTCTCATACGCTTAACATTCGTGGCTTCATGGTATCGCATAAGCCTAGGAGGGTCAACGGGTTTTTTGATCGGAGGGTCAGTTATTGTTGTATACTTGGTTTTGAGGTGAGGATGCCGTTTGTAAAAAGACAGGTTAGGCACGCCACGACGTCCTACCCGGATCAAGACATTGGAATTGGTATCAAGTGGAGGAAGATCGCTAATGAGATCCGTGAGTTAGCGCAGCAAGCGCGCGCTCTGGGATCCGCTTTGGATGCGAGTTGGGAAGGCAACGCCAGAACCAGATTTAGCGATCATTATCACCCTGAAATCGGCAACATCTTAGCTTGTGCAGAGTCTTTAGAGAGCCTCGCGGATCGGGTCGAGGCGATCTCTGTAACTGTTTGGGAGACATCGTGGGAGACTGTATGGATCCCAGAGGAGACTGGCGATCAGGAGTAAGTTGTGGGAGAACAGAAGTTATCTCTTGCTGAAGTGCGCCGAACTGCTGAAGAGTTTGCTCGTGCTGGTCGCGATAGCCAAGCGATCGTGAATCGGCTTGAGAAATCGATAACGAGACTTGAAAAGGCTTGGGGTGGTGTCACTGGTGAAATGTTCTATAGTCACTACAAGGATTGGCGAGTGTTGATGCAAGGTCACATTGCGCTTCTTCTACGCATTGCACAGGAATTGCAGGCGCTTGCCGAGCGATATGAACGTATTGATAGGTCATAAGCCGGTTACAAATAAAATCACATTAGACGTCTTCATAGCACTGATTTATTAGGAGGAATCGCATGACCGTTATTAGGATCGATCCCGGGGAAGTTCAAAGTACAGGTGGACAGTTTTTGAATATGCAGAGCGAAGTCGAGGGTTTGGTCTCGCGAGCTCGGAGTATGATGAGCAATCTCGAGGGCCAATTCACAGGTGCCCGTGCTGGGAAAATCTTCAGCCAGTGGAGAGACATGCAGGGCAGCCTCACTTCAGCGATCAATACGCTACAAGAAGCGGGTAATTTGCTCAATCGTGCAGCCCAGGATTTCAGTGAGGTCGATCGGCTGTAATTGGATCTTCGATCCTCATGGCCCCCTAAATCAAGGTAACGTGGTTGTGTGTGCAGCGCTGAGTGGGGGAAAATCACGCTGAAAACTACAAGGAATATAAAATCAAATAGAATTTTTAGTGATCTTTCTGCACACCAATCGGTTCGCGGCGTAATCTGTAGGATTGTGGCGACACCTTCAGGTGTTATCTTGAAAATCTAGCGGATGTTTTTCAAGGGATAATAGAATGCTTTTTAATCGGCCGCCTCGCATTCAAACACCGCTCCCTGACAACGAAATCTATATCCCTTCGCCTCCTCAACTCCCATCAAGCCCTGCGGCAATGAACTGGCTCGCTATTGGGTTACCTTTAGGGGCAGTCTTGCTATCCGTTGTCATGATGACCTCATCTTCGGGAGGGGCTGCGGGTATGTCTTACTTGAGGTTCCTCCCCATCATGTTGGCTACTTACCTGGCGAGTGGTTTGACCTATTTCTTAGGAAGACGGACACACAAGCGGAATGTCTTGCAGAGCAAGGAGCAGTATGCGGAGAAACTGAAAAACATGGAGGCGGAACTCCAATCCCTTCAAGACCGTCAGCGCGAAATAAGAATCGAGAGTAACCCTGACCTAACTGAATGTCTAACACGCGCACAACACCAAGACGCTCGCTTGGGAGAGAGACGGCCGAATGACCTTGATTTCTTATCTGTTCGAATAGGGTTGGGAAACGTACCTACATCACTTCACCTTGAAGCTCCTGACGTCAACAGTGCGCCGCCTGAATTTGGTGAGGAAGTCGAGCACGCCGATAAACTCTATCGTAGGTATTGTTCTGTGCCTGGTTCCCCTATCGCAATGAATCTGTCATCCAATGGTTCCATAGGGATCGCGGGCCAGTCTGCGAAAGTTCGAGCTTTTACGAGAGCTGTATTATGTCATCTTGTTACTCATCATTGGCCTGCTGAAGTTCAGTTGGCGACGATAGCCAAACAGGATAACCATTCTTCATGGATGTGGACCCATTCACTGCCTCATGCTACCAATATTCTTGCCTGGCGTGAGACGATCGCTTCGGATGAGCTTGAGATGCTCTCGACGATCCTAGATGATCTAGAAAGTGAGTTACAGCGTCGAGAGCAACGCGTGGAAACGAAAAAACATCGTTACCCAGGCACTGATACCTCCCAAGGACCACTTCCTAAGTTGATTATCGTCTTTGATGAACTGCCGGCTGATTTTTCCCATCCTGGGCTTTCACTTATGTTGAACAAGGGGAAGCAGCTTGGCGTTCATGGGATTTTTCTGACCGATGAACCTGAACATATTCCCGGTCCCTGCGGGGGAATACTCGAACTTGAGGGAAATCTACTCAGCTATCGTGAAATTGGGCCCGAAGGGCTGAAGTTAGAGTGTCGTCCGGATAGTATCGAACTTGAACATTCGAGACACCTAGCGGAAGCGCTGGCAATCATTAAGTGGCCGCATACCGGTGATCTTTCCCAACCGCCCGCATTGATATCGTTCCTCGAGTTATTTAATGTTTCTGACGTTGGGGAATTGCCCATTGAATCATGGTGGGATGGGGACCCTCCTTACGGGCATCTCAGGGCACCAATTGGCCTAACATCAGCTACCGGTGAACTTATCTTCGACCTCAATGACCGAGATGGCGCACATGGTCCACATGGTCTCATCGGCGGTATGACGGGATCAGGAAAGAGCGAAGTACTTAAATCCATTCTGCTCGGTCTTGCAGCTACCCACAGTCCTTATGACTTGAATTTCGCCTTGATCGATTATAAGGGGGGCGCGGCGTTTTACGAGTTAGCCCAGTTACCTCATACAGTCGGCGTGGTAACGGACATCGAATCGCACTCTAGCTATGCTGAGCGTGTAATCTTGGCATTAACAGGTGAGATCGAACATCGCAAACGTGTCTTGGAAAACGCACGTGTCTCCTTCGGTTTTGGTCGGTCTCACGTTGATGAATACCGTCTGCTTACAGTGAAACGACCTCTCCCACGCTTGGTAATCGTCTTTGACGAATTCGCCGAGTTCAAAGAACGTCATCCTGAAGAGAGTAAACGCCTGATCAGTATCGCCCGACAAGGGCGATCGTTAGGTGTCCATCTGATATTGGCTACGCAAAATATCGAAGCCGCCGTTGACCCCGAGATTCTCCAGAATTCAACGTTCCGGATCTGCTTGCGAGTCAGTGAAGTACAAGACAGTGTTCAGATGATCGGAATCCCAGATGCAGTTGATCTCACACGGGGAAGGGCATTTTTTCAAGCACAGACAAGACAACTTTTCCAGGCAGCCTATGCGGGGGGCACGTATGGTGACGAGCAGGATGGTCGAACATCAGCAAAGACGATCCAGAAATTGTGGCCCGATGGTCGGCGCGAGACGCTCGAGCTACCTCAGTGGGGCGATGCAAGGGAGGGAACAGGATTATCCCCTGAGGCACAATTCACCGAAGCTCAAGCAATCGTTGGACGATTGGTGGAGGCCGCGCGTAACCTTAAGTTGAAGAAACCACCGCCTGTCTGGCCTGACCCATTGCGTGATCGAATCTACTTACCGGACTTATTGACCAAGCACTTCACGGGTGGTTGGAACGGTGAAGAGTGGCAACCGTGTCGGTCTTGGGCCGATCAGGGTGAAAAACCATCAAAGGTGCATCCCCTTCTGGGGTTGTATGATCATCCTGCGCAACAGAAACAAATCTTGTTTCAAATAGATCCCAGGCGCGGTGGGGGGCATCTGCTGGTATTCGGCTCTGCAGGGACCGGGAAAAGCACTTTGCTTCGTACAATCGTAGCGTCGCTTTCACTCACTCGCCCCCCGGATGAGGTCCAATTCTACATCCTTGATTTCGGGGGTCAGTCCACGCTCAAGGTTCTTGACACAATGCCTCATGTCGGGGCGGTTGTAACACGTTTTGAGATGGAACGGATCGAGCGATTGATCGGTCATATTCATGATGAAATCTCAAGACGCAACGATTTGTTCCGCGGAGCCCAAGTTGATAGTTATGAAGATTACAACGCGCGAGTAGAGTCGACGTCACGACTACCGAGTATATACTTAATCATCGATGGATACGGTGATTTTAGGCGTTCGGTGGACGTAGAATTAGCGAAGAGTGTCTCGACTCTTATCAGCGGTGGAGCTGCATCGGGTCTCTACATGGTGATCTCAGCAAGCCTTCAATCCGAAATCCCGAACGATCTCTTTGCGAACATTAATCTACGACTTACCTTCCATCAGGCAGACCAGACGGAGTATTTCCGCATCGTTGGTCGTCCAAGCGAGGCAAAGATACAGGAGGAAATCGCGACGCCTCCTCCGCCTGGTCGAGGCCTGCTGCGAGGGACACCCCCACTGGAATTTCAAGCCGCACTTCCAACGAGGGGGCACTCAGATGAGGACCAGTTCCAGGAATTAAGGCATCTTGCCAGACGCATGAAAAAGGCGTGGATGGGTGCTAGGCCACCTGAGATTTATAGTCTTCCACTGCTGGTTACGCTCCCTGAATTCGACGCGCCACCTACACTTGTACCGGAAGATGCCAGGTTAACCACGATGCTAGGTCAAGATTATCAAACTCTGTCATCGATTGGACTTTCGCTTGTCGATGATGGGCCTACGTTCTTGGTCGCATCTACGAGCCCTCAATCAGGGAAGACATCCGTTCTTCAAACTTGGATTCTCGGACTGGTTGAACGGTTCTCTCCGGAGAGAATACGTCTGATTCTCCCCGATTTTCATTGTCGAACATTCAGGGCGTTTCGAGGATTACCTCAGATCATGGCCTATATCGACTCTTTGTCATCCATGGAAGCCACACTTTCTCAATTAACAGAGGAAATAGAGCATCGGCAGGAAGCTCTTGAAAACGCTTATGAAAAGGATCCGGATCGTTTTAGCGCGCAGGATTTTGTGAGGCAGTGGCCACATCTTCTGATTGTTATCGACGATTATGACATGTTCTCAACCCGCACCGAGAACGCGAGCAAGCAAATTGGAGATTTGATCTCAGTCGGAGGCGACCTTGGCGTAAGTATGATCGTGGCTGGGAACGTATCAGAACTTCCAAGGGATTATGACGATCCCCTCATCCAACGTATCAGAAGACACGGATGTGGTCTCTTATTATCAGGCAGTGAAGGCCTAGAGCAATTTAATAACGCTCGACGACCGCCAGGTCAACCCTCCACCGGCTTACCACCAGGTCGGGGCTATCTTGTACGGAGAGGGCAGGTAAGGCTATTTCAAGCAGCTGCTTTTTGGCAGGAAGATGAAGACACGATTTCAGCGCTCTTGAGACGTGTGGAGAACGTTGAGAAGAAATTTTCACCCGCTTCTCCGAATCGCCAACGAAAAATAAAAACCAAGTAATGGATTCGCGCAAAGCGTTCAACCACTTGGTTTATCCAGAAGGTATTGCTCTCTGTAGTTTCTAAGCAAATAATATCTGTTAAGTAGGGCGGGGTTCCCTGTCCTTTCTTTAATAACCTCCCCCAAGCTTAGGGATAATCCCTTAGAGAAGTAGGGGCGACTGGCCGGCTTCGCCGTGAGCTTGTCGAACGGTCGCCCCTACATAATTTCTATTGAGTAGAGCCCTTTCCACTTTTGCACGCCCAGAGGATCACAAAAATAATTGCAAGGATCGCAAGATATTTTGCCTATTAGGCAAAAGAGTTTGCGGAACTTTTGTGTTCCCATCCAAGGGTCTTTGTCATCGAGTTGTGGAATGCGGGATGTTACTTGTGGAAGTCTGATCTCTTGACGTTGCTTCCTACGACATGGTAGACTTCGGGTCGCTTGGGGGTGTAGTGTAGCGGACTAACACGCTGGCCTGTCAAGCCAGAGATCGCGGGTTCGAATCCCGTCATCCCCGCAGAACTACCCGGGTAGGGAATCTCGGGTAGTTTTTTATTGGAACCTTCTTCAAGGGGATTTCCCTCAGAGATTCTTTCAGTCTTATCGACTTCTTCTCTACCACGATGAAAACGAGGGATCCTAAAACCGAAAATCATCCTAAGCCCTTCGACAATCCTTCGACAAGCTCAGGACAGGGCTCAGGATAAAGCCTGTCGGATGGTCACAGTGGTATGCATCTTTTGACGAACTCCCCTCACCCTTTCCCTCTCCCCAAAGGGGAGAGGGGATCGACGCCCTCTCCCTGGAAGGGAGAGGGCAGGGGTGAGGGTGAAACCCCCATTCACCAATCTCGGGACAAGCAAGACATTGCAGACTTAGAGTGCTTTCTCCGCTACTATGCATAAAACTATGGTTGACACTGCACCACTTATTACACCTGGTGAAAGCGGTTGTATACTACATAAAAAATGACGGATATTATCTTCTATTCTCGATCCAGATGGGGGGCCACACATGTCTGATTCATGTATCGAAAGCTTAGCAAGGATCCTCGTACATTACTCCACAAGGATAAAAACGGGCGATCGGGTCATGATCATTGCTTATCCGATCGCGAAGCCGCTCGTTTGTGAGGTATATCGAGAGGTCTTGCGCGCGGGTGGGCATCCTTATACTCAAATCGAAATGGACGAGTTGGATTTCATTCGGTTCACAGAAGCGAGCGAAGATCAGCTTACATTTGTGAACCCGGTTGCGAAGATGGTCGCTGAAACCTTCGATGCCTATGTTCAAATCCTAAGCGAGTCAAACACTCGCGATTTGACCAATGCTGATCCCGCGCGCCTAAGTACCCACGAAAAGGCATATAGCAAGGTGTCAAAGACCATTCGAGATCGCACAGCCTCGGGTGATTTGAGGTGGGTTATCACTGTTTATCCCACCAATGCCTATGCCCAAGAAGCGGAAATGAGCCTAAGAGAATACCGTGAGTATGTCTATCGAACAACGTACGCAGATCACGATGATCCATTAAAAAAGTGGGAGGAAGTGCGCGTATTTCAACAAAGACTCGTGGAATGGCTAAGGGGTAAGAATAATATAGAGTTGAAAGGCCCAAACGTTGATCTGATGTTTTCAATCAAAGGTCGTACTTTTATCAACGATGCAGGCGCATACAACTTGCCCGATGGAGAGATCTTTACTGGACCGGTTGAGGAATCAGTGGAAGGGTGGATTCGCATTCCATATCCTGCACTGTATTGTAATCGTGAGGTGGAAGGGATCGAACTTCAATTCAAGAATGGTAGAGTCGTAGAAGCATCAGCGAAAAAGAATGAAGGATTCCTACTCAGTATGCTAGATATAGATCCAGGGGCTCGATATCTCGGTGAGTTCGGCATTGGAACGAATAAAGAAATCGACCGGCATATTAAAAACATACTCTTTGATGAGAAGATGGATGGAACTATTCATATTTCCTTAGGCGCCGGCTTTCCGGAAAGTGGGTCAAAAAACGACAGCGCCATCCATTGGGATATGATCTGCGAGATGCGGAATGGGGGTCAAATTATCGTCGACGGTGATCTCTTTTATGAATCAGGGGAGTTCATAATCTAGAAGGGCTGAGAGATCCCGTACGCTTGAAACAACGCGGGTCAAAGATCTGGTGTTTACTCTCAAGTAGGTTCACAAAAGATGAACGTCCCAATCAGGTGTAGGGGCAATTCATGCCCTCTCGCACCCTGGCCTGTTTTCGCGGCACGAACGGTGAATTGCCCCTACGTTTTTTTATTTTAATGTTGGAGCGAGACGGTAAGCGCACTTTTTGGGATGTGTGAAATATCGCCCCTCAGAGGCGAATGAGTAGAACGCAAATTCCTCACCTATTTGCCATACGAGCGGAACATCCGTATATTGAGAAGATAAGAGTCGACACAATTTGTTACTAGGAGGTCCTTTCGGATGAATAGGCAGAGAGAAGAAGAGCTGCTCAATATGTTTCATGGTCGAGCTCCAATTTCTCGATACTTTGGCATGCGTTTAACTTTCACAAAGGATGGATCTGCGGTCGTTGATCTACCTCATAATCCCAATCTCGATCATGCGTTAGGTGGTGTCCATGGTGGAGTGTATGCGACGATGCTTGACACCGCTGGATGGTTCACCGTGGCTTTGGCCCGCAATGATCCTAGTCGGATTGTGACATCGGAGATCACCGTTCGCTATCTTGAACCCGTTGAGAAGATGTCCCTACGAGCCATCGGAAAGATAATCCGCCAAGGTACGCGCCAAGACATAGCTGAGATGCAGCTGCTCGATGAAGAAGGGCGATTGGTTGGTCATGCCACGGGCGCGTTTATGGTCCTTCCCAAGAACCCCACAGCGTCCAAAGATGTGGCGGGGTGAGATGATTCACTGAGTAAAAACATACTGAGTTATCGATGTCATGGTGGGTAAGGAGAGCACCCTATCGTTAGATCGAAGGACACCAACTTGACACACGAGGAATCGCTATGGTATGCTCAGCCGGCTTTTGGAAAGCATGTAGGTGATATTGGAGGCTTCAATGGGGGATAAAAGACGCTTTTGGATCGGTTTCAACCGAGTCTTGGGAATCGGTCCTGTCCGTATACAAAAACTGTTTAACGCCTTTGGGGATCTCGAGCTGGCGTGGAATGCTTCGCGTGGGGAACTCCAATCAGCTGGATTAGGTCCCAAGACAATACAGGCGTTTCTAGATACCCGCGCTCGACTGGATTTGGATCGAGAACTCGCACGGATTGATAGGTTTGGTTTTCAAGTCCTTACATGGGAGGATGATGCATACCCTGTAAGATTGCGGGAGATCCACGCTCCGCCACCGATGCTCTATGTTTGGGGTGAGGTGAGAGACGAAGATCGATTGGCAGTTGGCGTTGTTGGAACAAGACGGGCCACACCCTATGGCAAGGCAATCGCACGCGATATCGCTACGAACCTTGCTTTTAATGGCGTTACAGTGGTCTCCGGTCTTGCGCGAGGCATTGATTCTATCGCTCATCAGGCAGCGCTGGATGCTGGTGGTCGAACGATCGCGGTGCTTGGTTCTGGGCTAGATCAACTTTATCCACGGGAGCATCGTAAGCTCGCGGGATCGATCGCTGCTCAGGGAGCAGTCATAAGCGATTATCCACTTGGAACCAGACCCGAACCTAAGAATTTCCCGCCCCGAAATCGGATCATCAGTGGGTTGTCCCTTGTCGTAGTCGTGGTCGAAGCCGGTGGGGGGAGTGGGGCACTAATTACGGCCGATTTCGCGATTGAACAGGGACGCGATGTATTCGCAGTTCCAGGTGATATCCATCGATCAGCAAGTCGTGGCACGAATCGTCTGATCCGCTTGGGAGCTCATCCACTTCTTGATCCCGATGATGTGTTAGAGGCACTCAACCTAGAATTAATCGCTCGTCAGGAACTTGCCCCTCCGAAAGGTCCGGATGATGAGACGGAGAGGTGCATTCTTGAAGCTCTAAGCAGCGAACCTCTTCATATTGATGAGCTGCAACAACGCTGCAGCCTCCCAATCTCCCAAATCACCGCGTCTTTATCAATGCTCGAACTCAAGGGACGCGCACGTCAGGTAGGAGGTATGCATTACATCTTGGCTGGTGAAATGCGTGCTTCTTACCGAGTAGAATGATGAATAAAATGACAGATTATTCAGCAGTGATCATGGCAGGGGGGGGAGGTACACGCCTCTGGCCGCTGTCACGTAGGGCACGCCCAAAGCAAACACTTCAACTTCTTGGCGAACGCACCTTGTTTCAAATGGCGGTCGACAGGATCTTGCCGATCATGACCCAGGAGCGAATCTACATCGTCACGGTCGCAGATCAGGCAAGAGTTCTTAAGGTACAAACTCCATCATTACCAGAATCCAATTTCATCCTTGAGCCTTCCCCTCGAGGTACGGCCGCTGTAGTTGGACTTGCGGCGATTATCCTGCACGAGCAGAACCCCGATTGTGTCATGGCCGTTCTCACGGCTGATCATTACATCGCGGATGTTGAACGTTTTCAGGATCTGCTCCTGGCTGCTTATGACGTGGCATGTGATAACGAATTGGTGACATTGGGGATTACCCCTCGATACCCCGACACCGGTTATGGCTATATTCAAAGTGGTGAATCGTTGGGCGAATATCGCGGATATCACGCATACCGAGTGAAAACTTTCAAAGAGAAACCGGGGCTATTAAAAGCCAAGGAGTACCTCGCCAGCGGTGAATTCGCATGGAATTCAGGGATGTTCGTGTGGAAGGTGAGCCGTATCCTTGAAGAGATCGAACGGCAAATGCCAGACCTTCACAATGGATTGAAAAGAATTGAAAGGGCACTTGGCGGACCCGAAGAAGCGGAGACGATTGAGAATGTTTGGTGTGGGCTTAAGAGTCAGACGATCGATTATGGGGTCATGGAGGGTGCCAAGCAGGTTTCTGTGATCCCAGCCGAAGATCTGGGATGGTGGGATGTTGGTAGCTGGAACCGTTTATTCGAATTGATGGACATTGATGAGATGGGGAATTTGATCGATGCCCCGAAGACATTGATCCTCGACACGAAAGATGCATTGATCTATCAGGATCCGGAGGTTGATAAAGACCGATTAATTGCTTCGTTAGGAGTAGAGGGTGTCATTGTCATCGACACAGGCGATGTGCTTTTAATTTGTCATCGCGAACGGGCAGAAGATATTCGTCGATTGGTGAAAGAGCTGGAAATCTCTGGGTTGGATCAATACCTTTAGATTCTTAGGAGTTATGTGTGGAAGCGTATTGTGTGAAGTGCAAGCGTAAAAGGGAAATGTCAAACCCGGAACCTACCTTTACCTCTACTGGTGTTCCGTCAACCAAGGGTGTCTGCCCAGTATGCGGCGCGGGGCTTTACCGGATGGGCAAAACAGATGCTCACGAGGGTCTGGAGCCAAACCCTGAGAAGAAAAAAAAGAAGCGAAAGGGTGCTGCCAGCGGCAAACGGACCGGAAAGTTGGTCATCGTGGAGTCGCCAGCGAAAGCACGTACCGTGGGGCGCTTTCTTGGGAAGGGCTTTAAAGTAGCGGCTTCTATTGGGCATGTGAGGGATCTTTTGCGTTCACAATTATCAGTCGACGTTGAGAACGATTTCACACCCAAATACCGCGTTCCCAATGAGAAGAGGCAAGTTGTAAAGGAACTTATTGCTGCTGCAGCCAAATCGAAAGAGGTCTACTTGGCTACAGATCCAGATCGAGAAGGGGAGGCCATAGCGTGGCATCTACTCGAGGCAGCGAAAATCGATCCTGAGATTGCACAAAGGGTTGTGTTTCATGAGATCACAAGACCAGCGATTGAGCATGCTTTCCAGAATCCACGCGGGATTTCTCTGGAGCTTGTCAACGCACAACAAGCACGCAGAATCCTTGACAGGTTGGTGGGATACAACCTAAGTCCACTGCTGTGGGCAAAGGTGCGCGGTCGATTATCAGCAGGTCGGGTCCAGTCAGTCGCTTTGCGATTGATCGTTGAGCGCGAACGTGAAATCCAAGCTTTTGTGGCGCAGGAATATTGGACGATCGATGTTGAGCTTCTCCACCCAGAAAAGCCGCCTTCGTTCCTTGTGAGGCTTGTTCAGATCGACGGCGAAAAACCTGAGCTTAACTCAGAACTGGATGTTGAACCTATTCTGCTGGATCTGCGGAATGCGAAGTACCAGGTTTCACAAGTGCGTCGAGGAAAGCGTGTCCGTCGCCCTTCCGCTCCATTCACGACCTCAACTCTTCAGCAATCTGCTTCACGACGATTGGGATACACAGCTCGTCGTACGATGGTCATCGCCCAGCAACTGTATGAGGGTATCGATTTAGGTCAATCGGAACGCGATGGTCTGATCACCTATATAAGGACCGATTCAGTGAATGTTGCGGCGAGTGCGATCCAAGAAGCACGAGATGTGATCAAAAGACGATTTGGAGAAGCATATCTACCTGAAAAGTCACCATCCTATCGCAGTCGATCTCGTCGTGCCCAAGAAGCCCATGAAGCGATCCGTCCTACTTCGTCCGTACGAGATCCTGAAAGCGTGAAATCATTCCTCTCCGAGGAACAATTCCAACTTTATTCGCTGATTTGGTCGCGTTTTATCGCGTCCCAAATGAAGCCGGCCGAATACGACACGCTCAGTATTGAGGTTGACGGGTATGCTGAGGAGCGAAGCTATCTCCTGCGCGTCACTGCTTCAAGCTTGCGTTTCCCGGGTTTTCTGGAGTTGTTGGGGGATAAAGAGGGTTCTAATGGAGCGAAAGCCGACGAAGCAGATTTGAACGTCCAACTGGCACAACTTCCTGAACTTGTGAATGGGGAAGTGCTGATCCTACAGGAACTCTATCCTGAACAACACTTTACACAGCCTCCGCGGCGCTACTCAGATGCGACATTGATCCGTACGATGGAAGATAATGGCATAGGTCGACCTTCAACCTACGCGCCAATCATCTCGACTCTTCGACAGCGAGGTTATGTACAGCGTCAGAATCGACGATTGATACCAACGGAAATCGGTGAAATTGTGCATGATTTGATCTTCGAATATTTTCCGAACATTGTTGATTTAGGTTTCACAGCTCGATTAGAAGATAAGCTGGATGAAATCGCTGCTGGAGAGTGTGAATGGGTAGAAGTCGTGCGCGAATTTTATGAACCTTTCGAGGAACAAGTTAGACACGCAGAAGAGGCGATGCCAGAGGTTAATGCTGAACCAGAAAAAATCGATCGTACATGCCCTGAATGTGGGAACCAATTAATCGTGCGCCATGGGCGCTATGGAAAATTCATCGGTTGTTCAAATTTCCCTTCTTGTCGTTTCACTGAACCGTGGCTCGAGAAAATTGGGGTTATTTGTCCCAAGGACGGAGGTGAATTGGTACAGAGGCAAACACGCAAAGGGCGAATTTTTTATGGATGTGCCAATTATCCTGAATGCGATTTTACAAGCTGGAAACGACCGCTTCCGTACCCTTGTCCTGATTGTAATGATATTCTAGTGGTCTCCAATGACGAACATGCCCAGTGTATTCATTGTGGCAAGCAAGTTGAGCGGAAAAAATTTGAAGTTTAACACAGTATGGCACAGAATCTGCAACAAGGGGGGTTGCCTAACCAGGTCGAAAGGTCTAGAATGCGATGCGCTGAGGGGGGCAACCTTGAATGATCTCCAACCTTGATGAGATCAGAAGTGAGGGGTTATGGATGCCATAAAAGAATTCATAGAACGTAAGTGGACACTCGTTGGGATTGCGCTGATCGGTGGGATCATCCTGGGGGTGGTCTATGCTTGGGCGCTCAATCCCGTAGAATGGGTGGATGGTGAACCAGCTCAGTTGCGATGGGATTTACAGGTGGACTATCTCCGGATGGTCATCGATTCCTATTCTGTAAACCTCGATCCTACACTGGCTCAAGATCGCTATGAGAGTCTTGGGGATACGCGAGCTGATATCTTGGCGGAAGTTGGCAAGGCCCCGGGGGATTTGAGCCCGAGTGAAATTCAGAAGTTCCAGGCCCTTGTAGCCGTCGAGTCGCCCATTGAGGAACCCCCAGAGCCTGCAGAGGAGGCAGCGGGTTCTACGGCGTCAAAGCTCCTGCTGCCAGTTCTCATCGTAACTTTTGTGCTAGGAGTACTTCTCGTCGGTGCGTTTTACATACGTCGTCGGATGGAGGCTGAACCTGCAGAGGTTTACGCAGAACCGGGTTTCGAAATGATGGAGGATGAAGTCGAGCCTGGCGTGGTGGATATTAGCGATCAACCATTGGCAACTTTCCGTACTACATATACCCTCGGAGACGACCTCTACGATGATTCATTCAGTATCGAGAGCCCAACGGGAGACTTCCTTGGTGAATGTGGCGTTGGCATCGGTGAGGTGATCGGTGTCGAAGAGCCGAAAAAAGTAGCGGCTTTCGAGGTTTGGTTATTCGATAAAAACGACATCCAAACCGTGACGAAGGTTTTGATGAGCCGCTATGCGTTCAATGATGACGAGTCACATAACCGGCTGGCTGCCAAGGGTGACCCTGTTTTGGCGGAAAGCGGTGGTATGGTTTCCCTCGAAACTGCATCCCTAAAGATTGATGTTCGCATCGTGGATATGAGCTATGGCGAAGGCCCGCTCCCTGAGGAAAGCTTCTTTGAGCGCGTGACCATCGAATTGATGGCATGGCAAACAACTGGTTAATCCTAGATCACCTCAACAAGTAAATGACATAGAAGGGGCAGGCGGGATGCCTGCCCCAATCTCGTCTGACTAACCAACAGCTTGTCTAATGTTTATGGGCGGTTCACGAACCGCCCACACGTTTATCATATCATCGAATGTCTATTGGATGTCGAGGATGTGTAAATTAATTCTACCCGCAGGCGTCTCTGCGGTGACCGTGTCACCGACACGTGAGTCCAGAAGGGCCTTCCCGATGGGCGATTCGTGTGAGATCTTTCCCTGCCTCGGATCAGCTTCTTTCATGCCTACCAAGTGGAAAATTCTCTCCTCACGATTACCGATGATCACTTTCACCGTACATCCGATCCTCACCTGATCGCAGGGTTCAGTATTCTCCACAATGATCGCATCTCGTAAAAGCGTCTCCAGCTCTAAAATCCGTCCTTCTAGAAAGGCCTGTTCCTCTTTCGCCGCGATGTAATCGGCGTTCTCGGTTAGATCACCTTGTTGGATCGCAAAGCGAAGGCGTTTTGCTAAATCGGATCGACGTGGACCCTTTAGCTCGTCCAATTCATTTCTGAGATTGTACGCTGCTTCTGGTGTGAGGTAGTATTTTTGGTTATTCATGTCATTATTAAGTGTGGGTATGTTGTGCGTGAGTTTAACAGAAGCGTAATGGGCCTGTCAATGAAATCCTTTTGACACATAACGCGGATTATCGCATAATCCCAACGGTTTCTGATACAGAGGAAGGAGGCATGTGATGGCCTATCGTTTTCCAAGCGAGGAGTATGTGCAAGCGGTCATGGATGTTCTTAATCAGGACGAGCAATACGCGCAAATCGCAAGAAATTGGGAGGGAGACATATTGTTTGTGATTGAACCAGATAAAGGTATAGAGAGCGTGGATCTTCCCATGACTTTCTATTTCGATCTCTGGCACGGCAAATGTCGTGAGGCACGGGTGATCGATCTCGAGGAAGAAGAGGTGCCCGACGCTGCTTACACCTTAACCGCGCCACAAGCGAATTGCCTTCGAATTCTAAGAGGGGAGCTTGATCCGATGCAGGCCATGATCACACGCCGTCTAAAGGTCGAGGGCAGCATGGCCTATATGCTACGCAATGTACCAACTGTCTTAGATTTCGTCCGCTGCTGCAGCTCGGTGGAGATCGAAATCGAGGAGTAAACCTCGCTAATTCTTTGAATCGAAAGGTGGGTTCCTGAATGGCTGATCCTTCTCATCGAAATGAAGACACCTATGATTTCGTGATCATCGGATCCGGATTCGGCGGCAGCGTTTCCGCGATGCGCCTAACAGAAAAAGGATATCGTGTCCTGGTTCTCGAGCGCGGGAAGAGGTTCCTTGATGAAGATTATGCGCGAACCAATTGGAATATCTGGAAGTATCTATGGCTGCCTGCGCTGCGCTGTTTCGGGATTCAGCAGCTGAGCTTCTTCCGCGGATTCTTCCATTTCGGGTCAAGCGGGGTAGGGGGTGGGAGTTTGGTCTACGCAGCCGTCCTCATGCAACCGGTAGACAGCTTTTTCGACGCGCCAAGTTGGAGCCACCTGGCTGATTGGAGGAACATTTTAGCGCCACATTATCAGACCGCCAGAAAAATGCTTGGGGTTACAACAAATCCATGCTTGTGGCCTGCGGATGAAGCGCTTAAAGAGATCGCCGATGAGCTTGGTTATGGAGATACTTTCAAGCCAACTGAAGTAGGCTACTTTTTCGGAGAACCTGGCGAAGAAGTGCCCGATCCCTATTTTGGGGGTGAGGGTCCTGCACGGGCAGGTTGTATTCATTGTGGTGCATGCATGGTTGGCTGCCGTTATAACGCAAAGAATAGCTTAGATAAGAACTACCTTTATTTTGCAGAGAAATGGGGTGCAGAAGTACGCCCTGAGGTCCAGGCAGAAGATATTCGTCCATTGGTTACCCATCAGCCTGATGGCGCCCGATATGAAATCTATTTCAGCTCCTCGACGGCTTGGCTGTATAAACCCATGAAATCAGTGCGAGCGAGAAATGTGATCGTCGCAGCCGGAGCCTTAGGAACTCTGAAACTACTTTTAACTTGTCGTGATATTAATCAATCTCTCCCCAAGTTGTCGAAAAGATTGGGTGAAGTTGTACGCACGAATAGCGAGGCTTTTTTAGGTGGATTTACCCATGAGGACAGGGATGACCATTCTAAAGGCTTGGCGATTACCTCCATTTTCAATGCTGACGCTATGACACACGTTGAACCAGTCCGATTTTCTGATGGCTCATCGATGATGTACCGTCTATTGGCATGTCCATTTATCGAGGTCGAGGGAGGATTCGTGGCTCGGCTTTGGAATACCATTGTCTCAATTGTCCGACGACCGATGGACATGATTCGCAGTAAGCTTGTTCCTGGATTGGCGAGACGCGGTGTTGGATTGATGGTCATGCAGGCTGAGGATAATTTGATGCGTTTGAAACTGGGACGAGGTCTCTTCACACTTTTCCGTCGTGGTCTGATTGCAGAGCATGATGTCAATAAAACGATCCCGGTTGATTTGGTACTTGGAAATCGAGTAACGCAGATGTTCGCGGAGAAGATCGGTGGCAGACCTTTTGGATCGTTTCCATCTAGTCTGCTCAATTTACCTACGACGGCCCATTTGATCGGTGGATGTCTATTTGGACGCGAACCATCCGAGGGGGTTATTGATATAAATTGTGAGGTGTTTAACTATCCTGGGCTCTATATCATCGATGGTTCTATTCTGCCGGCCAATCCCGGTGTAAATCCAACTTTGACGATCACGGCTTTGGCTGAATTCGCGATGAGCCGCATGCCGAAGAAGGAGGGGGCACACCACTACCCTCAGCTTGAGATAAAATAAAAGGCTCGACAAGAGAATTGTTGCTTGGCTCGAAGGTATACAATCGGCGATCATCGAAACTGACATCATAACTTCTAAGGTAAATCATGAAGGATTATGTTTTTCGTGTTTTGAATGTTGATTTAGGCTCAAGGGTCAGCAATCTGGAGTTGATCCCAACCGAGGAAATGAGAGCTTATCTTGGTGGACCCAACCTCGGCGCGCGCATGCTTTACCCTCACCTTACCCAGGATTTGGAACCCCTTAGTACTGAAGCGCCTTTGTTATTTCTAACTGGACCGCTAACCGGAACCACGGGTCCCGCAGTCGGGCGCTATGTGGTATGTGCAAAATCCCCGGCCACCCAATTATGGGGGGAGTCGAATGTCGGAGGATTTTTCGGCCCCGAGCTTCGCCGGTCGGGCTACGATGGGTTGATGATCAGCGGTACTGCGGACGAACCTGTCTATTTGAGCATCCGTGAGGGGGAGGTTGAGACACGGTCAGCAGGTCATCTTTGGGGAAACTGCGACACCTACGAAACGCAGGAGAGGATCAAGGATGAACTCGGTGATCGTTTAACACGAATCGCCTGCATTGGTCTAGCGGGTGAAAACCTGCTCCCGATCGCGGGAATCCTATGCGATCATGGTCGAGCCGCAGGTCGTACAGGTATGGGCGCGGTGATGGGATCGAAGCGTTTGAAGGCCGTGGCCGTCCGAGGGAATGGACCCATTCCAATCACCCGAGTTGAGGAGTTCAAAAGGCTCCGACGGGAAGCGAATATAGCTTTACGAGATGATAACTTCAGCCGCGCGGCGCGTGAAGTGGGCAGCGCAGGGATCATGGATTACATGCATTATCTCGGTGAAATGCCGGTACGATATTTCACGATGGCAACATATCTTGGTGTTCAGAAAGTCTCAGGGACGATCGTTGCGGAAACGATATTAAGTCGTGTCAGTGCATGTCAAGGGTGTGTGATCGCATGCGGGCGAGTTGTAAAACTCTCAGATGGAATAAACCGAAAAGGGCCTGAGTATGAGACGACTGTTGGTTTTGGCCCCAATTTAGGCATTGACGATATATCTGCCATTACAATGTTGGGTGAACAATGTGATCGCTATGGGATGGACACGATCTCATCTTCAAACATCCTCGGATTAGCGTATCTGCTCTATGATGAAGGATTGCTTACTGAGACAGATACAGGCGGAATTCCTCTGCTCTGGGGAGACCCTGAACCTGCGGTGCAGATTCTGCACAAGATGGCACATCGCCAAGGTATTGGGGAGCTACTAGCCCAAGGATCGAAAGCCGTTGCCGAGCATTTCCATGTCCCCGAAATAGCGGTTCAGGTGAATAATCTAGAGGTCCCTTATCATGACCCTCGCGGATCAACTGGCACGGCAATGTCGTATGCCACTTCTCCTAGAGGGGCCTGTCACAACCAGAGCGATTATTTCCTGGTGGATACTTACGGACAAACATTTGAAGAAATTGGCATTGATTTCTACAGTCGACATGCAAGTGTAGAAAAGGTCGATAATATCGCTCGTCATCAGGATTGGCGGACGATGTGGAACTCATTGGTGCTTTGTTATTTTGCGAATGTCGCACCCGAAACTTTGCTTGAGTTGGTAAATCATGTCACCGGATTTGAATACAGCCTTGAGGAATTGTTGGAAATTGGGGAGCGATCTTGGAATCTTAAACGCATCATCAATCATCGATTAGGATTGACAGGGGCAAATGATCGACTGCCAGAGCAATTGCTCAAGCCGCTTACCGATGGAGGCTCGGCGGGATATGTGCTTCCATTTAATGAGATGCTTGCCGCGTACTATAAAACCCGTAGCTGGGATCCTGAGACAGGCAAACCAACTCCAGAACGACTTCGGAAGCTAGGACTTCAAGAGTATATTGGGGAAATCTGGAGTGAAGGTCAGGGAGGGTAACTTGGCGAAAATCGTTACTGTTGAACAGATGCGTGCCATCGAGAAAGCCGCTGATGCTTCAGGTTTAACATACGAACTGATGATGGAAAACGCTGGTCGAGTGATCGCCGAAGCCATACAAGAGCAGTGGCCATACCTTATCGGAATGAAAGTGCTGATCCTCGTGGGCACGGGCAATAATGGTGGCGATGGTCTTGTGGTAGGGCATTACCTTGCGGAGCAGGGTGCTGAGGTATCCGCTTATTTGACTAGAGAACGATCGGAAGAGGATGTGAACTATTCGCGGCTGACAAAAGGCGCGTCTCAGATCTCCAGCGTTGAGCAGGATCAAAACTGGAAAACATTACAAAAAATGGTCAGCGGTGCGGACATGATCATTGATGCTGTTCTCGGGACGGGATTCCAACTCCCCATCAAAGGCGTTGCCCAGGATGTGCTGAGCAAGGTGAAGGATGAGCTCCGCCTACGAGATCACCAACCGATTGTTGTGGCGGTCGATTGTCCTTCGGGTTTGGATTGCGACACCGGTCAGATTGCAGAGGAGACTATAGCGTGTGATTTGACGGTGACTCTTGCGGCCGTAAAACCCGGACTTCTGACTTTTCCGGGGGCGAACGCTGTTGGAAAACTTTTCGTAGCCGATATTGGAATAAAAACGGATCAGGGTGAACTTGCCGATGTTGCTCTTGAGTTAGTGACACCTGAAGCAATCAAGCATTGGTTACCAGCCCGACCGAGAGACGCTCACAAGGGTACTTTTGGACGGGCTTTAATTATTGCCGGTTCGATTAATTTCCCGGGTGCTGTCGTCTTGGCAGGTTTAGGAGCCTATCGGGTGGGTGCGGGTTTGGTCACGTTAGCGGTGCCAGCCCCAATTCAGTCAATGCTAGTCTCTCAACTACCTGAAGCGACTTGGGTTGTTTTACCGCATGAGATGGGGGTTATTGCGGAAGGGTCGGTAGCGATTTTGAAGCAGGAACTGGAGACGACACAAGCGATGCTTCTGGGTCCAGGTTTCGGTCAAGAGCATGCCACTGAGACATTTCTAGCGAGATTTCTCAGCGAGGGAGCAGGAATATCACGCGGAACGATAGGTTTTCTACAATCTGAGAAACGAGAACAGGTTGCTGTATCGCTTCCTCCCTGCGTGGTCGATGCGGATGGCCTGAAGTTGTTAAAACGCGTTCCCAATTGGCCCGACTTGCTTCCCAAGCCATCGGTGTTGACCCCTCACCCAGGGGAGATGGCGGTGTTGACTGACCTCCCGAAGGATGAAATCCAAGCGAATAGGGTGAAGACCGCAAAGCTGTGGGCAGAACGTTGGGGGCATGTCGTCGTGCTGAAGGGAGCGTTTACTGTGGTTGCTGCGCCGGATGGCAAGACATCCGTGTTGCCTTTCGCTACGCCTGCATTGGCTCGAGCGGGTACCGGAGATGTCCTTGCTGGCGCGATCGTGGGGCTTCAAGCACAAGGACTTGCAGCTTACGAAGCTGCGGTACTGGGTGCTTATATCCACGGTCGGGCGGGGGAACTAGCTGTAGAAGCGATAGGCACGGCCTCCAGCGTTCTGGCAGGTGACGTGGCAGATGGTCTGATTGAAGTGATGGTTGAATTATCGTGGTGAATCGTCCACGATCCGAGGGTTTTGACGAGTAACTGTTTCATAAGGAAAAGTGTGTCGGGAATGAGAAAGGGCGCACATGATCATGTGTGCCCTATTTTGTACTTGGGTTGGAATTCTAGTATGGATTAAACGTCAAGTTGGTCTATTGAAGACCCGATCATTTTCTGTGAGTTGTGCTATACCTATGCTTCTGCGGGTGCTTCGTCTCCAGCTGCCTCTTCCGTTTCTTTTTTCGTACGTTTAGCCGCACGTTTACCCGTTTCGACTGCCTGCTCTATCTTGCTTTTCTGTTCTTCGAGGATAACCTGACCGCGCTCTTGAAGATCACGTGCCCTCATTCGAGCGTCTTGTGCAAGTTTTTCAGCCTTCGATCGTGTTTCTTCTGCAGTTTGTTCAACTTGATCCTTAAGTTCGATGCCCTTATCTCGGATCAAGGTTCGCGTTTCCTCACCTGATTGGGGAGCAAGAAGCAAGGCAACTGCTGCGCCAACCAATCCACCCACGACGAAACCGGTGATAAACGCCCCAAAATCGCCGTCTCTGTCAGCCATAATTCGACTCCTTTACTGAACGTCAGCTCCGATTTGAGATGCCAAATCTCACAAGATCGATGGCACGTCGGAACGCTGCTACAAAACTATTAACTTTAACGACCGGCTCAACGAGATTGTCGCTTAAAAAAGTGGTCGTGCCACGTAGAGTATTGATGGTTTCATTGGTCGAATCTAGGATGGGTTTGACCTCATTTTGAAGCATCGCCGTCAATCGAGCGAGCTGCGTGATCAACACGATCAACACCAACCCGATTAACAAGGATTCAACGGCCATAAAGATGATGACAATATCTCGTATGGTCTCGGTCTTATCAGGATTGTTGACCATCGAGATGATGGCGACGACCATTCCGACGATGAGAAGAAGTATGAAAAATCCAGCTACAACGATCCACAACTGTGATCGTTCACCGTTCACGGTGGGATGTGAAGTTTCGAGTGGGGGTGAAGTGCGTTCGGAGATCTCTTCGTTCATGATGGGAACATTATAGCACAGTGGATTACTTGCTTTTACGAGTTGGGGGGGTGCGTTTTCGTCGCTGGCGTATGGATTTTCGCTCGGGTCCTGCCAGGAGGTTCGCGAGGATTAAACCTAACGCGGTCGCTAAAAGACCAGGAAGGAGGTTCAATGTCCCTATTCGCATGAAATCCCATTTAAGCCACGTTCCCACGAGATGCCCAACAAAGAAGGCTACCCAGGATGTCAACACATAAAGCCCAAGACGAGCTAATCCACCACCTCGGATGAGGTGAAAGACCAGGCCACAAGAGGTTGCGATTAACATGGCCAGGAAGAGGCTAGGGGCGTTCATGACTGTATGACCCCTCCTCCGAGACAAATCTCACCATGATAGAAGACAGCCGATTGTCCTGGGGTTATATCTGGCAAGTCGGTTCCTAACTTCACATCAACATAGCCATCCTGTAATAACTCGACAGAACCAAGCACGATCTGAGATTTGTATCGTACCTGTACACCCACTTCGAACAACTCATCGGGAGCATCACCCTGAATCCAATTAACCGGGCCCGCCACAAATTGATCTCGTCCTAAGGCAGATCTTGGTCCAACAATCAAAGTGTTTGTGGCAGTTATTTTGTCTAGCACGTAAAGGGGATAGGATGCAGAAATGCCAAGCCCCCGTCGTTGGCCAATGGTGTAATCTGCAAGGCCCCGATGTTCTCCTAGCGACTCTCCTTCCTGAGTAAGAATTGGTCCCGGTAGCAAAGGCAACTTTTGTTGACGGAGGAAATCTCGATAGTCTCCATTTGGAACGAAACAAAGGTCCTGACTTTCAGGCTTCTCAGCCACTGGAAGTGCCATTCGATGAGCGTGCTCTCGTACTTCACCCTTGGTGAGATTGCCTAATGGGAAAAGTGTATAGGCAAGATCCTTTTGGTTAAGCACGCTAAGCACATACGACTGATCCTTCTCTTGGTCCACTCCACGCAGAAGAAGAAATCGGTCATCTTGCTCCTGTATGCGTGCATAGTGCCCGGTTGCAAGGTGGGTAGCCCCCATTTGATGAGCGACTTCGGTGAGGGCACCCCATCGGATATGACGATTACAGGCGATACAGGGATTAGGTGTAATACCTTGCGCATAGCCATCGATAAAGTTGTCTACAACTACCTTTTTGAATAGATCCTGGACGTCAACCAGCTGGAGGGGAAGGCTCAAGTGAGCCGCAACCTGGCGTGCGATCTTTACATCCTCAGGCGAACAACAACGATTAATATTGCTAGGGCCTGATCCCCACAAACGCAGCATCAGACCGATGACAGTTTCCCCCTGTTCAATAAGCAATCCAGCCGCGACCGAACTATCCACACCACCACTCATAGCAACTGCAATGAGGCGGTTTGGTGTAGGGGCTATAGAGCTTCCGAGAGTCATGTCCTCAGTCGACATTGTCGGATTCTATCATGTGGTCGGGTTATTATCCCAGTTGAGTGGATGTTATGAAACGACTTTGAATCCAGTCGCTGGTATGGATAAATCCGCTCAGCATGATATCGTGTTAGGGCTCTAGAGATCTCTATTTTCCTGAAAACGAAGCTGTTTACGTCCCTATGTGAATACATCCTACACGTTCCTCTTGTCGTCTACAAGCAGGGGCGGTTCGCGAACCGCCCCTACGCTTAAATACGAATCCAAGGCTTTCCATGGTATCTACGGATCCATGTCAAGGAGTGTAGTGGCGGGGTTACCCCGCCCCTACTATATTTCTAAAGGATACTCAACTCTAGAGACATGAATAAGAATAAGTGTCCCTTCTCGAACTAGTGTGTATAATGATCTCACGTTGAAAAGCGTAGGAGATCTGGAAAGATGCAAACGACAATTGAATCGATTCATGCACGGGAAATGCTGGATTCGCGTGGCAATCCAACGGTTGAAGTCGAGGTCGTATTGTTGGATGGAAGTTGGGGCAGGGCAATGGTCCCCTCCGGTGCCTCAACAGGAGTCCATGAAGCCCTGGAACTTAGAGATGGGGATGAAGATCGTTATCGTGGCAAAGGGGTAATCAAGGCCGTCGAGAATATCAATATCGAGATCTATGAGATGCTATTGGGTTGGGATGCGATCGCGCAAAAAGCGATCGACATGGCGATGATCGAACTTGATGGGACCCCGAACAAATCCCGGTTGGGAGCGAACGCGATTCTTGGGGTCAGCCTGGCCGTCGCCAAGGCTGCAGCGAATTCGCAACAACTTCCCCTTTACCGTCATATTGGAGGTGTTTACGCACATATCCTTCCTGTGCCGATGTTGAACATCTTGAATGGTGGTGCTCATACCGGTTGGCAGTCGACCGATGCGCAAGAGTTCATGGTCATGCCGGTCGGAGCTCCCACTTTTTCCGAAGCCCTTCGATGGGGCGCTGAAATCTATCATTGCCTGCGTGATGTACTGAAGGACAAAGGCTATACTGCGTTGGTCGGAGATGAAGGGGGTTATGCGCCTGCACTGAAAGCGAACGCTGAAGCCGTTGAAGTCATTCTCGAAGCGATTGACAAGGCAGGATATAAGACAGGAGAGCAAGTGGTTTTGGCTTTGGACCCAGCTGCTTCCGAATTTTACGAAGAGGAATCAGGACGATATCATCTTCGACGCGAAGGGCAGAAGTTAAGTGGCGAAGAGATGGTAGCTTTTTGGAAATCGTGGGTGAACCAGTATCCGATCGCTTCCATCGAGGATGGTCTGGCACAGGATGATTGGGAAAGTTGGCAACTCATGACGCAGGAACTTGGTGATCGGATCCAAATTGTGGGGGATGACCTGCTCGTGACCAGCCCAGAGCGAGTACGGAAGGCGATCGATACGGATGCTTGTAATGCGTTACTCGTGAAGTTGAATCAAATTGGGACACTCACTGAGACCATCGAAGCTGTGGAGTTGTGCCATCGATCTGGTTGGAAGGCTGTGACCTCCCACAGATCCGGCGAGACGGAGGACACAACCATAGCTGATCTGGCGGTCGCTCTGAATATGGGGCAGATTAAAACAGGTGCGCCCGCTCGGTCAGACCGTGTAGCTAAGTACAATCAACTGTTGCGCATTGAGGAGGAGTTAGATACTTCTGCTGTTTACGCAGGCTTGACGGTGTTAAGAGAAAAGAACATATGAATTAGCTTCAAAAACATGGATGTCAAGAGTGAACTCAAGGGGCATGGCTTTTAAGACAGCCTTTACAACATAGAGCAACGCCTTCCACCTATAGGGGGCTGACCTAAAAGGTCAGCCCCCTTGTATTTTATTTACCTTGGGGAAACCTCAATCACATAAATTTTAGATCGCGATTTAACTCGAGGTTTCTTCTATTTCCGTCTCTAGCCCTTCAGTGCGTACACCGGGAGCTGGTGTGCCGCAATAGGGACAGATCTGCCAAGGGAGCTCCATTAATCGCTCGCAATTTGTACATGGCTTACGAAGCCTTGTCAGACAATGAGGACAAATCTGCCAATCTGTTTGAAGGCGAGCACCACAGCCTGGACAAGCGGGCCTGTCTTCGATTTGAGAGAGCAAGGCCTCTTCCTCTAATGTGTGTCCGTAAACTTCGTTGAGTGTGTGTCGAGGGCGGAGGATGAGGTAGATGACCAGACCTGGCAGGTTTAACACAGCAACAACCAACGCAGCTAATACTTGCCCGAGGCGATCCTGTGACCTTGATCGAATATCCCGATAGGTCCAGAATATCAAGCTCAACCACAACGCAGCTAAAAACGCGCCAAAGAAAGCCGTCAAATAGGTAAGTAGATTTCCAAGTGAACTGAGGTTTATAACTGGAGGCATATAAAGCTCCTGCAGGCCGAGATTATAGCACGCGTTCGTTTTTTGGAAAGCAATGTAAATCAGCATCCAAGATCGGCTTCTATGGAAGATGGCAGGATATCCGGGGGTTGGGCTTGTCCTATGCCACAAAGTTGTCCCTTAATCCAAGCGATTGCAGATTTCATCAAATCGTTCATTTAATGTTCGAACTGCGTTGACATCAAATCGCGACTGAAGTATAGTCGAAACACCACATTAATCGGCATAAGAATTGCACCTGGAGGCAGATATGGGGGACAGAGAGCCAGGTTACCGGATTACCGATCTCGCCACTTCAGATCGACCGCGTGAACGCTTGGCAAGCCTGGGCGCAGGAGCACTTTCTAACGCTGAGTTGATCGCCATTCTACTGCGAACCGGGATCGAAGGGATGAATGCTGTGCAATTAGCGCAGAGGGTGTTGAACGATTTTGGTGGGTTGGTCGGCTTACACAAGGCGCCCTATGATGAACTGTGTCAACAGCGTGGCGTCGGTCCTGCCAAAGCGACTCAACTAAAGGCAGCGGTCGAGCTAGGTCGACGTTTGTCTGTAGCTCTCCCAGAAGAGCGACCGACAATCCAATCACCCGAGGATGCAGCGGCACTACTGCTGTATGAGATGGGAGCGCTCGAGCAGGAACATTTTAGAGTTTTACTGTTGGACACGCGCAATCATCTCATCCGCACGGTTGAGGTCTATCAAGGGTCTCTTAACACCTCATTAATCCGTGTTGGAGAGGTCTTTAAAGAAGCCGTACGGTCAAATGCCGCCGCGATCATCGTGGCGCATAACCATCCCAGTGGTGATCCTACCCCAAGCCCGGATGATATCAACGTCACGCGTGCATTGGTTGAAGCAGGTCGATTGTTGGACATCGAAGTCCTCGATCATCTTGTGATTGGTAAGAACCGATTCGTATCGCTTAAGGCCAAAGGCCTAGGTTTTAACTCCACCTAGTTGGGGGTATCTTGTGGACTATCAAATCATCCTCCTACCACGACATGATTACTGGTCTTGGGTTCGTGCAAGTGCTGCGTATGTGATGGCATATGGACCAAATCTGACGCCAGACCCTGTCACTGCAGCGCAATATTTGGCTCCTAGACAAGTAATTACATTCCCTGTAATCGCAGGAGGGTTTCCTGAACAAGGTGAAATCGAGCGATGGTTCCTCGCTCACTATCCTGGGATAAGGTTGGATCCAATCGAGGTCACGTCGCCTGAAGAGTTACAGCGTGTGTTAAACACGCGTGTGGAAGAAAAGGATCGATATGGTCTAAAAGAGCGACCATTTTATCTGATATGGCCGACGGATTACGCTGTGATTACACAGGAGTTCCGGGCGAATCCGCATATCTATGGACGCTGGGGTTTTCCAGGTCACGAAGGGGTCGATTTCAGGGCGAGGACCAACACGAACATCTATTGTTGTGCGGATGGTGAGGTTTACCGACTTCATACCAACCCGAAGTCACACCCATACGGCATCCATGTTCGCCTGCGACACGAATTCGGTTATAAAACTGTCTACGCACATCTAAGAGAAGCTTTCATCAAGGAGGGGGAGATTGTCCAAGCTGGACAGGTGATTGGGTTGGCAGATTCAACCGGTGCTTCTGTTGGTTCCCATCTTCATCTAACGCTCAAGCGAGACGGTGCGACGGATCGAGAAGAAACCGATTTTCCTAAAGACATCCTCGATCCGACCCCTTTTCTTGTGTGGCCAGAATTCGTCACCGCCAAATCCATAGAGGCCTATCCATGGTCAGCAGGGAGATGTCTAATAGGCGCTCATGGGAGGGTGGGGGGTCCATTGGAAGAGGATGATATCGAAGCGATCAAAGAAGCACGTCTAGAAGCTGTAAAACTCGATCAAACTGAAACGACAGAGACTGTTAAAAGGTTACTGGAGATCAATCCGGGGATGTTTCTTGCTGTTCGCATGACATCGGATTTTTCCAGTGCTCCAATCTCAGCGAAGAGCTTCGTAGCTGAAGTCGAGCCAGAGATGGGCAGGTTCTATGGTTTAGGGATTAGGTATTTTGAAATTCATACAAATCCGAATCTTCAATCCGAGGGATGGGAACGTTCCTGGAGTGGAGGGAAGGAATTCAGCCGTTGGTTTAGAGATGTGGTTGGTCAACTTAAGGCCGTCTTCCCGGCAGCGTGTTTTGGGTTTCCAGGATTGTCCCATGGAGAAAGTGTATCAGGATGGCGCGAGGATGGAGAACGCTTCCTGCTTGATGCAGAAGATGCCGTCGTTGAAGCCGACTGGGTTGGGGTGAATTGTTATTGGACAGATTTTACAGGTATGAAATCAGTCTGGGGTGGAAAGCTCTATGAAACTTACCGTCTCCGCTACCCCAACAAGCTCTTATTCATTACGGAATTCTGCAACCCATCAGCACAGGTGGGTCAGATGATCAAGGGCCAACAATACCTAGATTTCTATCGGATGCTTCGAGATACACCAGGGATAGGTGCAGTTTTTTCATATGCGTTGTCCGCGGTGGAGGGTCATGATTCGATTGTTTGGCGAAGTAAGAACGGAGATCAATGTCGTATATCGAGCATCATCAGCGATCGAAATTTTTAACATCAAGCACGACATGATAGCCCAGTCGTTGACAACCTTCCCTTCTTACCAAGATACTGGAACTCTTTGTAGGCGAAAATCCCTGTCGCGATATTTTACGTGCCCATTCTCTCGACCGAACTCCCATAGGCGATAGGTCACACGAACATCCTGCTCGCAATAATCAAGAACCTGATCGATCTTCCCATCTCGAAACCACTGGACCGCGATAATCCCATCTGCGCTCTTTGTCTCGTTTAAAGTCGCCTCAGCAAGATTGTTAAGAGAAAGGCGAAATCCAAGATACTGATAAAGGTGGTCAAGTATGTCGATCGATTTATTTATCAAATCTGGATTTAGCGAAAGACCATAAGGTCGCAACACAACGTAATCGAACCGTACCACATTGAAACCGACTACGCGATCTGCTTTGAGAAGCTGTGCGATAAGATCACTCGCATCCTGCTCAACGTACCTCAATACTTCGCCGGTTTCAACATGTAGGAGAACAGCAGCAGCAAGACCAAGTTTATCGATATTCGACCATCCCCCGACCTCGCGGGCGAGGTTCTTGGTTTCGAGATCAAAGACTAGAGTTTTCAAGATGTCGTCTCCTTGAGTCGGCTGAGACTACTGTAATATTCGAGGTTAGCGAGAGCATCCCTCCAAGCATTGATTATATCGGTTTTAACGTCCTTCCCTGTTAATCTCCATCCCTTCGATTGGAAATTCATACGAATAATTCTAGTGCTCCACTACGATGGAAACGATGGATCCTAAAACGAAAGTCATCCTGAGCCTGTCGTGTGGATCAAATCCCAAGAAGGGCCAGCAGAGGAGTGAGGGTAAGGGGGCTAATTAATGTTGTTACCAGAACGACGCCAGTGACAAATTCGGGTTCGACATCGTACTCCGTAGCAATAACCGTGCTCAATACGGCGGTAGGCATCGCTGCTTGGAGGATGCCGGCCTGTCGTCCGACACCCGATAAACCCAGAATGGGAACCAAGAACCAAGCTATAAGTGGTGATACAAGCATTCTCAGTCCAACTGAGGCAATCAGAAGGTCTTTGCGTTTAGGCAAACCAGCGCGAGCAATTTGCATCCCTAGCAGTATTAACATCGTGGGTACAGCTGCGGAGCCTATAAGATCGATAGGACGCCAAATAGCGAGAGGGAGATCGACATCGTTAACGCGTACGAGTAAAGCGAGAGGGATCGCATAGACGGAAGGTACTTTTAGCAACCCAATTAAAGCTTTTTTGGGTGAAGCGTGCCCTACCGTAGCCACGTAAACACCGACTGAATTGAGCAGCATCGCGCTGGTGATGAAAAAAATACTAGCCCAGAGTAATCCTACATCGCCTAAAGCGAAAGCGTTAAGGGAAAGGCCATAATTACCAGCATTAATAAACGTGACAGTGAGGATGAAAGCGGATGCAGAACGAGGTTCAAGCTGCAGAATCCGGCTTATTACAAAGCTCAATGTCCCGAGGATGATCGATAAGACGATCGAAAGACCAGCCATCCTGAGCATTTCATTGGTCTCAATGTCCGTTGAAACGAGAATGGAGAAGACAAAAGCTGGTGTAAACGAATAGAAGATAACTCGGGAGAAGCCTCGAGGATCAATTCCAAGAGTCCGTTGGAGGATGAAACCTACAGCAGCGATGAGGATGATCGGCAGTAGATTGTCGAAAAATAGGCTGGGAAGCGAACTCAATGGTTTTATTCCTCGTTGTCGGGGAAATCGATGAGATAAAAATCACGGGTGTTATTAACGAAAGCGAGGTGATCAAGAGCTTCTTCGAGATTTTCTACCAGTTCCTCGTCGTCTGTGTTGTCAAGCAACAGGAGCAGAGCATCTGCTGCTTCGTCACCACCAAGTTGTCCTAGCGCCCAGATCGCGGAATCGCGAACTTGAAAATTCACATCATCCAATAACTCAATGAGGGATTCCGCGGCGTCTCTTAATTCAAGCTCGCCTGCCGCCTTCGCTGCTTCATTGCGGATGGCAGGAGAAGGATTGTTCATTTCAACCAGCACATATGACCCCCATTGGTCACTTGCAGACCTTCCCATCGCATACAACGCAGATTGGATATACGCCTCATCGCCAGATTGGTAAGCCTGTTCGATCAGTAGAGGCACTTCCTTGTGTGAAGAGAAACCAAGTGACTCGAGACTGTGTCTGCGCACGTTGTCCTCGTGGTCTTCTTTTGTTGCCTCGAGGAGAGCCTCTTCGATCTGCTGTAATAGATCGACGGGAATTTGATCGATCTCCCCCAACCAGACAAAGAGACCGAGAGCTTTGGCTGCGGCAGCACGTACTTGTGATGTCGGATCTTGTATAAGACTTTCAATGAAGTGGGGCACGAGATCTGGGTTCTCGCATTCCCAGAGGTTATGGATGGCTATCGCTCGTACCTCAGGATCAGGATCGGAGAGAGCCAATCGGTTGACTTGCTCGAAGGTTAGCTCAATCCTCAAATCTGCCTGAGTTCCAACCTCATGGATTAACGTGCGTCTCCGATCGGTCGGAACGAGATCCCAAACTTTGCTGAGCTGTGTTGTACGCTCAGCATCTAAATCAGAGAGCTCTGCCAATTCTTCGATCGGGAAGGGCTGCGTTTCATCTGAAAGCAACTCAAGCAGTTGTTCAAATGAGGTTGTCATACAAGTACTCGTCACACGTTATCTTGGAAGAGTGATCGGGTTGATGAAATCCTGTAGATTAATATAAATCATTAAAGCCAAGAGAAGCGTGAAGCCTATTGCGTGCACCAATCCTTCGTGGCGCGGAGAGATACGACGTCTAAATACGACCTCGAAAAGGATGAACATCAATCGCCCACCGTCCAACGCGGGGAGAGGGAGAAGGTTTGCAAGCGCCAAACCGGTACTGATCACGCCAATCATGTTGAGCGTAAGGAATGGACGCTGGGCAGAGCGATCGATCGAGTTGGCCCAAGCGAGAAGATCGTGAATGCCTTTCAAACCACTGACGCGAGCTTCCTCAGGAGAAGCGGTTCCAGAGAGTAGTCGACCTGGAAGTCGGATAATCGCGTTCACTTGGAGGCCGATATTTTCTAATCCAATCTTGGCTGCTTCTGACCAGCTCATGACTTTTGCTGGATGTCCAAGAGTGACACCAACAGGTCCTTGATTGGATGGGTATTGTTCTCGGGGTATAACCTCGACCGTGACTTCACGCCCATCACGTAAGAGCTTGATTTCTGTCAGCATTCCAATGCGTGATTTGACCGCATCCACCATGGTATCAGTGCCTATAATGGAACGGTCATCTACGCTGAGGATGATGTCACCCGTCAGAATTCCGGCCTGGTCCGCGGGTGTTCCTTCCACGACTTGAATGACTTGAACTCGTTCAAAATCCGGTGCTGAGAATCTAAATGCAAATAAAAAGGCAATAAAAGCCAAGAGTATGTTGGCAGCTGGACCGGCGATGAGTATGGCTGATCGTACCCGTTTACTCGCGCCAGCGAACCCCCCAGGCACACTGGGATCATCCTCTCCATCTGGAAGGTTGAATCCTCCGAATGGGATCCAGTTGAGGGTGTACTTGGTACCTTTAAGCTCAAACAATGTAAGGATCCGGGGCGGATAACCGATTCCAAATTCCTTGACCCTGACACCTGTAAGTTTTGATGCGAAGAAGTGGCCAAGCTCATGACCGATAATGAGTGACCCTAATACAACGACGAATAGCAAGAAATCAGACACTGATAAACCTTTTTCCTTCAGACTTATGTTTAACGGATTATAACATTGCGGTCGAATCGTGATTGTAGCTAAATAGTCATCTTTATGGCAAACCGATCATAATCGTGAACGTGGGATCCATTAACTTTCACATGGATGCTGGATAGTCCCGTGTTTACTGCCAGAAAAGGAGCACATCAGTACTTGAATAGATTGCGATAGGAGTATGTGGCGTTTGTGATTGGTTCGAATCAAATGGATGGAACAACCCTGGCCGAATCACCAGGGTGAGCCCGTAATACTTTGACGACACCAGGAAGATGATGTAATCGTTCCTCGATCGTGTCTGCGTGTTTAGACGTGCAGATGCAGTGTACATTCGGACCTGCGTCAATCGTATAGCATACTTCATGGCCTTCTTCGCGCCACTTTGATACCGCAGTCATGATCTGAAGGGTTTCTGGATACCAGTACATCAAAGGTGGGGTTGAAGTATGCATCACAGCATGCATGAGGTTGCAATCAAGTTCGATGATCGATGCCAACGAGAAAAAATCACGATCGAGGATTGCTCTTCGACATTCTTTCAATCTGCGTTGAGCGTCTGCAACTCGTGCACTTTGCAACGGGCTCGTGTCTGCCAAGGCATGCCCTTGGGTTGATCCAACCCCTTTATGTTCACCACTCAAGATTACGATCAGATCTTGAAGGTCCCAGTAATCAGGTGCCGCGAAGGATTCGGCGTACGAACCCTCATCCGTTTCGCTTGCGTACCATTCGACGAAACCGCCAAAGATCGATCGGCAAGCCGATCCGGAACCACGTCTAGCCAACCTGGATAATTCCGCAGGCTGTAATGAAAGTCCTGCTGCAGAGATTCCAGCTAGAGATAACGCAGCGAAGGCGGAGGCGGATGAGGCAAGCCCTGCACCAACGGGAAAGTTGTTGCGACTTTCTACAGTTGCATAGGTCTCGATTCCAGCAACGAGACGGATGCGATCAAGATGGAGAGAGACACGTTCGGACGCTGAAGCAGACGCCGGTTGTCCATCGATTGCGATGTGATCTGAGCTAAGGCTCTCATCAAAGGTTACGCTGGTGTAGGTTTCCAAACCACCGATCGTCAAGGAAATCGAACCATTGGATGGTAAACGTAATGCGGCATCTCTGTTCCCCCAATACTTGATGAACGCGATATTCGGATTAGCGATTGCAGAAGCGGTTCGTAAAGTCATCCGTGATAGCTGCTTATCGTGATGAGGTGAAGTCTAGCATAAATACACCCCTCATGGGAGTGACTTCGAATTACGCTCTCAATAAGCATTCGATAACAATTGCACATTACCTAAGCGAACATTCTCCAAACCCGCATCACGGGCGGCTTCGAGAGCCTCACCAGCGTGTCGTGATGAAGTGCAGGGTAGATCATCAATGTAGAAGTGTGGGTGAAATCCAAGCAGAGCATATGGGATTCTTGGATTGTGGTCTGCAATGAAGCGAGCGATCTTAGCCACCTCGTCGGCATCGATATACCCGGGGACAAGCAGTGTGCTGGCAACGACCAAGGGTGGATCGAGGCGCTCGTTAAAACGGTCAGCAGCGATGGTAAAGTTTTCCAATGTTCTGACGTTGGGAGCGCCGGTCAAGAAGCGATGAAGATTTGAGTCGTAAGCTTTGAGATCAAATTTAATGCATCCACGACTGTTAAGAGAGAGCTCCACCGCCACACGAAGTAACCTTGGATGCATTGTCCCGGCCGTTTCCCAGCAGATTGCGATTCCACGTTTCTCGAGCAATCTACCGGTAGCGATGGCGTGAGGCATTTGGCTTGCCGGATCACCTCCGAAGAAACATACACAATGGGTTCTTTCGTTTGCACATGCGGCCAATTCCCTCGCACTTAGGGCTTGAACATTTCCTTGCTTGTCGCGGTTTGGATCAGCAGTTCTGAAATGCCAGTTCTGGCAGAACAAGCAATTCAGCGTGCAGCTCGCATAAAAAACTGCAAGGTTGTGACGACCATATCGCGTGTGACCGTCGCATACCCAATCCGCTACGCAGTTTGTAGGGAGTGGGTCTCGGTACCAGTGGAGGAGTCCCCTTGAGGGTGTCCCTGCGAGGTGATAGAGACGACCATCGCGCAGGGTTCTGAGCCCACAAAAACCGCGTTCATTCTCACCTATTACACATTGACGGGCGCATAATCCACATTGGATCCCAGCCTCGTTATCCGGAGGTGCCTCTGGAAGGCCGAACGCTCTTCGAGACTGATGATGAATCTCAGCCACATGCTCCAAGGCTGCTGCGGGTTTACTCCGCAAGCATGATAAGCAGACACCAAGATTGCGCGCGATTAATGTTGAAGGCGATTTACAGAGGGCGCAGGAGGTCTTGGTCCTGAACTGATCAAGATCGTAACGTAAAGATATTTTAAACCTCGAGTTTGCCAAATCTAGAAAAGATGATTGCGAAGACCTAAACGCATCGAGGTCTTCAGAAGAAGCCTTTATTCAACGACTTCAACCTTCGTGCCGCCTGGCATGGAAACGGTTATATCACCGGGTTCGTAGATTACTTCTGGCCTTGTCCAGCGGAAAACCCACTTAGCGTCTTCAGGACGCGCATTAACACATCCGTGTGACATTGCTACTCCGAAATTGTTGTGCCAGTATGTCCCATGGATCGCGATCCCCGTTCCCACAAAGAGTGTCGTCCACCCTATGCCTGGAAGATCGTACCCTCCCCCCGTTGTCCCACCGCTCATGTGAAGCGAAATAACTTTACGCCAAATGGGATGAGAGCCGAGAGGCGTGGACCATTTATCAACAGGATTGCCTTCTGCATCGAACTTGGCACCTGAGGATATGCGGCAATAATACACCTCGTTGCTACCCTCGAAACAAGAGAGCGTTTGATAATTAAGATTGATCAGGATTCGTTTTTCCTCGATATCGGGATTGATGCTTTCTAGGTCATCCGAGAGGAGAGGGCGAAAGGCTTCAGCCGCTGCCCAGAAGATATCCCCATAACTTCCGTAGCGTTCGTTCATACGGTACCAAACTTGGCCTTGGTCATCCTTTCGGATTTCATCAACCCAAAGAATCTGGCTGAAATAGAGGCGTGGGGTTGTGTTTTCTTTGAGCCACGGGGAACGCGGGGGAGGGTTGTGGAGGATCAAGTCGACCCAAGGGACCGTCACCTCAACCCACATCCCTGACCCACCACTCGTTTGAGGAAGTGAGTCTACAGGCTGGTTGGGCTGATTGAGCACAGGTTGTAGACGGGGAGCCCAAATATAACCTTGATCTGTTTCAACCCATCTGAGATTAGAGTCGTAGATGGAATGGGGTCCACCAACAACCTCGCGCAACCACGGAACGATCATATCATCGTAAATCACGCCGACAGTCTGGCTGTTGCCATCTGGCCTTGCTTTAATATCCACTCTACCTTGACATACCCTACCCAGCTTCTCGTTGGGAGGGAAATCGCCTAAGATAAGCGGGGGGACCACATACCCGCCTAGGCCTAAAGCCGCTAACTTTATTGCATCACGTCTTGAGAGGTGTCGGATCTTGTCCATCTATCGTTCATACGATCTTTTATGTGGATTTTAACTAATTCTACTCTGGGCATTCCTTGAGCAATGGTAAGATTGCTTACTTCTTCATTCGTTTCATTGTGTACTAAGGATATCGTCAGCGAAAGACCTCGTCAATATCCCTTCAGAGTATCAGCAGATAAACATCTGGAAGAGATTTGTCTGTGGTTAGCGCAGCAGGAGACAAGTACCTGGCAAGGCTAGCGGTGGGGGAAAGCTGGATAGTAGAATACAGGTAGATGAATTTAGAGCACCGATCCAATCTCACCGTTGTTGCAATCCTGGCCTTGTCTGGAGTCCTTGGCCTAATACTCGGCGCATGCGGTTCGCCCATGGTAGCGTCTGAGATCACGCCGACGGATGATGAACGAGTTACGTTAACTCCTGAACCGACACCTACATTATCTCCAACCTTTACACTATCCCCTCCCCGTGTGATCCTTTTGGCTTCGGAGGAGATTGACCCTGAGTTGTTCTCATCCGTAGAGGAAGTTATCCGGGAGTTGGCGAACGAGGGGGGATATGTTGTGGAGACGCGAACGTCATTATCCAGCGAAGAGATCGACGCTTCATTCCAATTGGTGGTCGGGTTTCCACCGGATCAGGACCTGGAAATCTTAGCTGAATCTATGGAGGCGGTGCAATTTCTCGCTGTAGGCATCTCAGGACTGTCAACAAGCGACAATCTGAGTGTTATTGGTCCTATGGGCTTCCGACCGGATCAATTGGGTTTCATAGCGGGATACATTTCGGCTGTGATCACCCAGGATTGGCGGGTTGGTGTGATCGGACGGAGCGATACACCCACAGGGCAGGCGGGGTTGAACGGATTTGTGAATGGCGCACGTTATTTTTGTGGAACCTGCCGGCCAATATTCCCGCCTTATGTGCAATATCCTATCCAAGTCGGTCTCTCTGAGGTCGAGATCCAGAACGCATGGCAGGAAGCGGTTGACATCTTGATAGAAGCTGCTGTGCATACTGTATATGTCTCACCTGAAATCGAAGATCCACGATTGCTCTCTGCATTAGTGGAAAGTGGGATGATATTGATCGGTGGTCATAGGCCTGGTGATGAGTTGCTCAGAAATTGGGTCGCCACCCTGCGTGTGGATCCTGCTGAAGCTGTGCGTGATTTATGGGAAGACCTCTTGGGAGGACAAGGTGGAGCGAGCGTCCCGATACCTATGATTATTCAAGATGCCAACCCAGACTTAATTAGCTATGGGAGGCAACGATTGGTCGAAACGATCTTACAGGAGCTTCTAGAGGGATTTATCGACACAGGGGTAAATCCTCTAACAGGTCAGAATCAATAAGAAATAAATCCATTTGACAGCCCACAATCTTTAGTGCATACTGGCCGCCAATGAAATGAAGTAGGATTGGAATACATAGATTGAGCATTTGGTATTGAGGAGGTGAATGCGGGAAGAATACAGATCTATCAATTATGGGCTATTGATAAGATTGTAGAAGATGACAACCTTTTCCCGATGGAGGATGACAATGGACGATTATCTAACTTTTCGTAAGATGATCACCCCGATCATTATTCAGGTTGTATTTTGGATTGGTGCGGTCATCATCGCGCTGTATGCTCTCTTGCAGATATTCAGAGGCGCTACGTCTAATTACGGGGGAGGTACCTTGGTGTTGGCGGGATTGGTCACGCTACTCCTCGGACCGCTCTTCTGGAGGATCTTCTGCGAGTTGTTGATCGTGATTTTCCGTATCAACGATACATTGACAGAGATAAAGGGCGCTAAAGGGGCTAAGAAGTAGATTGTTGTGGTCGATATGTAGATTAAATCGACCTCACCCCTGGAAAAGCATTCGTTTAGGGCTGTCCAATACGGGCAGCCCTGTTCACGCTCATCGCTAGACGTCAGCCCCGTAGAGGCAGATTATATTTTCCCTGCACGAGCACACCTTGGACGGTGAAGTTATTTGTGATTTTTATACCCTCACCCGTGACCGCAAACCTTATGATCTGATGTAGCGAGAATGACAATTATTGGGTTTTATTCTCACCGACAAGCCCCCACAGTTCAATATACGGGGTCATCTGATCTGGTCCGATCACATAAAGGCCCAACAAGTTGCCACCTGGAGAAATTTCTAAGCTACGAATGGCCGAGACATCCATTTTCTGTGTGAGCAGGTGCTCGCCGTTTCTTAGATCGATGATATGCACATTTAGATCGGCATCGCTTGCCACGAGCAGGCTCCAATCAGGCGTAACAGCAACGCTTCGAACTTCTTCCAATGAAAGGAACAAGACTTCCTCTCCTGTATCAATATCAAAAACTCGCACACCCTCATGTACCAGGATCATTAAACTTTTGCCATCCTGCGAAACAGATACAAATCGATAACTTAGGGTAGGCAACTCGATTGAACTTAATAGTCGACCATCCAAATCGACAACTGGTAGGACCCCATCAACATCGTCGAGGATCAGGGCTCCATCACTTTCAGGCACAAATATCACACGCTTCTGTTCCTGATGAAGTTCAGTTCTTGCGACCTCTTCCCAGGACCAGCGATCCCATTGAATGATATTTCCATCGTAATCAACAGTCACTAGGATGTCATCATCCTCGGTGAAATACAAACCTCTTAAGGTGTCGATGGTGGGCTCAAGA
The DNA here is from genome assembly GCA_011174825.1 of Anaerolineae bacterium. Taxonomy (GTDB): domain Bacteria; phylum Chloroflexota; class Anaerolineae; order Anaerolineales; family E44-bin32; genus DUEZ01. The sequence continues at coordinate 46,778 of DUEZ01000075.1, read as the reverse complement.
ATTTGAACAGGGCTACCTGAATGTAGATCCCACACAATAACCCTATTCAAGTCACTTCCAGCGATGAGCAAATCATCAGAAGAAGTGGCTAGGAAGACAGGCGAAGAATTGACCGGGCCAAGGAGGTCGGACAAGTAATCATTGCTCGTCAAATCTAAACGTTTGACCAACAGACCCGCTCCAGTGAAGTACATCACCGGATGGTGGGGAGAAAATAGAATTATGGCGCTATATTTTGATGGCACTTGTATCTGCGTAAGAAGAACCAGAAGCTGATTTGAGTCTACATTGTGGAGCGGTGTCAGCGGTGTTCTGGCAAATAGGAAAGGAGTGATGCTTGGTGACGGTGTGGGCGTCACTGTGGGGGTTGTAGAGGGTATCTGGGTGGACGTTGGATTTGGTGTGTAAGAGGGGGAGATCGTTGGGGTCGAGCTTCTTGCTCGAGTAGTTGACGGCGATGCTGTGCGGGTATGACGAAGCTCGCCTTGGGAAGCCTTCCCACAGCTGGTTAAAAAGAACGTCGGTATACATGCAAGTAACAAGATGATTTTTAATTTCATCCGCTCGATATACTCCATGGATGGGTTCAAATTATACAAGGACAATCTTAAATCATGGGCATGAACCTTGTTAGATCGCGTAACACCTTGAGAACATTTGTGTTATCAATAAAAAAAATGACCTTCACAATTCGACGAATTATGCAGTACTATAGTACTGCATTAACTCAGGGGAAATAGAATTCGTTGGGCTTAAGCATGAAATATAAGGTAGCGCTTGTCATAACTTGCACGCTCGCCTTTGTCGCCGCGACGGTGGCATTAGCAGGTTATACTGGCCCGGATCGCGAAACCACGAAGAAAATTCGGGATCCAGAACATGATAAGTGGACCTTAATCATGAACAATCCCCCTCTGGGATGTCACTCAGTCTGCGTCATCTACCATACATGTGACGAACATCCATCAGTCCCTCGCCAGGAAGCGGTGTGCTGTGGCGTTGGTTCAGGGTGGAGAGCAGATTCGTCCTCCTGCGAGATGGCATTCAGAACGGTCATTGTCAAATTACCCCCCGCGGTCGTTTCTGGCTCGTTCAACTGTGGAACACTTGGAGAGGATGGATGGTGTAGAGGTTCTCCAATACTGGATCTCAACGCGAACGAACCCCTTGAGGGTGAAGTGATCACCTATATTGAAGGGGATATAGAAGGATCTCCAGGCGTTCTATGCGATCCACCAGACAATTCCAGTGTATCTTGTTCATGGGTCGATGGAGGGGAGGGGAGCTTTCTGCTCGATTATTGGGCTGTTTCGTCCTACGGAGACACAAGCGAGCAGGCCAGTGATACGTGGCGAGTGGATACCGTACCGCCAGAGGTAACTCTTGAGCAATCTGGGGGAACGATCGGGGGTGGTGGGTGGTACCTCGCTGGACCGGTCATCCTAAATGTGAGCGGAACGGATGTCACCTCAGGTATCGAGAGTGTTGAACTTTCGGTCGATGGAGGAGGGTGGACATCAGCAGGGCAAGTCACAGGCGACGGAATTCATACTGTAGAGATCCGGGCTCGTGATCATGCGGGAAATATTGGAGGTAAGACTGAAGCGGTAAAGATAGACGGCGCTGCGCCTTCGATCGGGATCTCAAGATCAGGGCCGGTCGGTAAGAACGGTTGGTTCGTTGGGAAGCCGGTGAGGGTGGAGGCCTCGGCCTCAGATCCATTATCCGGAGTTGCAAGTGTTGAAAACAAGTTGGACGGTGGGGCTTGGCAAGCGGGTTCGACGGTTAATGTTTCAACTGAGGGCGTTCGTGATGTATCATTCCGGGCTGTTGATCTGGCAGGTAATGCCGCCATCCAAAGCATTCAAGTAAGAATCGATACCGTAAGTCCATTAACACGTTTCACAAACCCGGCGGATGGCAGCGAAGTCTGGGTTTCAGGTGAGGTCACACTCCGTGGTACGAGCACAGATCCAACCTCGGGAGTTTCCTTTGCTGAACTTTCACTGAATGGGGGAAAGAATTGGCAAGGATTGGATATGGATGGTGACTCCTGGAGTTCCACGTGGGATACATCATCCGTTCCAGATGGTACTTATGCCGTATTAGCTCGAGCACAGGACGTTGCGGGCAATATGGAAGCCACCGCTCGTATCACGGTCCATGTCGAGAATTTCCAACCTATCTCGCCGTCTCCAACAGCCATCCTCGAGGCTACTCCTACATTCGTAGCAAGCCCCACTCACCAATCGTCTCCTACAGCAGTGCCTCCAACAGAAACCAATCTTGTGCCATCTGCGACGGACCCGCCACGGGTCGCCATCGTACGCGTTAAGCCTACCTCTGGTCTGACAGACACGACGGACGAGCCCCCTCGGACTCGAACGATGAGAATCTCCCTGAGAATCCCTTGGCTTTGGCCCGCTCTGGCGCTCATCGCTTTGATGACCGCAATAGGATCTTCAAAACTCGTGGACCCCAGGCCAAGAATCCTTAGACAAATCAGGGAGGATCTGGAGAGTATTCGAGGAAGGGAATATTGATTGTTGAATCTGAGGAGGGGGGCGGAGTAAACATCTGATGGAGAGCCCTCTTTTTATTGAAATTGCCCTCGCCGTAACCGTCGTGGTTGCGGTTGTTTTAATTGGGGTATTAATCTGGATTGGAAACGAGCAGCAGCGTAAAGCGCTTGATGAATTACGTACCGATGTACGTCAGTGGGCGTTGGGTGATCTAGAAATCAAGCGGATGAAAGCCGCGCGTGAGATAAGGATCCTAGATCCGATGGGCTGGCTTGATAATATGGTCCGAAAGGTGATGGGTGTCTCTCCCCGTATCAGTGATGTCGCGGGCGTCCTTGAGAGACCTGAAGCTATTGTTACCATCACGAATAATGCGCGCTACTTGGTCTTCTCACCCGTTCATCCAGATCAGATGGGTAAAATCATCCAAGACTTAGACCGGATACAGAGAATTAGGGACACATCACCTTTAATCCCCATGCGAAAGCTCGGAAGACGACGCTCAAAAGTTGGTGTTTATGAACTCTCTGCACTCAACGCAGGCATGTTTTTTGATATTGAGGCGGACAAGGTCTGGAGGATGATCGCTAAACGCCCTCTGGAAAGTAACCGATTGTGGATCTACGACATTCCTGGGCCATGGGAAGCGAAAAAGTATGAGATGGGGAATAAATCTTCGAATCCCTCGTCTTAGATAGATTCCTTCGAACTAGATTTATACATCGGATCAATTGTGGAAGAAAAAAGCGCCTAAGATTGGGCGCTCTTTCTTGGGTGCCCGACGGGGCTCGAACCCGCAACCTCCAGATCCACAGTCAGGCGCTCTGCCATTGAGCTACGGGCACCATGCTGGGACAATTCTATCACGACCTCCCGTGTGTGACCATTTCACATACAGATTTACATTCAATAGACCTGAAACCTGGCATCAAATTCTTATTGAGTCTTGGCAATACAGCTTCAGGACACCAATCCAAAGGCCAGCTTTGGGGATCTCTCTCTTGTTCCGTTCCTTGTCGAGTTGAAGGAGAATATTCGTCAGTTGTAGAGAATAGCAAATCGCCGCTCAGTGACCTTGGAGATCTCCTTTAATTTTTTGAGGCGCAGGCCGAGAGCCTCAGGGGGATCGGCGCAAGTCGCACTCTGCTCTTCGAAAATGTTCTCTCCAGGTCTTTCGAAGCGGCGATCTGAATGAATAATAACATGGTAATGATTCGGCATTCCTTACAGAGGCTTTACAAACAGTTTTCGTATTGAAACTGAAGTTGTCGAGATCAAATTTCTCCACTTAGCGCGAGTAAATCTCTCACTTTTTCCACCGTCTCACTCCTTGGGACGACCGTTTGGGTTCCTGTACGCAAGTCTTTTATTGCCACCTGACCAAGCTTTATCTCATCCGGACCAAGGATAACGGCCAGTGGGATACCTTGCCGGTCTGCGTATTTGAATTGTTTTGGTAGGCGAGCGATCTCCGGAAACCATTCCACTCTCAATCCAGAAACACGTAATTCAGCAGCAAGACGTAGGGTCTCACCACGGCTGCTCTCGTCGAAGGTTGGGATGAACACTTCGGCTGGGTTCGCTCGTAGATCGGGTTCTACACCACACTTGTCAAGCACAAGACCGATGACCACATCACCCATCGCGAAACCCACGCCAGGAAGCGGATCACCACCAATATCTGCTACGAGGTCATCGTAACGACCGCCTCCTAATATGGCTCGTTCCTCTCCAGCCACATCATAAGCTTCGAAAACATTCCCAGTGTAATAATCGAGGCCGCGTATCACGATCGGATCGTATTCTACAAAATCTGCAGCTCCCATTTGTTCGACGGCATCAAAGAAATCCTTCAGCTCGTCGAACTCACGCCATGCCAAACGATCATTAAGTAGGTCTTTGAGGCCTGATATCTGTTCCGGATCAAGGCCGATTTCATCGGCGTACGCTTCCCAATACTGTGGGCTTAACTTCGAACGCCTGTCGATCAATCGAAACACTCCTTGACGTTGTTCAGGCGGAATACCCAGGGTGCTCAATTGTTCATCTGCCAAACGTCGATTGTTCACCTTGAGGCGGACATCCTTGGCCGTCAAACCGACGGATTTGAAGAATGCAGCAGCGATGACGACGATTTCAGCATCCGCCTGCGGTGAATCGACACCCAATAGGTCGATATTCCACTGAAAGAACTCACGCGAGCGCCCTTTTTGAGGTCGTTCATATCGCCAGAAAGGTCCAAAGGACCACCAGCGGATAGGGCGAACCATGGATTTGCTTCGTGTAGCCAACATGCGAGCGAGAGAGGGGGTAAGTTCAGGGCGTAGCGCGATCATCTCTCCGCCGCGATCTGGGAAGATAAAAGATTGCTCCTTCACCAATTCTTCCCCAGATTTGGCCGCATATAGCTCAAGCCGTTCAAGGAAGGGGCCATCGTACTCTTGATAACCGAATTTCTCTGACACGGCTCGTATATGATCGTACATCCAGCGTTGGAATGCCTTCTGTTCTGGGTAGAAATCTCGAGTGCCTTTCACCGGTGTTATGTCTGACATGGAATTCTCCTGATGGACTTACAAGAAAACGGTGTGGGGTAGCCCACACCGTCTTTTAATAACAATCAAGAAATCTTCGCCGGGTGAGCTTAAATGCCCATCGTCTCCCCATGGTGATATTTGTGATTCGGCAGATGTATATTCATGGTCTTCCCGGCAAGTTGAATACTGTGGAGGATTATAGCACAACTCACCCACGAGACGACCCGCCCTATGATTCGCCAAGTGCTTGCGCTACGACTCTGATCAAATCACCAGTCGATATGATTTTGCTTAAGGCTTCAATGTCCTCAGAATAAGGGCTGTCGACTTCTCGAAAGGAAACATACTTGCGGATGTATTTGTGAGCAGCATTTGTACCTACACCAGGTTTAGCTTGCGGCATCGCTCTGAGCCTCAAATCGAGTGCTTGAGCAGCGACAATCAATTCTATGGCTACGATTTTCCATAAGTTGTCCATCAGCTCAGTTAGGTGACGAACTGCGGTCGTTGCGTTGGGGTTGATATCTTCTTGCCCAGCTGATGTCGGGATGGAGTGAAGTGTATCTGGTGTTGCGAGAGCCTGGTTTTCAAGTGTCAGTGAAGCCGCCGTGTATTGAAGCATCATCAACCCGGAGTAGATCCCCGCCTTCTCCGTTTGCGTCACCAACATCGGTGGTAATCCAGCGCTGGTATGTTCCGCTGTTAGACGGAAGATATGCCGTTCGGATAGCGAACCTACCTTGGCGAGGGTGATCTTCAGGTAATCCGCCGCAAGTCCGATCGGCTCCCCGTGAAAGTTGCCTCCGGAGATCGCTTGCTCCCCGAAAAGAAGAGGGTTGTCGGTGGCGGCGTTTATTTCCGTGGTAACGATCATTTTTACAAAGGAGAGTGTATCCCACACGGGTCCGAGGATTTGGGGAATACATCGCAGGCTGTAAGCATCATGGACACGGTTATCAGCGTCGAGTAAATCGCTCTGCATCGTTAGATCTCGGATGCGAGACGCTACCATGATTTGACCAGGGTGTGGACGAGATTGATGCAATCGTGGGTCAAATGCAGCAGAAACACCGAGCAACGCCTCCAAGGAAAGGGCGGCAGCAATCTCTGCGCACCTCACTGCACGCTCAGCATCAATGCAAGCTAATACCAAAAGCGCTGTTGAGAATGTCGCCCCATTCGTGAGTGCCAATCCTTCCTTGGGTCCTAATGTGATCCGGGTAAGATTCGCGGCAGACATCGCTTCAGCTCCGCTCATGAGTTGATCCCGATACCAAGCCTGCCCGGAGTAATCCTCTAGGTCATCCTCTAGAGGGGCTGAAATCACACTCGCGAGGTGGGCTAAAGGTGCTAGATCTCCTGATGCACCGAGCGAACCGCGAGATGGAATATAGGGGGTGACATCGTTTTTGAGTAAATCTAGTAATATGTCGATAAGCTGAGGGCGAACACCGGAGTGTCCGTGAGCAAACGTATTGGCTCGGATCAGGATCGCTGCGCGAACGACATCCTTCGCGAAGGGGGCTCCAACACCTACCAGATGGCTTAGGATCAGATTCCGTGAAAGACGGACGGTCTCTTCAGGAGCAATACGCTGGGAGGCGAAAATCCCAAACCCTGTGTTGACACCATATACAGGATGCTCAGAGTCGGCTATGTTGAGGATGGTGCTCGCAGCATCCTCAACCAGAGTTCGAGCATTCAGTGCAAGCTCGGCATTCATATGATTTCGGGCAACCGCTTCGATCTGATCAAGTGTCAAACTATGCCCGTCGATGGAAACCATCTTCTCTTCTGATTTTCTCTTTGTGCTTTTCTTTTGCATTTGTGTCCTTCGGTGTCGTAGGTAGATTGTTATCTCAGAACGGGTCCGTCCTACAAGCTGAGAGGATATTGATGATCCAATTATCGTGATTGATGAAGAAAGAGCATATGATCGCTCACCAACAGGATCCATCAAGTATAGCACGCTCAAAATTTTTGTCGTCAGATCGCAAAGGTCCGTGGTATGCTAGTGCGCGTGACATTTATTATCGGCCTTCTCTGGTCATGAGGTTTGGGTGGCAATCCTACCGATTATAATCCTTCTCCTTGGTGCGCTCCTCATGTCGATAGTCAGGAATCGACCGGAGCGTATTTTGTGGGCTCTCACCTCTGGAACCGCGCTCTTAACGTGGATTGTTAGCTTGGTTCTTGTCACCAGAATTCCTGATGTGATCAGTTTGTCCGTCTGGAAACCAACAGCCTTATTCGCCTCGCGCTTGGAACTTCACCTCGATGCGGTAGGGTGGTTTTTCCTTTATGGAACTTCAACAATACTGGTATCCGTGGCTTTCACTCAAGCTGCGCAACCTGGAACGACTACACCCTTTCATAGGGCGGTTATGCTTGCCTATCCGGCGATCGCGATGACAGCTATGCTTGCCGGAAACATGCTCACCGTCGCTATGTCGTGGGCTTTGGTAGATGTCCTTACCCTCATCTTCTTTATACGAATACAGAACGACAGAAAATCCACATCTCGCCTTTTCATTCGTATCGCAGTTGATGGAGGAGGGATACTCCTGGTATTAATGGCAGCACTTCTAAATGGGGCGGAAGGTGGAACCAGCTCACTTTCAACGCCTATGACCTCTTCGACGGCAGCTATATTCTTAGTACTAGCTGTGCTATTACGACTTGGCCTGCTTCCACCTCATATTACTCTTCAGCCAAAGATGGACCTACAGCGCCATTTAGGAACCCTTCTCCACTTGCTGCCACCGGTGACAGCGTTATCGGTATTGGCTAGGATGTTGAATATTGGTGTGCCGATGGAAACGCTAGCCTGGCTACGTGTAGCTGGGGGGTTGGGCGTGATCATTGGTGGTCTAAGATGGGCTTTTCACCTGGATCGAGAAACTGGGAGACCTTTTCTTCTCCTAGGGATATCAGGTCTTGGGGTTTTAGCAGCAGGTCTGAGTCATGAGATTGGTGGTGCCCCAATCACGGCTGCGGGAGGTGTTTTATTACTCTCGGGAGCTGTGTTTTATTTAGCAGAGATTTTTGCCCCTCCACATCGAGCATGGGTCGGGCTGGCGGCGTTATTCTTAGCAGGTATGCCAGGAACGCCAACGGGTGTAATATCCGCAGCCCTGACAACCGGAGTAGTAGACACCACATCCGTTGCGGTGACCGCCCTGGGAGTTATCGGGTTGGTTTTACTCACTACTGGTGGGATCCGGCACGTCTTCTTACCCTCAACTACCTGGCCTACAGGTGAAAGTTTAGTAAGGGTCATGTATGGCCTTGGTTTGCTGCTGCCCTTAATCGTGGGTTTCGGGCTTGGTTTACGGATGCCTGGAAGTGTCAGTCTCGAAGCAGGCATTGTATTCGTGATTACCATTGGCTTATCGTTCCTATCTGTTTTTTTACTGCGTCTATTTCCTGAAGGCAGCGTCCTTCGTTGGGCTCGAGTGTTTGCGTGGCTTGATCCCGATCCTCTCTATCGTATTCTTTACCGGTTGAGTCGAGTTTTGGTCAACATCTTCCGCCTGATTGGTGAACTTCTTGAGGGTGAGGGTGCTATGTTGTGGATGCTCGTTATTTTGCTGATTGTCATTCTGGCGCAAGGGAGGCTGCTAGGATGACTTGGCTGGAGGAACTTGCTATTGTGGCTTCGGTCGCAGTGGCTCTCACAGGAGCTCTTCTTATTCTGTCGGATAATCGACGCCTGCTCCTGGCGACGCTTGCTGCTCAATATGTATTTGCTGCTTGGTTGGTTAGCCTTTCTTTACCACTCCAGGTGGCTGCTGCAAAGTTAGTAGCCGGACTTCTAGCGTGTGCCATCATCGCGGTAGCTCTGGCAAATGTTGGATGGTCTGACCAGTTCGTGACACCAGAGACAATTCCTTCAAGCATGATATTTCGCATCATCGCCGTCTGCCTCGTCCTCCTAGTAGCGTTCGGGTTAGGAGGCGATATCTGGTCAGCGTTACCGAAAATATCAACTCTCGCCAGTTATGGAGCAACGTTTTTAATCGCCATGGGTTTATTGCAGCTTGGCTTTCAAGAGGAACCTGTAAAGGTTGGCATTGGGTTGTTGACAATCATTTCCGGATTTGAGGTCGCGTACACCACGATCGAACCCTCGTTAGCGGTTATGGCTCTTCTGGCCACTGTGCATCTTGGAATTGCGGTGGTTGTAAGTCACCTTCTCCTCATAGGGAGTGGTGAGAAACCGAGGCTGGAAGGGTAACCATGAACGCTCCGTTCGTGCTCCTCACTGTAACCGGTGCGTTAGCGATAAGTGTCGCTTTGCCAAGAAATCGTCCTCATGCGCAAGCCGCTATTTCGTCAATCGGATCTATTTTGCTGGCGATATTTGCCCTTTGGATCACCCTGGATGATCCATTCGAGGTCCTTGGTTTAGCAGTAAAAATCACGAGCACATGGCGTATCCTGGGCCGAGCACTGATACTCGATGAGAGTAATCGCGCAGCCGTGGGATTTCTCTATCTTGCGGGTGCATTCATATTTGGCGGAGCTTGGGTTGCTCGACCCAACCGGAATCTGTACTACGTAGGATTACTCTGTCTTGGTTCGGTAGCCGCTTCCTTTCTCATTCAACCCTTTCTCTTTGCGGCGCTATTCCTGGAATTCACCGCGATGGGAGCGGTATTGGTTTTGGTTTCTCCAGAGAATCCGAATCATAGGGGCGGTTTACGGCTTCTCATTTTGTACACCCTGGCTATGATGGCGATTCTCATCGCCGGTTGGATGTTGGATAACCTCGGCGTGACGAGCGCGACACCTGAGTTGGCACATAGAGCTACGATGTTATTGGCATTGGGTTTTGCCGTGATTATGGCTGTCCCTCCTTTTCACCTTTGGCTTCCCCCTGCTGCAGAAAAAGCCAATCCTTATGCATTATCTTTTGTGACGATCCTTTTACAAAGTGCAGGACTGTTCTTTCTACTGCGGTTTTTGGATAGTTATACATGGTTGCGCGAGGTTCCTGGGCTTTTTGAGATGATTCGCTGGGTTGGAATAGCTATGGTGTGTTTTGGGAGCATGTTAACCATTGCGCAGAGGACTTTCTCAAAAGTCATGGCTTATGCACTGATCACTGATTTTGGGGTGATGCTTCTGGCGGTTGGGACTGGCATACCAGAGGGGTACCGCTTAGCTCTTGGTTTATCCGGCGTTCGTGTTGTAAATCTGGCGGTTTGGGCCATGGGATCGGCGAAAATACTTCATCATCGTGGTGATGACCAATTTCAAGCCCTTCAGGGGGCCGCCTATCGATCTCCGCTAGGAGCTGCGTCTGCTTTGATCGGTTTAGCGTCTATGGCAGGATTTCCGCTTACCGCAGGCTTTCCTGGACGCTGGGCGTTGCTTTCAAAACTCGCGAAGATAGATCCTCTCGCGGGCTGGGCGATCATACTTGCTTTTCTCTGCGTTGGTGCGGCAGCATTACGGTGGACAAATGCCTTGCTTGGATCGCCACTGGATGAGCGGGTAGTTTCATCAACATTAACCGAGACGCTATTCCTTGTCGGTGGAATCGCGATGTGCATCCTGTTGGGCGCTTTTCCACAACTTTTATATCCTTGGGTAACGGAGGCCGCCGCTGGTATGGCACAGCTCTTCCCGTAAAGAATTCAATCAAAAGCGCTATACTATAATCCGTCGGCATGAAATGAGGGCATAAGATGGAGCCGAAACAAATCGAAACTCAGCTTTCGTGGTTGGATGAACAACGGCGAAAGGATAATGAATCAATCAATCGACTGTCAGAACAAGTTTTAACAACAGAGGAGCGCATCGCTTCACATGCCAAGCAATTGCAGGATTTATCAAGTGAAATATCTAGATTAGCGGGTCTGACGACCCGTATCCATCAAATGGATGAAACGCTAAGTAAGCAACGTCAAGATTTCTCACGCCAGTTAGGGGAGGCGGAAGATCGCCGAACTGAAAAGGAGAAGGCGTTAGAGAAAATCCGTAAAATTGATCTTGAGCCTTTCGCGAAGCAGTTGGAGGAGCTTCGGTCGCAAATTGAAGTCATGGAAGAGTTCAAACAAGCATTGAATGATCGCCGCGAAGCAGAAATGCGTATTACAAGCAAAATGGATAATTTAGAGAAGATGATTGAAGATCTAGACGCCAAGGACGAAACTCATTCGAGAAATCTAGTCTCGTTGGGTGAGGGAAGAAAACAAGATTCACGGCGTTTGGGTGAATTGCAGACTGAGACTTCTGAGATCCTGAAAAGGATCGAGACCATGCGGGGAGAACACGATTCAACAGAAGATCGCGTGCGTCGAGTAGAGGTCCGGGTTACCGATCTTGTTACAAGCGATAACGAACGACGCGAGGCACAAACAGTTGTTCTGGATCAACAGAATTTAAAACTAACAGGATTCGAAAGGAATTGGCATGAGTGGGAACAACGCCTTGCACATTTCGAGAAAAGGGCTGCCGATCTTGATGAGCGAATGCTCACTTATGAAGAGATCTACCGGTCCATGAAACAAATGCAGCGAGAATTGGAGGAAGTAGTCGAGCGCCTGGAACGTCGCATCAACGAAGTTACCGAAATGCAACGGCTGGCTGATGACCGGATGAAACAGGAATGGTCTAGCTTTCAAGCGGACGACCAAAAAAGGTGGAACACGTATAAGCTTACCGCTGATGAAGGATGGCGTGAACACGATCGTCTTCATGAGAAGATCGTCTCTCAAATTCTACTACTTGAAGAAAATGTCACGGATATATTACATGCACTTTCTGAGATCCGAGAGACCGATCAACAACGCGTGCTTGAAATTCACAGCCTACTACGCGATTGGGCAGCAGAAATTGAACAACGTACACGATCAGGGGGTTAATGCTCTTCTCACTGCCTTCTCTTATGGAGTAACACTGACTTAGATGTTATCTATCTACGCTTTTAAAAGTTTCTCTGCTTCAAAAAGAAGCGATTTATCTAAACCATTGGGTTCAAGAAAATGAGAGTAATAGGCACAGCAGGTCATGTGGATCATGGCAAATCGAAACTCGTCGAGGCGCTAACCGGGATGGACCCGGATCGTTTGAAGGAAGAAAAGGAGCGCCAGATGACGATCGATCTGGGTTTTGCCTGGATGAAACTTCCTTCCGGCGAGGAGGTCGGGATTGTGGATGTGCCCGGCCATCGGGATTTCATCGAAAACATGCTGGCTGGTATCGGTGGCATCGACGCTGCATTATTCGTCGTCGCTGCGGACGAGGGAGTGATGCCTCAAACGCGCGAGCACCTCGCTATCCTTCACTTGCTCGAAGTGAAACAAGCAATTGTCGCGCTTACAAAAGTCGATTTGGTAGAAGAGGAAGGATGGTTGGAGTTGGTTCGGGGGGAGGTTGAGGGTTTACTTCGATCAACCCATCTATCTAATACCCAAATTGTGCCTGTTTCATCAAAAACTGGGGAAGGATTGGACGAGCTTATCACCGTCTTGAGTGATGTCCTCAAAGGTGCACCGGTTAGGAGAGACCTAGGACGCCCAAGGTTGTTAATCGACCGCGTCTTCACCATTGCAGGTTTCGGGACCGTGGTGACCGGCACGTTAATCGATGGCTCGCTGCATATCGGTCAGGATATTGAGATCCTGCCTTCGGGCTTTAAAGGGCGGATACGCGGACTTCAAACACACAAAACCAAAATTGAGAAAGCCGTCCCAGGCAGTCGGGTCGCAGCAAACCTCTCTGGTGTCGAGGTGCGGGAGATTTTTCGGGGCGATGTAGCAGTCCTCCCTGGTTCGTACAGCACTACTCGTTTGGTTGATGTTCACTTTCAACTTCTCCCTGATGTCGTTCATCCTTTAAAACATGATCTACAAGTTAAACTCTACCTCGGAGCTGCGCAGAGGATGGCACGAATTCGACTCCTGGGAGCAGAAAGGTTAAATCCTGGTGAGGACGGTTGGCTCCAGATGGTTTTAAATAAACCCGTCGTCGCTGTTCGTGAAGATCACTTTATCCTACGTCGACCTTCACCTGGCATAACGATCGGTGGAGGACGAATAGCGAACCCTCATCCGATCCGATATCATCGTCGGAAGGATATAGAAACGTTGAAGGGATTGGAAAAATTGATCGCTGGCACACCAGGAGAGGTGTTGATTCAATCCATTTCACGATTGGGTCCCGTTCCCTTTAATCAGGCCATCCAATGGGCTGGATTAAATTGGGAAGAAGCTCTGCATGCGATCGAGGAACTCCAATCGGTCGATGAGTTGATCCTGTTGGAACAAAAACCCCAAGATCCCGACTCCGAGGTGCTAATTATGGATCGGGGGACATGGCAGAACATATGTAATAGGATTGTCCATGTCTTAGAAACCTATCATGAGCTCAATCCACTCCGCTCAGGAATTCCCCGCGAGGAGTTAAAAAGTCGACTGCATTTTGGCTCGAGGAACTTCAACGCTGTTCTCCAACTCGGGAAAAAAGAAGGCGTGATTATCGAAGATGGCTCTCGGATTCGCTCCTCTCAACATCAGGTAACCCTCTCCGAAAACCAGCAGGATTTAGTGAATTCCTTAAAGCAGCAATTTCGAGCATCACCCTTCAGTCCTCCTTCGGTGAAGGAATGTATCGATTTGGTTGGTAATGATTTATTAACTTATCTGCTTGAGACAGGAGAGCTCATACAAGTCTCGTCGGATGTCGTTTTCTCTCATTCGACGTTCGAAAACATGGCCGCTACCGTCCGTCAGGCTTTGGAAGATGAGGGAACAATCACCGTTGCGCAGGTGCGCGATCGGTTTGGAACCTCAAGGAAATTCGCCTTAGCGTTGATGGAGTACCTGGACGAAATTGGTGTCACGGTTAGGGAGGGGGACTCGCGTCGTTTACTCAATTGAACGATCCTCAAACCTTTTGCTAATTGTAAGATTGGTGTCTTTGAAGGATGTATTAAGTGGAAACTCCCCGCGCGTTTTATATTGTGAGTGGAGCTATTGGTTTAAATGTCACGGAAGCGCCATTTACCACCAACCATGGTTCCAATAGGCAGTAGATCCGCAATTGCTTCTGGAGAGCAAGAATAGGGATCTTTCTCAAGGACGATCAAATCTGCCATATAGCCCACAGCTAATCGGCCGATGATCGAGGACATCCGTGCAGCTTTTGCAGGTCCGTGGGTATAGCCTCGCAAGGCTTCATGGAGTGTGATCCGTTCAGATGGTACCCATCCGCTTTTGCCAGGCGATCCGTCTCTGCGTTGACGTGTGATCGCGGCGTGTAAACCCCAAAATGGATTAGGGGATTCTACCGGCGCATCAGAACCAAATGCGAGCGTAGCACCGGCTTCCAACTGGCTTCGCCAAGCGTAGGCGTACCTCACTCGCATCCCCCAGTATCTGTCCGCCATGTCCATGTCTGATGTGGCGTGAATCGGCTGCATTGAAGCGATGATGTCATGCTTCGCAGGAAGAGAAAGATAAGCTGGATGGATGAGCTGCAAATGCTCGATGCGGTGAGGTAAATGTGACAAACCTTCTTCCACCTCATATTGTTGAAGCTCCGCAAAAGCATCTAGTACATCATGTGTAGCTTTATCGCCGATGGCGTGAACCGCCATCGCCAGACCGGCATTTGCGGCACGAATGAAGATCTCTAACAAATCCTCTTTCTTGTAAAGTTTCATTCCGAAGTTCTCTGGTTCGCCTTCATACGGTACCATCATAGCTGCGGTACGGGATCCGAGTGCACCGTCAGCGAAAATCTTAACATTCCCGATCCGAATCCAATCACCTCCGAAGCCCGTTCTTAGGCCGAGTTGAATAGCGTGTTCAAGATCATCGAGAGGTATGTTTTTAATCACCCGCAATCCAAGTTGACTCTCCCGATTTAACATCTGTAAGGCTTGGAAACATCGCGATCCATCGAAATCATGCAATCCTGTGATTCCGTATTGCCACAGTTGCGTTTGAACTTTGCGGATTGCGTTGACAGATCCGTCGAGGCTTGGCTCTGGAATAACCTTTGTTATCAACTCCATGGCATTTTCAAGCAGGATGCCGGTAGGAACACCACTCGCATCACGTTGAATATAACCGCCAGGAGGGTCGGGAGAAGCAGCGGTTATGCCAGCTCGATCTAAAGCCGCTGAGTTTGCCCAGCCGGTATGAAGGGATTTTGCCGTTAAATAGACCGGATTTTCGGGCGACACCTGATCAAGATCCGTTGTATTGCCATATCGTTCCCACTCGTTTTGATTCCAACCATGACCCAGCACCCAATTTCCAGGCTCGCTCTGCAGCACGGCTCGGCGAACCCTTTCGAGGCAGGTATCTATGCTCGGTACTTCTACATCGATCTTTTCCTGGGCTAAAGCATATTGTTCAAGATGGATATGCGCGTCGGTCAATCCTGGCAAGACGGTTCGACCCATCAGATTTATTACATCCGTATTGGAACCAGCAAGTCCCTTGATTTCATCATCAGACCCGAGCGCCAGGATTCTGTCCTGATATATAGCTATACACTCCGCTCGTGGAATATATTCATCAAGTGTATGGATTACACCGTTGTGTAAAATCACCGAGGGCTGAAAGGAAGACATGGAGATTGATCTCCTAGGATTTAATATCAGGTTTTAGATTTTGGTTCTCCTCTAGTTGATGTGGCTAATTGTAATTTCTCTACACTGACCTCAATATCAGGAGAGCAGGACACATTCCCCGATCCAACGCAATTCTCGTCTATTTCTCCAGCAAGTCATGCTTCCACGCCGTTTGGCTGATCGTTCGACAGGCTTACCATGCAATCTCACGACGAAGCCTGACGGTCGCTGGCCCTTCGGTATAGTTCAGGACAGACATGAGAGTCGCCTCTACTGGAATAGGTAGATAGAGCAGATTCGTACCTCATACGATGTCCATCGCTTTCGCCATGATTTCTAGTGGATGGTAGACTGGAAGCCCGGTATGTTTAGCAATCCACCAACGACATGTCTCGGAGTCGCTGAGTACAAAGTCAACCTCCGATTGCTTTGCTTGTTCGAAAATGGTCCTGCCAACATTATATGCAACCAGAGATTTTTCCTGTTTGATCCCGTATGTCCCAGCGACACCGCAGCAATCCGATTCTGATAGACGGATCTGCAATCCGGGGATACGCTCTAAGATCTTCAAGGCTGGAAAACCTATCCCATGACTACGTAATTGACAAGGTGGGTGATATATCACATCCGCAATGAGGGGTTTGAAATCTAATTGATCGATTTCATCTGCTAATTGATGAGTAAGAAACTCGAAAAAATCGAAGGTTGAAGATGCGACGATGTTGCTCTCATCGTCCTGTAATCCAAGTATCACCCGGTAGTCGTGCTTTAGTGAGAGTGTGCAGGAGGTCGATGTCCCTACGATCGGTATCCCTCGACGAGCAAAGGGAGCCAACCAAGAGATGTTTGCTTGAGCATAACGTCGAGCGGCGGTCAATAACCCATTTGACTGCAAGGGCAGACCGCAACATTTTTGTGGAGGAATAATGACGCTTTGCCCAAGTTGTTCGAGAATTGTAACTGCCAATATACCCAAATCAGGTTCGTAGTAGTTGCTACTGCAGCCATGGAAAAAGGCCACCATTTGATCTGACTCCAACCCAGGGTCTGGAGGCGTGTCGACGCATTTTGAGCGGAGACGGGTTCGAAGGGATTGGCTTGCAAAGGTTGGCAGTGGAGCATTGGAACTGATGGCTAAGGATTTTTCAAGAAGCCACCGCATTGGTCTTGAGCTTAAGGATTTGTTCGCGAGAGAGGCAATAGGTGATGCGAGACGCCCCAGGAGTTCAGGACGTGAAATGAGATAATCTCGCAGGTAGGTCTTTCTCCGCTTCTCAATCTCAGCCTTGGCTTGGATGTTGATCTCAGCAACTGCCACTCCATGTGGACAAACGAGTGAGCAGATGCCGCACCCTGAGCACCAGGTTAGCGAGGGAACTGATGGGGGGCGATGGGGATATCGGTATCGAGCGGCTTGAGGTCCAACGGCTTTCGGTCCCAGAAAATCGTCGGAAACGGAAGCGACAGGACAGGCTGAAGTACAGATGTTGCACTTCAGGCATTGATCTGTGGTGAGGTCGGGTCGTATCATCCGAGCGCTGCCTCGATGGCGCGGTATGCAGTGGCCACACCAATACCTTGGCGCGAGCCTTCACCTGATCGATCAGCTCCAGCGATCAATCCACCGGCGCAGAATAGATTCGTATAGATAGGCAAACCATCCGCACCTAGGGGTTGCATCTGCTCATTGACGCGAAGTCCGTAGTTAGCATAAGGTTGAGTCTCAAGCGGTGAGTACGCCGTCCAGTGTTGTCTCCCCTCATCGTAGCTCACTGGTAAATCCAATACAGACTCTTGCACCCGCCCATTTTGCTGGAAAACCAATCCCCCATGCAATACGCCACCTGTAGCCAAAAGGACAATGTCAGCAGTGAGGGTGCGAGCTCCGCCGGCGGTTTGCAGGACCACACCAGAGACTCGCGCAGGCTTCGCGGAACCATCTACTCGTCCTAAGACTTTCGGGCCTTCGATCACGAAGACACCCATCTCCATTGCCTTACGTTGCAGGAGTCGCTCAAGACGCAAGCCGGGTAATGAAGGGGGTAGGGTTGGGATTTCGAAGAGCGCCATCCCCAATCTCTCTTGAAGCTCTTCATGTGCAAGTTGTGGGTTGAAAAGGCCTAGAATCGCAGGCACCCCAAGACGTTTGATACCCGAAAGACGAGGCTTCCATATGCGAGCGACCTCATCCCGGAAATGTTGGTCATCAAAGGAGCGAGCTAAGTCCATCGCGTAAGGATCGCGTCGAGCAGCCGACAATGGGAGTGGGAGCTGGAGGGCGTCGTTAATGGCTATTCCCGCCTTAAGTAGATTTGCGACTACCAACTCCGGATAAAAATCACGAAATCCATCAACCCCAGCGATGGTGATAGGTGTGTTATCCCTCAAATCCCCTAATGCTAAGGATTTCGGGGCGAGAGCGGATGTATGGATAGTGCCTAAAGCCGTTGGCAATCGCAGATTACGAGAGATATTCCCTATATAAGGGAGGTCGGCTTGGTGACAGAGGTCTCTTAGGAATTCTAGTCCTGTACGAAGGGATTCTGCACCAGCTAGTCGATAGGGATGGCTCATTCGAAGGCGGCTTAGGGCTCGGGATGGTGTAGCTTTTCCCCAGACATCGATACATCCGTGCGAAAGCGTGAGTCCACCTCTTCCACGCGCCACCAATGTAACCTTGGCGCCGCGATCGACCGCAAAAATTGAAGCTAGGAGGCCAGTCAGTCCACCACCCACGACTACGATCTCAGTCATTGGGGTGGTTCCTGGGTTTCGGGAGTATGGAGTAGATCGACGTATATTCTACGTGTGATCTCCATCTGACGTAATGTCTCTCCCCATCCGAGTGGGCGTAACCCTCGCCAACGAGCCCTTAGAAATGCCTCCAATCGACCATCCGTATGTGGGGAAGGTGCTACTTCGTATGCGATCCCCGCTGCTCGGTAACCACAAAAACCTGCTTGGCAGGGGCCCATACCGAGTCTCAACTTTCTGCGAATATCATCAAGATCGAGCGAAGAGGATGATTTGATTGCTTCTTCGATCGCTGACCGATTAACCCATTCGCATTCACAGATGATCTGTTCTCGTTCGGTTTGATCAGGAGTTGCAATCTCTTCAAATCGTTTTGGTAGCTGAAAGAATTGTGTGCGTTCAGGATCCAAGGGAATTTCTGCCGTGCGACAAGATAGACCTACACCGATTTGTTCTACTACTAAATCCACCGCCTGTTCGGCCATCAATCGGAATGTAGTGAGTTTCCCGCTGAAGATACTCGCCATTCCCTTCACACCATCCCTGTCATTATGGTCGAGGAGAACATGGCCCCGAGGAAGTCCCCTTGTACGACCAAATCCTTCACCAGAAGATCGATAAAGAGGACGGATGCCAGCCCAAGCGCGTAGTGGTCGGGACTTCGCTAGTTCGGGTAAAAGGATCTCGCATTGGGCCAGGAGGAAATCGATCTCCCTTTGGCCAATAGCTAATTCTGTGGGTGACTCAACCTCAACGTCCGTCGTTCCGAGAACGGCAACAGTTCCCACAGGAACGATGATATCCCCATCGGAAGGAGGTCTACAGCGGTTGATGATGGTGTGCACAGGCCGAGAAGCAAGAGCGATCATCGCCCCTTTGCCCAAAGCGATGGGGATATCAATGCCAGCAAGATTAGCGATCCGACGAACCCACGGCCCAGCTGCGTTTACAAAATAATTCGCTCTAATCGTGATCCGTTCCCCGGATGTCAGGTTTGTGACCTCCGCTCCGACAACCGCATCGCCTTGGAGGGTTAGGTCCTCTAATCGATGGCGAAGCCACACCTGACCACCTGCACGTTGGATAGCTACGACAAGGGTTTGAAGGAGCTCGAACGAATCTAATGATGCATCGAGTACACGAAATGCGCGCGAGATACGGGGATTGATGCTTGGCTCGGTTCGGAGAGCAAGATCTGTTGGTATTTCTTCAACATAGACACCATGCTCGTGACAAGCCGCAAACCAACGGTCTGGATAATCAATGGGATCAGCAGGCGTTGAGACGAAGAATCCGCCTGTTTCTTCGATCGTATGGGGTGCGATATGACGTATGATTGGGTTCTCGGTGGCGCAATCCTTGGCAGAGCCCGGATCGGATATCGCATAACGAGCACCTGAATGCAATACCCCGTGGTAACGCCCAGAGGTGCCTTGACCGATGTCATTTTGTTCGATGAGCACCACTTTCAGACCACGTAAGCAGGCGTCCCAAGCCACACCTAGACCGGTGACCCCACCACCAATAACGAGAAGTTGGGTAGAGATTTCAGGCATTGCGGAGCCATTCTGCCATAGAATAGAACGATGTCAACGATAGAGGACGAGTTAATTAATCGAGTCAGACGGTTGTTAAGGCCGTAGGTCCAATTCATGCCGTCTCGCACCGGCGTGCTGCCGATTTTCGCGGCACGAACGGTGAATTGCCCCTACCAGGATTAAACTTCCCGCGAGCTTCGAGCTCGCGGGAAGCTGTACCTATAAGTGTTATTTTCAGAATGTTTGATTTCAGAATCATACCAATACATAACTGTACCACTCTTACATCTCAATCCATGCTCGACTTCTCTCAACCGCTCGCTTCCATTGAATGTACAATGTCTGGCGAAGATCTTCGGAGATCGTGGGAACAAATTCACTCTCTTTTCGCCAAAGATCAGAAATGGCATCCAGAGAAGGCCACAACTTGACGGCTAGACCTGCGAGGAATGCAGCACCCAGTGCAGTCGTCTCATTGATCGTTGGTCGCTGCACCGGGACACCGAGGATATCGGCCTGAAACTGCATCAGCAAATCGTTTCGTGCAGCACCACCATCAACTCGAAGCGCTTCTAAGGTTAATTCTGAATCCGATCGCATCGCTTCAAGCACATCCAAGGTTTGATAAGCGATCGCCTCTAATGTAGCTCGAGCGATATGACCTCGAGTGGTCCCTCTGGTCAAGCCGAGGATGGTGCCGCGCGCGTAGGGATCCCAATATGGGGCGCCAAGACCGACAAACGCCGGTACGATGAATACTCCACCGTTATCTGTGACCGTTGATGCTAAAGCCTCAATTTCATGTGATTGGGAAATCAGACCCAACTCGTCTCTCAACCACTGAACTGCCGCTCCGGCGATGAAAACACTTCCCTCCAAACAATATGTTGCTGGTTGCTGAGATCCAAGATCCCAACCGATCGTAGTCAGCAGTCCCGAATTTGATGGAACAGCTTTGCCATTCGTGTTGAGTAAGAGGAAACACCCGGTTCCATATGTGTTTTTTGCCATTCCAGGGTGGAAGCAAGCCTGACCGAATGTCGCTGCTTGCTGATCGCCTGCGATACCGGCGAGAGGCACAGGAATCCCAAATAGGTTCGATTCCGTTTCCCCATAAATTATCGATGAGGGTTTAACCTCGGGAAGAAGGGCAGGGGGGATGCTGAGGTATTCGAGGATTTCATCATCCCAGGATTGCGTGTGGATGTTATAAAGCAATGTGCGGGATGCATTTGAGGCATCCGTGATATGGAGGCGTCCTCCTGACAATCTCCATAACAGAAACGTATCTACCGTACCGAAGGCAAGACGTCCGAGTTCCGCCTTTTCCCGAGCACCTGGGACGTTATCCAAAAGCCAGGCGATTTTTGTGCCAGAGAAATACGCATCGACGACCAAACCAGTTCTTTCGCGTATGGATTGATCGAAGCCATCGGCCTTTATTCGATCACACATCGGTGCAGTCCGACGGCACTGCCACACGATAGCGTTGTGAATGGGTTTTCCAGTCTCTCGCTCCCAGACGATCGTTGTTTCGCGTTGGTTCGTGACACCTATGGCGGCGATAGTTGTTGGATCAAGCTCAGATTGCGAGATAGCCTTTCGAGCAGTTCCGAGTTGGGAGTTCCAAATCGCTTCCGGGTCGTGCTCAACCCAGCCTGGCTGGGGATAGATTTGAGTGAACTCTTCTTGCGCTTGGGAAACAATTTCGCCTTTTTGATTGAAGATCATCGCTCGTGATGAGGTGGTCCCTTGATCTAACGCAAGGATGTGATCTTTGGTCATCTGAACCTCGGATGGCATTACTCTCTTGATCGGGAATACAATTCTGTGCTGAGAAATCCTCGCGCTCCACGAATGAATGAATCTCCCGACATCGATTTCCGCCCAGCAGGTTGGAGGATTTCGAGCACTAGCAAACCTTGGGATGTTGAAACGACTGGCAGCTCCTCTACCTCAGTGACCATTCCAGGAGTTCCAGCCGTGCCTGGAATTGCGTGGGCTTTTCGAACGACGATTCGTTTTCCGTTCCATGTAAAGAAGGATCCTGGCCATGGTTCATAAGCTCTTACTTGACGCTCCAACTCTTCAGCGGTCAGATTAAAATCGAGGGCTCCATCGCTTTTCTTCAACATCGGTGCGTAAGTTGTTTTCGTGTGATCTTGTTCAATAGGCTTAATAGACCCCTCAAGATAGGAAGGAATCGTTTCAATTAAGAGTTTAGCGCCGATCTTAGATAAACGGTCGGCAAGTTGACCGCCAGTTTCCTGAGGGTCAATGGGTGTAGAACACTGAGTGAGAACAGGACCGGTATCTAATCCAGCATCCATCTTCATAATGGTGATGCCCGTTTCAGTATCCCCATGAAAAATACTTGCTTGTATAGGTGCAGCGCCTCGCCAGCGAGGTAGTAATGAGGCATGAACATTTAAGCATCCCCACTCAGGTAGTTCAAGCACCTCCTCAGGTAGGATCTGACCGAAAGCGGCGACCACAATGAGATCGGGGGTCCAGTCTTTGAGCTGCTCGATAGCCTCTGGATTCCTTATCCGGCGGGGCTGCATGATCGGGAGAGCATGCTCAGAACTCCAAACTTTTACCACCGATTGGCGGATCTTCCGTCCTCTGCCAGCCCCGCGATCGGGCTGAGTCACCACGCCGACGATTGGATAAGCATTAGCCAACGCTTCTAGGCTAGGGACGGAAAACTCAGGAGATCCCATGAACACGATACGCATAACCGAATCCTATCACGTAATGGAGTGAGCGGAAAAGCGGATGCACGTCACATGAATGCGAGATTGGTTTCTCGTAACTTCTACCCAAATTTCGAGTCTAAATGCATCGATGATATTCTCAGGATACAAAAACACGGGTAGAATTCTTTGAATAGTAAACGATCGATGTGAAACAAACACTACTTGAAAGCAACCGTTTGACACTCTCCTCCGTTTGTCTAGGATCATGAATTCTCATCAAGCGTATTGCGAAGAGAGAGTATGAAATGGCTGGTATCCATCATCGCGAAGATTATTTCTAGGTGAATTTTCACCAACGTAATACCATCAGGAGAACATCTTGAAGAAACGTTGGACGCTACCACAACCTTTATCAGCTGAGATCGATCATGAACTATCAGAGTTCCGACCCATAGAGCGTGAGATCTTACGAAGTCGAGGGATCCTTACCCGCAGGGAGGCGAATGCCTATTTTGCAGAGGATCCGATGAGTGATTCCGATCCATTTCTCATGACTGGGATGGATCAAGCTGTTGAGAGATTATGCTCCGCGATTGAAAACGTAGAACCAATCGTTATCTATGGAGACTACGATGCTGATGGTATCACCGCGACGTCGCTCCTCTATGAGGTCATAAAAGGATCCGGTGGTTCTGTCGGACATTACATCCCTGACAGGTTTGAAGAAGGATATGGCCTTAACAATGAAGCATTGGCTGAACTCAAGGGTAGGGGTGCGCAACTCGTCGTGACCGTAGATTGCGGCATTCGAGCGGTCGAGCAAGTTGAGTTTGCCAGGAGCGTAGGTCTGGATGTGATCGTCACTGATCACCATCAACCTGGACGGGATTTGCCAAATGCCTGCGCGGTTATCAATCCAAAGCAACAAAATAATCGCTATCCGTTTGCAGAATTGGCGGGTGTTGGAGTAGCGTATAAATTTGCTCAAGCTTTCCTTCAAACACTAGGGGAGGGAGAACCCGTTGACAGCTTAGATCTCTTGGCCATCGGTACCGTGGCGGATCTATCCCCTCTGGTCGGAGAAAACCGGGATCTCGTGCGAAGGGGCTTAGCGAGGTTGAATCAAACCAAGCGAGTGGGATTGAGGGCACTGATTGATGTCTCTGGCTTTAGACTTGGGAACATCGACACAAATTCAATCGGCTTTGGGCTTGCGCCGCGCTTGAATGCCGTTGGTCGATTGGAGATCGCCGATCCTGCTTTTCGGTTATTGACCACGACCGATGAAACTGAGGTAAGAGGGATCGCACGTCATTTGGATGATGTGAATCGTGAACGTCAACAACTGACCCATAGGGTCCTAGAAAAGGCGCGATCAATGAGTATTGGTGAAGGTTCTATACCTTTCCTTCTCGCCGCAGTTGACCCGAGTTTCAACGAGGGAATCGTTGGATTGGTTGCCTCGCGATTGGTGGACGAGTTTTATCGTCCCTCCATCGTTGCTACATATGGTGAACACTCCACGCGCGCTTCTGCGCGCAGCATTCCCGAGTTCCACATTACAAAGGCGCTCGAAAACTGTGATGACTTATTAGAGCGTTACGGCGGTCATGCGGTCGCAGCGGGTTTCTCCCTTCGCAACGAGAATTTAGATGCCTTCCTGGATCGACTGGGGGAGATTGCTGAGGGTGAGTTATCGGATCTTGACCTTCGTCCGATATTGGATGTGGATGCGAAAGTTCAACTCTCTGATCTTGATTGGGCCCTGATCGATTTTACCGAGCGTATGGAACCGTGTGGATATGGCAACCCGATGCCAATATTTGCCGCGGAAGATGTGTCGGTTGTCAACCAACGCCCTGTGGGATCTGAAGGCAGCCATTTGAAATTAACTGTGAGGGATGAGCGACGCATGTTTGATGCCATCGCGTTTCGTCAGGGTCACCTCAGTGAGACTCTCCCTCAGAGGGTGGATTTAGCCTTCCATTTTGAGCGCAACGAATACCGGGGTGTACCAAGCATGCAACTTAATATTCTTGACATTCGGGAAGCGGGCTCGTTCCGTGATCCGAGGTTGACAATATCGGGGAGATAGAGCACTAATCTACGAATCGATACTTAATCAGTGCCCACACAGCTTGAAACGCGTCTTTAAGGCCGATTTTCTTGCCCTCTGAATATTCCCGAGGATTGAAGGAGATCGGCACTTCAAATATTCTTGCGTTTCGTTTGAGGAGTTTCGCGGTTATTTCCGGTTCAAAATCAAAGCGTCGAGCGCGCAGCGGAATGGATTTAATCATCTCGCTGCGAAACAGTTTATAACCCGTCTCCATATCCGTGAGGATGCTGTTGTAGAGGACGTTGGTAATCAATGTGAGCAGTTTATTGGCCACCATGTGCCAGAACATCGTCACCCGATGGGGACCACCAAGGAACCGAGATCCGTAGACCACATCCGCTTTCCCCTCTTCGATTGGTGCCAAGAGAGCAGGATAATCTCGAGGATCGTACTCCAGATCAGCGTCTTGGATAAGGATTAAATCACCGTGCGCAGCCTCGATCCCAGATCGGACCGCAGCACCTTTTCCTTGATTTTTCTCATGCAGGATGAGATGTGTGTTTTTGTGGTGAGGGATCAACTCTTGAAGGAGCTCTCGCGTGCCGTCGACCGAACCATCATCCACGATGATGATTTCTTTAGCGAGGTCTTCTGCTAGGACGCGTGCCAGGATTTCCTCGATCGTTCCTCGTTCGTTGTAGACCGGTATCACAACAGAAAGCATCATAGCGGAGATTGTACTCGGTCAAGGGTACTGGGACAAATGGGTATTTGCCCGCGCCTTATGGGGTGTATATAATCCAAGAGGGTAATCTTGACGGGGAATTGGTGGTTCAAGAATACATAAGTACAACAAATTATTTGGAGGCATAGGATGTCTTTACCTCGAAGTTCTGTAAGATCAGCCCATCCTGAGCCGATGCCCACAACTTCAAGCTTGCGATTCATTCCGCCTCCCATCAGCCGCGTGGAGGATACCGGACTCTCACAATTATGGCTCCAAGATCTTGCACTCAAGATCCTTTACTTTCGGGGGTACTTAACCGGTTTCGAAGTCGCTGAGGCAATGTCGTTGCCCTTCGCGGGGTTGGTGGATCAGATTCTAGAAGCGTTGAAGCGAGAGAAGTATGTGGAGGTTAAAACTCAGGTTGGCTTTGGTGAAGGTTCGTATCAGTATGCCATCACCGGAGCGGGGATCGCACGCGCACGCGAAGCGCTTGAGCGAAGTCAATACGCTGGACCAGCTCCCGTACCTCTCTCGGTTTACAACGAATCGATCATTCGCCAGAGTCGCGGTCGCCCTACGGTTCATCCAAGGAGCATGCGGCAAGCGCTCAACGATCTCGTGCTCACGGAGAAGACATTTAATCAAATTGGACCGGCCGTTAACTCTGGCACATCAATCTTCCTCTATGGACCACCTGGAAACGGTAAAACCTCTATCGCCCGGTCCATTGGAAGTATCCTTCTACAAGAGGATATGTTCATCCCATTTGCCATCGATATCGATGGTCAAGTGGTTAAATTATATGACTCGGTAAACCACTACCTTTCACCAGAAGACGATGTCACCGAATCTGGAACCGGATCGATAAAAACGGGTTCGAAACGAGATCCTCGGTGGGTCAAAATCCGACGACCGTTTGTCGTGGTGGGTGGTGAATTAACCATGGCCGGTCTTGACCTTGTATTTGACGATGTCAATAAGTTTTACGAGGCACCTTTCCAAGTGAAGGCGAATGGTGGGGTATTCTTGATCGATGACTTTGGACGGCAGCAAGTACGCCCTCGAGATCTATTGAATCGCTGGATCGTACCGCTTGAGAACCGCATCGATTTCCTCACCTTGCATACAGGACGAAAGGTTGAATTACCCTTCGATGTTCTTGTGGTCTTTTCAACCAATCTCCCACCGCGCGATCTGGTTGATGAGGCGTTTCTCCGTCGACTGCGTCACAAAATCGAGGTTGGGGATCCTTCATACGAGACGTATCGTCATATTTTCGATCGGGTCGCGAAAGATAAAGGTGTGATGTATTCCGATAAGGGCTTGGCTTAC
The DNA here is from genome assembly GCA_011174825.1 of Anaerolineae bacterium. Lineage (GTDB taxonomy): Bacteria > Chloroflexota > Anaerolineae > Anaerolineales > E44-bin32 > DUEZ01. Next base: position 20,019 of record DUEZ01000075.1, on the reverse strand, counting down.
CTCTTACAAGAATGGTACATCAAACGCAATCGGAAATTGCGTGCCTCTCACCCGCGAGATATTTGTGATCAGATCTTGGATATTTCGCGATATATGAATGTCGAACCCGAGATGACGAAAGATTTAATTGACCGCGCTGCGGAGGCGTACTTCGTCGAACTATAATCATGATGACTCCATAAAAAAGTCATCCGGGAAAAGAGGACTGGTATTTGTGGGGGTGCGGGTGTAGCCCGCACCCCCACAGATACTTTCACCTACTCTCGAGGTTATTAAGTGCACGCAATGATGCAGAGATCCGCTTGGAATATAAACGCCCCGCTGGTGATAGCACATCGCGGGGCGTCATTCTTTGCTCCGGAGAACACTTTATCGGCATTTCGGTTAGCTGCTGAGTTGGGTGCTGACGCGATCGAACTCGACGCAAAATTAACTGCCGATGGTCACGTGGTGATCCACCATGATAGGACGCTTGATCGCACGACCAATGGATCAGGTCCGTTATCGGCTAGAACCCTGGAGGAACTTCAACGATTGGATGCAGGCTCTCATCTGGATCGGGAATTTGCCGGAGAATGTATCCCAACATTGGGCCAAGTTTTCCAGGAACTTGGGGACCGGTTGTTGATGAATGTCGAGTTGACAAATTATGCTCGTCCATTTGATGCGTTGCCAGAAGTTGTCTCACGGTTGATCTTTGAATTTGGTTTAATAGGGAAAATTTTGATATCATCCTTTAATCCGATCGCATTAATGAAGATGAGACGACTTGCTCCAGAGATCCCACTAGGATTGCTCGTAATGAACTCAGAGCCAACTTGGCTGATTTCGTTCTTTCGGTTCATCACACCTTATCAAGCCTATCACCCCTCGCTCTCGATAGTTGATGAACAGGTGGTTCAACGTGAACATCATCTAGGTCGTCAAGTCAACGTGTGGACAGTTAATGAGGGTGATCAAATTCGTGAGCTGTTGAGCATGGGGGTTGACGGGGTGATCACCGATGTGCCGGATGCGGCACGTGAAGTGGTAGAGAAATACAGGTCTGGGAGAGTCGCTAGCTGAGGAGGCCAGCACCTTGGATCAAAACGACTGGACGATCGATGAGTTAATCTGCGTGTGTATCGCACGACAGGTGGAAGATGGTGAAGCAGTGGCGCAGGGAATAGCTACGCCGCTCGTTGCCGCTGGGTACCTATTAGCTTGGCACACACACGCGCCAAACCTTTACTTCGCTTCCGCGATCGGTCAAAGTATCTGTCGAGAAGGTGCGCCTTTAGGTATCGCATCGATCGAGGCGCTATGGTTGGACAAAGCGATGGACAATTTGGGTTTTGTCGAGATTGCTGCGGATATCCTACCGAGGATGAGACCAAAGGAGTTCTTCCGCCCCGGCCAAGTCGATCCCCAGGGTAATTTCAACAACATCGCTTTTGGTAAAGATTACCGTGCTCCCCGATTACGACTTCCTGGAACCGGTGGCATACCAGATGTGACCAACATCTTGGATGATGTTTATCTCTATGTTCCGAGGCACTCGCGAGTCACTTTCGTTAAGCAATTGGATTTTCTCTCAGGGATGGGTCATCACCCGGCAAGGGTGAAAGGTAATGGGCCTTGTTATCTCGTTTCAAATTTAGGTCAATTTGATTTCGCTTCCGGCCACATGCGTGTCACGCATGTGCATCCTGGTGTCAGTCTTGAACACACACAAGCCAAGACTGGTTTTGAATTGGAGATCTCTCCCCACTTAGCGACAACAGAACCACCAACTGAGGAGGAGGTGCGTCTTTTGCGTGAGCAGATTGATCCCCTTGGGTTGCGAAAACTGGAGCTGCTAAGCGGACCAGAACGTCGTCAAGCCATACGGACCGCTCTCGAGAAAGAAAGCGAGTTGCTTCGATAGGGATTGAAACGATAGAACACCGCTACGCTTGTGACCTCTAGGTGCCATAGGTATACTATCCATTATGAGGCGCCTTCTCCTCGTTTGTATCCTGCTCACTTTCTTCATTTCCCCGCTAACGATTGGGAATGCTCAATCAACCTCATCCTATTTGCAAGACGCCCAAAATCTGCTGGAGCAGATGAGTCCGGAAGAACGCGTCGGACAGTTGTTCCTGGTTACTTTTAAGGGGAATGCGCCGCAACCAGAGGATCCTATCATCGATCTGATCGTAAATTATCATATCTCGGGGGTCCTTCTTACGAAGGAGAATGACAACTTTGTTGAGGCACCAGAGACATTAACCGAAGCAAGTAGATTAATCGAGTCCCTTCAGGATGCGGAGTACGATGCATCGTTGATAGAAATAGAAGCTGAGGAGGGTCACGGGGAATCGACCCGACCTGTCTACATCCCATTGTTCATCGCCATTGGTCAGGAGGGCGGAGGGGTAGGATTTTCGCAAATCCTCTCCGGACTCACAGAACTTCCCTCTCAAATGGCGATTGGCGCCACCTGGAATACTGAACTAGCCCACGATGTCGGTGAGGTGCTCGGAAAGGAATTGGAAGCACTGGGTTTCAATCTATTGCTAGGTCCGTCACTCGATATTTTGGAGGATCCTCGCCTGGTTGGACCGGGTGATTTAGGCGTACGCTCATTTGGGGGGGATCCATATTGGGTGAGCATGATGGGGCGCGCATACGTTGCAGGATTGCATGAGGGATCTGGTGGACGGTTAGGGGTGATCGTCAAGCATTTCCCTGGATTAGGCAGCGCAGATCGACCGATTGAAGAGGAAGTTGCGACGGTTCGTAAATCTCTTGAACAACTGAAACAAATTGAACTGGCCCCATTTTTCGCTTTGACAAGATCCAATCCTGGTGAGGAACCTGAGAGCGCCGATGGCTTGTTGGTCTCTCACATTCGCTACCAGGGATTCCAAGGCAACATTCGTGATACCACACGACCTGTCAGCTTAGATCCTCAAGCTCATGATCAATTGATGGCGCTCGAACCGATCGTGACGTGGCATGAGGCTGGAGGGATCGCGGTAAGTGATTCGCTTGGATCCAGGGCCATCCGGCGCTTCCGAGATCCGTTGGAACGTACCTTCAAAGCACATTTGACCGCGCGCGACGCATTTCTAGCGGGCAATGATTTGTTGCTGCTCTCAAACTTCAGAAGTATTGAGGACCCTGACGAAGCAACGACGATACGTTCTACGATAGATTTTTTCGTTCAGAAATATCGGGAAGATTCTGCCTTTGCACAACGTGTTGATGCTGCCGTTTTACGGATCATTCAACTGAAACAACGTTTATATGGTGAGACCTTCTTCCGAGTGCGAGTTCAACCCACTGGAGGTGATCTCGCGGAGGTCGGTAATGGCACGGAGGTGACCTTCCAGGTTGCTAGAGACTCAGCATCGTTGATCAGCCCCTCACAGGAAGAGATCGAGGAACGCTTGGGAGGCTCCCCAGACTTGAGTGACCGCATCCTATTCTTCACGGATGTCCGATTGCATCAACAATGTTCAACCTGCACTCCACAACCTGGGATGGATGTCGCCGCGCTTGAGGAAACCGTGAATTCGCTTTATGGACAGGCTGCTGCGGGCCAAGTTGGCTCATGGAACATGCAATCCTTTACCATGGCGGACTTAGCATATTTCTTGGGTGTTCCCCCGCCATCCGTCCCGATCATTCCCTTGGTCTCCGCCGAGCAGCTTGAAGAAAACATCATGTTCGCGGATTGGCTTGTTTTCTCAGTGCTGAACACTTCAGAATTGGTCTACGGTTCGAATGCTTTAAAATTGCTGCTCGACCAACGGCCTGATTTAGCCCGAGATAAGCGAGTGGTGGTCTTTGCCTATGATGTTCCTTATGGATTGGATGTGACTGACATCAGCAAGATAGACGTTTACTACGCGCTCTACTCGCAGGGACATCCGTTTATCGATATGGCTGCACATCTACTTTTCTTAGAGCTCGCGGCGGTTGGTGCCCCTCCAGTTAGCGTCCCAGGCATAGGTTACGATCTGATTGAAGTTACCTCACCCGATGCCAATCAAGTGATATCCCTGTCAATCTCCACCGAGGGTGAGGAGGTTGATCCGGAAGAACCGCAGCCGGAATTCTTTATTGGAGACTTTGTTCCAGTGGAGACTGGAGCTATTTACGACGTTAATGGTCATCCTGTTCCTGATGGAACGGTGGTTGAATTCCTTATCGCTCAACAAGGTGAGTCAATCCCGGCTATTACGTTGAAAGCGACAACCCAGGAAGGTGTGGCTCGCGTCAGTATCCCCCTCGATCGACTTGGCTTGTGGACGATCTCAGCCATAAGCGATCCCGCACGGATCTCCGAGACGCTTCAACTTAATGTCCAAGAGGATGTCCCTGCACTTGCTACCGTGATCTCGCCGACACGAATCCCTACTATCACCCTCTTACCGACAGTTACCATCACGCAACCGACACCAACAGTTGATTTCGAGGGTGAGGAGATCAATCAAGAGGAAAAAGCACCGCCTCGTATGGGGTTTGCTCACTTGTTATTTGGCCTGTTAAGCGTTGTGATGGTTGGTGGTGTGGGATATCTAATTGTCGAGCGAGAATCGGCGACATTGGATGCTCGGGTCCGATTAACACTCTTACCTGTTATTGGTGGGCTAGTGGGCTACAACTACTTGGCTCTGAACCTACCAGGTAGTGAGGTGTTATTACAGTCAATGGGGGTGGTGGCTGGGATGATGGTCTCAATAGGATTGGGCGTCGTTGGATTGCTGATCGCGATGGTCTGGCATGGGAGCGATTCGGAAACTTAGGTGAAGGTTGCGATAACAGCGATCAGCAGCATGACCACGGTCGTTGCTATGAGAATACGATGAACCGTTGAGCTTAGAAGGGATTGCACTAGAGGGGAGCGACTTCGGACAACCAAGTTTGGCAGTGGAACTTTGGAAAATAGTGCTTGGCGGAAAGACTCGATATCCTGTGGTCTTTCATCGGGATGGAGTTCCATTGCCCACAGAATTGCACTTTCAACTGAGGGATCGATTCCCGCATTGAGTTCCCGCGGCGGTCGAAGTGCGTCGGGTCTCAAGAACCGTTGCTTTGCTTCAACAGGTGGATGGTTGGTTAATAAGTGGTAGAGCGTCGCGCCGAAAGCGTAGATGTCGCTGCGAGCATCCGTATGACCCGCATCACCACCATATTGCTCTAAAGGAGTGTATAAGGCGGTACCACGTCCTTGGATGACGGTGACCGTCATTTCATCGGGCGCCATCTGCTTAACGAGACCAAAGTCGACAAGTTTCACCAAGCCGCTTGGTGTCAGTTTGAGATTACTTGGTTTGAGGTCACGGTGAATCACTGGTGACGGTTGTTTGTGCAGGTATTCCAAAGCGTCCGCGAGCTGGGACGCCCAGGTGAGGATGTCGTTCTGAGGGATGTAGCTGCCTTCACGACGAGCATGATCCATGAGAAGCTTCAGATCCTCGCCGGGGACAAAATCCATCACGAGATAGTCGCACCCACCTTCGGAGAAAAAGTCCGAGACTTTGGGAAGATTAGGGTGATCGAGACGCGCAAGGACCGAAGCCTCACGATAGAACTGCTCATGTCCTTGTTCGCGCATCTCCTCGGGGAGACTTTCGTCTTGGTGCACCTCCTTAAGCGCGCAAAGACGTCCGGGGAGACGGTTATCTTCGGCAAGGTAGATTGATCCCATGCCACCCCGACCGATAATACGACGAATGATGTAGCGGTCTTTAATAACTTGATCAGTTCGGAGAGGTTCAGGCAATGAAGCAACCTCGATTTAAATACATTACTGGATTTCTCCGTGTCCGGCGATGCGATCGTAACTTTTCTTTTGATGTTCGAACAGTACCTTAAATTGGATTATACTCTTTAATGAAAGTCTGAGGGTGCAGGGAAGGTGTACGAATGCCTGACCAGATTAGTGACCTACCGGTATTGATTGCTCAAGCCGGTAAGCTCCAGGGTCAGATTTGGAATTTAGATAAGGATGAACTTCTCATCGGTCGAGGGGCAGATTGCGATGTAGTGATCCCAGACCGTCAAGTTTCTCGCCATCATGCACGTATTCGACGCACCATGAATGGGTTTTACATCGAGGATCTCGGCAGTAAGAATGGCACACATTTAAACGGAAGTCTGATCCAAAGTCCTGCGCCGCTCCAGGATGGTGACGAAGTACAAGTTGCCCTCGCCATACGTCTTTCATATGTGGGGACTGAGGCAACGGTTCCATTAACCGTTAGTGAGACTGATCAAATGATTTTAGGACGGCTGAGGATGGATCCGCAAGCTCATCGGGTCACAATTAGGGATACCGAAGTCGATCCACCTCTTTCACCACCCCAGTACAGGTTCCTTGAGTTGATTTATCGTAATCCAGGGCGTGTCGTTTCCCGTGATGAAATCGCAGAATTCGTTTGGCCTGGCACGAAGGGAATTGGCGTGTCAAATCAGGCGATCGATGCATTAGTACGTCGCGTGCGAGATCGTCTGGCTGAGATTGACCCAGATCATGCGTATGTTGTTACGGTACGAGGTCACGGATTTCGTCTCGATAACCCCGCTTGATTTCCCTTGACTGTTTCCACTGAAAAGACTTCCAACAAGGAGCAGAGAGGAGTATTCGTGGGTGTAGACCACACCCCCACGAATACTGATCCTGCTCCCACAGTTGTCCTCTTTTCAGTTCATGATGAAACAACAAAAATGCGAGCGCCCTCACAGGGATCGAATGAGGGCGCTGCTGGCCATTTAGGTGGAGATGGCGGGAATCGAACCCGCGTCCGAAAGTTTCAGTCACAGAACATCTACAAGCATAGTCGGCCTATTGGGTTTCGCCTGACGGTCGCCAGTCGACGGGCAGTCCATCAGGTTAGCCACCGGAGCCCGAGAGCTCCTCTTTCGCGCGTTGAGTGGCGTCCCGCGCGGCACCTCGACTCTCTGTCACCTGGCCTCACACCGGTCAAGGGTGGTGTGAGGGGGCGGGCTCTCCTTGGAGAGCCGAGCTCATCCTGCGGCTGCTTTAGGCAGCGAGGGGTAGAGCCGCGTATTCAGTGCGTGTGGCACTTATGTGTTGCGCTGATTTTGCGAGGTCGGCGCCTCTCGGCTTGCAGTTCTGAGCCAACCACCTCCGTCGAAACCGATCATCCCCATGTGTGTAAGTATAGCACAGTTCGATGAAATCACAGCGGATTAATGCGCATAGCCACTATAATAATGTGGAAAATTGCATTTAGTTTGTCGTTCCCAATGAAATTCATGAGGCTATGCGCAGTAGTAATGCTCACCAGTCTCCATCTGGGTAAGTATCGATGCCTGCATGCTCTCCAACTCGCTTGTACATGGTCACGTCGTGATAGGGCATACCAAGTACCCCATCATGTATGGCCCAGCTTCGACAGCGTATCGAATCACACATCCCAGGTTCTCGGAAAGGGGAGGAACCGTCCAAACGCTCAAAGAGATGACCTCCTGGTTGAAAACCTAGATGTATTTGTTCCATAAAACGTCTACCCTGTTGGTAATTAAAGCCATAGCGTTCGAAGACGATAGCATTGTGGTAAGCTAAAGGTTCAACGAAAAATAAGTCATGTCCTAAAGAGTTGACAAACTCTTCAAAAGATGCGATCGAATATCGAAGGATACGAAGCCCGCGACGTACCTGACCAGGAGCCAACCCGGCTTTAAATGCCTCGATCTCGGCAGGAATATTCCGCTTAAACAAACCAAACTGTGTTGGCGTCCCATCTGGCATGCGATCCACTTCGAAGCGGGGGGATCTGGGATCATTCACCACATAGAGAAGCACATGGATTTGGTCATACATTGTATCGGTCAGGTGTGCGTAGAGTAGAGGGTCAGGAGAATTTTCTTCGTGGCGAAGATCCAATATCACATTTGATGTTCCCGCATCGCACTCTAATCGGAGCAGACTACGTCCCTGAGAGTCAAGATAAGTTTCCGCAATAGAAAAATTCTCGAGCAAAACTTGAGGGATAAATTTACGATAAATGGCAGCTTTCTCATCTTTGGGAAGATCGTTGATTGTCGCGATTGAATGGGGCTTCACTTCCGTCCCTTTCGTCGGGTAGTTCGAGCTATTTCACGTTCAACATCCCGCTTGGCGATCTCTCGCCGTTTATCGTATTGTCTTTTCCCACGCGCTAACGCAATTTCAATCTTTGCTCGACCGCTTTTGAGATACATTTTGGTTGGAATTAATGTAAATCCTTTGATGCGGACCTTTTCGTGTAGTCTTTGAATCTCACGCCGGTGGAGGAGCAGTTTGCGCGGACGTTGTGGTTCATGATTGAAGGTGCTGGCCGCATCGTATGGTGCGATATGAGCGTTCATCAACCAGGCCTCTCGGTCATCAAGACGGACGTAGGATTCACGTAAACTGACCTGACCGGCACGGACAGATTTAATTTCGCTTCCTTGTAAAGCGATGCCAGCCTCAAATCTATCGAGAAGAAAATAATCCCGAGCGGCTTTCCGGTTGGTAGCAATGACTTTAATCCCTGACTCGTTCATCAGAATCTCACGCGTCAGACAGGAACCAATTGATGGCAGTTTGCATGTGAACGTCAATGTCACCATCTTCAACGGATACTGGTAAATCTGGCTGTAATCCATACCCGTCAAGCATATTACCTTTTGGTGTTTGCCAGCGCGACGATGTAACGTGAAGACTGGATCCATCATCGAGTTCGAGTATAAGTTGGACCGATCCTTTGCCATATGTTCGTGTGCCAATCACCGGAGCCCTTTCATTCTCTTGAAGAGCGGCCGCGAGCACCTCAGATGCACTGGCAGTATTTTCGTTAACTAGAACAACCAAAGGTATGTCTGAGGCTTTCCCGGGAGACTTGACGATGTATTGTTCCTCTGAACCACCTCGCCTCTCCTCAATTAAAACCAATCCATCGGGAAGAAAGAATCGTGCAACGTCGATAGCGGAATCGAGCAACCCACCGACATTACCGCGTAAATCAACCACAAGATACTTTGCCCCACGTTCAATTAGATTTTGATATGTTCGCTCAACCTCCTCTGGGGTCTTTTCACTAAACAGGGTGATGAAAATCACACCGATGTCAGGTTGATCCGGTAGAGTATACCCAGTGACCGAGGGGATAGGAAACGTTTCTCGCACAACATCAATGATGAGAGAATCTTCAGCTTGAGATCGTGGGGCGAGGGTCAGGGTTACGGTTGTTCCAACCGGACCGCGCACCATGGCTTGGACTATCTCAAGGCTGGCATCCTCTTCTATGAGTTCATAATCTACGGCAACGAGGATGTCTCCCTCTAGAACGCCTGCTTTAGCTGCCGGTCCTTCTTCGAACGGAACAAGATGTATCCTTCGATCCTCGCCTCGGGATAAGTAAGCTCCGATCCCTGCGTATTCACCCGTCAATTCATCCGTCTGGAGTTCATGTTCGGCGGGTTCCAAGTAAATCGTATATGGATCACCGAGTTTCCCAACCATGCCATGGATCATCCCCCGCTCAAGCGTAAGTTGATCAGGCAAGTCGTTGATATAGTAACGATTCAGTAAACGCTGAGCTTCGATTAACAGATTCAATTCCTCTGATGCTGGCGGCCATATTGTTCGTATTTGATATCCAACATACAACGCTATGAAGGGCAGAAACAGGCTGTACATGATGCCGGCAATCAGGATCAGTCGTGTTTTTCTATTCATATGTCCTCACTCGTGAAGATGGATTTTAGCACGACTTATTGGAACAGGTTCTCATGCAACAGGATTGGGCAAAGGTTTTCCGTGTAAACCGGCAAGCAGGTTGTCCACAGCCATGTTTGCCATTTTGGCACGTGTTGCAGCCCCAGCGGAAGCTATATGTGGCGTGATAAAGCAATTGTGTAATTTGTAGAGGGGATGATTGTGGGGTAGAGGTTCTGGATCTGTGACATCTAGTCCGGCGGCTGCGATTTTTCCCTCCCTCAAAGCCTGGAGCAGGGCGTTGGTATCTATGACTGCGCCACGCGAGGTGTTGATGAGTATAGAAGATGGTTTCATGGTCTCAAATTGTGGATGACTGATCATTTGGTACGTACGCTCCGTTAGAGGTACATGGAGAGAGACAATGTCCACCCTGTTCAAGAGAATATCCAATTCAACTGCCTCAGCATTAAACTCTTTCTCGATAACCTTTACCCTCGATAGATCGTGATAAAGGAGCTGGGATCCAAAGGCAAATATCCTTCGGGCGACGGCTTGACCAATCCTTCCCATTCCGATGATCCCAACGACAGCGTTGTGAAGGTCTTGGCCAAGCAATAACCCAGGATCCCATGTTTTCCATTGACCAGATTGAGCGAAGTGAATCGCTTCGGGTATGCGACGTGAAACGCTTAACATTAACGCCATTGTAAAATCCGCAGTCGTCTCAGTGAGCACACCGGGTGTATGTCCGACCTTTATTCCGTGATTTCTACAAGTTTCCAGATCGATATGTTCAAAGCCAACCGACATGGTGCTGACCACACGTAACTTTGAAGCTGATACAAGTAGTTCCCTATCAATGTTGTCGGTAAGTAAGCACAGCAATCCCTCACAATCTTCTAACATGCCTGTTAATTGATCATGGCTTGGGGGAAGTTGATCGTCCCAAAGGATGACCTGTCCTTCTTCGTGAAGGCGATCTAATGCTGACTCAGTAATCCGTCGTGTGACAAGGATCTTGGGCCTACCCATCCTTCCTCCTTCACCATCCGACCTAAGTATAGACAAATGTCGAATTGTGGGCTAAGCATGATGATCGCAATTGTTTCAATCCCCCCGTCATCATCGAATATTCGGATGGGAGATGTTGCTCATGTACCCGCCAAGTGTTCACCCTGTATAATCGCCATAGGCATCGATTTCTTACGATAACCAACTCAGAAAAGAGATGAGTGAGGCACGCGTTAAGAGTGACGGGCAATCTGCCGCTGAGATAGCAGCACTCTTCCAACGGCTCGCGCTTGACCTCGGTCAAATTCAAGACACCGATCTGATCCTTGATGTCATCCTGCGTCAAGGTCAGAAATTGCTTGAGTCGGATGGAGCCGCTGCGCTAGCAGTGGGAGAGGAACGTAGACCAGAATACCACGTTCTGGTCGATTTGCCGACCTACGCTGGCAGCATGCTGGAAGAGGCCTTTAAGGTCCTCTTTGAGGGAGCTCCGCGCCAGCTCCTGTCCGGTGCTGTTGTGATCGACAATATTGTGGAGGAAGACTCCCCAGAAGTTGCCAGACTGCGGGAATTAGGGATTGAATCATGCCTCGTTCTACCTTTAGCCCAGCGAGGAAACCTCTTAGGTGGACTGTGGTTTTTGTTTGCAGAACATCATCATTTGACCAAGCTTCGGATGAGTTGGGCGGTAGTATTAGCGGGACAAGCAGCGCTAGCGTTGGAGAATGTACGCCTGGTTGATATCGCTTTAAGGCAAGCCACTGAGCTGGGTGCTTTTTATGAAACAGCAGCTACCGTTGAGTATAAGCAAGACCTTTCATACCTCTTGAATCAGATCATCGATCAAACGACAACCCTTTTGGATTGCAGGATGGGGGTCATCTACCTTGCCGATGAGGCAGAGCGATCGTTACATTCCGTTGTCTGTCGCGGTATCCCGGGTGACCCGCCGGAGTTAACGTGTCTTTATGGTGAAGGCGTTGCGGGTCAGGTAGCAAAGATGCAGCAGCCCATTGCGTTGGATGAATGTCATGATTGGGAGGGCATTGCACATGCGAAGGAGGATGGTCCCTCACATGTTCGCGTTTTAGGAGTCCCAATGATGTGGCACCAGCGTCTAATTGGGGTTTTGGATCTGGCGGGAGGACTGGAGAGAAGCCCATTCTCGGAAACCGATATCCGACTCGCAAAATCAGTGGCCTACCAGGCCGCAAGTGCCTTGGGTATCGCAAATCTCATCGAATCCGAACGCAGGCAGTACCGAATGGCGGAGGCTTTGCAAGAGGCATCCTTGGTGATCAGCGATCAAATCGACCTCGATGAGATTCTTGATCGCATTCTTGAGCAAGTCATGCACGCATTCCCGTGTGATGCTGCAAACATCCAAAATATCGATGGTGATCACGTACGTATCATTCGTCACCGGGGATACGACCGTTTTGATATGTCAGATGAGTCATTGTCGACCCTCAAATTGAGTCTCGAGCAAGACGTTTGTCTGCAGCGTTTATATGCAGGCGAAGTTCTAGCTATACCTGATATCACACAAGAATCTTCCAGGCGACGACACTCAGGTTGGGACTGGTTGAAGTCCTGGGCAGGCGCGCCGATTCAATACGGGGATGACATCTTAGGATTCATAAACCTCGAAAGCGCCACTGAAAATACTTTTGATGAGGTAACGACGAGTTTATTGAAAGCTTTTGCTGCCCACGCAGCGGCAGTAATGCATAAGGCTGAACTGTATAGGAGATTGGAAAAAGAACATCGGATGTTGCGGACAGTTTATGAGATCGAACGAGGTGTGGCGGGCAGTTTGGAGCAAGATGAGATTTTAACCCGTTTACTTGAAGGTACTTTAGATGCCATCGAAGGGACATTCGCTCAGGTGTACATTCCCGCAATTGGTGATGAGGAGCTATTCAGACGAGGTCCAAGGGTTAATCGATTGAGTGAAGGAGACGATCTCTCACATCATCCGCAAGCTCTCAAGCTGGCGGAAATGGCTGTCTCTCAACTCACGCCAATTCATGAGATATTGGAATATCCAACGGCAAGTTATTCGGTTTTCGCGTTTCCCATCGCTGCGGGGGAACAAATTTGGGGATCGGCACTCATTTGGACTGAAAGCACCAAGGGGCGTGATGCGGCTTGGTTACAAGTCCTACAGTCAGCTGGGCAACAGGTGGGGTTGGTCTTAACAAATGCTGACCAACACGCCCAGGTGCAACGAAGGTTAGCTGAGATGACCATTCTCCAGCGTGTCGTTGCTGCCATCGCTCGAAGATTGGAGGTCGAGGCTTTATTACGTGAGGTCGCGGATCAATTGCACAATAAATTAGGATTCCCCGCAGTACAGATCTACCGCCTGCGAGGCGATCAGTTGGTTCTTGAAGAGTGCTGTGGACCAAGACCGATCGTAGAACGATTAAATCTTGATCGAGGGATCACAGGCAGAGTCGCTCGGACAGGCCAGCCTGCGTTGGTCGAGGATGTATGGAAAGATCCGGATTATGTGGCCGCACTGGTTGGAACACAAGCTGAGATTGTCGTTCCGATAAAACTTGGCGAGGATATTGTTGGCGTCATCAACATCGAGACATCTGATCCGTCACAGATCGAAAGTGGGGCGCTTGAACTGCTCATTCTGCTTGCGGATCAAGTATCCGTGGCTCTTCAGAACGCCATGCTATATGAGCAAGTGCAGGAGAGTGTCATCCATCTTGAAGAACAAGTCCAAGAAAGGACGAGCGATCTAGAAAGCGCCCTGGAACAAGCTCAGGCAGCCGATAGCGCGAAAGCGAGATTCGTCGAGGAAATATCACACGAATTACGGACGCCATTGACCAACGTTGGCCTGTATCTTGATCTAATTGAGATGGGTGACGATGAGCGACAAGCGGAATACATGGCAACCTTAAGACGTGAGACGGATCGCTTAAGCGCCTTGATTGAGCAGCTGCTCTCGATCTCACACCTCGATAGCAGACAAGTTGAATTTTACCCTCGATCAACAAATATGAATTCACTGGTGAATGTCCTGGTTGTAGATCGAGCACGCATGATCAGCAAAAAAGGCATTGACCTGAAAGTAAATACAGCAGAGAACCTGCCTCTTGCTCAAGTTGACCCGCAACTCATCATCCAAGCGCTTACAAACTTGCTGACTAACGCTATGAATTACACACCTCCCGGAGGGCGAATTGTGATTGAGACTCAGCGGCGATTGTGGAAGAACCAGCCGTGGGTCACATTGGAAGTGAGGGACACTGGACCTGGGATATCGGAGTCAGAGAAGAAGAGGATCTTCGATCGCTTCTATCGCGGGCTTACCGGAAGGGCAAGCGGGATCCCAGGAACAGGTCTCGGACTATCGATCAGCAAAGAAATCATAGAGCGCCATGGTGGAAGGATCACTGTGGAGAGCAAAATAGGAGAGGGTGCATCTTTTGTGGTTTGGCTTCCATTGGCACCGGACCCTGACCTGGAAACCGGGGAAGAATCGGGAGATTTGACAGGTAAGCTTTCCTGAGCTATAGCGCGAAGGTCATATGGAATTAAGGGTAGTGTTGAGATACCATCGCATTAGCAGCAATCTGGATCATTAGATGGAAAAAGCGTCCGTCCTCGTTGTAGAAGACGACCACGCTATGCTTGTGGCTTTAAAGGACATCTTGGAGACCGCTGGTTTTCAGGTCAGAACGGCCACGCATGGCGAGGCTGCGTTGGAATTGTTCCGCAAGGAACGACCGGAGTTGATCCTTTCAGATATCGCGATGCCGGGTATGGACGGAATCATGCTGTATGAAGCGGTGAGGGATCTGCCTGGCGGCAAAGAAACCCCCTTTGTTTTTCTCACAGCCCGTGGTGCAAGAGAGGATGTTTTCGCGGGAAGGTCTCTTGGGGTCGACGATTACATCACCAAGCCGATCAGCAGTCATGAGTTGCTGACGACCGTCCGCGCTCGATTACGGCGATCGAATGAACTCATGGTTGAACAGCTGAAAACCGCATACAAATTAAGTCTGCTTATGCTCGCTGGTGGTATTGAAGCTCGAGATCAATATACGCATAAGCATGTCATGCGACTTAACGCATACTCCAATGCGATGGCGAAGGAACTAGGATGGCCAGAACCACGCTTAGAAGCCCTGGAGTTTGGTGCCATCCTACATGACATTGGCAAATTAGATATCCGAACATCTATCCTCACGAAGAGAGAGCCATTGTCAGCTGATGAATGGAAGGAAATGCGTCGTCACACCGAATATGGCGCGTTTATGATCAAAAGGATCGAATATTTGGCTCCCGCATTACCCATTGTGCTGTATCATCATGAGGCATGGGACGGTTCTGGGTATCCGGAGGGCTTAAAAGGAGATGAAATCCCTGAGGAAGCACGCCTGCTGTCAGTTGTGGATAGCTTTGATGCCATGACGAGCGATCGTCCTTATCGCCTGGCTCTTGGTCCGTCAAGAGCGTATGAGGAGATCAAGAGCAGGGCAGGAACTCAATTTGATCCTAAAATGGTTGAGGTATTTATCCGCTGCTGGGAGCAGGGTCGAATAAGAAAGATCATGGATGAGTTGAGGGACGATGTGGAGGAAAAAGTAGCGCTCGTTGGAGCGAGGGAATTACACTAAAGCGCCAGAAAAACGAACAACTGTTCTACCCAAAAGGATAAGAGCACCCTTGAACCGGTTCCGAGGGGTGTTTTTCTTTATCCAGATACTAAATAACTTTCAGTTGTCGCACTTAATGAGGGTGGGGGAATTCAATTCATGTAAATATCCGTGGGATCGTGTTTTCTATCAAAATGAATTCACTCCATCGCCCTGTTCATTATTTAAGAAGCTCGATAAAGGTAATTACAGCAGGGGGGTTGACAAAGAGACTCAAATCTGCTATTTTCTTTATGGTTATGATAAGTTACATTATCGCAATCAATATTATGGAAAGCGGACAAACATCCTCCCTGGGATAAAGGCAGAAACCATGAAACCAATGACGATCGAGGAATCAATGAGGGCTTACCTGGATGGAGTTTCACTCTCCAGGAGCCCAAACACAGCACGAACGTATAAAAACGCCCTCCAAGCCTTCTCAGAAACGCTCAGATCGATCGGAGTCGACCCCAAGACGGTCCCTGTCATGGAAACCACCGAGGATTGGACCACAGACTTCGCCAGGGATCTAAAGAGCTATGCTCCAGCAAGCGAACGGCTCTACCTCAGCGCAGCAACCGGCTGGTATGAATTCCTGGTCTCTGAACGGATCGCAACGATAAACCTACCTCGTGTGAGGATGCTCATCCGACAACGCGCAAGACGCCCTGGCCAACGCTTGCCACAGTTCCCACGCTCTGCGATTGAACAAATGGTGGAATATGCAATAAATCTTGCAAGAATCCCTTCCGATGGCGAGCGCGAACGACTGCGAAATATGCGCGACCGGGCTTTTCTGCTTGTCTTGGCTGATACAGGTCTACGGGTGCACGAGGCATGCGGGCTCCGCAGAGGAGACCTTGATTGGAATGAGGGACGGGCACAATTAATCGGTAAAGGCGATCGAGAATCCGTCATTCGCTTCTCGAGACGAGCGATCTCAGCGGTAAAAGATTACCTATCCGTACGAGGGAGGATCGATGGAGCCTCAGGAAGACCTCTTAGCTCCCTTCCCCTCTTTGCGCGGCATGATCGCGGTGCAGGGTCGAAGGTTCTCCCAATTACTACAACAACTGGGCGGGCCATTGTTCATAAACGCGCACAGGAAGCGCTTGGAGAACGAGACCAGGGTATGATCACACCCCACTCCTTCCGTCATTACTTTGTGACCACTGTGCTGCGGGGTTCTGGGGGTAATCTGAAGCTTGCCCAAGAGCTCGCACGTCATCGTAACATATCCGTTACTCAGCGGTACGCTCACCTCTCTGATGACGAACTTGATCGGGGCTATTATGAAATCTTCGATACCTAACGTAGTTCGGTTTTCTTCGGCGAGGCCTTTTGCCAACTTTATAGACCTAATGTACCATTGAATACCCTCGTCCTTCAGATAGATAAAGACGATAGCGGAGGCGTCCAAGCCCACGGATGTAACAACCAGAAATCTGTTAGGCAATAAGTGGGGGATTAATATCGTCCTCACACATGGAGGCAAGTACGTGAAGTCGTTAGTCAAGCTGTTCATTCTGATGGTCATTGTTTCGGCATTCGCTGGTGTTGCCCAGGCGGGTGAGATAAGCTTGACGAATACGACCCGTGTGCTGGAATTGTATCCCAAGGGGTCAGTCCTTTATCCCGTTGTAGGATCCAATGCATACCAATTGATATTTCTTATCGTCAGGGATCAAAATCTCAATCCAGTTGAAGGAGCCGCCTCATTATTAACTGTTTATTTCCCCAATGATGTCCAAGAATGGGTTATGCCCAATACGGACGAGTACGGCGTGAGCCGATTGATCTTAGAGATTGAGAACCAGCCTCCCGGCACCAGTGTCTTGCTTGAATTCCATATTGGATTTGAGGAGTTAGAGGCTAGCACGCGGGATTCATTCCGTATCTGGTGGTGACGTGAACTATCGCCCGATATCTTATCCATCCATAATAATGTCACGATGAAAACAATAGCCATCGCGAACCAAAGAGCCGGTGTTGGAAAAACATCGACGACGTTGTCTCTGGGTATGGCGTTAGCCGAGACTGAAACGCGGGTCTTGCTGGTGGATCTGGATCCTTTAGGGGCACTCAGCGCTGCTTGTGGTATGGAGGACGCAGAGGGAACGAGCCTCGCGGAGGTGATCGGTGGATCGCGCCCTGGTGAATTAGGAATGTGGGATATTTTGAAAGAGATCCTTCCTAATCGAGATTGTTATCTAGCCCCCTCCGATCTCGCTCTGGCTCAATCGGAGCTGGGCCTCAATTTCAGAATGGGCAGGGAAAGCGTCTTGAGGAACGCCTTGGAATCAGTGGAAAATGATTTCGATTTGGCGTTGATTGATTGTCCTTCGAGTTTAGGGATGTTGACGGTCAACGCATTGAATTCAGCACAAACTGTCCTTATCCCGATCCGACCAGAAGTTCCTGATATTCGAGCTGTATCACTCTTTCTGGCTCAGCTAGACAGGTTCAAGGAGGAAATCAACCCGGATCTTGATACGCTCGGAGTGTTGATAACATCCTACAATCCAGCGCTTGAACATCACATCAGGGCGATCGATATGATGAGAGAGGCCGGGCTTCCATTGCTCCCGATTGGAATTGATGAGATTTTACAAGGCACTCAGCCTGCTAAAATCGAAAATGCGAAACCCGTCAATATCCCCGACAACCCCGAGACCAGGAGACAGTTGGTAGAACTGATTAAGCAATGGCTGGCGGGTTGGCGAGCTTGGGAGCCCACACATTCAGATTCATGAAACTCGATTGCGACAATCCTAGTATCAGTGGTATTCTTTCCAGGTTGTTAGGTAATAAGCCCATTGAGATTTCTAATAATAAATGGGCTACGTACTGTTCGCGAAATCGCGAATGATTAGATGAGACTGTCGGGGACGAGCGGATGAGGCATCGAGCCTACTTAATCGCTATCATCATCATTCTTTTCTGTTTCAGTCTTGGCATCCTCTCGGCCCTCATTAATCGAGACCTCGAGACAACCTCAACACCTACTCCAAAGCCATCACCGAGCCCAGATACAACGAGAAGAACGCTGTTGATCTTGGGCATTGATGCCTTTGATAGTACGGATCCCACGCTTATGGCTATTTGGTATATCATCCACCGGATCCCAGAGAACGAAGTTGTGCTCTTTGGGGTTCCAGTGAATCACGAGATAGACGGTTTAGAATCTGCGACACTCAGAACCCTGTTCTCTTACTCAGTGGGCGATGGTATATCAGAAGACTTTATGGATGCCCTCGTAAAAGCTGTCCCACACATTCGCCACAATTATTGGGCCATCATGGACGAGACCTTTTTTAAGGCGCTTGTCGATTTTGTAGGAGGTGTACCTGTTGGAGAGGAAAACTTAGACGGCGCGACGGTAGTGGCCGTTCAGAGGCTATTAAAAGATAATCCAGATGTTTTGCTGCAATTTCAAGCAGAGATGCTATCGTCACTTCGTTCCCCGATTGTGACATTCGATCCAACCAAAGTCGATGTAAGACCTTTAACAGCTATGATCCCAATGAATTGTCTCGTATCAGAAGATCCATCAAATCTTTTGCTCATTGCCAGGCAGGTCCCGATTTTCAATGAGTCCGCGATTCGGATTGAACTCATGCCATCCTACGGTGACTTTTCTACCCCTCCGGTTCTCCCAAGAAATCAATAAACCAGCTTTACTCTATACCCTCACCTTGGTTTTGTAATGATGATCTGCACCCCACCCCCGCCCACCCGCTTGTGGACCGAGTGAATAAGGTCCTAATTGATCGAGGTTTGTGAGGCAGAGTTTTGAGGATACCGAGACAGCCTAGACTTGTTGAATTCGGAAACGATTTGGTCACTTTGTGTTATACGCCAGGGAACACCGATATTTTTCAAGGGGCAAATTGTAGCCTGTTGAGCCATACTGTCGTTGATTCGATCCCTCTGGTGCTGACTCCACAATCATTTGTGGACAAAAAGCGTTGGTATTACACTTTAGGGGGGAGATAACGTGGAGAAAATAGCTGTTTTAAAGGTCGTCATCGCTGGCGACGGAAATGTAGGTAAAACATCCCTCGTGCGAAGGTATTGCGAGGGAAAATTCGAAACATCAAGAGTAGCAACGATCGGTGTTGATTTCCAGACAAAAGTCGTTGAATTACCCGGTAGAACTGTAAAACTATCGATATGGGATATGGCTGGACAGGATAGATTCGCAGTGGTTCGAAGCGGATTTTATCGTGGCAGCCTTGGGACCGCTCTCGTGTACGACGTCACCGACCCAGCAAGTCTTGAAAACCTCGAGAAATGGTACGAAGAGATTATCGGTATCACACCTGGTCAAAGGTTCATCATTGTAGGTAATAAGATTGATCTTGGGAGGGTAACACAAGCTGAAGTTGCATCGGCTTTTGCAGCGAGAATCGCGGCACCGTATTTAGAAACGAGTGCATTGACAGGTGACGGTGTATCGGAGATGTTCAAGACACTGGCCACCTTGGCATCATCTCATTTATCATTTCCACAGAACGAGAAACCTGACTAGTACTTTTTCAACTAAACTTTGATACACATTGACGATCTAGCACCCTGAGCTTGACGAAGGGCTCAGGATGATTTTCATTTTTGGGATTCCTTCTTTTCATTGTGTTATAGCAACAGGAAATGCTCTCCCCC
>DUEZ01000074.1 GCA_011174825.1 Anaerolineae bacterium | reverse complement strand
ACGAGCTGTAGAACAGCGACCGCCGTGAACATCTTCTGGACCGATGCGTTCATATAGACGTGATTGGCACTAGTGTTTTGACCGAAGGCCTGGGACCAGACAATCTGGTCCCGACGCACGACGGCCACCTGGATCGAGGGCGAGTTGCCGCTCGCGACAACATTGGGAAGCTCCGCGTCAAGTTCAGCAACGAGCGCGGCTGGATTGCGGGACTCAGTGCTTAAGCAAGCAGCGCAGAGTACAACAAGGAAACCTGAAAGAAAGACACATAACCAAAATCTTACATTTCCCATAAAAGAATATGCCACAATAATCTCTCTTTAGCCGCCCAACGGTCTCGAGCTCAACTGCCAGGCGGCTCGGGCTACGGCCACCTCATTCTCGCGCATTCTTGCAGGCTAGTCATGCTTCAATCTACCGTACGCCAGCCGGGTCAGCTGCAGCGAAGTGTTGGGCGGCACTCCCTAGCGGGATTCAACCAAGTGAACCACGACAAAGAGGAAGGCCGCCCTCTCTAGCTGGAATTCAATACTGTCGTGAAGAAGCTCGATTCGGTCTATGGCTTCTGTCAACTCGGTACCCGAACGATCTCCTAGGGATTCCTCCTGCACCACCAGTTCACGCCTAAGTCTGGCATTCCGTACGCTGACGTCCGCCGAGAAAACGTTTATGTACGTCACATCACCAAACTCGGTGCTCAAGATGTCTGCGACACGGGCGGTATGTTCGTGTGGCACACGAAGCTCAACGGTCATCCTGTTCGTGCCATTCTGATCATCTATGCTAACTGCGGTTATGTGACCGCCAAGTTCTCGGACGAAATCAAGCTGACGTTGTGCCACATCGATGTCCTCGACGATGATATCGACCCCCAAGTCCGCGACAAGCATCGGCGCGAGGGGGGTCTCCGCTGGGGCCAGAGCCGGCGCAAGAGCACTTGATGGTCTGCAGGACACAGCCAGAACAAGCGCCCCCACACCAATTGGTAGCCTTACCCAGTTGAGAGTGCGCCGCAGTCGGTGAGTGCTGCTTCCTGAGTGATTCTTCTGCGGACCCATCTCTTCACTGTTCTTCTTGCGGGTTCTCGATCCCCGTATCCGCGTTTCGGTCGCTCTAGCGCAAGCCCCTTCGATCAATCGTAGCGTCTTGTGCCGATATGCAAGGTCGGAAAAGGTGCGTCGTTTCTTCCTTGGAACCCTCCGGAGCAAAACTCGGCCTGCCAATGCCAGGTGAGACGTTGCCGCCCAACGGCCTCGAGCTGAGCGGCTGGGGCCAGCCTTTTCACATGGCTTTCCAATGACCGGCAAATCCACTTCCTCTTGCATTTGTCGCTGTATCCCCGGTCCGCTCCAGCGGTGGTTGGGCGGCGACCTATCAACCCTTCACCTGCTTCGTATCTGCTATGCTATTTCCGCGACTTAATAGAAGCTTGTGCGCAAGACGGGTTGAAACAGCTCTTTGCGATGGGCACACACCGGATCCAGCTGACAGAACCGACATTCCGGTTCAGACATTTCGGGGCAGCGATTGCGCATGCCAAAGAAGAACTGGTTCACGGCGCCTAGTCTCTTGCCTGATAGCGCAACCACCTGTTCAATGGCGCGATAGGCTGGATACCTGACTGCCCATTCCTCACCGGGCGAGACGATTTGTCTGTTACGCAATCTGTTTTCCAAGCCCTCATCAGCCACGTCAATCAGCCCAACCCGCAAACAGGAACGCTGCAAATGATAGTCAATAGGAGGAGCCGCCTGTTCATCGTCCCTTAGCGGCAGGAATTTTTCCGGGCGATCCGTGAGGATCAAGGCCAGCAAGAGGCTTTTCTTGC
Source organism: Anaerolineae bacterium (assembly GCA_011174825.1). Lineage (GTDB taxonomy): Bacteria > Chloroflexota > Anaerolineae > Anaerolineales > E44-bin32 > DUEZ01. The sequence continues at coordinate 18,008 of DUEZ01000074.1, read as the reverse complement.
GCAAGGGATCTTCCTTGTAGCCGCCAATTTGATCGAGGAGAAGGAGTAGAGTCTGCAAGGGTTGAGCCGATGTCAGCGCCTTCTGCAGTACAGCCTGCGGCGTGAGCTGAAGCGTAAGCATATCCCGACCAAAGTGGTGCGCTTGTCCTAGGTGCAGATCCAGGGCGGGCATTGGATCATCCCCATTTTCTGCTCGAAAGACTTCCAACAATTCCTCTCGACTCAAATTCGCTTGCCGCTCTGGAGAGCAGAAATCCGCATCTTGCTCGACCCGGCGCCTGAACGCGTCCCACAAATAGTCTGAGCCCTTCTGCTCGACGCCGCTGATCTTGGCAATCATCGGCTTGTCATACTGATTGTTTCGCTCGGACCAGAAACCAAACTGCTGCAGCGTGGCCGCGAAGAAATATTCCAACGCCTTGGGATGTCCCACAGGAGGGTATACCGGGCCAACAAATGGAAACGGAGACACTTCAGAGAGCTTCGAGATCCTTTCGGCAACTATCCGTACCTGCCTATCATTGACCTGAACGCGCGCGTCCAGAGGCGCCTCTGGGGGCCGATCCTCAGACAGAAGCGCGGTTGGACCAACCTGTGTGATCATCTCCGCCGCTAATGCAATGGCGTGGCGCGCTGCCATGATGGGATGTTTCTTTTGAAGCAGATAGGCCAGCGTTGCGCCGCAAAAAGTGTCACCTGCGCCTGTTGGATCCAGTACAGTGGCTGAGACGACCGGAATCGATGTGGAAGTATCGCCCTGAATGATACAAGCCCCCTTCTTGCCCATTGTGATATATAGCACCTTTCCAGGCTCTGTCTTGGCAGCATCAATGGAGTCAAACACGGCCTCAGCTTCTTGATCATTCATAAAGAAGTAGTCGGATTCGTCCAAGACGGCACGAACAGATTCTGGTTTTTCCAACGCATCACCTGGCCAAGTTCCAGCAGATATCAACTCCACACCGCGCTGTCGACAAGCTTGAATGAAAGACAATTGCTGTGATGTGTCGCTTAATGGAATCACGTGTACAAGACCATATTTGGACAAATCCGATGGAAGCATATTGGGCAAGAGCGATCTCTGCGCCGAATGCGTCACGGCTAGATATTCTGCTTTTTCATCCCGATAGGAAATCTCGAATTGCGGAAGTTGACTTGGAGATATAACTGGGCCGAGCCATCCAGCTAAACGCTTAGCAACAGGCTCTAATACTTCTGGAAGGGGATCAGGACGAGAGCCAAACATCGTAACCCCGGCTCCACAACGACTTGCTGCCATCGCGGTATACATTCCTGCCCCGCCCGCAGAAGTAACCGTTCGATCTTTCAAATGCAGAACATCAAGTGACGCTCCGCCGATGACCAGTAATCGACTCATGATAGGTTTCCCCCCCACGATTGACGCCGCCCAACGGCTGCGAGATGAGCTGCGCCGATAAGACCCTTCAATTATTCCCAAACATCCTGATGCCCAATCCGAATCTGGATTTGCCGCTGCCCTCGGCGTCTGCTCTATTGAGTGGTTAAGCCGCCCTTACTCTGGGAACGGACAGCCACATTGTGCCTGCGGTTGTTTATCACAAACTAACAGCCTGCTACAGCCAAGATGCGCATTGCCCAAGCGGTGGCTTATACCGGATTCGAGCGTATTCCAGAACCCCGTATCTTGAAGAGAGCAATGCCGATGGCCAGGCATAGCGCGAGTGCATGCACGAATAGGCTGCTAATGTCGCCAACCTCAAAATTCAGAGCGTTCAGCAGCGTGTTCATAGTCCCATGAAAAACGCCGACAAGATAAAGCGAATTGCTCAAATGGTACAGAACACCAATAGTGGTCCAGAGCATTACGCCGGAAAGAATGACGACAGGCGACAGCCTGTAAGAGATCTGATGCAACAGGGTAAACAACACACTTGTAGCCAGGACTCCCCAGACTACGCTGAATTGCCTCACTAATCTCGTTTGGACATATCCCCTGAATACGATCTCTTCGCCAAAGCCCATCGCAAGGTAAAGAATGAACCTCTGGAAGAAGATCGGCGCACTTACACCTAAGACTGATGGATTCGTTGATGAAGCAGAGAAACCCAGGATCTGCCCAGTCAATACGATAGCAATGAATAGGCTTAACGCCAACATAACGCCTTGTAGAATTGCAATGGGACTATTATGTCTCCAGTTTAGCCCGACCGCCTCCCATGTGAAATTAGACCTTTCGATTACCCGTATCAGAAACCACACAATCAGAAAGCCTATGAGGCCGTTAAGGGCGCCAACCGCTGTGGAACATGCAGGATCTTCGAAAACCATGGTGCTTGCTGTTTCGATTGCATTTGCCTGAAACATGCCATTTCTGACCAGAAAGACGGCTATTAGTCTGATGGGTATTAGTCTGAGGAGAATCGCAGCGGCTATAAAGAGTAGAATGACGAGTACAAGTCTCCATGCCAACCTTACCTCGCCAGTATCATTCCTGATGATAGACATACTCATTTTTCATCTTTCGCCGATCGCTCGGGAGAGCGGCCTAACGGCTCTGAGCTAAGCTGCCTGGATGTAGTCTGCAATTAATTCTGATCGTCCTGATACCCCTTCCAACTTGTATTTTCACCTAACCTCTAGGTCAACTTCAGCGATTTGTTATATACCCTGCTCCCAATTGGATAAACGATTCAAAACATCTTCTGCCGTGTGACCATCCCATGCGGGTGCAAAATCAAGAGCCTGAACTTTTGCCAAATCCCAAAAATGACCTTCAAGATGGTAGGAGATGTCACCGGTAGGAAGGTTCATTCCGGCAATAAACCAATCACCTTCATACATACTGCCGTCTTCATGTTGGCGGCTTTTCCATGACAAATCCGGGTGACTGTTCATTAATTTGACAAACAAAGTATGTCTGTGATCGTATAATTCGTCAAAAGTGTGATACCCGTCAGAAACTTCGCCAACAGGACACGGTAAAATTAATAGCTTTCTTTTTTTAGGGTCATTACTGCTATCATCAGTTATTTTTTCACTCATGTTACACTCCTTCTTTACGGGTATATAACGCTTCGGGATGAGCGGCGGCGCAAGACTCCGCGAATCTTAAAATTAGCTGCGCGCGGCGTCCGCTCCATCCGGTTGTTAGCAGACGGAACCAGCTACTGCTAGCTTTTTCGAACCGTGAGCCTCAAGGTTGCATATCCAAGTGCGCCCGCTAGCAGTGAGCCAACGAGAATCCCGAACCGGTCGGCAAACAAATACTCTGTAGCTCCATGCTCAAAGGCGAGGGAAGCTATGAATAGGCTCATCGTGAAACCGACGCCACACAACATGCCCACGCCAATCAGATGCGTCCAATTCGCTCCTTCGGGTAAGTCCGCGATACCCAACCGGATTGCCATCCAGGAAAAGAGGGTGACCCCAACCGGCTTTCCAATCACTAGACCTAAGATTATCCCGAGGGGTACAGCCTGGAACAATGTGTTGATACTCAGATCGGCCAGTGAAAGGCCCGCATTGGCGAAGGCAAAGATCGGCATGATGCCATACGCCACCCAGGGGTGAAGTGCATGCTCGAGCGAGCGTAATGGAGAACGGGCAGCATCGTTGCCCACTCTGAGTGGAATGGCGAAAGCTGTAGCCACGCCAGCCAATGTCGCATGCACACCTGACTTTAGCACAAATACCCAGAGAAATAATCCGGCGATCAGGTAAGGAGCCGTACCCGAGACGCCGGCCCGATTCATCAACAGCATGACGACCAGCGAGGCCGCTGCAAGCCCGAGGGCCAGCAGCGAAAGGTCACCCGAATAGAAGACCGCGATAATGCCGATTGCAGCCAAATCATCGATGATTGCCAGCGCTAGCAGGAAGACTTTCAACGACTCCGGTACCCTGTTTCCTAGTAGAGTAAGAACCCCTAAAGCAAAGGCGATATCGGTAGCAGCAGGTATGGCCCAGCCATTCAGGGCGGTCGGATCATGGATGTTGAGTAGAACATAGATCGCAGATGGAACAACCATCCCTCCGATCGCCGTGGTAAGCGGTAAGGCAGCCTTTGATCGGTCCGAAAGCTCACCATCAAGAATCTCTCGCTTGACCTCAAGACCGATTAATAAAAAGAAGATAGCCATCAGGCCGTCGTTAATCCAGAGAAGAATAGGCTTAGCGATGCCAAGCGCGCCAATGCTGACAGAAGCCTGGGTCTGCAAAAGGCCCGCATACAGTCCACGCAAGGGTGAATTGGCAATCAGCATTGCCAGGATCGCGGAGGCAAACAGGATAAACCCACTTGTAGACTCAAGTTTAAGGAAGTTCTGAATTGATTTCGAGAGTGACATCTTCCACCTCTGCACTTGGCTACAGACCGATATTTGGAGCGTTGACGAGACCTGCTAACGACGCTGAGCTAAGCGGAGCCGGCTCGCTCCGTAAATTTAATTTTCACCCATTCTCCGGCGTCCGCTTCCGCGAATTGTTATATGCTCTGCTCCCAATTGGATAAACGATTCAAAACATCTTCTGCCGTGTGACCGTCCCAGGGTGGAGCAAATTCATGTTCCTGCACCTTTGCCATATCCCAATATTTGCCTTCCAAATGGTATGTTACATCTCCTGTCGGAAGGCACATCCCAGCCACAAACCAATCACCTTCATACACGCTGCCATCTTCATGTTTCCGGCTTTTCCAAGATTTATCCGGGCGGCAGTTCATTAACTTGATAAATAAAATATGTCTATGTTCGTATAATTCGTCGAAAGTGTGAAACCCGTCGGAAACTTTGCCAACAGGACACGGCAAAATTAATACGTTACGCTCGTATACGTTCATGATAACCTCACTTTCAAAGGCATATAACGGCGCGGAGCTAAGCAGCGCCGATTAAGTACTATAATAATTCTCGCACTCCCTGATGCCTATTCCAAATCTGGATATGCCGCTGCCCTCGGCGTCTGCTCCATTGAGTTGATTATATGAAAGGGTTGCACCCCCCGCTACACTGGGATTACCAACATCCCATTCAGTGCACAGGGGGTGCAAGATGTTCAACTCCGATTATAAGCTTGGTTGTGACGCGCACAAACACTTTTCCCTCTTCGCCATACGCGGTCCGAATGGCCAGATCGTGGACCGGGTGCGGATCAATCACTTTCCCGGTGCCATTCAATCCTTCCTGTCTCAGTTCCCTGAAGGCACGCTTGTCGCTCTTGAAACCGTCGGCAATTGGTACTGGATCGTTGATGAGATCGAAGCTTCCGGTTGTATCCCACTACTGGCCCACGCTCACTTTGCCAAAAAGATGATGGCCCACATCCATAAGACCGATAAGCTTGACGCCGACGGCCTGGCCACCCTGCTTCACAACGGCACTCTACCCTCCGTCTGGATCCCACCTGGGGAACTGCGTGACGAACGCGAGCTCCCGCGCACCCGCATGGCCTTCTCCAGGATCCGCACCATGCTCAAAAACCGTACACACTCCACCTTGGCCAAATACAACCTCTCGCTCACCGAGGCCAGTGATATCTTCGTCCCCAAGTGGAGACCCGATCTGCTGGAGCTCTTCGATCGGCTACCACCCGAGACCGCTCGCTGCGCCCAGCAACAGCTCGATCTGCTCGACACCGTCCAGGACCATATCGATCAACTGGAAACGCACATCCTGGCCAAGGTTAAGATCACCCCTTCTATCCAGCTCATCCAGACCGTGCCCGGACCCGCTAAAGTGCTGTCCATCGTCATCGATCGCGAGGTCGGTTCCATCGACCGCTTCCCGGCCGCCAAGAACTTCACCAGCTACTCCGGCCTCGTGCCCAAGGTCAGCGCCAGCGCTGGCCGCGCCTACTACGGCCGTCTGGTAAAACAGTGCAACACCTACCTGAAATGGGCGTTCATCGAAGCCGCGAATGTCATTGTCCGCCATCGCCATCACCCCAATTGGAGGGTGAAGTACGTCGCCCACCTCTACGAGCGTATCAAGCGCCGCAAGGGCCACTCCGTCGCCGTCGGTGCTACCGCTCGTTATCTGGCCGAAGCCACCTATTGGGTTCTCACCAAGGAGGTGCCGTACAAGGAACCACCCTACTGGCGCTCCGCAGCAGGTATGTCCGCTGCCTCGCTCAGCCAGCGGCAGGCGCGTGCCTAACATGGGTCCTATGAGATCCGCGAGCCGCAGGTACCCGTAAGGGTGATGATTGCGCCGCCCCTGGCGAAGAATGATCATGCTTCCTTGAGAAGCGCATAGATGTTTCCGGCGAGATCGGCCTGACCTGCTGCGCCGCAGGCGAACCGTAGAAGAAAGAAACCCTCCCAAAGGGAGTAGAACTTCATTTAACGAGTGTAGCTCTTGACAGGGGCAGCGTTTTCATAGATGTTAGGCAGAATTCCAACCAACTTGGTAAACACTGTACATTAATAATCGATGGTCAAACATTTTAATTTCTTTCTCAAGGTGCTCTCCTATTCGCTCAGCCAATCGGATTGAACGAACATTATCTGGATGGATAATGCTTATCACCTTTTGAAAATCCATCGTAGTGAACGCATAATTCAAAGAAGCTATTGCTCCTTCGGTTGCGTAGCCTTTACCCCAGTATGGTTTTCTCAGCATCCAAGCCAGCTCCATATCAGGCCATCCCTCGGGATAATGGATACCAATTCTGCCTATAAGTGTTCCGCTGTTTCTTAACTCAACTGCCCACAATCCATAACCGCGCAATTCCCAATGACCTAATGTCATTGCCATCCAATTCCACGCTTGGGCTCGGTTTAATGGACTCCCAGTGATGGATGCGAAGCGCATCACATCAGGATCTGCACAAATGGCAGCGAAATCATCAAGATCGCTATCCTGAAACTGTCGAAGTATCAATCTTTCAGTCTCTAAAGAAACCATGTCAATCTATCTAAGCGAATTCTGCCTAACGGCCTTGAGCTGAGCCTGGATATTCCTCAACTTATACCTTCCAGGATATCAAATCTGCCCCATCAATTGCAAATCTCGGCGCATCCCAGCTTTGTTCTGAGCATTGCCGAAGGGGTCGCCTCCAGTGAGTGATTCGGCGGGTCGTATCATTACTCCTTGCATAGCTGTGGCTTTCAGCTACCCCCAGAACATCAATGGCCACAGATCACGGAGAAGGAAGATACCGACCAATGCCCCTAGCACGATGATTGTGTATTGCACCCGCTCCGGGATGGACCAGAACCGGTTCTTCCATACCAGCACCGTCAAGATCCCCAAGATGATCGGTGTGCTGAAAAAGATGCCCAACAGGGCTTTGATCAAAACCGGCTCCCCTCTATCCAGGGAATGCACCAGGGCACCGCCCAGCGGCCCCCGATAGAGCAGCATGAGCACCAAAACCGCGGTAACTGTCAGCATCGCCACTATGCGGGCAATCGCGGCGACTTTGCCCGGTTTGAACTCGGCCTCTTTAACCTCCAGCTTATGAACTCGTACTCTGCGGACGATATAGCCCACCGGCCAGAGCAGAAACACCGCCGTGAACAACAACAGGCTGTATCCCATACCAAGGACCTGACCTGTCGTTGGAAAGATTCCGTACGCATAAAAGATGCTATAGAGAATTTCCCAGATGAGCTCATACCCGCTCCAGGCATTCGTCATGATGGCAACGCCAAATCCTCGCTCGGGTTGAGCCAGCAGGACCGATATGTACCCGGGAAAAGACCCGCCGAAATGAATGAACCAACTCTCCTGCCCCAGGTGTAGAAGAGAGAATCCCAGGGCTTGGTCGGCAGCAAAGGGCTCCTGCAGCGGGATACCCTTGGTCACAGGCGTAAGCATGTGTCTAGCCATGTCTTGGGAAAGGACTGTCTCGGATTCCCCTGTGTAAGCCTGTATGACCTCGGCCCCGAATAGGGCCAGGTCAGGCGCAGTTGTCCACAGTCCCCCATAGCCCGGGTCGTGGACATGCGTCTCTCCGACAAGTCCGGGACTCTCCTGCCACGCGACGACGTCCCAACCGTGCGGTGTAGCAGCTTTGACCTCAAGCTCCACAGGAAGCGTCTGCTTAAAGGTGCTGGATGTCATACCGACGGGCCCAAAGACAGCTTCCTGCATGACCTCTGAGAAGGGCTTGCTGAGAACATCCTGGAGAAGGTGGGCGACGATCAGGTAGCCACAGTTCGAGTAGTAGTTTTCCGTCCCTGGAACCCTATCGACCCGGACGGGGAGGGAATTGGCCGGTGACTCTCCCTCAAGAGCCTGCAACATCGTGGGAGCCTCTTCGCCCGGTGCGTAGCCTCTGTTCAAGCCCTGGTTCACGCCAGCAGTATGACTCAGCAGACGACGTAGCGTAACGTCTGCTTGGGCGGTGAACTCATTCTCTGGGATCTGCCAGGTAACGAGCCTATCGTTGACGTTTTCGTCCAGGTCGAGGAGCCCTTGTTCTACAGAGTGCAGCGCTCCCACGGCAGTGACCGGTTTTGCAACGGAGCCGGCTTGAAAGAGGGTATCAGATGTCACAGGCTCATAGCCTCCAAGCTCCATGACGCCATACCCTTTGGTCCATTCGATTTCAAAGTCATTGATTACGGCGATGCTAACTCCGGGCACGTTATGGTATTCCATACGGTCAGCGATCGACTTTGTAAGAAGCAACCCGTTCTCAACTCTGCGGATTCTCTCCTCAAGGTCAGAGATCGGGGACGAAAATAGTTGCCCGCAACTGGCGAGCAGCAGAACAAGCACAAGAATACCAAGATGCAGATACCTTTTCACTTTCCCACCTCCTTTCCTCGCGTTTTTTGAGTTGGCCTGCCTAACGGCTTTGAGCTCAATGGCCAGGGATAGGATAATTTGAATTCATATCGCCGCGTTTCCCCGGGGAGTTTATCCTGAGCGAAGCCGAAGGGCTTCAGCGAATGGGTATGCCGCTAGTTTGCACACATTAATTCACATTCCAAGAGTTCCTCACGACCAGGTTGATACTAGAAGCGTATCGATACAAAACTGGCTAGTATCATCCCCTTCTCTCAATGATAGATATAGGATCAAGTCTCGATAATGTCCAGGCAGTAGAACCAGTGGTGACAGTGAGAACGACAATGGGGATCGGCAATGTGTACAACCAGGGGGTTAGATTGAAGAAGTTAAAGGAAAGGCCGCGCGGCTCGTACACGCCATAGCGTACGGCGAGCATTGCAATCAACACCCCCACTGCGCTCAACATCCAGGCAACGACGGTCGTGAATGACGTTTCTCTACCCAGGCGGCTCACTAGCTGTCTCCTACCATATCCCAACGCGTAAAGGATACCGAACTCCGATTGACGTTGAGCAGAGTAGATGTAATTGAGCACCACCAAACCAACTGCGGCAGCGACAGCGATCACGACTTCGATCATCGCTATGGACATCATATCTTGCCACGCCTTCCGTCGAATTCGTGAAACTTCCTGCCGGTGGGTGAGCACGGAGATCTCCACCCCAGCCAGGTCACCCTCTAGCCAATCGTCCAGGGCATCTTTTTCCCCCACTTTCGGCACGATTATCATCGGGAGGACATCCGGGAGAGGCAAGGTTTCAACCTGCTCCAAAAACTCGAGCGAGATAAAAGCCCACCCGTTTTCTTCTTCCGGTGATTCAGCCCGTGAGAAGATGCCAGAGATGACGAATTCAACCGAGAGTGAGGGGGCTCCAGGATAGGCAGGTCGATCTGGATCACCGATCACATCGCCGACTTCGAGATCCCGGTTCAATGCCAGGACTTCCGGGATAACCATCTCATTGGTCCCTGGTCGCGGTAAATGCCCTTCCATGAGTTCCAGATCATACAGCTCAACCAGATAGTCCATGTCCCTGGCATAGACGCCGAAGGGACTCACTTCTACACTTGAGAACGGAGGGATGGTTGCGCGGAGCATGGATACCCGGGGGGCCATGGGGATAACCCGACCTACCGCAGGATGCGCCTCTGCCATGGCGACCACCTCGGTTGCGAGGCTCCCAGCACCCGGCGAACGGATGAGGCTCACCAGACGCAGGTATCCTAAAAATGGGATTTTCGCATCCGCATCCACCGTAAGGACGAATATGAACAGGACCACAGCTAGGATCATCACACTCATCCCGCCGATCAGCCAGGACGCCCTTCGCCGATGTCGTTTGTAGAAGGTTGCAGGTGCTAGCGGTTTGAGTGAGCTCTTCGAGACCGGCTTCACTTGCTTGCTGGTGTCTTCTTGGCTTAGCTCACCCTGCTCAATAATCGTCACAGGATCCAGGCGCAAGAAGGTCCGTCTGACGCTGAGGAAGGCGGACCCGATGATCACCACCGGGACAGGAAGACTGAACACGATCGGCATCCAGACTGGATAGTCGAGGTCGTATCCCTGCTGTGCAAAAAGGGTAATATTGAGCAGGTAGAGTCCCGCACACGACAGCCCGATCGCGATGATCCAACCCGCAACAGCAAGTATGCCGGTCTCCCTTGTCAGCCGCCGGATCAACCAATATTTATTGCGACCTGTGGCATGCAAAACGCCGAACTCGGGCAAGCGCCGGCTGTTGGCAATCTGATTGACAACGACGATCAACAATGAAAAAGCGATGGCTACAATGAGGATGACCGGCAGGAGCATCAATAGCCCTGGTAAGGCTTCACTCATGATGCGCTCGTTAAGCAGTGAGAACGTCATCACGGAGGTCCTTGGGCTCTGAATCTCGTTCCGCAGGAAGTCATCCACGACAGCGTACCTACCTTCATGGGGCACGACAATGAAACGAGTCGGAAATGTGCGGTATAGCTCGTGGTCATTAAGGTATTCAAGTGAAACGATGCCCAATTCCACCTCACTCTCTAGAATCCCTACGACGATAAAAGGGGTTGGCGTAAGGGGACCATCCGTGTTGGTGTAATACTCTGAACTTAAAACCTCATGCGTATCCCCCTCCGTGACGCCCAGCATATTGGCAACGTCGGCCGATAGCAGGAGCTCGTTCGACCCTGGCCTTGGGAGACGACCGACCCGTATAGAGGTATCAAACCACTCAAAAATAAGGCGAACATCCTCGTCCATCAGACCAACCAGGTCGAAATCGAAGCGGATGCCTGACGCGGCACCAGGCAATTGGAATCGAATGATCGTTGTCGGGAGCACTTCGACCAAATCAGGATGGGCCCGGATCCGGGCGATCACCTCGGGCTCCAGCTCGTTTTGATCGTCCCATGGTGTCACCATGCTGAACTTTGAATACTTCATACATGCTAAACGTCCGGGTTCGACAAAGACACCCCACACCAGCGCCACCATTGAATATTGCGCAATGGTGATAACGACACTCAAACCCAGCAGCAGAACGGCATGGCGAATGTGGCGGCGGAAGTAGGTCCAGGTCGAGAGGGGGTTCACGTCGTCACCTCCTGTGTCAGGCGGGTAATGCGATCCTTCATATCTGTGATCCGCCCGTCGCGCATGGTGACTACCATATCAGCTTCATTAAGGATTTCGGGATTATGGGTCACTGCAATCAGACAGCCTTGTTCACGAAAGCTGCGCAACAGCGCCATAACCTGCAAACCGGTACGCCTGTCTAATAAGCCGGTCGGTTCATCGGCGAAGATGATGCGTGGTCGATGGATCATGGCCCGTGCAATCACGACACGCTGTCGTTCCCCGCCGGAAAGTTCGTAGGGAAATTGATGCAGTTTCTCGCCCAAGCCCAGGTCGGCCAAGAGTGCTCTTGCCTGTTCTATGTGGGCTTTGTTATGCTCCAGCGCAGAGACCAACACATTTTCTAATGCGGTGAGATAGTTAATCAGGAAATGGTGTTGGAAGACAAAGCCGAACTCACTACGACGCAGGGCGGCCCGCTCGCGATCAGGCATTTTCCCATAGGCGCGATCATCCAGGTAAATCTCACCTTGAGTAGGTGCCCGCAGACCGCTGAGCAGGTAGAGCAGGGAGCTCTTCCCCGAACCGGAAGGGCCCAGAATGCCGATGAACTGATGGTCCTTTATGACGATGGAAACATCGTCAACCGCGTTTAAGGTTCTCTCACCGTCTTGATATGTCAGCGTTAAATGATCAGCCAGTAACATGGGCCCTCCTTATTCAATTGTCGCTTCCATCTAGACCTGTCATAAAGATGTTTGATTAAAGAAAGTTCGTTACTTGAAGAATATACTTCTATCTTTTGTTACCATAATATTGCACCATGAAAGACCCGAGAATAGGCGGGGGTCACTTCACAGCTATGTATGCGACACTAATGGAACATGACAGCGTCATAGTGAGGAGTGATCTGAACATATTGACGTGATCCACCATCCGGGTACAATGGCCTCGCGAGCGGATCGAGAACAAAGGATGTGGAAATGATTCGAGTCGCAGTTGTGGACGATCACCCCCATGTCGCCATCGCACTACATACCTTGCTGGATGAGGTGCCCGATATTCAGCTGGTCGCCGAGTCTGGGCGTGGGAGTGATTTGCCTAGCCTGGTGCGTCAGGCACGGCCTGATGTATTGCTCCTGGATTTGCTCCTTGAACCCGAGTTTGATGCACTTTCAACCGTAAAACGCCTGCGATCCGATTTTCCCGATTTAAAAATCTGCCTACTCAGCGCCTATTTGGAACCCGCTTTGGTGCATGATCTACTACAAAGCGGAGCATACGGTTATATTCTCAAGGATGATGACTATGTTTCACGGATTGACACAATCATCCGTGATTTAGCGGAGGGGGAAATTTATCTTAGCCCTCAGGCATACGAAGCGCTGGCTCACGCCACGCGTACCGAGGGCAAAAGACAGGATCTCACCGATCGTGAGGTCGAAATCCTCCGCCTAGTGAAGCGCGGCTTGCCGAATCTCCAGATTGCACAGGCGCTTCATATCTCACCTGGTACGGTGCGCAACCACCTCAGCGCCATCTACCGTAAATTGGGTGTCCATAGCCGTCATGAGGCGCTTCAAGTCGCCAGAGAGAAGCACTTGGTCTGAGTGAAAAGCTATGGGAGAGCTTAACTACCTCATCATCGGTCTGGTTGTAGGGTGGTTGGTTCTTGGATTAGGGGGGGTAGTTTTTCACCAAGTGCGAAGATGGTGGCGAAGGCGGCAATATGGCGCGCCCATTGATCGCAGCCTGTTGTTGATGGAATACGGCCGTAAGTTGACCAGCGCGAAAGATATGGACACAATGGTTCAGATTCTTACGGAAGAGCTGCCGCGTAAATTACAGGTAGAACGCGCTGAATTATTGTTGCCCGACTCGCACCAGCTTGTCCCCGCCGGCTCGGGGGAGGTTAGCCTGCCCATCAATCATTCCGTTGTGCGCCTGGTGGCATCAGCGGGAGATGCGCAGAGGGGGGATCGTAATCGATTGAAGGAGCTAATTCGGCAGGGACGGACGGATCTGTCCTGGATTAAGACATGGGTACCCTTGATGCGCGGTGCCGGGTTGCGCGGGATGTGGCTGCTTGGTCAACGAGCCGAGAATAGTTCATTCGCTCCCGAAGATCTGCGATGGTTGACGGCGATCGCCAGGGAGGCAGCTGCCGTGCTGGAGGCGATCCGCTTCGCTGAGCAGGAACGCTTTGCAGCGTCCGAAATGCGTGAGCTATATCGCCAGATGGTTAAAACGCGAGAATTGGAACGCGGTCGTATCTCGCGTGAGCTGCATGATGGCGTGTTGCAAGACTTGAGCGCAGTGACGCGCGACTTGAAAGCCTTAGAGACCCAAGCGAGTGTTCAAGGTGCTACTTTCTCGGACCTGGCAGATCTTTCCGGCGAGACGATCCGAGTACTGCGCGCAATCTGCAACGATCTGCGCCCCCCTCTCCTGCAACAAGATCTGGGCTCAGCGTTAAAAACGATGGTTGTAGAGATGGACAACCGTTCCCCGGCCCCCATTCACATCGAAATAACTGCTCAAACGGAAGATCTCAGCTTGCCTGACGAAGCAGCGCTGGCGATATTCCGCATCACCCAGGAGGCTGTAAACAACGCCATCCAGCACGCCGACGCCTCAGAGATCGCGGTACGTCTGACGGTCTATCCCGATCGACTGAGACTTACGGTGACTGACGATGGGCGAGGTATTTCCGGAATCGTTGATTCAGCGAGATTCGTTACTCAAGGGCACTATGGGCTAGCGGGTATGCGCGAGCGAGCCACCATGATCGGTGGAAAACTTGACGTGCAAACTGCAGTGGATTATGGAACGGTGGTGATTTTCGAGTTGTCACGTTGATTGATCAATATCCTGTACTATCTCCCTGGCTTCTCCTTTTTTAATCTGCTTACGAGGAATCTGATAAATAGCTGTCTACAATATTCGATAGTCACATACTGCCATTTGATATGACAATGGGAGACGACAAAAGATAGCTTACAGGTTTATCAGTTAAGCTACTTAACAACTCGCTGGAGCGGACCCTTCGACAAGCCTGTCCTGAGCGAAGTCGAAGGGTCCGCTCCAGCGAGACGTTATGCAGTGCTTATATGCAAAATTAGAGTAAATGGTTCTCTCTTTTTAGATACCGGTAACTGCTCGTTGAGCAAATGCAAGGATGGCGACGATTAAAAAGAAAATGACCGACGATACAGTCCATCCCCTTCCAGCCAAAGACGCAACACCAATCATGCCTCCCATTCCAGCGAAAGCAAGGACAACGTAACTAACTACCATCCATTGGGTCTGTCGAAAGTCGTACTTTAGAACATAATCCACAATGAAAAGAAGAATTAACCACAGGAGCATAAGCCCAACTTGAATGTAATATATAAATGGACGATCTGCTCCTGGCGCTGTAACTAAGAGATAGGCCAGCGGGAAAACCATCAATAAAATGGGGATGCCAACCCAATGACCGGGACCTATTTTAAATATCAAGCGGGAAGAAAAAGTAATGATGCTTGAAATAAAGATGACATGAGCAGTTATTGCGCCGATCAAATTCAATCTCTCAAGCATACTGCCAACTCCTTCGTTATAGGGAGATCATGAGATCTTAGGAAAAACACTGCCTAACGGCTCCGAGCTGAGCGGCGCAGCATCTACACTCCGTTCATGAAAGCGCCCTGAGGCTGCGTCCGCTCCAGCGAGTTGTTAGGCGCCCGCTTCCCTGCTTATTTACCTTGCATCCACAAAGAGCCCATGCGGATAAACATACCCTAATCGACAAAACGCGTATCCGCCGTAGGTGAGCGGATCAAGCCCCACGACAATTGCCTTTGAGATCATTCCTCGAAGAACGGCTTTTGGATTTACCTCGTGAAAGATGTCACGCACAGCAAGGCATACATATCCCAATCCAATCAAAGACATTCCCAGTTTGAGATGTTCTCTCGTGTGTTCGGCCACTCCTCTCAGAACAGGAGAATGGAAATAGCTGGTGTCTGTGAAGTAATCGTTGTCCTCCTCAAAAGCCCACAAGCAGTGGGTCGAATACGGATCGTAGAACCTGGAAGCTACGATGTAGATTTCATCCTCATCAATAAACGGATTCAGCAATCCTATCCAAAGCACCTGAGAGCTGTCAGGTACTTCTGGATCAAGCAGATAGTGGGTGATCCAGTTGTAGAGACCAAGCACATCCTTGTGAAACGGCAACTTCCGAACTTCGGCCGAGCCCTCGAGTGGGGCAGATTGAGCATACAGCTCGATTAATGCCTTGATGCCCGCGTCGAACTCAACCCCGTAGTAAAGCTGTGTTCGAATTGCCTCCAGCGCGAACGAATAAACTTCACTCATATGCTGTCTAATGGCGATATTGGACGCCTAACAGCCTCGAGCTGAGCGGCCTCGCACATCTACCTCACCCAATTTTCGCGTCTCGCGCGGGGTACGCTCTCGAAGATACCGCGTTCTTTGCGGTACATCGAGACGTTAGGTGCCCAGCACCCTCGAAAAGAAGACTTGAAAGCAACTTGATAACTTCAGAGAGGAAGCAGGTTCTTTGTCAAGAAGTCAAGCTCTTCTTTTGGATAATCGGGAGAATCTCTCAAGCCTGGGAACCCACCCCATTGAAAGCATTGTTGAAGATAGCTCACAAATAGGACACCATCCCATTGATCAGAGATTAGTGGTGCATCCATAACAGGATTTGGAAACATGATCTGAGTAGGTCCACCACCGCTGTGGTTCGCTTTCTGGATAGCATCAGGTGCGAGCCAGATTCCATAAGGCGGATCTGTCGTTTCTTCTCCAGTGTAATCGAATACCATATCCGCATAGAAAGGCAGAGGCGGATCCTTTATGGGGTTAATCACAAGGGGGTCAGAGTAGAATGGATTTGAAGCACCACTATCAAACGAATCCATATAACTTAATTTTGGATGAGAACCCATCAAGCACAATGAACCAACCACCTCGTACCACATCCGGATTGATAGAGGGAGCAAACCATACTGGGCTTCGAAAGCATCCAGAGTCATGATGGTATCTGGGTCGGGGGTGTTCCAGATTTCCTGGGGGTACAGGAAGTGATATTCCAAAGTATGTAATCGTTCGATAAGAACTTCAATATTATGCTTTGCACGCGTCATAGTCTCGCATGCTACGGCTCTTGCATCTGAGTAGAGCGGCTCCTGGCGGATATCATCGCCTAAGGATGTTAGTTCTGCCCAGACACGCGAGTTTTGATAGCCTGCTGAGGCGAATTCTTGATAGCGTTCAAAATAGCTGATCATGATTTATCACCTTGACTAGATAGTTAGCTGGGCACCCAACGGCTTCGAGCTCAGTGGCCAGGGATAGGATCATTCGAATTCATAAAAGCGCGCATCCCTGGTCCGCTGCAGCGATTTGTTAGCCAGACGTAATGTCACATTGGTTTGCTCATCATGCTCACGGCAAAGATTTGATGAACCTTCCCACCAGATCGATGATCGCTCCCTCTTTCTCCCATGCCTCCTGTCCCCATACTCCATGTAAGGGATTCGCAGTTGTGACAATAACCATGTCGAGCTCATCCAGCAAGATAATCAGGTTCCCTCCATGTCCCCAGGCGTAGTGGAAATGATGGTCGCCTGCCTTGGCAGACCACCATAAATAGCCATACCCGATATCGCGGAAATAGCGCCCCAGCTTGTTGCCATAGATATTCTCTGAGTACGTTTGAAGCGATTCCCTCACCCAATCGGCCGAAAGGACCTGGTTCCCCCCGTGTTTACCATGGTTGAGATATAACAGACCGAATTTTGCCGCATCACGAGCTGTAAAGGAAATATCCCCGCTGCCGTAGTAGTAGTTGTTGGCATCGCGTGGCCAAGCACCCACCCGTGTGTTGATCGTCGAGAAGAGATTCTGCTGAGCGTAAGACAGGAGATCTGTATCACATGCGCGTGCCACGATAACCGCCAGGAGATGAGCCGTTAGATTACTGTAACCGAACTCAGTTCCCGGATCGCTGGTGAGGGGAAAGTCGACGATGTGTGGGAGCCAATTATTGTTCGAAAAAAGCATATCGAGATAAGGTGGCGTAAACTCTTCCCAAGGATATCCAGAGCGCATCTGCAACATATCCCGGATGGTGATACGCTTCTTCCGCGGATCATTTATCTGACTAGAAAACTCTGGGAAGAACTCCATCATTTTCTGATCCACGCTTGAAAGACAGCCTTGATCCAGTGCAATTCCAATTAATGCCGATGTATAGCTTTTTGTTACCGATGCCAGTGCGACCTTTTGCTCAACCGCCCCACCATTAAAGTACCTTTCAACGATCAGACGTCCGTTTTTAATGACTAGCAACCCGTAGAGGGTCTCCAATTCAGCCGCATTGAGATAGAGTTCCGCCACGAGCTCCGGATCCAGCCCCTGCTCTACAGGTGTCGACACCTTCAGGTCATCCACAGGCAGTGGAGGGTGGTCAATCGCTTCGAGATCCTCCGTTGAAAGGTCACATCCGACCAGGCTGAATAGGACAAGGATTAACATCGTGAATTGAAGGAAAGAACTCTGAGATCGCTTAGGTGTGTACATTAATACATCTCTGTCTATTAGATATCCATCGGAATGGGGAAGTCCAAATCATTTCCACTGGCTAACGG
>DUEZ01000073.1 GCA_011174825.1 Anaerolineae bacterium | reverse complement strand
CTGCCTGGAGATGCTCTGAATAACTTCTCGCCAACAGATCACATGTGCCTGTAGTACTAAAAATCGCATCCAAACACAAAAAGATGTGTTTAAGAAGTGGAAACATCATCAGAATCCCTCACTATTCCGAGATGAGTTTTCGCCGTCACTGGTTCTTGGCTTTTCCCTCGCCATAGCCATTTCAAACCTCTCACGCAGATATACAGAATCAACCTTAAACCCAGATAAGTCTGCAATTACTTCTGATATTAAAGCAAAATTACTTGAGGATATCCGTCAATGAACATTAAACTGGATAGTTTGAGTATCTATCTAAGCGAGATTGGTCAATATGCAATTCTCAAGCAGAACCAAGAATTCAAACTTGGCCTCGTCATAACCAGCGGGGAGAAGCTTGCCAAGAAACTACAGCCCTATCGTGACTCCAAGTTGAAGATCTCCCATGTGAGATCGTTTTACAAGCTTTGTGTCAATCGCCTACTAGATCTGTACTATGATCTCTCGTCACGATCGTTCACACTCGGTTTTTCACCCCCACCTTTTAGCATGTTTCTTGAAGAGGCCTTCTTGCTTCGTGAAACTTTCCTTGACGACTCTCCCTCATCAATATTAGATTGGTTGGAACAAGACCTTTGGGGTTTAGATCCAGCGTGGAATGAAATAGCTAATACGGCTGTTGAGCTTGTTCAGACTCTCTACCTCTTACCTGCTTCGCTCCAGGACATACTTCTAAATGAATTGTCAGATACAAGTGATCATCAGGTGATCACATCGCTTTCTCGATCGCTCCCTCAAGGAGAAGAACTCATCGACGAAACGCAGCAGATAATAATTCAAGCGAGCGTAGCTAAAGAGCACTTGGTTAAGTCGAATACGCGCCTTGTAGTGAATATCGCTCGAAAGTACTTGGGACGAGGCTTAACCTTTCTGGATCTTATCCAAGAAGGCAATCTCGGGTTGATTCACGCCGCAACAAAGTTCGATCCCGCGCTCGGATACAAGTTCAGCACCTACGCAACATGGTGGATACGGCAGGCGATGACGCGATCGATTGACGATTTCGCACGTCCGATTCGTTTGCCAGTGCATATCATTGAGAAAATTAATAAAATCCGACGTATCAGCTCGAGTCTGGAACAAAAACTGGGCAGGAATCCTACATCGCTTGAACTCGCCCTTGAATCAGAATTTATTCCAGCGGAGATGGCTCAAGAGATTCGGAGATGTATCGCAAATCATAATCCGATTGACCCTGCCCATTACCGGCGTTGGATTCGGGCTGCGAGGAGCATCGAGAAACTGCAACTCTACGCGGAAGAGACCCTCTCAATCGACATCCCCATTGGAAAAGATGATGAGAGTACCTGGGCTGAATTTATCCCGGGATCTGATGAGGAAAACCCGGAAACAATTGTGCTCCGCGACTCACTGCGCGAGAAGCTCTTTCTAGCCCTCGACAAACTCAAGGACAGGGAACGCACAGTCCTAATTCTGCGCTTTGGTCTTGTAGATGGACAACCACGAACACTGGAGGAAATCGCAACTATCTTCGAGATAACTCGTGAACGAGTCCGTCAGATCCAGGATAAAGCGTTACGTAAACTGCGTCACCCTTCGATAAGCAAGTATTTACGCGATTTCCATTCAGCTACGTAATCATTCCTCTTTGTGGAAACCTTGATATCAGTCAAAAGTCCATCACCTCATCATATAGATGTGGTTATGATTGTGCTACTTTTGGGCATTACTGTTGTATCAAAAATGGTTTCCTTACATTTAATGCGATGTCTATTCCTCTGTCAGAACGGATTTATAACCTGAAATCCTTTTTCATATAACCATGTGACAAAATTCAAGTACCAGATCGATCAAGACACCCATCGTCACCAACAGATCAAATTATCGACTCTTCAATTGGTACTTCTGGAGGACTAGCAAAGAGACGGATGGTAATCGATTATGTGTTGTGAGGGTGAATAATGCCGACATTACAGAAGTTTGTCAACGGGTTTTCTATCTGGTTGTGGTGGCTAATAGCCTGTACTGCAGGATTATTTCTCGGATTGACTTTTTCCTTCTTTATTTATTCGTTGACGAACTCCATACTCACTGATCCATCACCACGAATGTATTTCTATATCGCCTTTCCGCTTGTTGGGCTTACCCTGGGCTTCTCTCAATGGCTGCTCATCAGACGTTATCTCCCCCAAGTCAGAAGGTGGATCTTGGCGAACACATTAAGCTACTCGCTAAGCGTGATCCTGTGGATATTTCTTGATCCGTTCTTTGAATCAATGGCGGATAATCAAAATACCATCGGAATTGTGGTCGTTGGTATAGCGAGTCTTCTATTGTGGCTGGTCATCAGACGTCGATTTACCAGAAGCTTAGGATGGGCAGTCGTAAGCGGGATCGTCTTAATAGCATTCTTCTATTCGATACGAATGATCGGACTCGATCTTGGACAATCCTCCGGAAAGTATATCGTGGGTGATCACATTACTTTTGCCTTTTCCACTGGAATACCTTCGGGTGTTGCTTCAGGTATACTAGTCGTTTTGTTAATTGGGCCAGTTCTTTCGCGCGATTCACACTTGGTCGAAGGATTAGCACGGCTTTCTGAGGTCAGTAAGTTTTCGACGAGACCCGAAATCAGAGTTGCTGAGACCCCGCCATCGGAACCTAGCTTCGTCAAATTTATACTCACGAAAATCGGGCTCCCTCTGCTTACGATCGGAGTCTTAGCGCTCATTCTATGGATAACAGGATCGTCCTATCCATAGCGATCTGAGAACGCCTGGTTGGAAATCACACCCATGAAGTATGCAGCAGGAATTACTTGGTAAACTTTTCTCTTTGTCCAGAACTCAGTTGAAATCGAATCCTTAACACCGCTTCCCTGACTGTAAGCAGACTGTAAGCGAGCGCAACCTTGTTGTCCTATACAATTCAATTAACAGGGTTGAGCGCAATGTTTGCGAGCGTTCGAGGAAGCGGTGAGATATGTTACGGGGGATACGTTTTGAAGATGCGATCAAGTCCGTAGTAGGTCTGGCGATTTTGGCAGCTGCGATGGTTGCTTTTGGGCCTGGATTGCTTGACCGTTACGGAATCGCGATCAAATTAGAAGCAGCTTCAAACCCAGACACCAGTTCCGAACATCAAATCGCCCTCGAGATAGAGAACGATCTTCCAAAACTAGATGTTCTAAATATATCCACCCTCGACGATCGTGTCGTCATGACGGCGCTCGATTTAGCCGCAGGCAATTGGACTGATGAGGAGCTAACCAAGCTGATCGAGGTGACCTTCTATTTGGTCGATCTTGCCCAAGAGGAGGAACTCCCGATCGTTAGTCAATTACTGCATGAATCCGAGGCCGTCACGATCGACTCGGAGCCTGTTGAGATATTCATTCACAAAGAGACTTTTATCTGCCCTTGGGCCGTGCTTAAGTATTACAACGGAACCAACGCGACCCAGCTTATTCAAAATTGTGTTGTTCAACCTGGTTCTGGGTTATTGATCGACACTCAAGAAATTGCCTGGAAAGGGAGGGGAAACTAAAAACGAAGGTATCGTCATACAGGTGCCTAATTCGTGGAAGTGCAAATCGGATAAATTAAGGTGGTAGAACTCAATGAACGAGAAAGTTCCATCCAAATATTCATCCGTCGGCGACGCAGTCAGGAGGAACAAATTCGGTATACCATCGGGGGATAAAGACTCCCAATCAGGAGACGCTGGCGACCGAAATAACAGACCCTGGTCTAACACCAAGCACCGTCACACTCGTCCGGCAAGTTTTATCCGTAAATTGCGTCACTTTTGGCTTTTGGGATTGTTGATCTTCCTCGTTCTTTGGGCCATGGCAGACCCCTCCAACCTAGACCTCCTTATGTACGGACTTACTTTTATCGGGCAGTTGCTCTTTGCTGTTCTATTCATGGTTGTTCAATTTGGAGCGCTATTCTGGTTTATCAGCCGCACCCGTAAAGTCATCATCAAACCTGGTGATAACAAAGAGGTCACCTTTGATGACTATTGGGGACAGCCTGCCCTGGTAGAGCTCGTATCGCAGTGGATTGACCTACTCTCAGATCGCTCCAAATTTGTCGAGATGGGGGGAGAGTACATCAACGGCATCATGCTCTTCGGCGAGCCGGGCACCGGGAAAACGATGTTGGCTAAGGCCATGTCGGGTGAAGCTGGTGTTGCATTCCTTTCGGTTGAGGGATCGGGCTTCCGAGGCATGTTTTGGGGGATGGACACACTCAAGATGATGAACTTTGTAAACGGCGCTCGAAAGCTTGCACGCGAGTATGGGGCTTGTATTGCCTACATCGATGAGATCGACGCCGTCGCTCAGAGTCGATCGGGGGTCATGGGAAGAGGTGCAGGAATGATGGGCGGCATGTTCGGCGGCATGGGCATGAACGGTGCCCTCACGCGCCTGCTTTACGAAATGGACGGCATTGGTGAACCAACCTTCTGGGAACGACTACAGGCGAAGATGTATAAGCTCTTGGGTAAAGTACCTCCAAAGCGTGATTGGCATGTCCTCTTTATGGGTTCGACCAACCGACCAGACATACTCGATCCTGCGCTGCTGCGACCAGGTCGATTCGATCAGGTGATTAAAGTCGAGCGCCCCGATCGAGTGGGACGGCGCGAAATCGTCAAAGGTTACCTCAATAAAATCAAGCATGATCCGGATCAGATCAGGGTAGAGGATATCGTAGCCGATACACCTCACGCAACGCCAGCTCAACTCATGGCAGCCATCACCAAAGACTCCGTACGGCGAGCGCTCTTCAATGGACGTGATTACGTGATCCAGGAAGATATTGATCAGGCACTCCAAGAGCAGCTTGTCGGCATGGCCAATCCAATCGCAGATATGGATCCGCTCCAATTACGTCAGGTTGCTTTCCATGAAGCGGGACATGCCGTGATCCAACATTACGTCTTGCCCGATCAGCGCATCTCTCGCGTCAGCATCGTCCGTCGGTCAAGCGGAGCCTTAGGCTATATGCTGCCTGTGGACACCGATGAGATTTACGCACAACCCCTGCGAAGGATGATCGGCAAGATCATGGTTTCACTGGCAGGCCACATTGCCGTTAAAGTCTTCATGGGCGAGTTTTGGACCGGAGCTACAGGCGATTACAATAACGCACGCACCATGCTCCGTCTGCTGGCAATGCATGGCTTATTTGGTCCGCCTGTTGCAGAACTTTTCACGGATATTAAGGAACTGCGCTTCTCCGACCAACGTGTTGAACGCTTCTGGTTGCAGATGGAAGGTCAAGTAGAAAACATGCTTATCATGCATTCAGACGAGGTACAGGCGCTCGTCGAGGCGCTGATGACAAAGCACGAGCTCACGAATCAAGAAGTTCTCGCTCTCCTGGGTAAAAACAATCTCCAATTAGCTAAGGATGAAGGTTTGGAGTTCGAAAGTGTTCTCGAACAGATTATCCTCAGCTCCAATAGCCTGGTAAACCAAGACACCGAAGCCGCGCAGTCGGATGTCCTGCCAGCGGAATCGACAGGCGAACCTGAGAACCCCGATCTCGAAGTGCCATAAAAAATCACCCTTCCCACCGAAATATCCTCCATCAGGCAGCAAAGGAAAGCAGAACTCCTAAGCCATGCCCAAGGAATCACGACTCATTAATGATATCTCTATAGCATAGACAAGGTCCCCTGTAATACAGCAACAATACCTACACTTCAGTGACATATCGAGAGATAATCCTCGGTGCTTTTCTAAGCGCGATCTATCTGTCGAAACTCGTACACTAATGCACCTTTCTGGCCTAGAGTCGGGTGTTGAAATGTGTGATAATACGCTCATCAAGAATATTTAGAAGTGGGAGGATCTTTCAATCGCCATTATTTCGAGATCGTTTACCAAAGGAGGAGAGACATGGCCAAAGATTTGACAATTATTTTGGAAGATCGCCCGGGCACCTTAGCAGACATGGGTGAGACGCTGGGCGACGCTGGTATCAACATTGAAGGTGTATGCGGTCTACCGTGCGAAGGAAAGGGAGTCATTCACATCATCGTTGAGCATGCAGCAGAAGCCCGGCGAGTTCTTGAAGATGGTGGTTTCGAAGTCTCTGATGAGCGTGAAGTCCTGCTCCTTGAGGTTGAGAACCAACCTGGATCATTGGGAGAGACAGCACGGAAGGTCGCCGATGCCGGTGTAAATATTGAATTCATCTATGTTGCCTCGAACAACCGGTTGGTGGTAAGCGCTGATAATTTGGAAGGTGCTCGTGCGGTTCTGTAATGAGAACTGTGTGATCTAACTCCAAGCACAAGCCACATCTGTAGTTTGGTGCAGGGGATTGTAACCTCACGCTCGACAACGATACCAGGTTCAGTCAGATCCAGAATAAACTATCCTGATGGACATATCAGGACGGCTTGCGTTTAATGCTAATCTCCTCCCCAAGATAGCTTGTTCGCAGATTTCGCGACACAATCTCTCAATCTTCTAAATCCATCCCCCAATACAACGCTAAGTGGTCTTCATTCGCCATCGGACCAAGATAAAGATCCAAATCGATGTCTAAACGTCCATCCAATGACAGGATCCGTCGATCAAGATGACAGGAGACGAGAGCGTAGCGCCCAGTTTGATCCCAGATCACTGAGTCAACTGCCACATGGGTACAAAGGGGATCATCAGGACCTATCGGTTCATACTGAAAACCTTTGCCCATTGGATTCCCCAAATACAAACGAGGGTCAAAATCATCGTCATAGCTCACAAACGCGATCCCCTCTGGCAATTCTTGGGCCAGGAAGATGAACCGCTGCTCCTCCTCGCCGTCGATTAGCGTCTCCGCAACAAGGGTCTCACGATCCACCCGAAAGAGATCGCATATGCTAGCGTATTGCAAACCGCTCACCAAGATCGACCTGCCGTCGAGCGTCCAACTTGCGTCACCCCAAAACCACTCAAGAGGCTTTTTCAGCTTCAACCGATCTAAATCGGGTTCGATGGGATCGAGCCACAGGATGTTGATCCACTCCCAAAAATACCCGGTGACGATCATGCCAGTCCCATCGGGTGACCAAACAGGGTGAGTGAAAGCTGCTAGTTGATTGACGTCCCCATCTTCAGGGAAATACTCATTTCTAATTAAATGGATATGCGTCGCTTTCTCCAAATCCCACACCCAAATCCCACTCATCTTCTCGGCCTCCGGATCGGATCCGACCTTATCCCAATCTAAGTACACGGCGTAGGCTAGTTGATCCCCACCTGGTGACCATGCAAGGCTACGGATATAGTACGGGAGCTCGGACTCTTCTCGAAGATCCAAGATTGGGTGTGGCTCCATACCTGGTAATGCCAGAATCACCTTCCCTTCCCTCGTACCAAAGGCCATACGCCCGTCGGTGGCTGATACATCGAAGGCCGTAATCTCCCATTCTCTTGGTGAGACACGCTCAAGCTCTACAGCTTGAGGGTCGAGACGCCAAACTCCCCTCTGATTTTGAGAAAGGATATAAACCGGCACCGAAAGCTCGAAGGTATTTGGGAGAGGATACGGTGTGGATGTGTAGTGCGGTTCGGTGGTTGAGTCTTGTGTAAGCATGACATCCAGCGTCTTCGCCATCATGGCGGTGTATGTTGCCTCGATATTAGGCTGAACCATGGCTGTCCCGGATGGGACTTGAGTAGTCAGTTTAATTGTCTGGGAAGGTATCATCTGTTCAATCGGTAAAGTTGCACAAGCACCAGCGACCAGCATGGTGATAACAGCTGCTGCTAGCATCCATGAACGTTTCCACTGTAAGATGCTTGAACGGACCTTTCTCATTGTCCTGGCAACATGATAGAAATGCTTCGCATGGAACGCCTTCACCATGGGGTATCCTCCCTCAAATCCAGCCTTTACTCACCCACTTGGATCGCTTCCCCTGCATCTCCATGGGCTTTAGCTATACGAGCCAATCCAGACGAAGCTCTCCCAATGTACTCTTTAAGATCGATTTCCTTGGCCACTTCCAATGATTTCTCGAAGTCCGCTTTGGCTTTGCCCCAATCTTCACGTTTTAGATAAAGTTCACCACGATTGCTCAAGACAATGCTGATAAAGCGACGATGACCCATCTCTGTAGCTAATTCGAGAGCTTCAGTAAATAACGATTCCCCTCGATCCAGATCGTCTCTCTCCCTGGCCAGCACGCCCAGGTTTGTGAGAAGCAATGTTGTATATTCACGATGCCCAATCGCACGAGCAAGATCGAGGCCCTCCTGCAGATACCCTTCAGCAACATCATGATCCCCTCGTGTCGTTGCCAAACCACCCAGATTCGCCAGTATGTGGCTGACCCGTGCTCGATCATCCATCTCTCGGGCAAGAGAAAGAGCCTCATGGAAATAACCCTCCGCCTGCTTCTCATCACCACGATCGCTTGCCAGTGTGCCTAAATTCGTTAGCAGGAAGCTGATGACCATACGGTTCCCTTCTGCACGTGCAAGTTCTAGACTCTCCTGAAAATATATATCTGCTTCCTCAAGCACCCCACCTCGAGCTAACACGACACCGAGGTTCATTAACAGTGAGCTTATGTGGGGATCTTCGACCTCACGAGCCAGAGCTATCCCCTCCATAAAGTACACCTCAGCCTGGTCAATCTCCCCACGACTGAACGCCAGCGTACCCAAATTTGATAGGAGGGCACTGATTTTTTCCCGTTGACTAGATGTCCTGGCTAGATCCAAACTTTGCAGATAATGATTTTCCGCTTCTTGATAATCCCCTCGGCTGAATGCGACTACGCCGAGCCCCTGAAGCAAAGCACACATGCTTTTCACGTTGTCATGTTTGCGTGCGAGTTCTAACCCCTCTTGATAATAGTTCTTGGCACCCTGATAATCTCCTCGCCGTTGAGCCGTCCTTCCAAGGTTCTCCAGCGTGGATGTTAATCCATGCGTGTCATAGATCTGCCTCGCCGCTTTTTCTACCCTGGTCAGATGTTCTTGAGCCTGGTCCAAGAGCCCTACCGCCTCCATATATGGGTAGAAAGCATTTACGCCTGCAATCAACTGAACTTGTAACTTTCTCTCAAAAGCCGTGTTAAGTGCCGAAAAAATATTCTGAGTCTCGATCTCAATCGCTGGGAAATCTTTCTGATGTGCCACTACATGTTCGACAAAGTAATCCACAAACCTTTGAATCGCACCCTCATCCTTCAGCGTAATCCCTGCATATTCGGATATTGAACGGTTCAATGTGAAGCGATTTTCTACACGACTCTCCAGCAACCCAAAATCAACCAAGTGATCCAAGACGTCGGTTGAAACAGAAGCGATGACCAAAGCTGCCGCTTCACTAAAGGAATTTGGTTTGGGGGGCAGGATGGAGAGTGCCCCCAAAGCAGACTTTGATGCTTTATCTAAAGCTTGAACGCTAATATCCATTGCTGCTTTCAGCGAGAGCGGTTCACTGGTTAGAAGACTTGGCTGTTGCTCAAGAGGTGATTGGATCTGGGATACACGCACCCGTTCCTCAGCATCTCTGAGACTCTCAAGCGCTGTTTTCAGACGACGCTTTTGCCCGCTGCGAGCTTCTCGCCTTAAATATCGCCCCATCAACACAAGAGCTAAGGGTAACCCACCAACTTCGTTCACCAGCAAACGGGCTTCGTCCGGTTCAGTGGAAGTCACCTCCGGGACAAAATGATTGAGTAACCTCAACCCTACATTCTCATCTAGTTCAAGCAGTTCTATGGCACCTTCGCCTGCCATTTCCCGTGCAATTTTAGGCAACCGAGTGGTCACAAGATGAGCACAATGAGCTCCCCCGATCTTGAATGTGAGTCCCTCATGCGCCTCCCAGACATCATCAATCACGAGCAGCATCTGTTTCATAGCTAGAGCCGCGTGGATGACTTTCGCCCGATCCTTCAGACGCTCCAATTTGTTAATCTCCTCAAATGGCAAGCCTAAGGCGATAGCCCACTGACTGAGCAGCACAAACAGGTCCGGTTCACGGCCCAAACCCACCCAAAGGACACCGTCCTCATATCTCTCTCGAACCTCCTGATCATGCGCTAACTCAATCACCAAAGCTGTTTTGCCAACACCTGGCAAACCGCTCAGCGCAGCCATTGGTCGATCATCAGCCCCTAGCAATAAACTCTTCAGACTCCGAAGCAAAGTGTCTCGCCCGAGGAGCGGATGATCTGGTTTAGGTGGAAGGAGCAATAATTCCCTCGGCAATCTCGGTTTTTCAGGCCTCAAGAATGCAAGATCCGGATCCTCTGGGCTACCATGCTGGTCCCACCCACGCAGGAGATCTGCAAGTGCATCTAACGCACTCGCATGTGCATGATCGTATGTGCTGCGCGCAATGCCCATTTGAACGCTTATGTAATCTGGGGAACGACCGCCGATATATCCCTCGCTGAGGAGCAGGTAATGTCTCCATCGTTTCTCAAAGGGATCAGGTGGGCCCTCCCCCGGCATCAGTTTCTTGATGGCGTGTCGGAGTACATCCCGCAACGCAACTCCATAACCGATCGGCGTCGATCGGTAACCCGCTGCTTTGCGTCTCGCTTCAACGATGCTCAAGCGCGCGAGAGGATGTTCGCCAAGCTGTTGGGAGTTCTGCCACCTTCGTAGAGCCCTGCGAATGGATTTTCGATTGAGATTAGCTTCAGGATCCTCGTTTTTCATCACCGAATCGGCATTTTTACGGCAATTTTGTAGGCAAATCTGCCTTATGGTTATCTTGAATAAACCTAATTTCATTAAAGCACGATGGTATTTCGTGCCGCAATGAGCAAGAAGGCACACGGAGTTGCTGATAATGTCTCTGGATAACTTAAACTCATCTGATGGAACAGAGCGTGAACCGGAATTCAAACAGAACATGATGAGCGTTTTTGGCAGAAATGCTTATTCGAAGTTGAAGATAGAGGCTATTAATAAATGAAAGTTCAAGAAATCATTCGACACATGAAAATTCGCCACAGGAGCCTCTAATGTCCGTGGAATCCATACGAAATGTCGTCATCTTCATCATCATCCTCGGTGTCCTCGTCTTTGTTCACGAAATGGGCCACTTCATCGTCTCATTAATGGCCCGTGTAAAGATCAAGGAATTTGGATTCGGACTACCTCCAAGAATGAGGAGAATAACAAGCTGGCGCGACACAGAGATCACACTGAACTGGCTGCCGCTTGGAGGCTTTGTACGCCCAGAAGGTGAATTTGATCCCACCATTCCAGGAGGATTGGCCGCCAGCTCACCCTGGATACGGTTAGGGATTTTCGCTGCGGGGCCGATCGCAAACCTGATCGTCGGCTTATGTCTCCTGGTCCTCGGTTTCATGGCAGGTTGGCCCGATCAGGTCAAGGTGGTGGATGTATCCGCTGGGTCCCCCGCTGAAGTCGCTGGTTTACAGTCCGACGATGTGATCACACAGGTAAATGGTTCTCCTTTGTACAACACGACCGAATTACATGATCTGATCTACAAAAATAAGGGCCAAGATATTTCTTTCAAAATCAATCGAAACGGGGAGCTATCCACCATAACTCTTACACCGAGGGAAGCGTGGCCCGAGGGTCAAGGACCAGCTGGCTTTGTCACCTCCGGAGTTATCGTCAAGTACAGACTACCAACAGCCCTTCGCCGGGCTATTGAGCAGAAGATCGCGTTGGTCCAAGAAACCACCCAACTGACCATCCGTCTTGCGCGTGGTCAGATGACCTCCGGCGAGGCCCGCATAACCGGACCGGTTGGATTGAAGCAGGTCAGCGATCAGGCCGTGGCAAATGCCATCCAATGGAATGAATGGTTTCCAATCCTATACCTGGGCGCATGGATGAGCACCGCGATTGGGTTGACCAACCTGCTTCCTCTCCCCGCCTTAGACGGTGGAAGAGCATTGTTTGTTGGGATTGAGATCTTTCGGGGAAAGCGTATCAGCGTCAAGGTTGAGAAAGCGGTCCACGCTGCCGGCGTGGTGTTGCTACTCATCCTTCTTATTGCTCTTACGCTGAATGACATTCTCCATCCCTTTGCTTAGGGGTGGAGAAAATCCACATAGAAAGGAGGTGAACGGTGATGTTGTACTTCAAGAAAGAAACCGGCCAAGGGCTTGTGGAATATGCTTTGATCCTCGTTCTTGTCGCAGTTGTCGTTATCGTCATCTTGGCGCTGCTCGGGCCGGCCATCGGGAACGTATTCTCGACCATCCTGGAGAACATCTAGTTCCCAAAGAACTGAATACAAAGAAGACCAGCTTTCAAATCATAGTTCGTAAATCATTATCCTTTTTTGAACGTCAAGAAAGCTGGTCTTCGGTTTTTGGTCCAACGATAATTCTAAGAGCGACCTCCCCACGCCTCGATAAACACTAAATCATTTTGAGATCACTACTCACCAAAATCTACGTGAACTTAAAGCGTCTCGCCGCGACGAGCAGGAATACCAGGATCATCCCAACCAAGATTCCGATCTCGGGCAAGATGTCCATCAGGGATGCATTCTCGGCGATCAACTTGTAATAGGCCTCAATGGCATTGGCATGGGGCACGATCCTGGATAAGACAGACATAGGTCCTTCCATGCGGGTCATCAGCAGTTGAGCTATCGGAATCGCGCCACCGGCAAATCCGAGCACAAAGCCGAGCAAGGTCCCCATATCACCTGCCTGTTTCTTTGATTTAACCAAGGTTGCTAGTAGTAATCCTAGGGAAGTGGAAACCCCAGCGACGACGATGGTAAGCACGATCAATCCCGCTGGTGATTGACCCAGAGGGATGCCAAAAGCGAGTTTACCAATTGTGAACAGCAGGACGGCTTGAAGACAGGGAATGAGCATATATCCCAGCATCTTGCCACCAATGACAGCACCACGCGGGATGGGAGCAGCAACCAATCGGCGAAGCGTTCCCATCTCGCGCTCATCCTGAATGGATTCTGCACACATCCCGACAACGAAGAAGATGAACAACACAATGTAGGCTGCATAGACATAGGATACGTAAGCCATGATCCCACCCTCAGCGACATTGCCTTGCAGATCCTCACTGATCACCTCGATAGCAGGATTACGCCGCATCTCATTCAAACGCGTCATGATCACGCCCAGATTCTGAGCTCCTATGGCAGCCATCTGCTGGGGTGTAGCATCATCCAGCAAACCTGAATTATCCAGAACAGATCGGATGCCATACTGCACCTCACCCCAGATGGTCACCTCGTCGACCACCTGGTTCATGATGCCTGTGATAATGCTGACGCTCTCTGGTTGAGCTGGATCGACGATGACTTCGATGGCTACCGGCGTATAAGCATTGATCTTTTCGGAAAAGTCAGCGGGTATCAGGATCACAGCCGCAGTCTCGCCTTTTGCCACCTTCCCCTCGGCTTCATGCTCTTGAGTAAAGGTCTCAACCGCCAACACATCGATACTCTGGATGGCCTTAGCGACCTCACGCCCAAAAGTCCCCGAATCTTCGTTCACAAGACCAACATGGAGCAGGATCGAGGGGGTTTCCCCTTCAGCGGCCAACGCTAGATTGGCGCCTCCTTGCACACTGCTGAGGAGGATCGGAAAGAGCAAGAGCAGCGCCATAGCACCGCGATCACGTATAAAAACTTGGATCTCCTTCCAGGCTACAGCTAAGGTATATCGAATGTTCTTCATGCCTGATCTCCTCCCTAATCAAAATCGAAGCGCCATAGACCTACGAGGAAGAAAACCAGCGTAAAGCCTAAGAGCACGATCAATGCTAGGGATACATCCGCCAGCATCATCCCACGGACCATGATGTCATCCAGAGCACGGTTAGCCCAATAGTGGGGTAAAGCCATCGGGATGGGTCCAAGCATGTGTTCCAGGATGAAATACGGAATAATGGAACCACCCAAGGTTCCCAAACCCCATAGAAGGAGGGTGCTTAAACCACCAATTTGGCTCTCGGTTCGAGCCAGGGAAGCGATCACAACGCCCAGCGCGCTGGAGCAAAGAGCAATCAACAAAACGGCAACCACCAAGGCGACGGGATCGTTCCCCAACTCGACAGGCGTGAACCCAAGCAAACGCAACCCAAATACGCCAAAAGCGAAGATGACTGCGACCTGAATAAGCGCGGTGATGAAATTCGGCAAGACCTTCCCAGCCAGCAAGGATGCTTTGCTGATCGGCGCAGCCATCAGACGACGGAAGGAACCAACCTTCTTCTCGTCGTAAATGGAACGAGCTGTAGCTTGGGCCGTCAGGAACACAAACAAGACAGTAAAACCAGGCACAGCTACCTCAGCCGTCCCTGGAAGTTCTTCCTTCTCGCTCTCCTGACCTGGGACTCTTTGATCGATGGTCACCAAGGGGCGATCCTGCGACTGTTCAAATTGGCTCTGGGCTTGAGCAATGAGCTTCCCTGCAGCGAAGGCCTTCTGATATTCAGGGGGAGCATTGGCTTGCATCTCACCCATCTGCTGCAAACTGGCCAGGATCTGGCTCTCCAGCGCCATATCCTGAGCTACTCCTTCAACGACCAGGCGCACGGCCTCGGTCCTTTCCAGATCAGCATCGGGATGGCTGACAAGCCGAAGGGTCACCGTTCGACCCTCTGAAATCCCTTCTGTGAAATCCTCCGGGATGGTAAGCAGCCGCGCGATCTCGTTTTCTTCAATCTTTTGCTGCGCATCATCCTCATCGATCAATCCAACCTGGACACCTCCCGCCATATCCAGACCATCGAGTAGAGTCTTCGCTTCTCTCCCGCCATCGAGATCAACCACAGACAGAGGGATGCGAGTATCCACATCCTCAGCCTCAAACGCTGCCGCTACCGCACTGTAGGCGACAATGAATAACAAAGGCAGCAAGAAGAGCTGAATGAGTGCTCCTCGATCTTTGAGGGTGATTTGAATGTCTTTTAGGGCTATGCTTAATGCACTCATGGCTCACTCCCTCAATTTCTTTCCTGTCAGGTGTAGGAAGACACTCTCCAGGTTGGGTTCAAGGATCTCCAGCGAAGTGAGCGTGATGTCTTGTTCGTTGAGGAAACCGATCACGTTGACGACAGCCTGTTGGCTGTTTTCAGCAACGACCTTTACGATCGGGGTGGTGGTTACCGGTTCACGTTCTTTTACTTCCGGCTCTTCCTGCTCAGCAAGTGGCGGGGGCGCAGGCTGGGGCATAAGCATCGCTTCCTCAACCCCAGGGAGAGCTGAAAGCCGTTCCAGGAGGGAGTCGTCTACGCGCTCAAGACCAACATGGATCACACCACCGCCCAACAAAGCGATCAGGTTCTTGATAGTAT
This sequence comes from Anaerolineae bacterium, assembly GCA_011174825.1. Taxonomy (GTDB): domain Bacteria; phylum Chloroflexota; class Anaerolineae; order Anaerolineales; family E44-bin32; genus DUEZ01. The sequence continues at coordinate 12,945 of DUEZ01000073.1, read as the reverse complement.
CCAAAGCGATGATCTTCCCCTCATCAATGATCGCCACCCGACTGCAAAGCAGCTCCACTTCTTCCATGTAATGGCTGGTGTAGACGATGCTCATGCCTCGCTCGCGATTAAGACGCATCACACTCTCGAATATGTGGTTGCGGCTTTGGGGATCCACGCCGACGGTTGGTTCATCCAAGAACAGAAGCCTAGGATGATGCAGCAGACCTGCAGCGATGTTGACGCGACGCTTCATCCCACCGGAATATTTCTCCACGGCTTCGTCAGCACGCTCGGTCAGGGCGACGATTCGGAGCACATCTTCAACGCGCTCTTTGAGGTCCTTCCCACCCAAGCCGTAGATTCTTCCAAAAAAGTTCAGGTTGGCTCGTGCGCTTAGCGTGGGATAGAGCGCCAGATCTTGAGGTACCAAGCCATTGATCTTCTTGGCCTCGTTCATCTCAGTGCGAATGTCGTGACCGTCAATACGCGCTGTGCCTGAAGTAGGCGGAATGACCCCTGTCAGCATGGAGATGGTCTGTGTCTTCCCGGCACCGTTAGGCCCCAGCAGTCCAAAGACTTCCCCCTCTTCAACCTCGAAGCTGATGCCTTTGACTGCTTCAAAGTCACCGTACTTCTTGACCAATTGATCGACCTCTAGAATTGCAGGCATTGGAACCCCTCCTCTCTTCCTTAATCCTCTGGTTTATCTGAACTTGGATAATGAAAGCCCCTCTTTGCCACCCCTATGTTCCCTTTGATAGACGAAACAAGCAACTTTTCAGAGAACGTAACAAGCTCTCAAATGGATCACTCCTCTTTTATTAAAGACAACAATCAGAACGGACATCGTCTGGTTGATGTGCACACGAACTCGTTCTTAATATAGATCTACTAGTGCTGTAAGGTTGAGGAAACTGAACAAAGCCCGATCTCATTTTACAACATCGAACTGAGCCTAGTCACCATGTGACATATTTAAAAAATTCATGGCAACAATGATCTTTTTGTTTCAATCTGGATGGGTACCGCTTCGCTGTCGTCGATCGTGTTTCTCAAATCGATTAGGCCTTTGATAAAAACTAAGAGGTTCCGAGATTCGTAACCCCATTTGCCCCTCGCATGCACTGAATCAGGAATCTACAAAGGTTTTATCAAAACGAAGCGAATGAACACAACTGCCAGGGGCACATGGTGTCCATCGGACCTCAAGGCTTAGGGGGAAGAGCTGCTCGTCAAAACCCAGCTTTCCATGGATTCGTGGAAGACAATGGCATCAGGAAAATAGCTCTCCATCAAATCATAGTCTGGCACTGGATACGTGAACTGATAGTGCATGGGGACGATGTACTTAGCTTGGATCCCCCTCAGCACATGAGCATGTTGATCTTCTGTAATCAACATGAAGTGTGCCACAAAGGCGATATCGATCTGCTTGTCGGGAAGACCTAATCGCTCGAGTTGAGATACAGACACCGAATCCGGATCCATATCCCCGGTGTGGAAAAGCCTGCGTCCTTCTACGGTGATGATGTAACCCAGATTGAGAGTCCCTCCACCATGGTCGAGGAATAATGCTTCCACACCTATCCCATCCACAACCAACCGAAATTTCTCTCCAACACGATGACGAATCTGAATGGGGATAGTCCGATCCTGTAGATGTGTAAATTGGGTCACTAAGCTGACCACATCCGGGCTCGAGACGAACACAGCTCCTGGGTTGTTCTCCATGTGGCTGATCACCGTGTCCTGATGAAAGTGATCGTAGTGTATATGTGTGGCAAGGATCAGATCGACGTCATCGAAGGGAGGTTGAGCGGTCTCAAGCAAATCAGCAACCTCGCGCGGAATCGGATTACCTTCATAGAGTGCGTCAATTAGGATCTTTTTATCACCGACGGTGATCATAAATCCAGCGTTACCGATGTAAGTAACCTCAACCTGAGCCTCCGTTCTTTCCATGACCCAAAACGATGCCTCGCTTGAGCCACATGCTCCTTCGGGGTCGCAGGCTTCGAAGTGGATCGTCTCTTTACCGATCCATTCAGCTTCAGGGAGCTCTATCGAGACGACCTCTTCATCGAAAGTCACACTGAGATCGACTTCGCCATTCACATTAAAGGTCAATTCATCAAACTCGTTGTCCTCGTCATGAACAACCTCATCCAGGTCGATCTCGGCGAAGGTCTCACCGGGCATAATGATCTGACCAAAAATGTTGACAACGGGGGCATCGTTTTCCGCTCGTACTGTGAACACAACCTCCTTTGCATCGCACAAATCTTCGGGATCGCAGACCTCAAACCGAAGTGTCTCTGACCCTGTCCACTCAGCATGAGGAAGCGTGACATACAGATTTCCGCTAACAAAAACAACCTCCAATTCGTCGTTTCCAGAAATATCCCAATCAATCTCTTCAGCAGTGTGATCCTCATCGGTCACAAATTCTTCCAGTTTTAACTTTGGGAAACGTTCGCCGTCGGAAATGGATTGATCTTCTAAGTTGATAATCCCGGGCGCGTTTCCTTCTGGTGTCTGTGTGGGTTGGATTCGAGTTGCACTTGGCAAAGGTATAGATGTGGGCGCCAGAGCGGTCGGTGACTGATCTGTACTACAGGATACGACACCGACCATCACGAAAAGCAAAGTCAGCAGGAACGTCATTCTGTTACACAGTATCTTCATCTTCCTTCTTCCTTGTGGATTCAGGTCTCATAGGTAGGATCTATTATGTTATGTAAAGATCGAATAGCTACAATTTGTAAATCAAGTAACCTAAAGGCTTCAGTCTCAGACTCTCATAAGACACTGGATCAGCATTCTGTTCTGATCGCCTTCTTTTACCCAAGTTAAGGCAATGTAATTTTAATACCAACCAAACCATGGGAGAGTTCAGGTGATATGCTCCCGAATAAGCATAGTGCTCGCTGATCATGAGTAGATGTAGACAAAATATGCAGGCTAATTGAATCCATAACCATTCCTCCAACAAAGGTTCTTAATCTCAAATCACGAAGCGCTCCATGCTGTATAATCGCCTCGACGATTGCATTCAAGAACATGACCCAGAGACGCCTTCTCACCACGAAGATCCAAACCCCACCGCTCCCACCAAATACGGTCCAGCGGACGCGTCTGCTCGAAGCGCTGGATCGTGGTCTTCAACCCAACATTCGTCTGACACTTCTTTCAGCTCCCGCAGGCTATGGAAAAACCACGCTGCTGAGTGCATGGGTCCAAGATCGTGAGCTCTGCACCGCATGGATCTCACTGGACGAGGGCGATAACGATCCTTTCCGCTTCATGAGTTACCTCCTCGCCGCTCTCGAAAGTAGCCTCCCCACAACAGATCTCCCCTCTCCCGCTGGGGAGCCGCTGTCGGAAGATGAAATCCAGCAGCAGATCTTAATCCCCTTGATCAACCAGATGGGTCAATCACCGAGACAGACTACCCTCGTCCTCGACGATTATCATTGGATCCAAAGTCAAACCATCCACGACCGCATGGGCTACCTGCTGGATCATCTGCCACCTCAAGCTCACATCCTGATCGCCACTCGCGCCGATCCCCCCCTCCCCATTACCCGCTTGCGGGGCCGAGGGCAAGTAAACGAGCTGCGGATGGAAGACCTGCGTTTTCAGATCGAAGAAGCCGAGGCGTTTCTGGGGACCTTCACTGATTTAGAACTCACGCCAGATGATGTGTACAGCCTGAATCATCGGACTGAAGGATGGGTCTCTGGGCTGCAGATGGCTGCTGCCTCCCTTCAAGTTCACGAGGATAAAACCGCGTTCATACGGGATTTTTCGGGCAGCCACCATTACATCATGGACTACCTGCTCGATGAAGTCCTGCGTCGGCAGACTCCCCAAATCCAGGCGTACTTGCTCTACACCTCCGTCCTCCCTCGATTATGCGCACCCCTATGCGATGCTGTGATTGGGGTGACAGGTGAAACCTTCCCCCCAAGCCAAGGCATTTTGAAGGACCTAGAACGAGCGAATCTCTTCATCGTCCCTCTCGACGTCCAGCGGGAATGGTATCGCTACCACCGGCTTTTTGGCGATCTGCTCCAAGCGCGGCTGCAGCGGAAGGACCCCCGTAGTATCCCTGCACTCCACCGCCGGGCTAGCGAATGGTTCGAAGGCCAGAACCTGTTAGACGAAGCTGTACAACACGCCCTCTTGTCCTACGACCATGTCTACGCGGCCGATCTTATCGAACGCGCTTCCGAAGAAACATTCATGCGAAGCGAAACAATGACCTTCCTACGTTGGGTACAGCGCTTACCGGAAGAGGAAATCCAGAAGCGACCCAAGCTGGGAATATACCGGGCGTGGGCGCTTCTTCTACATGGTGCGCCGCTTAGCATGGTTGAGGCTCAACTTCAGAAGAGTCCAGAAGAAAGTGGCCCTCCAGGCAGTTCCCTCACATTACAAGCCTTCATCACCCTCTCTCAAGGTCAGACTGAGTATGGTTTGGAGCTCACCCAACAAGCTCTGAAGATGCTACCTGAAGATGAAATCTACCTCCGTGACTTTGCGACCTTTTGTGCCGCAGCGACACAGATCGCTTTAGGCGATATCGATGGCGGCATCCAATTACTGGAACAAACCTCACAAACGAGTCAACGGTCCGGAAACAGAGCAGCCACCGTGATGATCCTCTGTGAACTGGCCGAGATGCGTTTAAGGCAATTACAAGTGAAGGAAGCCGAGAAACTTTTCCAACAAGCCTTGAGCATCGCCATCGATGAAGATGGGAAGATTCTACCGATTGCAGGCGGACCACTGATAGGTCTCGGCGATGTGGCCCTTGAACGTTATGAGCTTGACTCCGCTGAGCAACTGCTCCGGGAGGGTATCCAGCATGCAGAACGGTGGAGCTTGATCAGTACGTTGAACGGGCATGTCTCCATGGCGATGCTCCACCATATCCGAGGCGAAATGCTGGCTTTGCAGGATACACTCGAAGCCCTCCACGATCTCGCTCAGCGCTTTGACGCCTCCGAATTCGACGACATGATCGTTGATTTGATCGAAGCCAGCTTGAATGTACGCCAGGGAGATCTCGAAGCCGTCCGGGGTTGGGTTTCCCGTCGAGATCTTGAAGGCGCTCCTGAGCGTTTACCCTCCCTCTATCAGGAGAACCAAGTGTTGGCCAGGATGTATAAATATGAGCTACCCATCCTGGCGCGCCTGAACATCGCGGAGGGTCGCTGCGAGCAAGCGCTTAAGGTATTGGAGGAGCTTTCATCGTTGGCTGAGCAAGCGGATCGTCCTTTCCTACAACTCGAAGCTGAAATCTTGAAAGCTCGAACATTCCATGCGGTCGATGATACGGACTCCTCCCTAGCTGCCCTGCGTAGAGCGTTACAGATCGCTGCACCCGTGGAAGCGGCACGCGTCTTTTTGACCGAAGGGGAAGAATTCATCCAGTTCCTCCAAACCGCACGATCTGGGTGGGATTCACCCGAATTGATCGACTTCACGGACCATTTACTTGGTAAAGTTGGGTTACCCATTTTAAAAGGACCAACACCTACGCAAGGCTTACTAGAGCCCCTGAGCCCCCGGGAGCTCGAGGTCCTTCACCTCCTCCCTACCGGATTGACCGCGGAGGAACTCGCAGATGAGTTGGTCATCTCCGTGAATACCATACGTAGCCATTCGAAAAGCATCTACGCCAAATTAGGGGTCCACAGCCGGCACGAAGCCGTCGCTCGAGCTACCGAATTGGATCTTCTCTGATCCCCCTCACCCAATCACATATTGGGGATTTCCTCTCGGATCACCTATTCATGTGATGACAGCTTAGTCATATAGCTTCTATAGTGGGACCATGGCGCAGGATAAGGTGCGATCGCCTTCAAGCCAAGGTGAAAGCTCTCCCTACGAGATCCAAATTCACGGTGAACTCGACGAACGTTGGGCCGAATGGTTCAACGGAATCGAAATCACTAATAAGCAGACTGACGATCACCTTCCCCTGACCACACTAAATTGCCCAGCGATGGATCAAGCTAAGCTGCGTGGCATATTGAATAAAATCTGGGATCTGAACCTCAGCATCATATCGGTACGTCAGGTTCACGATCCGATGATAGAAGAAGTATCGTCGGGTGGGTTTGAAGATATACAATGATTATGTCCACCCGACAGGATGGAGGGTAACGATGTCACCTCAACTTATACTCCCGTTGAATGATTCCCAAGCCACGTTGGAATCCGTAGGTGGTAAAGGAGCTTCCCTGGCACGTTTGATAAACGCTGGATTTCCCGTGCCGGAGGGTTTCCACATAACAACCGAAGCGTACCGCAGGTTTGTCCAAAAAAATGAACTGCAGCCGCGTATCGATGCTGAATTACAACTAATCGATGTGGAGAAACCCTCCACGCTGGAAAATGCAGCTCAAGCGATCCGGGATGCCTTTATGGGTGCCACAATCCCTGGGGATATCGCCAGCGCCATTGTCGGTGCTTATGGCGATCTCACCGGGACGGACCCTGCTGTAGCTATACGCTCTTCGGCAACGGCTGAGGATCTACCGGAGGCCTCATTCGCTGGCCAGCAGGAGACCTACCTCAATGTCAGCGGTGCGGATCATGTCCTCGAAGCGACGAAAAAATGCTGGAGCAGTTTGTGGACAGCTCGAGCCATCGGCTATCGCTATCGACAAGGGATCAGCAGTGCGGGGGTCGCGTTGGCGGTTGTGATACAACAACTGGTGGACGCGGAAGTCGCCGGGATCCTCTTCACGGTTAACCCAGTGGATGGTAACCGTGAGCATGCGCTGATCAGCGCTGCCTGGGGTTTGGGTGACGCTGTGGTGGGCGGTCGGGTCACGCCGGATGAATATGTCATGGAGAAGAGTAGCGGGCGTATGGTCAGACGCGAAGTGGCGGATAAGGAGATCATGACTGTTGTGGTGGACGAGGAGACCGAAGATCAACCTGTGCCCGAGAATTTGCGTAAGGTACCCGCTCTGCAGGGATCTGATCTTACTGAACTTAATAGACTAGGGATCGAGATTGAGGAGCTGTATGGCATGCCCATGGACATCGAATGGGCACTCGCTGATGGTCAATTCGCCATCGTTCAAGCCAGACCGATCACCGCTCTTCCTGAGGAGGACGTTGTTCCAGTGGAGGAATGGCCGCTACCGGATCCTAAAGGTCGCTATATGCGTGCCAGTATCGTTGATCTCATGCCCGACCCGCTTTCCCCGCTCTTCGCCACCATGGGGCTCTCTGCCTATAACTCAAGTCTGGTGCATGCCTTGGCCGATCTCACAGGATCCAAGAAATTTTTCTTGCCGGATAACCTGGTCCTTACCATTCGTAACTACGCATATATGGTCGTCAACTTCACAGCAGGTGAATGGTGGGGGATGCTGAGTAAACTGCTTCCTAAGATTCCTGGGCTGATCCGGTCAGGTCCTACGCACTTTCGCGAAGTCGCTCTGCCGGATTATCAGAACAAAGTCGACGATCTCTCGGAGAAAAACATTGCCGACATACCAGCCGAAGAGATCTGGCAGGACGCCTGTGACTTGATGTACGCCGCTGCCTACCACATGTCAGTTCTCCAGGTGGACACGCTCGGTGCGGCCGCAGGGAGTGAAGGTCTCTTTACCGCACTCTATAACCGATTCTTCCGTCGGGAAGGCGATCCCACAGCACCAGCCTACCTTATGGGCTACGACACCGTGCCGATGCGCTCGGAGAAGTCGCTCTACGACCTAGCGGACTGGGCTAAAGGTCATCATGACCTTTCTGCCTACCTACTTGAGACACCAGCGGAAGAGATCACAGCCGCGTTAGAGAGAAGAGATCAACCTGAAGTCGTAAATGCGCAGGTGTGGGTAGAATGGCAGGCTCGCATGGATGCACACTTAGAAGACTTCGGTCACATATTCTACGATTTTGATTTCGTCAAACCCATCCCCGCAGAAGCTCCTACACCTCTACTTGAGACAGTAAAGATGTACCTGCGCGGTGAAGGTGTGAACCCACACCTACGCCAACATAAGTTAGACGAAGCTCGCAATCAAGCCACCGAGGATCTTCTGGCCCGCGCCTGCGGTCTGCGTGGATGGGCCGTCCGTAAGGCATTAGGTTGGGCTCAATCACTGGGCCAAGTGCGTGAGGACAGCTACGCCTCCATCGGTCTATCGTATCCTCGATTGAGGGAACTGCTCAAGGAACTGGGACGACGCTTGGTAGAGGTCGGCGCGATCGAGGTGCCCACAGATATCTTCTGGTTGGAGGCATCGGAGGTCGAATCATTCTTACAACCTCTCGATGACAGAAGTGTTCTCCCCTCCATGCAAGGGAAGATCGAGACACGGAAAGCAGCCTCAAAGGCCTCAGAGAAGCTCATGCCACCTACACAGCTTCCCGTATCGGATAAGTACATGGGAATCCCTCTCGAGGTCTTCGTACCCGGCGAGGGTGGCCAAGAAGGGGATAAGCTCAAAGGTATAGCCGCCAGCGCTGGCAGCGTGACAGGGAAGGCCTGCGTCCTTCGTGGTCCCGAAGACTTTGACCAAATGGAACAGGGTGCGATCTTGGTAGCCAGGATGACAACCCCAGCTTGGACACCGCTGTTCGCAATGGCAGGAGGTATTGTCACCGACATCGGAGGGCCGCTCAGCCACGGGTCAATCGTCGCTCGAGAGTACGGCATACCCGCCGTGCTAGGCACGGTTGCAGCGACCCGCGTCATCCAAAGTGGACAGCAGATCACCGTAGATGGCGATAGTGGCTTAGTGACCCTTACATAAGGATATGGAGAGATTATCAATGGATGAGTGGAATGTAACTTCAACGGGGGATTTCCTGTGGACGAACATGATCGTCGGCGAGATATTCCCCACGACAATGACACCAAGCACCTGGTCAGTATGGCAGGAGCTTCTGAGCACCATGTCCCTGGGAGACATTCCCGCGTTTGGGAACATTGCCGGCCGCCCTTACCTTAACTACAGCTTGGTCTATTCGTTCCAGATGAAGATCATGCGGAAACATGAGCGTGTAATGAACATGATCAAGGACTCAATCGGCGTCCCGCCCATTGGCGTGGACATCCCCTCGTTCCCTGTCTTCTGGAGCACTGTGTTGTTCCAGCTCATTCCCCGTGAATACGGGAACGAAATGAAGAAAAACAAACTAAAGAAGACCACACCCGAGTACTTGGCGAGGATACCAGATCGCTGTCTGGAACTACGGCAGCGGATTGGAGAGGTGGATAGGGAAGAGTTGATCTCCCTATGGACAGATGACATCAAGCCGCTATGGAAAGAGACCCATCTCCTACAGGACAAGATGAACGAGGAACTTGCGGGATTGACACGCAAGCTTAAGACAGACTTGACCAAGCATATGGGAGAAGATAAGGCCGATACGCTTCTGACCACAATCAGCGGCACTGGGGAGTTAGCCAGCCTGGGACCGTTGGCCGGCATCGTCAAGCTAAGAAGCGGGGACCTGAGTCGCGAAGAATATCTGCACCGGTATGGTCACCGTGGGACACTCGAGAACGAATTGGCCGAACCACGGCCATACGAGGATCCGACTTGGCTCGATAGGCAATTGGAAGAATTCGATAAGTCACCGATAGATGTGACTGCGATGGTGGAAAAACGAGACATCGAATTCGACACAATCCGTGGTGAGATTACGCGCCTCTTACCCCCTAGGCAAGCTCAGAGCATCGGGGACAAAATCAGTGTCATCGTGGAGGCGAACGCCATCCGCGAAGCGACGCGTTCAGAGCTTACGCGCATATTTGATATCATCCGCAGATTTTTCCTGCGTAGCGGTGAACTTAGCGGGCTTGGTGATGACGTGTTCTTCCTTACGGTTGACGAGCTAGTCGCTAGCCTGTCTGGCGATACATCGCTGCAAACAAAGATCCCCGCCAGACGGACGGCGTACGAAAAATATAGAGCTTTGCCGCCTTTACCAGGATGGATTCGGGGTCATTTTGATCCAATCCGGTGGGCAGCAGATCCGAACCGCCGTAGGGATGTCTTCGACGCCAACATACCCGCCCATCAACTAGCGCCGAGTGCCGGCGACGTTATTGAAGGAAAGCCGGGATCCGCAGGGCGCGTGGAGGGGATCGTCCAGAGAATTGACAGCCCTGACGAAGGTGATCGGCTACAAACTGGTGAGATTCTGGTCGCCCGTACGACGAATGTGGGCTGGACGCCTTTATTCCCGCGTGCCGGGGCAGTCGTTACCGATATCGGTAGCTCACTTTCCCATGCTGCGATTGTGGCTCGTGAACTAGGTATTCCCGCCGTTGTTGGCTGTGGTGACGCCACCATACGTCTAAAAACCGGCGATCGGGTGCAGGTGGATGGTGGAAGGGGAATCGTAGAGATTGTGGAGAAAGCTTGATGAGTGCAAGCAACCGCAAGAACCTACTCATCCTGGCCTTTACCCTCGTTGTGGTCACGCTGGGTTTCGGTGTCGTCATGCCCATCATTCCCTTCTACATGGAGCAATTGGGCGCCGGCGGGACCGAATTAGGCTTGCTGGTAGCTTCGTACGCTGTGATGAGATTAATCTTTGGACCCATTTGGGGAAGCCTCTCCGATCGCGTCGGCCGTAAACCGATCCTGATGATCGGCGTTCTTGGCTATGGCATCACCATGGTAGGGTTCGGTCTGGCAACGCAGCTGTGGATGATGTTCGCAGCACGTATTCTTGCCGGCATACTCTCATCCGCGACCGCACCGACCACGATGGCATTTATCAGCGATAGCACCTCTGAGGAGGACCGCGGTGGCGGAATGGGCATATTAGGCGCTGCAGGTGGACTCGGTGCGATCTTCGGCCCTGCAATGGGTGGTCTACTCGCCGAGCGGTCGCTTTCCTTTCCCTTCTTTGTCGCCGGAGGGATGTCAGTGTTGGCTTTGATCCTGATCATCCTACTTCTTCCCGAATCACTTCCTCAAAGTGATCGGTCACCGAGGATCACGAATCAACCTGTTGTTGACCTGCGCTCTTGGTGGAAAGCCCTATTCAGCCCCATCGGATCATTGCTGGTCCTGGTCTTTCTGGTGACTGGCGGTTTGATGATCTTCTACGGTATCTTGGGTCTCTACGCACTCGAACGCTTTGGATACGGGACCAGTGAGGTCGGAGTAATTTTCACTATCTTAGGTTTTGTATCGGCCATCGGACAGGGTCTTCTGGTAGGACCTTTCACCAAGCGTTTCGGCGATCCAGCGGTCATCAAAGTCAGCTTCCTGCTCTCTGCCGCCAGTCTGCTGACTGTGATGTTGGCCGATCAATACGCGACGCTGCTGATTACGATCGGTTTCTTCAGCTTGTGCAACGCGCTGCTCATCCCAGCGATCACCTCATTGACCTCGAAGCGCACCACCTTAAGCCAGGGAGTGACTATGGGGCTCAGCAATTCGTTCATCAGCTTGGGTCGCATCTTCGGGCCTCTACTGGGCGGCTTGGTCTTCGATCTCAACTGGGGGCTGCCCTTCGTGAGTGGTTCTGTTGTGATGTTGATCGGCTTTCTCGTGAGCCAGCGATGGGTTAAGGAAACACAGACAACAGGACAAACCGCCTAACTACCCTCATGTTGAAAAATATTGGTAAGCCATCAAGAGCCCTAGCTTTCGGAGCCCTTTTTTTTGATGGATCTCTTCCACTCACAAACGAACGTTGACAACCCCTTCTTGTCATGGATGTTATTGATTTAGGTTCAAATTCATTCTACCTACCTATTCCAGCAGAGGCGGCTCCCACGCCACCGTATGACCGAATATGGGAGCCCTGTCTACCTTATCCAGTAGAGGCGGCTCCCACGCCGCCGTATGACCTGGCATGGGAGCCCGGTCTACCTTATCCAGCAGAGGCGGCTCCCACGCCGCTGTACTACCCTCTTGTTGATATATATAAGCCGCACTCATCTTGACTGTTTGAACCAAACACTGGGGGATTCTTCTAGTTAAACCATCGTTTTAGAAAAATTGGGTATAGAATTACTCCCATGGAAATCCATGAAGTATCCCCTGGCGTGATCGCTTTTATCCGTCCCGAAGGGGGAGCCAACGTTGGACTGATCCGAACCACTGAGGGTAGCGTGGTCATCGATACCACCTCGCGCGAATCGGACATTCGAGCATTCCTGGCTGCCGTGGGGGTCTCACCTTCAGAAGTATGCCTTGTGTGCATCACCCACTCGCACAACGATCACACCAAAGGCATCCCCCTCTTCGATTGCCCTGTTCTTGCCCACAAGCTTACCCATCAGAGAATCGCAAAGCGGAAGTCGACCATATCGGGTAGGCAGTTACTACCTACGCAGGTTTTCGAAAACCGACGTGATATCGAGATCAGCGACATGCGACTCGAATTCATCCACGCTGGTGGGCATACACCCGGCTCTTCAGTGATTTGGCTCCCCGAGGTCAAGGTGCTCTTCGCTGGGGATCTGATTTTCGAGGGGCGCTACCCGTTCTTAGCTACTGCCAACGTACCTGATCTCATGAAAGTTCTCAAATGGCTACTCACCTTAGGTGCGCAGGTCATCGTACCTGGACATGGTCTGCTATGTGGAGAGGACATGGTCGCGGGCCAGCTCGATTATATCGAGACGTCCTGGGGCCGCACTGCCGACCATATCGCCCAGGGTCATAGTATTGAGGAGATCATCGATGATCATGAGTATCCGGTCTATCCAGGTTTAGGCGCTGAGAGACTCCATACATGGAACATCAAGGTTATGCATCGACAATTAAAGAAAATGTCTTCTTAGTACGATATCCATATGAAAACGATGAAACCCAATCTCGACAGTCATCCTTCGACGGACTCAGGATGACTGTCTTTGCGTTCTTCCTACCCTCATGGTGCGCAGAGAACCGTAGGTTGATGCCTGCGGCTACAGAACAAATAGGGTGAGTATCGGGGGGAGGATTCATTCTATCCCTA
>DUEZ01000072.1 GCA_011174825.1 Anaerolineae bacterium | reverse complement strand
CTGATGGAGGGTGAAATCCTTCAAATTGAGGAGGACGTCATCTTAATGGATGTGGGCTCCAAGCGAGATGCCGTGGTTCCCCGCAGGGAAGTTGATAAATTAAACGATGAGCAACTTGACAACCTCAGAGTTGGTGATCAACTTCCGATATATGTACTGAGAACGCCAGTCGGGGATGAACAACTGCTTGTCTCCATCGACCGAGGGCTTGAGCTTGAAGACTGGCAGCGAGCGAAATCCTACCTCTCCAGTGAAGAATTACTTGAACTTAAGGTCACTGGTCAAAACCGTGGAGGCTTGACGGTTAAATTCGGGAAGATTCGAGGATTTGTACCGAATACACACATCCCTGATCTTGGTCAAGGAGCCAAACCCAGGGACTTTGAGTCAGTAAAGCGTGAAAAAATTGGCACCAAAATATACCTCAAGGTCATCGAAGCCGATCGAAAACGAAGACGTCTTGTGCTATCAGGTCGTGCGGTGGAAAAAGAAATACGCCAACAAAGACTTCAGGCGTTAAAGCCAGGTCAAGTGGTCCAAGGTCGGGTTGTCCATCTCGTCGAGTTTGGCGCTTTTGTTGACCTTGGTGGTGTTGATGGTCTCATCCACATCTCAGAACTGGAGTGGCATCACGTCAACCATCCATCCGAAGTTGTTGATAAAGGCGATGAGATTGAGGTAATGGTCAAAGAGGTGGATGTAGATCGTGAGCGCATAAGCCTAAGCCGTAAGGCACTCCTGCCAAGCCCATGGGACATTGTAAAGAGGAAATATCAAGTAGGTGATCTTGTCGAAGGGAAGGTTACCAACGTCAGGCAGTTTGGCGCGTTTGTGATGTTTCCTGAAGGAATTGAAGGGCTCATCCATGAGAGCGAGATGGGCATCATTGGTCCGGGTTACCCACAGGATGTTGTAGCTTCAGGTGATCATGTACAAGTACAGGTTGTGGATATTGATCTTTATCGGAAACGGATGAGTTTAAGACTAAAGAAAGTCATGCACGACGAGCAAGTTGCCCCCATACAAGAGAACCATGACAACGATGAGGATGTCGAAACAGGTGCGATTAAGGAACTCTCATTGCTTGGATCCGTGTATGAAACTCACTCCCAGGACTTGACTAAGAAATAAACGCGGCGGGGCCACCGCACAGTATATAAACAGGGGATTTTAATTCGTTTGGAACAACACTTTTCCAGCGAAATCGACATTGTGAAATATAACTAACTCCAAATCTCCGCGTATTACCAATCCAAAAACTTGACCCCCTTTAATGAAACCAGCTTCTATAGCAACAGAGTGCTCTATCTTAACTAAGGGAATATTTCGATTTTCATACTCGCGCAACCCATACACACCTCTTTCATGAGTCTCAGGTTGATCACACCCCACAGCTGTTAGGAGGACACAGTGGCGACTTTCAGTGTACATTACGATGAAGAACGTGATTGTTTAGTTGGCAGTTTCGCAGGAACTATGAATAAGGAAACGCTCAAGGAGTATTCAATAAAGGTAGCGAAAACAACATCGAAACATGATTTTAGTTATTTTCTTAATGATCTGCGGGAGGCAGATGTCGATTTTACATCCATTGAGATCATGAACATTCCAGGTATATTTAATGCTGCAGGGCTGGATATATCATAGAGAAGAGCCATTGTATTGCCCACCAGATTAAATAAATACCGCCTCTTTGATACGGTAGCGAATACTCGGGGATTTAATGTGAAAGTGTTTACGGATCTGAATAAGGCCATGAGCTGGCTTAAAAATAAGAAGTAGCTTTTCTTGGATTCAACTTCTACGTGTAACTCTGAGCCAGCACCCGGATATCAAAACACAGGTATATGATATTGTGGTCTCTAAATAGTCTCAATCCAAGGTGACACTTTTCGGATTCGAAACTCTGACCTTCAGGTTATGAACCTGACATTCACCAAACAATTTGTCTAGTGCCCAAAGTTCTGATAATGTCCTCTTACCCGGAACCAAATTGCGGGCGAAAAACTGATCCAGAGAGGGGTATAAAAACGCAACCGTAGTCCACACGGCTACGCACTTTGAGCTGACCACACGGCTCGCGAATTCAAGGATCCGTGTGGACCGCGGTAGGGGTTTTGGACCACTGGGTTCACATCCGTGAGGTCGTGGGCCGTTCGCCCCGTCGGGCGCCGGCCCGAACGGGGTTCGAGTCCCCCCGCGCCCACCTTAAACCTCACGGCTCGTCAAATTCGGGAGCCGTGAGGTTTAGTGTTTAAGGGAATCTTGGATTTGGTTAAAACGGAGATCACAAGGCAGCAAACCGTATGACCGGAAATTTGAGAAATATTGGGGATCTCAGTCTTTTTAGGTAGACGGTCGATCCAGGGAGCGTTGATTGGGTAATTCTTTCGTCACGAGAAGCCTATCGTGGCAGTAGTATAAGTATAAAGAAGTTGTCGTGTCATACCCCGAACATGATAATCAGAGAGTTAATTTAAGAATATAGGAGTGCTAAAAACACGGGGGATTAAAAAAAGCGGGTAGCGTTGTGCTTACCCACCTTTCTTTACCGATCACTTACCTCACGGTTACCAAGGTATTGTGATCTTTTAGCGAAATCCGAATCGCTTGAAGATCTGGATGCCGGCGGCAACCAAGACCGCGCTGATGGTCGTCAGAACCAACGGTTTCGATTTGAGCGGCACTGGCTCGTTCCGTCAATTTAATTTTTATCCATCCTCCGACGTCCGCTTCAGCGATTGGTTAGGTAGCGGCCCTCTGCATCGCGTCAACCATGCAGACTTAGTAGGTGCCGAATGTCTCCAATAGTTCGACAGATGCCCCGGGAGCTATCACTCTTACATTCTCCCGGATATCCTCCAAATGACGGCTGACATCTCTCTCTTCGATCCCCTGTGGAGCATAGACCGTGAATACAACTCGGTTGGTCTCTGGCCTGATGCGCGTTCTGCGGTCTGGACCATAGATAATGCAAGACACAATGCCATTTGCATCGGAAATCATCATGTCTCCCTTTTTTAGTATCTGCTGCTCTCCATTCATCCGAATGTAGCTCTCTGTTCCTTTTGCCACGTCAATACGAAGGGGAGACTTAATCGCGTTCATGTCGTGCCCCGCTGTGAGCAACAAGTTCTTCAATTCGGCCATAAACATCGCTTCAACGAGGGCCGCAACCCTGGGAATGTGTCGATTCTTGAAGACCAAGGATTCAAGCTGATGCTGAACATGGTAGGTCTCGTTGAACTGCTTGTAATAGTCGCGGTACGAAGCTAAAACGGGAATAGCCCTCAGTCTCGTTCGGTCGTAGGACGAGAATTGAGCTCGTAGTGTATCCTCCAGGTCCTTCTTCTTCTCATCGAGTTGAGGATGTTGCTGAGGGTTTTCAACACCCTGCATGACCAACACACCGATTGATGAACCCGGGTATACAGATTTCCAGGAAGATGAAATTTCAATCATAGAATTTCATTAAGCCGCTGCCTAACGACTAGGCTTACCCGATCGCTATTCCGCTGCGCTTCATGGCTGTCGGGTGTCGCAGATCCTGAGCGAAGTTGAAGGGCAAAGCTTTATCAGGTTTGGTCCTTATGTTCCACAGTGATGACGACGTTTCCCACCTTGTGCCCTTTTTCGACATACCTGTGCGCCTCTACGATTTGTTCCAACGGATAGCTTCTATCGATGACCGTTTTAAGCTTTCCCGCCTCAATGAGCTCTTTGAGGAAGATTAGATCTTCAGTCTTTATGTCGCCACCGGATCCGGAATCCCTTCCAACGTTAAGATAGATCCCTGTCTTCTTTAGAGCCTTTTTGCCTCGTGAAGACGGAAGCTTGTCCACTGCATCAAAAATGACATCATAGGTCTCACCGCTTTGGGTAAAATCCTCTTGAGTGTAATCAATGACCTTATCGGCTCCCAGAGATTTCACCAGTTCTACATTCGTGGTACTGCATACCCCGGTAACCTCTGCCCCGTAGTACTTGGCTAGCTGTACTGCAAATGTGCCCACGCTACCAGAAGCGCCGTAGATAAGGACTTTCTGTCCTGGCTGGATATTCGCCTTTCTAAGAACAATCCATGCAGTAATTCCCCCACCAGTAACAGGGGCGGCTTCCTCGAAGGTTATATTGGTTGGTTTTAGTGCCACAAATCCTTCTTTTGTCCCCCCTCCTTCTTCTGGCAGACATTTGTACTCGGCATAAGCGCCATAACCAAAACCGGCAAAAGCAAAAACTTGGTCACCTTGCTTAAATCGTTGTACGTCTTTGCCTACTGCTTCAACTTCCCCGGCTAGCTCAAGCCCTAGAATCGGTATTCTCTTGGGTCTAAAGAGACCATTGACCAATCTTGCAAGAAATGGGTCAGGCTTTCGCATTCTCACATCCCCTATATGTGCTGTCGTTGCATGGATTTTTACCAATAGTTCATCATCCTTGGGCGTAGGTTTTTCGATCTCTTTAAGCTGAAGAACCTCCGGCGGTCCGTATTTTTCATATACGATTGCTTTCATTTGGGCATCCTTTCTTATTTTCGATGTGCTCATTTTAACTTCGTTGTAACTACTCAGCTTGTCATTCTCCCTGAGGGACGCCAGGGCGGCAGACAAGAAGGTCCTCATTTTTTGACCTGGATAGACGTGCTCGTTCCCTTCCCCCGCTACAAAAGTAGTAGGGCGGGCGCACTCAACTTGTTTGACATTGTTTGCGGGTCATCTGCCAGTCTTGGGAAAGCCCCCACGCGACAAGCCCATCCTTCTTGGGTATAATGGATCGGGGGAATTCCTAAAACACGCTATGGCCAATAGATGCTGTAGTTTACCAAACAACAGGGATCCCCACGATTTAGTTAAACGGAAGAGGAGGAGAGCAATGAAGAATCGACGGAGGATTGGTGTGCTGCTTGTAAGCGCCATGGTTATGGGATTGGTGCTGATTTTCGGCCTTGTCCCCACGGCTCTGGCGGCCGAATTTCGAAGCGGAGACACCATTGAGATCCGCGCAGGCGAAGTCATCGATGACGACCTGTTCATCTCTGGGAATAGGATCGAGGTCTACGGCACGATTAAGGGCGACTTGATCGTTTCTGCAGTAGAGGCGATATTTTCCGGAGAGGTCGAAGGCAACCTGATCATCGTTGGTCAAACCCTGGAGGCCAATGGTGTCGTGCAAGGAAGCCTCTACGGTGCAGGATACTCACTGACGCTCGGTCCTGAAATGAAGGTCGCCCGCAATGTTTATTTCGCCGGCTTCAATCTGATGGCCGAAGACGGCAGCACGATCGGGCGCGGGCTATACGTTGGCGGCTACCAGGCCAGTCTGGACGGCGAGATCGCCAACGACGTTTCCGTCGGTGTCGCGGCGTTGGAGGTGAGCGGCTCCGTTGGTGGAGATGTCGTTGGCTCGGTCGGAGATCCCGACTCGTCCTTCAACATACCTGTGATGCCGAATTTTCCGGGCGCCGTGGAAGTCGAACGCCCGGGGTTGAGCGTGAGCGATATGGCACAGATAGAGGGTGACGTGGACGTGACCTTCACAGAAGTGGACATCGACGCCCCGCTCCCAACGCCGCGCAGCATCATTCCCACGCTCATCAGTGAATTCATCGTCAATCGAGTCGGAGAATTCATCGCCCTGCTCATTGTCGGCGGCTTGCTCCTACGCTTCTGGCCGGCGATCATGCAGCGCGCCCAGCAGGAAGCGTATCGTCGTCCTTTGAACAGCGCTGGTTGGGGATGTTTGATCACACTGATCGTCTTCTTCGGAGTGCCCTTAGCGTTCCTGCTTGTCTTGCTCGTGGCAATCATCGGTGGCGTGTTCACCTTCGGACAGCTTTTTAATGACATCTTAGGGTTAGGCAGTGCAGTCCTAACCTTGATCTCAACGGCCTTCCTGACGATCTTCTCCCTGGTGACAAAGGCTGTCGTCGGATACCTCGGTGGACGCATGATCCTAAAACAGTTGGCGCCGAAAATGGCGCCCGGTTATTGGACCGAGTTCGCCGGGCTGGCCTTGGGCGTTTTCCTGTACGAAGTGCTGCGCGCCATCCCTGTTCTGGGCTGGTTCTTCGGAATCGTTGTGATTCTGGTCGGTCTGGGCGCCATCTACCTCGCGCTACGGACTCGAGAGCTGGCTGATCCGGCGACCTCGGAAGAGGCTGCATAAGCACGTTCCCTTTTACGACGAAGCAACCCGGAGGCCCTAAACTTCCGGGTTGCTTGATTTAAGGGGAAGACACGGGTGACAAATAAAATCAGAGGATAGTTTAAAGCGAACGCGTTGTCCTAAGGCTGCTCGCCTTGCACAGAATACAAGGCTAACCATATCAGCGATCCGTGTGGACTGCGGTAGCGGTTTTGGACCTCTGGGTTCACATCCGTGAGGTCGTGGACCGTTCGCCCTCTCGAAGCACGCTAGAAAAGTACGGCGGGTGTCGACCTTGCGAATCATATCCGAAGGATGCGAACGGGGTTCCCTGGAAAGCCACCAGTATAGCCGGTTCCCCCGCGCCCTTCTTTACGTTTACTCAATCCCTCCCTCCGCGAATCCCAACCAACCCAAAAATTGAATCGCAATCAAATATCTTATATATTAGTAGAGGCCTAGTCCTTCCCTCACGAAACCTCAGCGAAAGGGTGTTCCATGACATTCACTTATCTCCCCACCGGCATAACAGGTTTGGATGACATGCTGGATCACAAAGGAATCCCCAGTGGACACACCGTTCTCCTCTCCGGCGGTCCAGGAAGTGGCAAAACCACCATGGCCATTCAGTTCCTCTTCCAAGGCGCCACTCAGTACGACGAACCCGGTCTCTATATCTCGCTCGATGAAGATCCGGCGGACATCAAACAAAACATGCTCAACTTCGGCTGGGATCTTGCGACACTCGAGGACGAGATCCGTCTCATGTTCATCAATGTCTCACCGGTTCGATCCGGTGGCAGTGAACGACCCGGATTGATGCAGCTAGGCATGAAGGAGTTCAAGCTGGTCAAACTTCTCGAGGCGATCCGAGAAGGCATACAAGAGGTCAAGGCCAAGCGAGTGGTCATCGATCCAATCACCATGTTCATGCTGCAGTACCCCGATGAGGAAGAGCGGATTCACGCCTTGCGCGACCTCATCGCTGAGCTGCGAATGACGAGCTGCACTCACTTGCTGGTTTCGGAACTGCGAGGGACTGGAGTGGACAGGGAGTATCAATTCGAGGAGTATCTTTCACAAGGCGTGATCCTGCTTCGCACTCATCAGAAGGGTGAAAAGCTTGTCAGGATCGCCCAGGTCGAAAAGATGCGGGGGGTCAATATCGATCCTCAACCGCGACCTTACGACATCACAGCGGAGGGGATCGTGATCTTCCCCGAATTGCCCGTATTCAGGTGAAGCCATGTCTATTCGTGAACTGCAAAACGTCCCAACCGGTAAGCTGTTCTTTCTGATAGGATCGCCTGGCGCGGGTAAAACAACCTTTAGCCAGCAGGTGATCGTTGAATCGCTTTCGATCGACCGCCCGACGATCTTTGTCTCCACAGAAGAGACGCCGGCGGAATTGGTTGTGCGCATGTCGCAGAGTGGTCTGCGAGAGCCTTTCCCTGACTGCTTCCGGCTTGTGGACGCGTTTACACAAACCGTTGGTCTGTCTGGAGAAAAACGAGCAGACACTTTCGAAGCTCACTGCGCGGACCTGAACAGCATCATGATGGCGATCTCAAGATCGCGCTCGAAGTTGAATGGGCGCGGGACGCTGCTGGTCCTGGACTCGCTCACCTCTCCCTACTTGCTCAGCGGGCAGGAGGTCATTCGCTTCACGCAGCTCTACCTGTCAAAGGTTGCGGCGGAGGGTAACGCCGTCCTGGCGTTGATGGACGAGGGCGTTTGTCCATCTGAAGATTTTAACGCCCTATTGAGCCTCGCGGACGGCATCATCCGTCTGATCCTGCAAGGTAACGAGCAGACGCTTGAACTCGTGAAACACCCTGGCTTATCCCCTGCGACCTATCACCAACTCCTTGAGGCCGAGCCTGATCTGATGGATGCCGTAGAAGTGATGAACCCAGAGTTTATTCGCAAGTTTCGCCTATCCCTTTTCGAGGGAAAAGACACGATACGTCCCAACGTGGGCGATTTCGTCGATCCCATCTGGCCCAATCTCTGCCATTGGAGTGGCATGTTCTGGGATCCCGAGAGGTTTCCGCAGATGCTTTATGAGCTAAACAAGGAAGATCAATCCGAGACTGGCTCCGATCTGCATATCTCTTTTTTACCTTTGAAATACAAGTTTTTGTTTCGGATGATGCGTGTTGTAAGAGCAATTGGGATTTTCCCGAGTGATTTCTCCTCGGTCGCAAACATGAAAATACTCTCTATGTTTGGTTTCCCCTATCAAAAGGGCGGGCAACTTGAAAGGTCTGGAAGAATCACCTATCTACCAGATTCCTCTAAAGATTGTGCTCATGTCTTCAAGATTGAGGAGAGTTCTGATTGTTATTCATTGAAAGGGGTGGGAACTGTCCTAGCCTCCCACCTCCCACCCTCGATGGCGGGGCAAATGATTGCCATGGAGGAGAAGAAACGCGATTGGAATGCGATCGAGACGAAATGCCTCGGTCTCGGCGATCCCTATTGTGAGGTCACACTCATCCCGGGGGAGATCGACGAGCTTCAGGATTCGTTACGCAAAGAAAGTGTCATCGTTGAGCAGATCCATCGACGCTTGATCGAAAGTGTGACGGCATCCATCCTGGGGGTGAACGACTTGCCGCAGCGCCCACACCTGGGTGACCGAGCCCACCTGCATGTCTCTTTTCACGCGTTCGGTTTTCCCCACATCGCGGGAAGACGAGCTCAGACAGCCGTCAGGATGGGGGGCGCGAAAGCTGGGAGAGAGGTCGCAGCTGGTTTGACGGATGCTGGTCTCGAACCGAAGGAGTCGTTAACCAGATTCGTAGATTTCCTAGACCGTATCCATGCTGGGCGGGTGCAAGCGGACGAAGCGATGTTCCGCATCGAAGAGAACATTGAACCCTTACGGACCTTCTACATGACGGACATCCGGGAACCGTCTTGCTTCTTCACAACGGGCTTCCTGAATGGTTTTTATAACGTCCTTTTTGGAAAACATGTGCGCGAACGACGTTGCCTCGCCGCCGGAGATCCACACTGCGAATGGGAGATTCTCTGACCTGTACTAGACGCCTAACGCTGTGCCAATGAGGAACGTCGTTATCGCAGCCAGTGTACCAATGGCCATCATTTCCAGCCCGCTTCTTAACCAATTCATGCGTGTGAAGATCGCTTTGCTGGCACCGATGGCAAACAAGGCCAGAACACTGCATGTGCCCGCCACGACAGCAGCCGTCGTTTCCGCGAGGAAGGTGAAGGGAAAGAGCGGCACGATGGAAGCGATCAGAAAGGAGAGGCCGGTGAGTAAGCCCGACTTGCTCGCAGGCCATTCATCTGCAGACGTGACGCCCACAATCTCTTCCAGCGCTTGCTGACCTTGAAGGCCGAGCCCAACCTGAACACGACCCGCGATGGATATCGCTTCGGATTCACTAAAGCCCTTCGACTGATAGAAAGAGGTTAGCTCCCGGGTCTCCTTCTCGGGATCATGGGTCCCAGGTAGCCCTTTCCGTCTTCGCTCCTTTCTGAGCACCTCCTGTTCAGATTTTGCGGACAAGTACGCCCCAGCACCCATCGAAATCGTGCCCGCAATTGCCCCCGCGACACCCGTAAGCAGGATGATCGAGCTGTCTGTGACCGCCCCGTAGACCCCTGCAACCAGAGCGAGGATCGAAACCAGGCCATCGTTGGCGCCGAAAATCAGATCCCGGACACCGCCACCACCACTCATTTCCCATGACTCCATCCCCAGCACCTTACGCTTCATGTTGTCGATGTGCTGGAGTTCATCGGAAGCCCTGCGTAACCAGCGTTCGGATAGCCTTTTGTCTTCCAAGATGCTGGCGTATATGTAAAGGTCCTCCACGCTTTCATCTTCTGCGATGAGGGTCCATTCAAGGTACCCGCGCGGTCCGAGGATGGTCATCATCACAGCAACTCGCAGGTCTAAACCTCGCGAGGTCCGTTCCTCATCGGCTTCGAACTCTTGAGAAAAACCAAGCCACATCTCAGCATCTCGGATTTCATGCTCGCGTATATCCTCCAACAACCTGGCCGTTCTTGACCCTTCGGAACGGCGCAGAATCCGCTCGTATCCTTTCGCGAGCATCTGCTTGTAGAGATAAATTTCTTTGGTAGTTTTCAGGAGGTTCCTTTTCTCCCAACTTGTGTAGGTTTCCATGGACATCCCTCAATCATGCTGAATAGCTTGTTCAGGGGCGGGCAGCCGGTTGCAAGCGCAGCATACTCAGGCTTAGCACGGCTGCCGCCAAGAAGACCAAGGTTGAGGCTCTAAACATCGTCGTATAGCCGAACGCATTGATGCACCAGCCAGCCAGGAAGGGGGCTACAAGTGTGACGGGGGCAATGAGTGTGTTCGACATGCCGATATAGGTCGCTTGTTCAGCCGCGGTGCCGAACCCCAAGCTGATCACCATCGTCGTCGTCCATCCGACGACGGAGGCGATGCCGGCCAGCATGAAGATGGCGAACCAAGCCGGGATCGAGGTCAGCCAGCCGGCGAGAGCGCAGCTCAAAAAACCCGCCAGTGCACCCAAGAGCAGCACCAGCCGGTGGCCCTTGCGGTCGCCGAGCGTACCCAGTAACGGATTGACGATCACCTGGCCGAAGATCAACACGCCTGTCAGCCAGCCCACCAAGCCAGCGCTGGCGCCCAGTTCCCCAACAGCAAAAACGGCGTAGAAGGAAAAGGCAGCCATCCCCAGCTGGAAGATCATGCGGACAAGCAGGAAACGCAGGAATACCGAATCGGTGGAGAGAATGCGTCTGACATCATCCCGCACTCGCGTCTGGGACCCTTCCGACAGCGCCGGGGTATGTTCCTGTTCGCGTGTTGACGCTAAGAACACAAATGAGAGGCCCAGGCTGGCGCCGGCCAGGATAAAGCAGAGGGTAAAATCGAAGGGCGACTCGTAGCGCTCGAGGATCTGGCCGGCAACCACGGCGGTCACGCTCCCCAGCAGA
Source organism: Anaerolineae bacterium (assembly GCA_011174825.1). Lineage (GTDB taxonomy): Bacteria > Chloroflexota > Anaerolineae > Anaerolineales > E44-bin32 > DUEZ01. The sequence continues at coordinate 35,254 of DUEZ01000072.1, read as the reverse complement.
TTGGCGGCCGAAGACTGTGCACCGAAGAAGCCGCCACGCCAGGAAATCGGGATGATCTTGGCGATCATCGACTGCCACACGGTGGCAGTCCAACCTCCGCCCAGGCCCTGCCAAATCAGCAGTACAAAGACCAACAGGAGCGCGGTCGTGCGTTCGAGGCCGGGCAGAAGCCAAGCCAGCAGAGCCAATGCAGCGAAGGGCAGGCGCTCGTGGATCGTCATCGCCAGCACCATCGGCTTATAGCGCGTGAGGCGCCGCACGCGACCCGCGGTCAGTAGCTGCGGAAGCTGCCAGCCTACGGAATGAATGGCCGGGATCAGGCCGATCAAGATAGGTGAATCGGTCAATTGGCTGACGAAGAGCGGGATGATGGTGATGAAGGAGGCGAAGCCGATTGCGGAGCCGAAGAAAGCTCCATCCATGATGTTTACGACGGTGTTGAAGAGCACATCGCTGGACGAGTTGCTGCTTTGCGGGTTCGGATCGGTCATAGTTGGAGAGCCGGCTAGGTAATGTGCCTCAGCGCTATGGGCCTGCTCGCAGTAATTATAAATCGCATAACAAATCACCAACTGTCGATGATGCCAATCATTCGGCGGTTCGCCTCTTGCTCGTGTAGAACTTTCACCAAGTTTGAGAAACCTTGGACTCGATGCCTCATGATGTAGAACGAGCAGGCTCGGCGTGTTCAATGATCCATATGAGATCCAATTCCACGATCTCAATCCAAGAATCGAACAAAGGATTCTGCCGGTTTTCGGGGCTTTATAGTTGGTCGTTCAGCAGGGTATCCCAGTGGCGTGACGGTCGCCAGGTAATGCTCCACCGGGAGGCCTAACCGTTGTTTAACCTCATCCCGATCCAGTCCCGCAATCCAGCAAGTCCCCAGACCGTGCAGTCGTGCTGCGAGAGTCAGATGGTAGGCGGCGATGCAGGCATCTTCTCCCAGCCGACCGGTGATCTCCGGGTCGGCGCTAACTGCCACGGCCATGGGTGCCGCAGCGATGGGCGCGCTGCTCGAACCACGCACGCTCGCAATGTAATCAATCGTGTCACGCTCGCGGATCATGGTGTAGGTGACGCCTTGACTGTTTCGGGAGCTCGGTGCCCAACGGCTAAGCTCGATGATTTGCCAGAGGAGCTCTTCCGGGACTGCTTCTCCCTTGAACTTGCGAATACTGCGCCGGGTTTCTAACAGATCCCGACCCGATAAGTACGGTCTGAGTTCGTGCAGGAAAGCCTGGAACTCAAGCCGTCGCCCTTCCGGGTCACGGGCGAAGAAGTGGTAGATGCGATAAGCCTCGTTTTCTTCAGGCGGCCCTTCGGCCAAATCTTCCAACGTCAGGTAGGTCGCGTCCACTTCCTCCCAGGTCTCATAAAACAGCGTGATGATGCCCTCAAAGGGTTCGCCGGGGCGTTCACAAAACCCAAGCAGCAGGTTGCCGTGCTGCATGACGGCGCAATCGCCTTGATCGAGCCACAAATCCATACCGAGTTTGGATTGGTAGAAGGCGATGGCGGCACGTAGATCGGAGGTGGGCAGGAAGATCAAACCAGACATGAGGAACTCCTTTTTCTTTCATCGTATTGGATGACTGGGGTTATACGCTTGGCAATAGTCGTAATCCCCGTTGGAGAGGTCGACCTCTCCATGCAACTCTTTTGCCTTTAGACCCAGCGTTTTACGGAATGATCATCGGTGCCTGCGGGAACTGATCCGGGTCCTGGTTGTCGATATCGACACCGATAGGGTTCTGATTTATCAGGTACGTCTCCTGCGTTGGCTCATTCCTTTCGGGCGTACCGATCCCTCCCCGGATTGGCGGCTTTTCATATAAAACCGAGAACCAATACAGCATCCTGAGGCTGTACATCGAGTAAGAGAACGCGTAATAACATAACGATGGACATCCTACGAGGCTGGGAAACCTAGACAACCAGAAGGAATATTTAGTAGGTAAGCATCGCCTGCATTACGCTGCCTTAGGGCAATCTCTTCAGAACGATCCTGGCAAACATCGCCCAAGTATGCATCCAGGGCTGAAGAACGCCTTCGATCCAAGAACAGAATGTATAGCTCCAACCGGGCATCAATGAACGCAGAGACATCCCTCCCGACAGCAGATAGCAGAACGGTGTAATCAGTTGGATAGTTTCAATGTCCCACTTTGGAAAGGAGGCTAAAAATTTTTCTCGATCCCGTTCAAACAGAATCCAAGGTAAGGCACCGTTTGCGGTCGTTAATGGACCTGCGGAATCCAAACGCCATGCCTGCCTCTGAGGATCAAACGGCTCATGGTGAAGGTGGGAATAGATGAGCATCGACCACGGTGTCTTCCAGGGCTCAATCATCGCGATCCACCCGCCAACCCGAATGGAACGGGTTGCCTCAACAAAGAAACTCTCAACGTCTCGCATGTGATGCAGGACGTTCGTCATAACAATCGCATCGAGCGATTGATCGTGAACCGGTAAATGCACTGCATCTAGGACAAGAGCCAGCCAAGGGAGATAGATGGTGTCCGAGGTGATCAGATCAGGAAGACGCTCGTGAAGAAAACCGGCGCCACTACCAATCTCAAGAATGGGATAGGTGCCTTCCCCTAACGAGTTTAATAACAAACCGTACCATTGACGGTACAGCTTATTGAGAAAGGCCTTTTCTTCAAGAATACGCTTGCGAAGAATGGTCGTTTGCGGATCATCAAGATCTAGGCCGCGAGTTAGGGGGTGAGTAAGCCAAGAGCGGATCATTAGGTTGATCCTTGAACGGATCTATATAAATTTCATCCGATGTGCAGCAAAAAGGAGCATTCTTAATAGCAACAACCCGTGTTCCCAGCGCCGAATATTCGTCTTCCCATACGATCTCTTCCGATAGCGTATGGGGAGGTCCACGATCTTCATGGTCAACCGGGCAGCGCCTAAAATCAAGTCAAAATCACCAAATGGGTCAAAATCACCAAAGTAATCGCGATTAGCGGCGATGACTTCATAATCCTGCTTCCATAAACCTTTCGTCCCACACAGTGTGTCTTTAATATTTTGACCAATGAGCCAAGAGAACGCGAAGCTGAAGAATTTGTTCCCAATGAGGTTGAAGAAACGCATGGCTTCGTCTTCCATGGGATAAACTAGGCGCACACCATTGACGAAATCCCCTTTCCCTGTACACAACACCTCATAGAAACGGAGTAGATCTTCTGGCGGAACGGTTAAGTCAGCATCTAGGATAAGCAGAATGTCACCCGAGGCTTTGTCGAAACCGATTCTGACCGCATCGCCCTTGCCCTCACCGGACTGACGAACCAATAGACTGGCGCGTTGCGGATTCTCGACGATCTCACGTTCGATGACTTCATAGGTGCTGTCTGTCGAGTGACCCTCCACGAAGACCAGCTCCGTTCCCCCTCCCATTTCCGGCGTACGCCTAAAGATTTCCGTGATGTTCCCGGCCTCATTCCGGGCCGGGATGACAACCGAGACGGTAGGCTCACCTCGTTCAAAGCTAGCAGCTTGTGTGGGGCGAGCAACAATAAAGTTGGTTAATGCAAGAAGGCGAAAAGGAAATAAACGGACAAGCACATGATTAAAAAACGTTGAAAGAAACGGAATGGGAAGAGGAAACAGGATCTCCTCCCAATATCGAATAGGTTCAAACCCTTCGAGATCGAGAAGATTGAGGGCATCCTGAACTGTCAACCAGTTAAGGCTCAGATTGGGTTTTGCCAAACCCAGCTTCTCGGCGAGGGCAAGTGGAATCTCCCACATACGGCTATATGAATTGATGATCATTCGCGTGCGAGGGTGAACGATACGCCGAATTTCCTTTAAGACCGCCTGTATATCCCATAATTCATTCATGAGATCGGAGAGGATGACGACATCAAAGGTGCCATCGAGCGGGAGGGAATGTCCATCGGCTTGAACGAAGATCAATCCTGGATGCAACTTCTTGGCTCTATGAAGCATCTTGGATGAAAGGTCAACACCGAAACCTGTACTCGGGTTAAGTGCAGCTAGCAGATGGCCTTCGCCGCAGCCAAGTTCGAGTATTCGTTTGTTTGGGGGAACGAGGTACGCATACACCCGTTCGAGTCGTTTGTGATACGCACCTCCCCAACCTCTCCAATGTTCGAGCAGGTCGGCCACCTCGTCCCAATGTTGGGTCCGACGCAATTGATATTCCCGGAACGAAGGATCGCTCCGATTGAATAGCGTGTTGGGTGATATCAACACAAGCGTCCTCTTTCCTATCCGCGCTAGGTACTCTAGCTATAACAATCGTTCTTCCTATTCGCCATCAGCGACGTCTTCTCTTCACTTCATGGCGGTCAGACCAGCAAGCGTGCAATCCATCATGCCGCGCAAGACGAAGATCGGGAAACGGATACAGGTGTTGTGACGGATTGTCCTGCCAAGTTTGTATCAGATCGTATATGAGGACTCCTAACGAATAACTGGCTATGTTTTGCGGCGGATTAACCTCGAAGTAAACCGCGGGTTATTGCCCTCCCGGATAAGTCTCATAAAAATAAATGGTGCCATCCGTGGCTTCGATATAGGGATATAAGCCTTCGACAAAGACATCCCACCGCTGATCGGCTTTGCCCTCATAGATTTCCCAGAATTGCCAATATACAGTATCGAACAGCACCAGCGCGGCTCTTTGGTCGCGGAATATTTCTTGGACAGGATCGTCTGGATCTGCCCCGAATGGCTTGAACGGTTCGACGTACGTCCTGTCCCAGAGTTCGGGGATGCGGTAAGCTCGGTGATCGGCCCACAAGATGATGGCTTCAACTTCGTTGCTGATTAAAGGAACATCCTGCGGAAACTCTGTGAGGGCTTCCATCAACTCCGACCGATGCCAATACTCTCTCGTATGGCCCTTACCTTCATCGTGGAGGGCAGAAAGTAACTCCGCGCCAGCTTGAATATTCGGGATCACCAGCCCCAATGCGAGGAAGACCGGCAGCACAGTCATCCATTTGGGCCAATGAAAGGCCTCGATGAGATACATTCCAAGTGTGAATAGGGCGACGATGGCTCCCAGTTCAATCGGCGAGAGATGTCGCTGATTCACCAAAGCGCGTGGGATGTGCATGAACAGGTATGAGAATAGGAATACAAAGACATAAGCCAAGGTGAAGAACGAAAAGATGCCAACAACTTGGAGGAAAGGATCTTGCCTCATCATGATCCTTTCTCCCCTTTTTCGCCTTAGGACCGCCCCAAGGAGCACCAGGGGTACCAAACCAATGATCACAAGCAAACCAAGCTTCACACGGTACGGTAATTCGGGAAGGTATGCACTGTATGGCAGCAACCTCCAACCATAGTCCACAAAACCCATGCGTACTGGCTCAAGCCGATCCCACAAGCTGTCGAAATTAAATTGATAAATCCCGGCCGTTTCTCCCCCACTGTACACAGTGTAGAGCCAGGGGACCAACATCAGTACGCTGACCAAGCCGAAGATAACAGCGTCCTTGAAACGATGTGATAAGCGTCGCGAGTCGAAAAAGACCAGGCCAATGATTCCAACCCCGACAACGGCCATGCTGCTCAATCGTGTGAGAAGAGATAACCCCGCTAAGATCGAGGAGCCGACCAATGCTAGACGTCGACCGGTCTGAAGGTAGGAGATGAGAAGGAAAAAACTTGATATCCCTAGCACGAAAAATATGGGCTCAGCCAAGCCAGAGGTGAAGCTGCTGAGAAACGTTGGAGAGACCAAAAAGACCACAACAAGGATGGAGGATAATAACAAATGACCTAAGAGATGATAGGTGAAGAGCCCTAAAAGCAGGAGAAACCCACCAAAGAGGAGGATGTCAAGCCAGCGAGCAAATGTGAAGATATCGACGCCGATCGAAGGACCGATGCTCAAGATCACGGAATAAAAAGGCGGGCGTGATGAAAGGGGTCTCACAGCGCCGGAAGCCCTTACCAGGACCAATCCGCGTCCCGAGGCGAAATTGCTAGCGGCTTCGAAATACTCCGCCGAATCATCATCCGTCCAAGGACCCCAATGCGTACCATAATAAACAAGAACGCCACCAACGAGGCTTAGGACGAGAAAAACGATGAAGACTGTCGCTCGTTTCGTTTTTAGGATGTCCACGACTCTATTATGCCAACCCGATCAGCTTCTCTCCGACGTTTTGTTCCTGCGGCTGGGTTCCTTTCATTACCCAGGAAGATGCAGGGCATTCATTAGTAGATGCCAAAAAGGTGATCTCATGGAATCGAAGCGAAAGACTGCCGTGCCGTGCCGCTGTTTTCACACAACACGTCGAAATGTTTCGGTGTGAGCTATCTACCAATGGCCCCTTCTGTCGTGGGATTATAGCTTTTGACCGAACAGAAATATAGGGTTATGAGATGGGGTAGTGTCGTGCGAATATGACGTATTGGTTTTCAAAGATGGAGATGACAAAATCTTCAATCTGGACCTCGACATCTCCACGCAACTCTTTTGCCTTTAGATCCCGCGTTTTACGGAATGATCATCGGTACCTGCGGGAACTGATCCGGGTCCTGGCTGTCGATATCGACACCGATAGGGTTCTGATTTGTCAGGTACGTCTCCTGCGTTGGCTCATTCCTTTCGGGCCAGAGGATGTCCATGATGCGCGTATCAGCCGGCGAGCCGGTTCCGCCCCCAATCCGCCATTGCTCCGCCTCCAGTTGCACATCACGGACGCGCCACACCCCAGATGATGGGTACCCTTCCTGGCTCAACACCGCAACCGTGATCCCCCAATTGAATGGATCACCATCGAGCAAGCTCTTCGGTACGCGGATTGTCACCCGCCGTTGACCCGGGTTTGTGAGAATGGTAAAGCCGGAGTCAATCTGCACCGGTCCCTCCTCGCTTGGCGCGTAGACGCCGGGCGTCCAGCCCTCGGCCCAGATAGCGTAATCCCAGGCATGGTCACCCGTCAGCGCCGCGTTACGGCCCGGAAGCAACATCCTATCCCCGGAAGCCGCTCCATCCGTATCAATGTAGATGTCAATGGTCTGGATGCTCAAACCGTTGGGGGAACCCCACTCGTTGATCACAGGACCACGGAACTGCACGCGGAAGATGTAATCCTCGTCATCGTAGCCGATGGTCACTCCGGTCATATCGAACACGCCCGGCTTGAACACCTGATCATTGGGAGAGACATAATCTCCTGGTCCATGATCATCATTGGCGGGGTCGGTGATTTCCACAAATACGTTGGGGATCGGCAGATCCGGGACGACGGCCAGTGCTGGGCCATCGGGTGGAAGGACAGCGATGTCCGTCTCGGCTTGACTGAGGACCAATCGCACATTGATCCGGTCTCCACTGCGGGCGCCGGTTGTGAAGCTGGTAAACGGTGCCGCCACCTCGAGGGTCCCATCACGGACCGCGACCGTATCAAGCTGAGTGATCCAAGGTGCGAACAGCCTCCAACCGCCTGCCCCATCTGCTGCGTACACTTTTCCAACGGGTTGACCATCCTCAAAGGTCACCTCAATCAACTGCTTCACACCAAAACCGAGCAGCGTTTTGCCCTGACCGTAACGCGAATACGCGTTGCTTGCCCTACTTTCCGGTGTGCTGAGGTAGAACCCAAGCACGGTACCATCGCGAAAGTCCTCCTGGGTATCGACCCGTAGGAACAAGTTCTCCTGGTCGAAGCCATAATAGAGCCCCGTCAAGTCGCTTTCTGTCAGTTCGTAATACCCCGCGTCGCTCCACTCTCCCTCGGAGGGGACACCATCGGCTCTCACTGTAAGAAGGTCTAGCGGTTCTTGATCGGGCATCTGTGACCGTTGAACGATGATCGGCACGTGTACGAAGTCCGGGACACCCTCCCCGATCAGCGTGTAGATTTGCTCCAGGTAGCTGCGGTACTGACGATCAAAACTCTCGTCCGAGCCCGAATTCTGGTCCGCGCCGTACCACCAGAACCAATCCGACCCCTCGGCGATGTACATCAAGAGCATCGCTTGCTCCAAGGTGTCCTCATCGAGCCCTGCAGCGGCATTACGCAAAGCTTCTCTGGTCTGGCCAAGGTACTCCCAAGCCTGGTTCTCCTCCTCTTCTCCGATCCATGTGCTGAAGGTGCCGTCGATCCACGAGCCGGCCCACAAGGTATCGATCTGGCGGAGATCCTCACCATGCACAACCAGGGCATCCAGATACTCCGATGGCGTGACGGTCACCAAATCCTCCGACTCGGAGAGTAAGCGATACATCTCATGCAGAAAGGCCTTGCCATCGTTGTCGTAATACTCCCAGGCGTTCTCCCCATCCAACAGCACGGTGACGAGGTGCGGACCTTCTGCGCCTTCCACATTCAGCCGCGCATGTATGTCCTCCAATCGTTCGATGAAGTCGGCGGCAGCCAGCTCCCCAGGCGTTCCAGAGTACTCAAAGCCCACCTTGTCTGAGATTAAGTGGTCGCGGAAGATCATGGCAATCGGATCACCGCGCGCCCCCTGAACGGCGTACGGTCGGTAGAGTTCGTCGGCTTGCTGGACCGTATCATCGCTATCGCGTGTGAAATCGGCGATTTCAGGCAAGCTCCTCGCCAAAACATCCTCGTCGGTGGCCATCCAGCGGATACCGGCGGTCGAAACCATGGCCAGGATCCGTTCCGAAACCGATCCCTCGGCGGGCCACATGCCACGCGGCGCCATCCCGAAATGATCCTGGTAAAGTTCTACACCCAGCTCCACTTGAGCCACAGCGTCTTGTCCATAAACGAAGCGCGTCGGCAGGTCAGCGTCCGGTAGCGCGATGCGCGCCAATTCACTGTCGACCAACAAGGGCAAGATCGGGTGCGCGTAGGGCGTCATCGTGACCTCGATCTGACCTACACGCTGCAGCTCAGCGTGGAATGGGATCACCTCCTGGACGAGGCGCAAGTGCTCCTCAAACACAATGACCTTGTCCTCTTCGGTGTACCCCTCGCCTTTGGCGACCAAGCTTGAGAGCGGCTCATTGAGGAGCCAATCGGGGTCGGTCCATGCCAAGTTAAACAATACCTGCAAATCGCGAAAATCCTGAGCCGTCCACTCAGTGATTGCCCCCTCGCCTCGTGCCTGGGAAAGCTCCTGATATCGAGGGAAGCGGTCGATGATCTTGGGATTGATGTCAAAGAAACGATCTAGGATGAATTGTTTCTGGTCATCGGAGAGTTCCTCGGCCGAGATTTCAGCGTGCACCCAGTAGAGATCCTTCGCCCCAGCGCTGATGTCATCAAGCTGGCGGATCAGACTGGGGGTGATGTTAAATGTGGCGTGGATTTGCGGATACCCCTGCAGGATGGCCGCCATGTCGAGGTAATCCTTGGCAGCATGGACACGCACCCAGGGCTTCTCGTAAACGCCGGTTTCGGGATCTTTGAAATAAACTGGTTGGTGTTGATGCCAGATGATGGCCACATACAGCTTTTCCTCATCGACCACCAATGGCCCGCGCTCTAAGGGTTCAACGATCTCTTCCGTTTCTGATGGAGCAAATGTGGGTTCCGCTTCGGTTGGTTGAGCTGGTTCTGCGGTTCGCTCAGGGGTCGCACAAGCGCCCATCAACATGATCACGAGGACGACCCAAAATACCCGCCTTTTCATCACTTCGCCTCCAATTTTTTGATCCTCTCAAATGTCGGTGCACCCCATAAAGCACGCATGGATCTTGTTTTCTCTGTTGAAGAAGCTTTTTCTCCTATCAACGAGATTCTTCGCGCCTGTCGGCGCTCAAAATGACTTACTTGGTAAGGAATGTCATCCTGAGCGGAGCGAAGGATCCCTATGATGAAACCCTTGAAGTCGTCGAATCACAGGGATTCTTCGCGCCTGCCGGCGCTCAGAATGACATTAATCCCTCATATACATATTGATTATGCACCACAAAACTGCACCTCACCCCACAGGCTCTTTCCTGGTCCATGGCTTGGCATTCGATCGTTCAGCGATCATCTCCTGATAGGTTGCTAACAGATCACGATCCTGCCGGTCATCCCACACCATGGCCATCCGACTAGCTTCCAATCCCGGCTCACTCGATGTACTGACCTTCTGGCTCATCCCGACCTCGGTGCCGTAGTAAATAATCGGGGCTCCAGGAAGCCGCATCTGGATCTCTGCCACTCGCCGCAGCATCTCTTTGTCTCCACCAGCCGCGAACAAGAAGCGGTCCATATCGTGATTATCGATGAAGGTCAGCATCAGGAAATCCTCATCGAAATAGGAGAGATGTCCTTGGAGGAACTGCTCGAACATCGCTTCGCTGGATTTTCCATGGGCGAAGGTTCGGCGCAGGGCATCGGCGAGGAGGAAATCGAGTGTCCCGTCCAGGCGTCCCACATACCGCCTGAGAACGTTGGCGGGTTCAACGATCTCGCCGAAGCAAAAACTGTCCGGCTTTTCCCTTTTACACGCAGCCCAAAAATCCGACCAAAAACTCGGTCCTGGCCCATTGGCATGGTCCAGCCGATAGCCATCGATGTCGAACTCCCGCAGCCAGAATCGGGCGCTATCAATCATCCAAGCTTTCGCATCCTCATGAGCTAAGTTGAGCTCGGGCATGGTGGCCACGCCAAAAAAGGTGCGGTATTCGACATCCGGATCATCAAAGAAGAACCAATCGCGGTACCGACTTCGCCGGTTCTTCTGGGCGTCGATGAAGATGGGGTGTTTATTGGATATGTGGTTGCAGACCAGGTCAAGGACGATCCGAATGCCGCGTTCATGTGCTGCGGCCACCAGCTCCTTCAATGCATCGCCGCCACCCATCCTTGGTTCAACATTACGGTAATCGGTCGCGTCATATCCATGTGTCGTCGGGCTGGGAAAGATAGGGCTGAGCCAGATACAGGTCGCGCCTAGATCTTCGATATAGTCGAGCTTCTCAGTGACGCCCCACAGGGTCCCACCAAAAAAATCCTTGAGGTCCTTGGTTTGGGACCAGTCCACCCCCCTCCCAGGGTAAAAGCGATCGACGAAGATCTGATAAAAGACCGCTTCGCGCGCCCACTGTGGTGGCACCAGACGGTCGACATGATAGGTGAAGGTGGTGCCCACCTGGGGGTTCCCAATCCACTCGGTTTTCAGCGGCTTCCCCCGAAAGAACGCCGCCGCCGTACGATCGGTTGTCGCTTTTACATCCGGCCAGTCCGCGAAGGTTTCGGCACCGTCTCCTTGCCACGCCCCGATGCGATAGCGCACGACCGTGTCCTCCGGCTGAGGCAGGAGGATCACTTGCCAGTGCGTGATGTATCCCCAGAAAAAGGTGTCCCATTGGATGTCAACTCGCTCACACGGAACTGCGAAACCGTTGCTCGCCTGTCCTCGTGAGCCAACCGGTTCGCTCCCATCGAGTGTGTAGTAGCAGACAACGTGATCCATGGGCAAATCAGGGGCGACCCGAACACTGATCGTCACCGGGTGACCGGGCTTTGGATCTTTCGGGGCGAGTTCGTGTGCGTGCTGAATACCGCCACGGGATGTGCGATGATGGGCAAGCTTGAGATCGTCGATCGCGATCGTGCCAAAGATAAATTCTTCCATGCCTCAACCTTGTTTCGGATAAAGAACTAACCCACCCCTCGGAAACGTTACAGAATCAATTGAGGTCCATTGGTTATGTAGGGGCGGGGTAACCCTGCCCTTACGACTCTTTAGAAGAAGACACCACGTGTTGATCGTTCACGCTTGGATGAGCGTAACTTTACCCTCTGACAGCAGCTACTGTCAAACCGCCCACGATCTGGTCTTGGAGCAAGACATAAATCAGAGCGATCGGGGCTGCAGCGATGATCGCACCAGCGGCAAACACGCCCCACGATTGGGCGAAGGTCTGGGTGATGAAAAGATACAGTCCCACCATCAAAGTCAAGGCTCCGTATCAAACATTTGCAAGGATGAATTCATCGCGGGCCCCAACGAACGCGAGAATCCCAACCACTGCAAGGATCGGACGTAAACGCATCCAACATGACGAACCGCAAGTTTCGAGTAAAATGGGTGGATACGACGAAGCAATTTAGAGAAAGAGACCGCCCAATGAACATCAACTTTGCCATGTGGAGGACCGCCTTTTGGACCCTGGTCAAAATGGACACGGTAGAAGAGTGGGAGAAGTTGGATGTCGTCTCCAAGTGGCTGATCGCCACCCGCTCGGCCGTGACCGCGGTGACGATCTATTCGTGCATCATTGCCGGGTTGCTGGCGTGGCGCGATGGCCATTTCTCCTGGGTGCCATGGCTGATCGTCACACTCGGTCTGTTCATCGCCCACGGCACAAACAACCTGCTCAACGACTACACCGATTTCAACCGCGGTGTGGATAAAGACAACTATTTCCGCATCGAGTACGGTGTCCACCCCCTTGTGCAAGGTTTCTGGACCCATCGTCAACAGCTGCAGTGGTTTGCTGTCAGCGGTGTGCTGGCGGTCCTTTCGGGTATCTATGCGTTGATCTATACCGATTTTTCCCCCATTGTCATCGGTCTTTTCGCTCTCGGTGCGCTGGTGCTGCTGCTCTACACATGGCCGCTCAAATACCTGGCTCTGGGTGAATTATTCATCTTTTTAATTTGGGGTCAAATCATGATCACCGGGGTATACATTGTCCTTGCTCGCGGCTGGACCGAGAACGCGTGGCTGGTTGCCTTAGCGGGTGTTCCCTTTGGCCTGAGCGTGGCCAGCATCAATATCAGCAAGCACATCGACAAGATGGCCGACGACAAGAGTAGAGGGGTGGGCACCATGCCAGTGAGGCTCGGTGAAACAGCCGCCCGGTATATCAATATCGCAGCTCTGGTGCTCACATATGCTGTCATCCTTTACTTGATCTTCGTGCCGCACTACTTCACCCCCGTCATGCTCATCGTTTTCCTGGCCGGAAGACGTCTTCTCCTAGCCCTTAACATGCTCAGCAAGCCACTTCCGGACGGACCACCAGAAGGCTACGATGCCTGGCCAGTGTGGTTCTCAGGCTTCGCCTTCTTCCATAACCGAATGTTCGGCGGCTTGCTCATCTTAGGCTTGGTCATCGACACGCTCTTGCGTATCTTCGTGAGTGGTTTCTGGCCCATGAGGTAAAGATCACATCATATTGAGGAGGTGTCCAATGGATCCAGTCATCCTATCGCGATGGCAATTCGCTCTTACCACCATTTATCACTTCTTCTTCGTCCCATTGACACTCGGGTTGGGGTGGTTCATTGCCATCTGGGAGACGATTTACGTCCGCACCGGCAACGAAGCCTATAAACGCATGGCGAAATTTTGGGGGAAGCTGTTTCTGATCAACTTCGCCATGGGCGTGGTGACGGGGATCGTCCTGGAATTCCAATTTGGTATGAACTGGTCTGAGTTCGCCCGTTTCGTTGGCGACATCTTCGGCGCGCCGTTGGCCATCGAAGCGCTGTTGGCCTTCTTCCTTGAGTCGACCTTCCTGGGCATTTGGATCTTCGGCTGGGACCGGCTCTCCAAGGGTTTGCATGCGGCGACGATCTGGATGGTCGTCATCGGATCGAACTTGTCAGCCTTGTGGATCTTGCTGGCCAACGCCTGGATGCAAAGCCCGGTCGGTTACGTGATCAACGAGACCACAGGCCGAGCCGAGTTGGTGGATTTCTCTGCGCTGGTGTTCAACCCCCGCGCTTGGCTCTTCTTCTGGCACACCATCTCTGCTGGTTTTGTCACGGCGGCGTTCTTCGTGCTAGGCATCAGCGCCTATCATCTCGCTCGCAGGCAAAACGTGGACTTCTTTCGGCGCTCGTTCCGCCTCGCAGCCCTCATCGGTCTCACTGCTGCCGTAATGGTGGGGGTGGCAGGTCACGTGCAGGGCACCTATTTGCTTGAAGTCCAGCCGATGGCGGCCGCCGCCTCTGAAGCACTGTGGGACACAGCCGACCCGGCTCCGTTCACAGTGGTGGCGATCTTCGACTCGACCGGGAAACAGGAGATCTGGGGCCTGAAAATCCCGAAGGCACTCAGCCTCTTATATTACTTTAGGACGGAGGGCGAAGTCCCAGGGATCAATCAGATTCAGGCGGAATACGTCGCCAAGTACGGGCCAGGAGATTACATTCCATTGGTAGCGCTGACCTTCTGGACATTCCGTATCATGGTTGGGCTGGGATTGGTGTTGATCGCCCTGGGGGCGTTTGGGCTGTACATGACCGTGAGAAACTGGCCTGCAAAATGGGCTCGCTGGCTCAAGTGGATCGTTTGGGTGATCCCCCTTCCCTACCTCGCCAACACCGCCGGCTGGATCCTGACCGAAACCGGCCGCCAGCCGTGGATTGTGCATGAGCTGCTCAAGACCGAAAACGCCGTTTCCCCTAACCTGGGCGTAGGTACGGTGCTGATTAGCTTGATCGGCTTTGTGCTGATTTACGCTGCGTTGATGGCGGTCGATGTATATCTTCTGGTCAAGTATGCTAAAGCTGGCCCAGATATAGACACACAAGAAGCGGTTGATGTCGCTCCGTCTGTCGTCGGGGCTCAGGGCTAAACGGGAGGGATTGACATGTCGACTGAATTCCTACAAACCCTCTGGTTCATTCTGATCGCTGTCCTCTGGATCGGATTTTTCTTCCTCGAAGGTTTTGACTACGGGGTGGGAATCTTGCTGCCCTTCTTGGGCAGAGAAGATCAAGAGCGACGCAAGATCATTAACACCATCGGTCCTTTTTGGGACGGCAACGAGGTTTGGCTGATCACCGCCGGTGGCGCCATGTTCGCAGCCTTCCCTAATTGGTATGCCACATTTTTCAGCGGTTTCTATCTGGCGCTGGTGCTGATGCTCCTGGCCTTGATCGCACGCGGCGTGGCATTTGAATTCCGTAGTAAGGATCGACGTCCAGCTTGGCGAAAGACATGGGACTGGATGATCTTCATCGGCAGCTTGGTCCCCGCTGCCCTATGGGGAATCGCCATGGGCAACCTGATCCGCGGCGTTCCCATTGACGCGACCATGACCTACACAGGCAGTTTCTGGACCTTACTCAATCCTTTCGCACTGGTATGTGGTCTATCTTCGGTATTGATATTCGCCATGCACGGCGCCATCTTCCTCAGCCTCAAGACAGAAGATGACATCGAAACCCGCGCTACGGCTACGGCCAAGCGGCTCTGGCCATATGCCTTGGCAAGCTTCATCATCACCGTGGTTGTAGGTTTTCTCGGCACAAATATTTTCGATGAGATAACGATCGCCCACATTGTGCTCCTCTTGATCGTGGTAGCGGCGCTTGTAGCCTCAGGCTGGTTCATCTCTCAACATAGAAACAAATGGGCCTTTATCACCACCGGGATATTGATCGCCTCCTCGACGGTCACGCTTTTTGCGAAACTCTACCCTCGCGTGATGATTTCGAGCCTCAACCCAGATTGGAGCCTTACGATTTACAATGCCTCCTCCGGTCCCTATACGCTGAAGGTAATGAGTGTTGTCGCCCTGATCTTCGTGCCGATCGTGTTGCTCTACCAGGGTTGGTCGTATTACATATTCCGAGAGCGGATCGGTCGTGAATCGAAACTTGAATATTGATGAGTACACTGAAAAAAACTACCTGCGAGGAGAAGGGAGGGATATATGTGGGGGTGTGGGCTACGCCCACACCCCCACATATATCGGTTCCTCTCTCGCAGTTGACCATTTTTCAGTGGAAACACAATGTAAGGTGATAATTGACCAGGGCACCAAGGCACCCGGGCGATTGGGCGCTTTGGTGTCCTAGTTTCTAGATGCTAGCGTGCTCAAGTCACCTATATTCCCCACCTTCACCACCAGATCGCGGAATGCTCATTATGAAAGACAAGCAAGATGTGTCAAAAATAATCATCCAAATCGGGAAGGGGGAATGTACAGGGTGTGGGAATCCACTTACGCCCTACAGAATCCGTTCTACCTCTCGTGCGTAGGATTATTCAGTGCAATCAAAGATGAGATTGGATAAGCGGCTAATCCAGCAGGCTTGGTCGACGCGGGTTCACCTCGCGCTGACCATTGGGTTCGGAACTTTAGCTGGGCTCATCCTCGTAGGACAAGCGTTTCTCATTAGCCAAATTGTCGCTGGCGTTTTTTTGGCGGACAAAACATTAAACGAAGTACAGACTCAACTCCTCCTTCTTCTCGCCCTCAGCATAATGCGTGCTGGTCTTTCCTGGGGGAGCGAGGTGGCCGCGCAAAAGATCTCGGGGCAAGTGAAACATGCACTGCGTCAACGCTTGATGCGACACCTGTTCTCGCTCGGCCCTGCATACACAAGCGGTCAACGAAGTGGTGAATTGACCAACACGGTAGTCAAGGGCGTCGAAACGCTTGAGGCCTATTTTTCCCAATATCTCCCCCAATTGGCGATGGCGGCCTTGGTGCCGTTGACGATCCTCATTTTTGTCCTGCCCCTCGATCTGACCTCGGGCTTGGTCCTGCTCTTCACGGCCCCTCTGATCCCAGTCTTCATGATCCTTATCGGCGATGCTGCCGATCGTCTTACCCAACGTCAGTGGCAATCACTGAGCCGCATGAGCGCCCATTTCCTAGACACCCTCCAAGGACTGACCACGCTCAAGCTTCTAGGACGCAGCCGAGACCAGGCGCGGGCCATCGCTGCGATCAGCACACGATTCAGACAAACGACACTCAGCGTACTGCGGGTGGCATTTCTATCGGCACTGGTTTTGGAGATGGTCGCTACCCTCAGCACCGCTGTCGTAGCAGTGGAGATAGGCTTGCGCCTGCTTTACGGACGATTAGCTTTTGAGCAAGCTTTCTTCGTGCTGATCCTCGCGCCGGAGTTTTACCTCCCTTTACGAATGCTCGGAACGCGTTTCCACGCCGGCATGTCTGGCGTAGCTGCCGCTGAGCGGATCTTCGAAATTTTAGAGCTACCCTTACGTCCGGTGCCTTCTTCCCCGCATCAATGCGCGCCGTCACACACACATCGCTTCGACATCCACTTCCAGAATGTGCATTACACATACGAGGATGGTCGCCGCAGCGCGCTACATGGTCTCTCCCTGCGGATCCCCCCTGGGAATAAAGTAGCCATCGTTGGTCCTAGCGGGTCCGGGAAAAGCACCATCGCCCATCTCTTGTTACGTTTTATCGATCCTGATCGTGGTTCGATCGCCGTTGACGGCCAGCCCCTGGACTCTTTAGACATCACAGCCTGGCGCTCTCAAATCGCCTGGGTCCCCCAGAATCCCTATCTGTTCAACGCTTCTGTCGGGGAAAACATCCGTTTAGCCAATCCGAACGCCAGTCCTGAAGAAGTCATCCGCGCGGCTCGGCAGGCGTTTGCCCATGACTTCATCCAAGCCTTACCTCAGGCTTATGACACGCTTATCGGCGAGCGCGGTTCTCGGTTGAGCGGTGGCCAGGCCCAGCGCATCGCACTCGCACGTGCTTTCCTCAAGAAGGCACCATTCCTCATCCTCGACGAGGCCACGGCGAACCTTGACCCGGAAATCGAAGCGCAATTGCGAGAGGCGATGGACCATTTACTGCAGGACCGGACCGCCTTGATCATCGCTCATCGTCTGGGTGTCGTTCAGGATGTAGATAGAATCCTGGTGGTCGCGGGAGGGCGTGTCATCGAAGCTGGATCACACGCCACCTTGTTGGAAGACGGTGGATTTTATTCTCGACTATTCGCCGCTTACGGTGGTTTCGCGTGAAGAGCGCCTTCTTCCGCCTACTAAGACTGGCCAGTCCTTTATGGAAGCGAATGGGGTTGGCCATCCTTCTTGGGTTCGGAACCATTGCTAGCAGCATTGGGCTCCTTGCGACTTCAGCCTACATCATCGCTTTCGCCGCATTACAGCCGTCCATTGCGGAATTGCAGATCGCCATCGTCGGTGTGCGTTTTTTCGGCATCTCGCGCGGCATCCTGCGCTACCTCGAGCGATTGGTCTCACATCATGCAGCTTTTCGCCTACTTGCAAGCCTGCGCTTATGGTTTTACCAGAAGCTTGAACCTCTGGCACCGGCACGTTTGATCCACTATCAGAGCGGCGACTTACTCAGCCGCATCGTGGCCGACATTGAGACACTGGAACAATTCTTCGTTCGCGTCCTCGCTCCGCCCATGGTGGCAATCTGTATTGCAGTTTTCATATGGTTCCTAATGGGGACCTTCGACCCTCGGTTAGCCGTAGTCATCATCGTCTTCCTCGCCCTCGCAGGTGTCGTCACCCCAGCCTTGGTGAAGCGCTTGGGCCGTGGCACAGGACGTCAGATGGTGGAACTACGCGCGGCTTTGAATACGGCCCTGGTGGACGGTGTGCAAGGCTGCGCCGACCTGCTAGCTTTCACTCGCGCAGGTCGCCACCAGACACATATCAGTTCCCTAAGTAACCAATATATCCAACTACAAGAGCGCATGAGTCAGGTGGGTGGGTTATCCAACGCGCTCACCGGGCTCCTGATGAACTTGTCTACCATCACGCTTCTCCTAGTCGCCATCCCGCTTATAAACGCACAACGGATCGATGGGGTCTACCTCGCCCTTCTGGTCCTGGCCGCCATCGCCAGCTTTGAAGCCGTCATCCCCTTGCCCTCGACCTTTCAACACCTGGAAAGCCAACTTGCCGCAGCAGAGCGATTGTATGAAATCGTCGATGCCCAGCCATCCGTCATGGATCCAGACGAGATATCACCCGAACCTATCGATTTCTCCCTCACCGTCCGCGATCTCCGATTTCGCTATGAAATGGATGAAGGGCCGGCATTGGATGGGATACATTTCCAGTTGGATCAGGGCTCACAATTGGCCGTGGTCGGACCCAGTGGCGCGGGTAAATCCACCTTAGTCAATCTGCTGCTCAGGTTCTGGGATTACGACAATGGTCACATCAGCCTAGGGGGGCACGAGCTCAGGGCCTACCGTGGTGAAGATCTACGAAGGATGATCGCTGTCGTCTCCCAAGATACCCATTTGTTCAACGACACGATCAGGGGAAACCTGCTGTTAGCCAATCCTGGCGCCAACGAGAGCGACCTGGTTCAAGCGGCAATCCAAGCACAAATCCACGAATTCATCCAAAGTTTGCCTCATGGCTACGACACATGGATCGGAGAGGCTGGCGCCCGCCTGAGCGGTGGTGAACGTCAACGTATCGCCATCGCACGTGCGCTGCTGAAAAACACACCGATCCTGATCTTGGACGAGCCCACTGCCAATCTCGATGCCTTGACAGAGCGCGAGGTCGTAAAGACACTCTACGGTCTGATGGAAGGACGGACCACATTGATCATTACACATCGACTGGTGGGGCTTGCAAAGGTGAACCAGATCCTCGTCATGCGAGAGGGACGCATCATCGAGCGCGGTCGTCACGATGATTTAATCCAGGCCGGGGGTTTTTACCATCGGATGTGGAGACTTCAAACACAATCCGACGCGTTGGATATTCTTCTTGAGGGGAACGCATCTGGTTCGGGCTTGGGGCCCGAAGCGAAGGTTTAGCTCTTCTTCTGTAACTTAAATTTACTCTCATGTCATTCCGAGGAACGAAGTTACGAGGAATCCCTATGATGAAATGTTTGGTATTACTGAATCATAGGGATTCCTCGCTACGCTCGGAATGACATGGGAGAAGGTGTCATTCTGAACTCCGTTAGACGTTTGGATAAAATCCTTCCTGTCAAAAATCCTCCCCCAACACATCCCCTCCAGCATAGCGGATATGGGAGGTATCGTTGAGGTACTCGATCAGGTAGCCCTCTTCTACTCTCATGAATTTGTTGATACAGCAGTTCCCCTGAAGGATGAAAGGGAAGCGGTCGGTGGTGAGACCGAGCGCGCCCAAGACCAGAAGCTTGTTGACCACCCGGTGGGCGAACAGCGCCACCGTCTGGCCGTCATGGCTCTGGGCAATCTCCTCCATGGTAGCAAAGGCACGATCAAAAACCTCCTTAAGCGTATCACCACCGGGAATACGCGCCTCGTGCGGATGAGCGTTCCATGCGGCATGCTCGTCCGGCCAGTATCTCGCGACCTCAGCCTCCGCCTTCCCGGTCCAGTCACCGTAGTTGAAGTCAAGCAGGCCGTCATGAGGCCTGGCATGGATGTTGTGAGGGGCAAGGATAATGCTGGCGGTTTCCGCCGCGCGAGATAGAGGGCTGGTATACCCGGCATTGATCTTATGTGAACCTAACGCCTCAGCCGCTAGCCCTGCCTGGCGGCGACCGTTGTCGTTCAGTGGAATGTCATAGACTCCCCGGAAGATCTTCTCGCGATTCCAGTCCGTTTCACCGTGGCGGACGAGTAGGATGGTGGTCCCCATAGGTTTATCTCCCTAGTTTAGAGAAAATAATGTGTGTTTTTAATGACTCTTGCATTCTGTCAACCCGGATTTAATACTCACCAGCATTTAAAGTGCCCTGAGCCTGCTGAGGGGAACTTGCCGAAAGATCGAAGGGTGCGCTGATAAAAGCCAATCATCCTTCGACGGGCTCAGGATGATTGGCTAATCTTGGCAAGAATCCATCATCCATAGAAGAGGACCTTGTCTTAGAGAATCCAACGGGTGCGTCGAAATCGTTGCGGATCAAGGCCTCTTTCTTCCTTCTCGACCAGCCCTTGATCTGGCGTTCACGCAAGAAAGCGTCATGCTCAGTGGCAAACTCACACAAATAGACCAATGTAACTGGCAACCTGCCGGATGTATATCTCCCTCCCTCACCAGCTTCATGTTCAGCCAAGCGGAGTATGAGATTATTCGTTGACCCTGTGTAGTAGGTGTCATCAGCACACTCAAGAATGTAAACCCACGCTCTCCCCATAGCTCCCTCAAAGTGAAACCGCACTAACACCCTGAGACTGCATTTTCCTACGTGTCATGAACTTATCGAAGGTCTCAGGAGACATCCCTACGCATAGAGTTGAAAGCATCCTGAGCCTGTCGAAGGGTGCTTTCAACATACAGCCGTCATCCTTCAACAGGCCACGTCCTGAGCATACCAAATGGAGCATGCTGAAGGAGTAACGGGTGCGTTGATGAAAGACAATCATCCTTCGACAGGCTCAGGATGATTGTCTCGTTCCGACAGGAAATCTTTATCATGTACACGCTATCCCTAACTTCAGCAAAGGGAGTTGATCCTCGCGTGGGTCTACACGCGAGACCCTCTTCCCATTTTCAGCCTGTGGAACGTGAACACGCCCGCGGCGAAGGTCAGGCTCGAGAGAAGGACAATCGCCGCGAGGCGAAATCCGATCCCCTCCAGACCGGCGCCGTCGTTGAGGACCTGTTGGAGAGCGAGCATCCCGTGTGTCGCAGGGAAGATGTCGAAAAGCCCGATCGGGTGTCCGAGCAAGGTGAAGACGGTCAAGGGCGGTAAGGGGAAAAAAGCGCCCGAGACGAACACCTGAACCATGGTCACCGTGCTGCCGAGGTTGACCGCCTGACTATCGTTCTCGATGAAGCAGGTTACGATCAATCCCATCCCGACAGCTGAGAGACTGATGGCCAGGCCAACGAATACGGCCAGTATCAGTGAGCCGTGATTGTTGTAACCCAACGCCAGCGCGGAGATAAAAACGACGAGAACCTGGATGACGGCAACGGCCATCTGGGCCAGACTGATCCCCATCAGCAGCTCCCAAGCTCGTACCCCGCTGAGGCGTAACCGGCGCAAGGTTCCCCAACGTAACTCGCGCCCCACCAACATCGCGGTCTGCGGGATGATCATCAGCAGAGCGAAGACCATCATCCCCGGTGCATAGTAGTCGAACTCATTCTCCGGGCCAGCGGGTGCATAACGATTCTCGTGGATCTGTACCAGGATCCCACGACCCGCGAGCCGGTCCGCGTAGCGCTGCACGACCTGATCCAGGACCACGCTCGCCCGGTAGAAACGCCCATAGAGCGCATCTCCATGAACCATCACCGAGGGACGCCCATCCGCTCCTACGCCCACCTCAACCAGCGCCGTGATCTCCCGCTCCTCCAGCGCGATGTGGGCTGCATCCAGGTCCGTCACGACGGTGACATCGAAGACGGGTCGACCATCGGGATACCGTTCGGCTCGCAGCGCTTCGATCAAAACCAAATCACCCTCGGCTTGAACAAACACCCACAAAGGATGGGTCACCAGAAAAGGGGCGCTGTAGCCGAAGGCCGCGATACCCACAAACACCAGTGGCATCAATAGCACCAGCCCCAAGAGAGCCGGTTCACGAAGGATCTCGAGAAGAGACTTGCGCGCCACCAACAGCGATTTCACTGCCGCAACCTCCGCCCGGTCAGCTGGATGAAGACGTCCTCCAGCGTGTTCTCGCGCACACGCACCTCGCCGGCTTGGACCCCGCTCTTTTCGAGCGCGTCTAGGATGGACGCCAACGCACCCACCGCGTTGAGCGCCCGGACAGTCAGGGTGCTCGTCTCATGGTCCATATGCACTTGATCAACCATGTGTGCAACCGCAGCTTCGACTTGCCCTGCTATCGCCGGATCGACTGTGGTTTCGAGCTCAATCTCGACCACGTCCCCCTCCCCCACACGTTTCTTCAGCACCGTTGGGGTGTCAAGCTCTAAAAGCTTGCCGTGATCGATGATCGCCACACGATCGGCGAGGCGGTCGGCTTCGTCCATGTTGTGGGTGGTGAGGATGACCGTCTTTACCCTCGCCAGCGATTGGATGTACTCGCGGACCTTGACCCGGCTCTGCGGATCCAGTCCCACCTCCGGTTCGTCCAGGATCACGATCTCTGGATCATGCACCAGCGCCATGGCCACGTTAAGGCGCCGCTGCAAGCCGCCGGATAATTTTCGCGCCTGTGTGTCACGCTTTTCGACCAGGTCCAGCTCTTCGAGAAGCATCTCGGCTCGCTGGTGAGCTTCTTTCGCCGAAAGGCTGTACATCTCCCCCATGAACTGCAGTTGTTCGAGGCAGGTCAGCCGTTCCCATAACACGATCTCTTGCGGACACACGCCCACTCGAGCGCGCAACACGTCGTCTGCAGCGTGGATGGGCACACCATCGATGGTAACGGTCCCCGTGTCTGGTACGAGCAGACCGCACATCATGTTAATCGACGTGGTCTTCCCGGCGCCGTTGGGCCCTAGAAAGCCAAAGACCTCCCCCCTGTAGATCTCCAAGGTGAGATCGGCCACGGCCACCAGATCACCGTAGCGTTTGGTCAGACCTTCGGTTTTTAGGACAACGTTCGACATGTTCATCAACCCCATGATATTGGAAGTTCATGCTTCCGAAATTTCGATCTATGTATCACTCGCCTAAAAGAGATCGTTTGATCCACCCTCTTAACCTTGAGCTCTACATTCTCACCCTACTCGCAACCGACGGCGCTGATACAGTGCCACACCCACTGCAAGGAAAACCGCGGACATCAGACTCAACGCCACCAGTTCAAATGCGATGTCCGTTAATCCCTCACCGAAGATCGTCACCCGTCTTATCGCCTCCGCAGCGTGAGTCGTCGGGAGGAGATCATAAATCTGGATCGTACGGTTACCGATAGTCGCAATGGGGAGATCCGGCATCGGATACATCGCTTCGGACAAGAACACCAGGGGGACCAATGCGACCGATGCCAGGTTGGTCGCGTCGCCCGGCGTGCGCGAGTAACAGGCGACAATGAGTCCCACCCCGATGGACGCGAGGCTCATCAGGAGCCCAATACCGAGAACTAAAAGTAGCGAACCGTTGTTGTGAAAACCCATGGCAAGGGCGCTGCCGAGGGTGATCGGTACTTGAATTACGGCGATGAGCATCATCGCCAACGAGACGCCAAGCAACAAGTCGAAGGCGCTGGCGCGACTCAGACGTACGCGCTGCAGGGTACCGCTCAAATCCTCGCGGACCATGACCTCAGCCGTAACGAGCACCCCGAAGGTGATCCCAAAGATGATAATTCCGCCGACGCCAAAATCGAAGTCGGACATCGTGCCCGTCCCGGGCACAAAGCGGTATCGGAGATCTACGCTTTCGTCCCAACCAGCCGCACCGAACGTAAATTGGCGTAGCAAGCCACTTAGCATGCTGCGCGCGAAGGTGTAGTCTCCAGACTCTGGTGCGCCGTTCAGGATGAGCTCCGCTGATGAGGCTATCCCTTCGCTCTGCAATGCCTCGACAAAGTTGTCACTGAAATCAGACGGGATTTCCATGAGCAGCGAGGCCTTGTGCTCCCGGAGCGTGATCTCGGCCCCCTGACGGTCATCAACCTCCGTTACGTTGAAGATCGGATCCCCTTCAAATTCGGCCTCTCGCATCAGGTTGACGAGTTCCTGCCCGATATTCCACCTTTCGCCATCCGAGGTTACGATTCCTGAATCCCGGTTGAGAACCAGGATAGAGAGGTACTTCGCCAACCCCTGCTCGGTTTGCCCGAACGCGACATAGTAGAAACCAACCAGCAGCACCGGGAAGATCAACATCAACCCCGCGGTCATACGTTCCCGCAGCAACTCACGTAGGGTCTTGCGCGCGATCACGAGCGCTTTCATGGCATTCCCTCGCATGAGTCACGCGCGTTTCTTTCATACCGATCGTGGTCATGTTGTGATCGAGTAATGATCATGATGGATAAGTCTGTTGGAATGACAAGGATCCGCCTTTTGAGCTTCATCCAAAACCACCTGTGTTCTTACCGAGAGAACGAAATGGAATATTTCACCAATCAGCGGTTGCCTGTTCGCATCCGCTTGACTTTGAAGACACTTTTTTACATCTTACAATGGTTTTAGACCCCGGACCAAAATTCCACCCGTGAATGTGCAATAGGAGCCTACGAAAAGATCTTGGAGATGATGTGGGCCAATAGAGGGTAACTGAAAATGCCCCACACATGTTAGGGAGCGGTATACTAACATGAACGTCAACCTAAGTGTGGGGCATTTTTTTTCGTTATTTTTGATTAGGTCGGCTTATGGGCTGTGATCCTCGCACTAAAGGGTGGGTTGGCGTCACCGAGATCGAGCGGCTTGAGCTCTCCATCCACGAGAGCATAGGCCGCTCTGCCCTTCGCATCGGGTTGGGGCGCGCCATCCGATGCCAACTCCTTGACCATCTCCTCGGCGAACACAGGATCGATCTTCACCGGCTCGAGCTTCACATCGATGAAGCCGATTTCCTCAAGGATCGAGACGTACTCCTTTCGATCCAACGCGCCCGCGACGCAACCATACCAGGCACTCATACTACGCCGAATCGACTCCGGAAGCGGTCCGTCGGTTACGATATCGGTGACCGCAAACCGACCGCCCGGTTTGAGGGCGCGGAACGCCTCACAGAAGACCTGCGGTTTGTCTGGGCTGAGGTTGATCACGCAGTTGGAGATCAGCACATCGACCTCCCCGTCTGCGACAGGCAGGTGTTCGATCTCCCCCAGTCTGAATTCGACGTTATTCGCGTCCGAGCCGATCTTCGCCTTATTGCGCCGAGCTTTGTCGATCATCTCTGCCGTCATGTCCACACCGATCACACGCCCAGTTTCCCCTACCCGTTTTCCGGCCAGGAAGCAATCGATCCCCCCGCCTGAGCCCAAGTCGAGCACCACTTCCCCGGGCTGAAGCGATGCCAGCGTGACCGGGTCACCGCATCCAGCGGAGAGGCTCGTGACCTCCGTGGGCAGATCGGTCGCCTCTGGCGTGTTATAGATCATCTTTACGGCATCGGTGTCTGAGCAATCATCTGACGAGCAGCAGCTTGATCGTGTTCTTTCGGCGAATTCTCCATAGTGAGAACGCACTCCGGCTCGGATCTCGTCGTCTTTCTCCATTTGGTTTGTCATGCTTTACCTCCTCGATATATTGATTATTGTCGATATGTTCGGTCAAAAAAAGAGAGTACTATTCCCCAGCCTAATCTTCTTCCTCGTGGATAAAGTTCGGAGCGAAGAGGACGACGATCCGATCGCAGCACGCGTTCACCCGTCCTTGATTGAGCGTGTAGAAGCGTTGGCGGCCCTCCTGACGCACCCTCACCAAACCCGAATCCTCGAGCTTCTTCAAGTGATGACTAACGGTCGGCTGGTTGACGCGACCTTCAAGCAGCTCCACGAGCTCGTTAACGCTCAGCCACACGCAGCATAAATGCTGCATGATCTCCTGGCGGGTCTCATCCGCCAGCGCTTTGGCAAAACCGATCGGATCCACGCTCACGCCCATATTATATCGATGATTATCGATATGTCAAGGGGTGGACTCTTTACCCGAAGGCGGTTATTTTAGGTTGATTTAAAAGCCGGAGAGAATTGGTGGGCGGGGACCTTTGCCCATGAAAATCGAAATGACTACTCGCCTTTATACCTGCGTCTCAATTCGACGTCGTACTTGCTGAGAAGATCGTCCAGCGCCTCCCTGAGAAGCTCCGCCTCGCCTACATCGATATCTTCTGACAGCTTCGCGAGGCGTTCAAGCTGGGTCGGTGTGTAGTGCGTCGTTTTGGTAGCCTTGCGCTCATCCCGCGCTAAGCAGATCCTATTTCTCCCAGTTTTTGATGATGTGTAGAGAGCTTGATAAGCTTTCCTCATGATTTCTCTTTCGCTTCGACCGTCGACAGGGTAGGTGGCTAATCCCCCCCTCACTGTAACCCTCACCTCAAGCTCTTGATTCTTTTCGATTTCGGCGCGGACACGTTCGAGCGTGAGGAATGCTTGTTCCCTCTCAGTATCGGGGAAGAGTATGGCGAATTCATCGCCCCCGATCCTGCCGACGAAAACGCCCTCCCCCGCATGTTCCATGATCTTATCCGCAACCATCTTGATCGCGACATCCCCTGCGCCATGTCCATACTTGTCATTAATGCCCATCAATTCATCAATATCAAAAATCGCAAGGGAGAGGGGCTCCCCTTCAGCCCGCGCCTTTTCGAATAGTTTTACATACCGTTCATCAAAAGCTCTGCCCGTTAAAAGCCCGGTCATTGCGTCGGTTTCGGGGTATTGTTGAGCCATATCTCTGCGCCTCAATGCAGCTATCTATTCCGGGATGATGTTTTCTTCCTAGACGTCTTTACTGAAAGGTTCTCCATAACCTTGAGAATCGATTGCCTGCCCACATCCCATTCCCCGATTTCATAAGTGAAAGTGAGTCTATGTCTGCGTGCCGATTCGTGAAGCTGGGCGATCTTCAACTCCGCTCCCTCTCGGTCGCAATCGAGGAGGATGACGATCTCATCCCCAGAGAACCACCTGGCGATCAGATCGCTACGACGAAAAGGAATGGAGAAGGTCGATCTCACCCTTCGGTTAACCTCTGAATAACCATAACGCTCGTTGAGCGAGTGAATGTCATCAAAATCAATAAATGCAACCGTCTTGATCCCCCTGGGCATGACCCTGCAGAATTGTAAGAACGCCCCTCGTGTCCACATCCCGAAGGGCTCGTCCCAGCTCAATTCCTCGACCTTGGTGCGCAGATCTTTGATCTCCCTTTGCAGCCCAAAGATCTTACTCACAGTTTCTCTCAACATCTTATTTCATTGTCTTATTCTAAGATAATATATCTTAATAATATATTGATATAGGACATTTGTCATACTATGTGATCGCGGCGCGCCTCCCGCATAAGTATTTCAGTGAGATCACACCTGAGCGCCTCAACCAGATATCTTAGGGAGAAACGGCTGGCGACGATAAGCTACCGGGTCACTTCAAGGAGGCGCAGATTGATTTCCGATTGGAGACCGTCGTTTTGAAGCTTATCTGTGATTGCCTTGCCCCCGATTAAACCTGCGAACAGCAAGGCCGTGGATGCTAATAATACAAGCGGAGCGCCTTTCAACAACTCTGGTTTCCACATACCTGCAGTCCGGATGGTTCGTCTGAATGGGGGGTGTCCTGCGATTGGTATTGTGGAACAGACCGCGCTATCTCGTCCATCCAAAACTTGCGTTGTGTCCCACCCTAGCTCCACCATTTTTTCCTCCCTCCTTTCTCATGGCCATCACGAGAATAAAATGATCTTGAACGCAACATAGCAGATACCTATCTCCCCAGCGTATTTCGTGCGTTAAAACACAGTCCGAGGGTCGAGCGCAGCAGAGAATTTTTGGTGCCTGAATTGTGATTAGGTTTCTGGTAAGTGGGGAAGCTTTGCACAAAGGAGGATAGGTCAGTTTGATAAATAAGTAGCCCTCTCTTTCTCCTGCCTGTTCGAAATAACTTATGTCCGGAAATACCCATCACCTGCCTCTAAGTTACTCAACCAAGTTCATTCCCAATATTCCACCATCTTCAGATCAGCATCGTTTTAATTGTTGAAGTAACTCATCCACACCTCGATCAATATGTGGCGGTAAGCCGAGAGCCCTAGCTCCTTCGAGATCAGAGATGGCTTTTTCTGCCTCTCCCAGCTCGTGATACACCTCGCCGCGCTTGAGACGCACCGCAGCATCGTTAGGATTAATGTGAAGGGCCAGGTTCAAATCTTCCAAAGCCCGATCGAGGTCTTTCCTACCAAAATACGCAATGGCTCGGTTGTAATAACCATCCACGTTCTCCGGCACGAAAGAGATATAAATATCAAGATCGACAAGAGCTCGTTTGAAATCCCCCTTCATCAGGTGGGCAAGCCCGCGATTGTAGTGGGCTTCAGGATCTTTTGTGCCATAAGCTATGGCTTGGCTGAAGTCTTGAATCGCTTTATCTGGCTCGCGCCTCATGAGATAGGAAAGCCCTCGATTAAAAAAGGGCGGATGATTCTGAGGATCCAACGCAATGCACTGTTCAAAATCAACGATTGCACGATCGAGATTCCTGCTGCGCATATGAGATAGGCCGCGATAGAAGTAGCCATCAGGTCTTGTTGGATCAAGGGACACTGCTTGGCTGAAATCCGCAAAAGCCTTTTCCAAACGACCCAGGTCGAAGTATGCCCTTCCCCGACTGATAAAGATCTCAGGCTTTTCGAGACCAAGAGAAATCGCTAGGCTGAAATCCTTGATCGCGAGGATTAACTCTCCTTCCTTCGCATGGATGTTGCCTCGATTGGCATAAGCAGGAGCGTCGTGAGGAGCAAGATCAATAGCCTCATTCAGATCGGCGAGCGCAGGCGCGATTTCACCTTTCTCCGCATACGCGCAACCACGATTCCTGTAGGCTATTGCGTATTTCGGATTCAGAGCGATAACTTGGTCAAAGTCATCAATCGCTCGACCGAAGTCACCTTTCTCAATAAACACATTCCCACGGTTGTTGTAAGCCAATTGAACCCCTGGGTTGAGGACGAGCGCTTGGTCGAAATCAGCTATAGCGTTTTCGAGATCTCCTTTCGTAGCAAAGACACTCCCTCGCATACAAAAAGCCATGGCTGAGTCGGGCGCAATGCAAATGGCTTGTGTAAAGTCGGCGAGCGCTCGGGTAATATCGCCTCGATTGGCATAGATAAACCCCCGGTTGATATGCGCTTCAAGATGCTTGGGATCAAGCTCGATAGCCCGGTCGTAATCCGAGATGGCCCGATCGATATCTCCCTTCTGCGCTAGGATGAATCCTCGATGGTAATACGCATTCGCGTTTTCCGGGTCTGAGGTTATGGCAAGAGTGTAAATATCAGGAGCTTCACCCGACTTATCCCGTTGGCGATTATCCCTACTTCGGAACAGCCATGTCATTGCTCGTGCAGTATTAGGGAGAAATAAAAACAATAGCAAGCAGATCAGTGAAACCCACAGCCACGCAACAACACCCGAGACGACGACAAGGATTGCGGCTATAAAAGAAACGATGAGCACCAGATAAGAAATATTGAGCCAAGAAAATCTGAATAGGTGACGAAACCTTCTCCGACCATACCACCAACGCTCAATGCGGTAGACAAGAAAAGCAAAGCCAGAGAGGACCACAAAGATCGAAAAGAAAAAGCTCAACTCGTTCATCTTATTAAAGGCTCCATAACGGGTTCGTGTGTATTGATAGTTGCTGTAGGTTGAAATTGTGTAGCCGCAGTGGCCATTGGTTGGCGTACTTCAAAGTTGTCGAATTCGAAGGTAGCGTGATCTTCCGCATGGAACAAGCTAATTGTTATACCCACAGCTCCTTGGGTAAGCTGCTGATCCTCCAATTCGCCAACGTATTGGTTGTTGATAAAGAACAGGTAGTGTGAACCTTCTCCGATAACAGTTAAGCGATTCGCTTCGTCCTGTTTTATCGCATCGCTGCGCGTCCAAGGTATCAAAGTGGTCCAATTATCACTTCTCAATAAGGAAACATTGAAACGCTGATCTTTTCCAACCCTAAAGATGTAAAGATTTTCCCCAAAGCTCCGAAACACCAAACCCATCGCGGAATCCTTTGAACCACTGACTCGTCGACAATCAACGTATACGTAGAAGTCCTCCTTGCTCCAATGGTTATCGTATTGGGCGTGGGACCACGCGGTAACGCCCTGATGAGATTCTGCTTCCCAGAGATATGCCCCATCAATCTCTTTCCTGATCGTCACTCGATCGGAAGAGTATTTCCGAGTGCTCCACTGATTTGGATTAGAGGGGCTGAAGTCTTCTTGCACAACGAGAGGCCATTGTGAGGCCGCAACCGCTGTAGCCTGGGCTCTAGCATAGTTCAACCCCGCTGGTTGTAATTTGATATCGTTCCTGTTGTTGAACATTGAGGAAGAGAAAGCGTTGATCAATGCCGGAATAAGCAACCACAGCCACCAATTCGGAGAACCCGTCCGAGATCTCCTCCGTTGTCTAAATGTGGTCCTATACTGAGCGCTCTGTGGGCCAGGTGAACATTGTCCCCACGCATCGCAACGCGGGGGCGGATGCGGATACCCTTCTTGACTCGGCGGTCGCTGATGTCGAGCAGTGCGTGGAGATCGTGGGGATGTGTAGGTGGTCCAAGATCCCTGTATCAGCACTCGCCATCGGTCATATCGGGTACGTTTAACCGGGTCTCCAAGCACCTCATAAGCCTGATTGATTTCTTGCATTCGGCCTTTAGCATCTGGGTTTGGATTGAGGTCTGGATGATATCGTCTCGCCAATCTTCGATAGGCAAGTTTGATCTGATTGATCCCCGCGCAGGGATCGACTTCAAGGATCTGATACAGGTCACGACGTACATTTCTCATGCTTCTACGCTGCCAAAGGAATAGGTACGTATTCTTGATACGAATTTATCTTGGGTACGTCTCTTTAGAGTATTTTCAGCATCTATCTGACACCCAGAGGGAGATAAAAGAACCAGCGTGGTGATCTGGATCGGATGTATCGTTGTAAATAAAATGAAATCCATGTGGGCAATTTGCGGAATACATAAAATATGGGCTTGATTAGGTATAGGATCTAAGGGCCGAACTTGGCGCCGATGCAGAAGCCTTTTCGCAATGCTATACTCTAAAAGCCCTACTTGTTAGCCACTTTATAATGAACACCTTCTTTGACCCCCTATCATGCCCAAGCAGTAATATCCATGCTTGAAATCCGCCTGCTCGGAAGCTTTGAAGTACGACGCGATGGAGAGACCGTCGAGATCCCCTCTCGTCCTTCGCAATCTCTCTTGGCGCATTTAGCTCTAAATACAGGAGTTCGTCTGAGACGTGAGAAGCTTGCGGGTCTCCTATGGCCAGACTCCGATGAGACAAAAGCCCGCCGACAATTGCGCCAGGCGCTTTGGCGCCTACGGAAATCGATCGGTGACGAGTACATCCTCGCGGACAAGATCACCATCGGATTTAACCCCGATACGAATTACATACTCGATGTTGATGTCATCAAAGACGATGCTGCATGGTCGCGAGCAAAAGATGAAGTAATCATGAATATCGCGGACTATGCCGGTGAGTTATTGCCCGGTTTTTATGACGATTGGGTGATCTTCGAGAGGGAGCGACTTAGAGCTGTCTTTGAATTGC
Organism: Anaerolineae bacterium; assembly: GCA_011174825.1. GTDB lineage: Bacteria > Chloroflexota > Anaerolineae > Anaerolineales > E44-bin32 > DUEZ01. The sequence goes on along the minus strand of DUEZ01000072.1, from coordinate 3,424 downwards.
AGATGCAGCTCTTATTAAACCGCCTCCTGGAAGATCAACGTTGGGCAGACGCCCTACGATGTGGCGAATGCTGGATCGCAAGAGGCGAAGTCCCCGAACCCGCTTATCGAGCCGTGATGATTGCCCACCACGGTCTTAAAGACGCCTCTCGGGTTTCCGAGGTCTATCAAAGGTGCACGGATGCCCTTCGCGACGAACTTGGTGTCGATCCTTCTGCGGAAACCCGGTTGTTATTCGAGCGCCTATTAAAAGAAGACAAGGCGCTCGAGACGCCTCCTTCAACGCCCCGACACAATCTAAGGCATCCATTGACATCCTTCATCGGAAGAGAAGACGAGCTTAACCAAATTCGTGAGCGGTTGGGGGATCCCTCCTGTCATCTGCTGTCGCTGAACGGCCCCGGTGGCATCGGAAAAACGCGTTTAGCCCTCCAAGTTGCGCATGAATTGCTCCACGATTTCACTCATGGCGTCTTTTTCGTGCCCCTTGCGCATCTAAGCTCGGGCGAACTGCTCCCGTCCACAATCGCAGATGAAATTGGGTTTTCCTTCTACGATGGGGAAGAGCTAAGGACCCAATTGTTGAATTCCCTTCAAGAGAAGGAAATGTTGTTGGTTATGGACAACCTGGAGCACTTGCTTGAAGAGGTAATTTTCCTATCAGAGATATTAGATGCTTCGCCCGGGATCAAAATTCTCGCCACCTCCCGTGAACGCCTGAATCTCTCTGGAGAATGGAATATTGAAATCTCTGGGCTTCCTTATCCCAAACGAGCCAAGATCGAGAAATTCGAAGAGTACGACGCTGTCCAACTGTTCTTGAATCGTGCCAGAATGATCTCCCCGAGTTATGTTCCGTCAGAAGAGGAGCGTCGTTCCATCGCTCGGATCTGTCAGCTTGTGGAGGGGACCCCGCTTGCTATTGAATTATCATCCGCCTGGATCCAATCTCTCACCTGTGAAGAAATCGCTGAAGCAATTAAAGAGAACCTAGATTTCCTGACCTCATCGCTGCGGGATGTACCAGAGAGGCAAAGGAGCTTGAGAGCCTCATTTAACCACTCCTGGGATCTGCTCTCAGATGAAGAAAGGGAAATCTTACAAAAGTTGGTTGTCTTTCGCGGAGGTTTTTCGAGGGAAGCAGCGAAAACCATTGCCGGCGCCTCCTTGTCCACCCTATCTAGTCTTTTGGACAAATCACTCTTGCGAATGGCCGACAGAGACCGCTACGAAATCCATCCGCTCCTATTGCAGTTCATCGATGAGGAATTCAGAAAATCTCCTGAAGAAAGGCAGTTGATCCAAGGACTTCATTCCAGATACTTCTCCGAGTTTCTACATGAACGAACAGGACGTATGAGGGGCGCGAGGCAGGATGATGCCTTGATCCAAGTTGGCACTGAGATCGAGAACATCCGCCCGGCTTTGCAATGGTTGGTGAGACAAGAAGCCGTAGAGGAACTAGGAAAAGCATTAGATGTACTGCGGGTGCTCTACGACGTCCGAGGGTGGTACCAGGAGGGAGAACAAACGTTTAGTAAAGTGATTGAATGTTTTGAAGGCACCCTTCCACCATTGGATAATTGTGATGCGGATGATGTAAAGTTTTTAGGGAGAGCCTTCGCTAGCCATGCCTGGTTCTGTCACCGTCTTGGTCATCGCGAGATGGCAACGGCATCACTTCAAAGAAGCCTTCAAATCGCCCATAAATTCGGGCTGAAGGATATTGAGGCGGACTCGGTAGATACACATGCCATCATTGCCCTTCGACAAGGCGAATATCAGCAGGCTGAGAGGTTATTCCAAGAGAGCCTTGCCATCTGGAGAGACCTTGGGAACATCTGGTGGCAGGCAGCCGAATTGAGCTGTCTAACCCATGTCGCACGAAGTTTGGGTAGCCTACGGGAGGCAAAACATTTTTCCGAGGACGCCTTAACGATGTTCAGGGAATCAGGCAGCCAATGGGGCATCGCTGGCGCTCTCAACGCAAGAGGGACGATCGCAAGAGAACTGGGGGAATACGAGCGCGCTGAGCAGTGCCACCAAGAAGCCCTTGAGATAAGCAGAGAAATTGGATACAAGTATGGCATTGCGAGAGCGAGCTTGGGGCTGGGACAAGTTGCTTTTCAACTCGAGGACTTCGATCAAGCTGTAGATCATTGTCAAGTGAGCTTGGTGACTTTCACGGAGCTCGGGAAGAGAATAGAAATCCCTACTGTCTTAACGGTCCTGGGAAACATCCATGCCAACCAGGGAGAATTCATAGAGGCAAAGAAGCGTTTTAGAGACGCTTTAGAGATCGCCTTGGATATTAAGTCGTCTCCCGAAATCCTCCGCGCGTTGGTTGGGCTAGCCCCACTGCTGGCACGGGAAGGAGAAGAGAAAAAAGCTATCCAAGTGCTCAAATTTGTTTTAATACAACCTGAGATAAAACCCTCCGATCAGGTAAAGGCCGATAGGTTGCATAACGAGCTGGTTTCTGAATTACCAGATGAGGAAATCGTAGCAGAAGTGGAGAGTCTGGAGGGTATGGACCTCTCTGAAGTGGCAAAGATGATCTTGACCCACCGTTCAAAAAAGTAAGCCTTGTTTATTCTTAAACTTTCCTACGGACCAATGCCCAAAAGAAGAGGCTACACCCCCATCTTCATCCGATACTTAACTCGATACACAAGGAAGGTCAACCACGGGGATGGGTTCTTCTTATCAGCGAAGGACCAGTCCTTCCAGGCTCGATACATCGAGTTCGCCGTATAGCGCCCCTGTTCGTCCGCCTGCTCCGTGATGGTGGCCACGATTTCCCGGAAGCGTGAATCCTTGTGGACAAAGGGAAACCGACTGAGCACATCCGCCACGTGCAGGATGTCATACCAGACGAAGGGGTATTTCAGCTTACGGAAGTCGGTCCCCATCGCAAAGAGATAGAGTTTGCGCTCCTTCTGATGCTCCCAATGCCGGAGAAGCATCTCGGCACCAGTTTGCGCGATCTCGCTTTCCAGCATGTCCGGAATCAACGAAACCGCCTTAAGGGAGATCAGATTCGCGAGTGGACAGGGATCCTCTCGCTTTCCGGGACCTTTAAATTTCTCACCCAAAGGTTCGCCCACGGCGCACGGCCAGCCATTGTGTCGGATGTGGGCAACCATGTGATCGGTCGCCCGTTTAACCTCCGGATCGCCGTATAGCCCGAAGCTCAAAAGCCCATAGAGCACCGTTGGTGCGTCGCACATCATCCACACCCAATGCTCCCCCTCCACGCCACCAAAGCGCTTATAGAGCTGCATTAGCGTTTGAAAGGAACCACCTGGATCCTGATGGCTCATCAATGCGGAGATCAGCTTACCCATGCCCGGGTCCTCGGCACGGAGACCAAAATCAGCCAATACTGATACATGATGGAGTGGGTGCTTGGCGTCGTTGTGCCG
>DUEZ01000071.1 GCA_011174825.1 Anaerolineae bacterium | reverse complement strand
CTATCCGCCCCCACCTCACTGATGATCAACCGGACAGCCACAGATTGCTCGCTCTCGTTTGCAAGTTCCTCGACACTGATCGATCGCGTCACCTCCTCATAATCATACTCCACCCATATCTCACCGCTCATGGCCTCGACGCCAAAGTAGGACATATCGGTCTCGACGACGTCCCCATTCTCGTCGTAGGTCCAGGCCTTGTTCAACTCGTCTAAATCCGCACGAACGAATCGGGTACTGCCCACAGTTACCCCATATATAGCCGGCCATTCTTGTATCTCAAGCAGGATCGCCCGTTGATCTTCGATCGGAATTCGTCCCCACGCTTCGGCATTGAGAAACGGTGGTCGAACAAGCGGGCCCCAGACGTTGGGATCGGGCTTCCCCTCCCCTGCGATCCCCATCAGGATCGCTAACTGATCGTCGCGGGGCAGGTGATACCACACCCGCGGTGGGATGCCCTCTGGAGGATCCGGCCCAATTGGAGGGGGGCCAAGGGGACCTAGAGATGGACCGTCAGCGTCCATCAGCAAACCCAGGCGCAGGTGCCGCTGCACCAGCTGCCAAGGAAAGGCCGAGGCCATGACCAAAGGTGCCAGGATCGGAGCAGCCTGCTCCATCCATTCGCTCATCGATTCTCCAAGCTGGTTCAAAGCAGCCAATGACCTCTGATCTGCTGCTTCAAAGGCCTCGGCTTTGGCGATCAACGCCTCGCTCAAGGTCGATGTCCGCTCGGCTTGCGTCACCAGGCGCGCCTCTGCCTCCAAGCCCAGGGTGCGAGCTTTCGGTCCGAACTGCCCCTCATAGCTCGGGGTGTTTAACGTGATCCCGAGGGCTTCCTTCCCCAATACCCGTATACGACTGGCAATATCGTCCAGTTTCTGGGCAACTTGGCGGAGCTCCTTTGGGTCTACACGGATACGCGTCAAACTTGTACCTGTCCGATGGATACAGGCTTCTCAATGATGATAAAACTTTCACCCATCGTAGCTGGAATAAGGCGCAAGGTCAATAAGGAATCACTCAAATGATTAAAAAGATTGATCATTAGCCCAAATTCGGATCACCCACCTTGATACCACCCCTTGCGCGCCTTATAATGTTTAGGCTGACAAATGGATCGATCCGATCTCGAATTGTTCATGGTCAGGGTTGAGAGGAAGACTCACCTTGGAAATTCACATCTAATTCCCGATGTACTTTACCCCACCTCGCGCATTGGGTTTACTTATTGGAGGGATCCTTCTCGCGATCCTGTTGGCTTTGATCATCGTCAGCGTGGTTCAACTCACAACAGCTACAATTTCAGCCTGGCTCATCTTGTGGGTGACTTTACCACTGGTGAGCGTTCCCCTCGCATTACTCGTGCTATATCGTCTGTATAACCTGCTGACGGCTCGTTATCGGTTGGATCGGGATGGGTTTTACCTGACCTGGGGCCTGATCACTGAGCAAATCTCCCTGGCCGAGGTCACCGTCATGAGATCCGCTGATGAGCTTGCCCCAAACTTGAGGCCTGCGCGAGGTCTGTGGTGGCCAGGGTACGTCTATGGGGGGCGGGAGATCGATGGAGAGGGTCTGGTCGAGTTTTTCGCCACAACAGGGCCACAGGGGTTGATGGTGTTGAGCGCTGGGGAGCGCTTGCTGGCCATCTCACCGCCTGATCTTGAGGCCTTTCAACAGGCGTTCGTCGATGCCACTCGACTGGGATCCTTAGAGCCAATACCTACCCTCTCACTCCGTCCTGAATTTGTCTTGAGTGATTTGTGGAACGACAGACTGGCTCAGGTTCTGGTGCTGATTGGGTTGGCCTTACCGCTCACCTTGCTTGGATATCTGGCCCTGAGAGTCCCTTCCCTCCCGATCCGTGTCCCCTTCGGCTTCGACACGGTTGGAGTCCCTAGCCCGATGGCACCTCCAGGACGGTTGTTGTTGCTGCCCATGATAGGTGGGCTTTGTTGGATCGCAGATTTTGCGGTGGGGGCATGGCTTTATCGGCAAGTGAAGGAGCGTCCACTCGCTTATGCCATGTGGGGGTGTGCGATCGTCGTGGGCGGGTTATTTTGGGGAGCAACGCTTCAACTGCTGGAATCGGTTTGAAGATCAACAACTTTTCCACAGCATATACAGGGTTATCCACAGATATCCAAGGATTTATCCACAGGTTGATGAAGGGCACACGTGCGCGTTGAACAGATCGTACTTGGCCTGGTGCTGGGGATAGGGGTCAGCACTCTCGCTTACCTTACGGGTCATCTCACTATCAGCGGGGCGTTGATGGCTACGCTTGTGGGAGGGCTCACCTTTGGCTTTGGCGGATTGATCCCCGCAGTTCTCCTGATCCTTTTCTTTCTTTCATCGAGCGTCCTCTCACGGCTGGGTGCGGAACGGAAACAAGCGTTGGCGGCAACCTTTGCCAAAGGGGGACGACGCGACACGGGTCAAGTTCTGGCTAACGGAGGCATACCAGTCATTCTTGCGGTTCTCTATGGTTTAACCGGGGGTAGTTTGTGGCTTGTGGGATTGGTCGGCGCGTTGGCGGCCTCAACTGCCGACACGTGGGCGACGGAAATCGGTGTGTTGGCACGGCGTCAACCGTACCTAATTTCCACGGGAAAACGAGTGGAACCTGGAACCTCGGGCGCTGTGACACCTGAAGGTACGCTAGCAGCCTTCGGAGGGGCGGGCGTGATCGGATCGGTTGCTTGGCTGTTGCACGGAACGGCGACTCTGGTGGTCTTAGCGTTCGTCGGTGGGTTCGTAGGAGCCCTTTTCGATAGTCTGCTCGGGGCCACGGTCCAGGCGATCTATCATTGTCCGACCTGTGGCAAGGAGACCGAGCGACATCCACACCATACCTGCGGATCGGAAACGCATATCCTGCGCGGTTGGCCCTGGTTGAACAATGACGCTGTAAATTTCGCCTCCTCGGTCATTGGTGGAACCGTGGCAATGGTAGGATGGAGTATTTTGTGATCGGTTTGATGGGTATACTTAGGGGGGATCCTCGTTTTTGGGTTGCAGAGTCCATTATTCCGTAACGGGTAGGGGCAATTCGCGAATTGCCTCTACGTGGATGATTAGGCCGACCTATTCATTCATTACTTTAAGGACTGCTTGGCGCGCTGATGCGCAGGCTAAAGCCTGCGGCCACAGCAGTGTGGCTTGAAGCTTGTAGCTTGCAGCTTGAAGCTTGTGACTTGTGACTTGATCTAGCTATTTCCTGACCCTGCCCAGGCTAATGCCTGCGGCTATCGTTCTTCCTTGAGAGATAAATCGATATAGAATCGAGATGGATGAGTTTTCCGGACATTCCAGAAGGGGTGAGTCACATGTCCTCTGCTAATATCCTCGGTCTCATACTGGGTGGCGGGCGTGGTGCTCGCCTATGGCCGCTGACCAAGCTGCGCGCAAAGCCGGCAGTTCCCATCGGAGGCAAATACCGCTTGGTGGACATCCCTCTCAGCAATTGCCTCAACTCGGGGATCCAACAGGTGGCGGTGCTGACTCAATTTAACTCGGTGTCCCTTCACCGTCATATTTCCCAAACCTATCACTTCGATTTCTTCCACGATGGTTGGGTGCAAATCTTGGCCGCCGAACAAACCCTCATCAGCGCCGATTGGTACCAAGGCACGGCCGACGCGGTCCGCAAACAACTGTTCGAAATACAGGTCACAGACGCCGAGGATGTTCTCATTTTGGCCGGTGATCATCTCTACCGCATGAATTACGCCCATTTGATCGAGTATCATCAATCGAAAAATGCGGATGTCACCGTCGCGGTCAAACCGGTTTCGCTGCGAGAAGCCCCTCGCTTTGGTATTCTCAAGCGGGCGCCGGATGGGCAAATCACGTCGTTCATTGAGAAGCCGACGAGTGAGGACACGTTGGCCGATTTCGACAGCCGCGACGATCTGGAACTTCCCTATCTGGGTTCAATGGGGATTTATCTCTTCCGCACCCAGGCCTTAATTGAACTGCTCGATTCGGATCACGATGATTTTGGCAGCGACGTGATCCCAGCGGCGATCCGATCCCACCGCGTTTTCGGTTTCCCCTTCGATGGTTACTGGGAGGACATCGGGACCATCCCTGCTTTCTATCAAGCGAATCTAAAACTTACCCAAGTGGACCCACCTTTCAACTTCCATGATCCCGAGTATCCAATCTATACCCGCCCTCGGTTCCTTCCTGGTTCGCGGATTTACGATGTCAAGCTGGACAGTGTGAAACTTGCCGACGGATGCATTGTTGAGGGTGCAGAGATTCGCAATTCCGTTATCGGCATTCGCAGTATCCTGGGTGAAGATGTGGTCATCCACGACACCGTTATCATGGGTGCCGACTATTACGAAGAGCAGTCCCGGCACAAACCGCCGGGTTCGCCACCGATCGGCATCGGACGCGGCTCTCGTATTCGAGGGGCGATCATCGACAAGAACGCGCGCCTTGGACCCAATGTGAGGATCGATCCCTTCCCGCCAGGCACGGAGATCGAGGAGGAGCATTGGTCGGTGCGGGATGGCATTGTGGTGATCCCTAAGAATGCGGTCATCACAGAGGGGGCGGTGATCGCGCCGTCATGATGTGATTTTGAGTTGAGTATTGTTAACGCCTGACGACGTTCGGACCGGCACCTGTTGTTGTGTCATTCCGAGGAGCCCCGCGACGAGGAATCCCTAAGATGCAGCATTTAAGGCCGTTGAATCATAGGGATTCCTCACGCCTAGCGGCGTTCGGAATGACAAGTTTCTAATTGTCATTGCGAGCCCCGCAGGGGTGAAGGAATCTCCTCAATGGTAAGATTGCTTCGTCGCCTAACGGCTCCTCGCAATGACAGATTGAGGGGAGGCTGCTCGCAATGACAGATTGGTTCAGTATGCCATCTTAATTGGAATGAAATGGTAACCGTTCGACTAAGCTCTCGACAAAGCCGACTAGTCTCCCCTACATAAAGAAGTTGTTCTAGGGCAGTCCAAGGGATTTGGAACTGAATGGAAGATCCTCTGATGTCATTCTGAGCGCTCCTTCGGCAAGCTCAGAACAGGCTCTAGGCGCGAAGAATCCCTATGATGTATCCATACCAGCGTTTCATCATAGGGATTCTTCACTCGCGGAGCCGAAGGTCCTGAGTGAAACCGAAGGGCTCGTTCAGAATGACATTGCAGACTAGGAAGCCCTTGAAATCCCCCCCTTACCTAAGACTATGCCTTAACGCCTCGCAAACGTACGCCACATCGTCCTCGCTCATCACCCCCGAGAAGGGGAGAGCCAGACTGCGCTGACCCAAGTCCTCGGTCACAGGGTAATGGCTCGGTTGGTACCCAAATCGTTCAATATAATGAGGCTGTAGATGAATAGGAACGAAATACGGTCGGCTGGGCACCCCTCGCGATTTCATGCGCTCCATCACTTCTCGCCGATCGATGGACGGGTCCAGGCGTATTACATAGACAAACCAACTTATGCGTGTAGTAGAAGGGGCCAAGCTAGGCAATTCAACCTCGGGTAGCGACTTCAACCGTTCGTTATACCAACCCGCCACACGTTCGCGCTTTCCCAGCAGTTCATCCAATCGTGACATCTGAACCCTGCCCAAAGCAGCGCACATCTCGTCCATCCGATAGTTGTAACCCAGATACGAGTGCTCGAGCCAGGTGTCCCCGGGTGCCCGACCTTGATTGCGGAGCGCTCGGACCATGCTAGCCCAATCGTCGTGGTTGGTCACCACAATCCCACCTTCACCCGTGGTGATCTGCTTGTTGGGATAGAAGGCGAACACGCCGATGTCCCCCAGGGTCCCTGCTTGACGGTCCTTATAGGTCGACCCGATCGCCTCACAGGAATCCTCGATCGTTCTCAACCCGTGTCTCGTTGCCGTTATTGCAAGCTGATCGTAATCAGCAGGTTGACCAAAGACGTCTACCGTTAGGATTGCCTTGAGCTCACCATCATCGGGCGCGCCTCGTGGAGGCAACCAGCGCCTAGCCACGGCTCCACCCTCCCTTAAGTCGGCCGCTGCTTCAGCGACCAATACTGGATCGATGTTCCCTGTCAGTGGTTCCACGTCAACGAAAACCGGGATTGCCCGTTCGTAGAGTAGCACGTTGGAAGAGGCGATGAAAGAAAATGGCGTGGTAATCACCCAATCGCCGTCTGTGATACCTACGGCACGCACACACAAGTGTAATCCAGCCGTACCTGAGTTGACTGCGATTGCATGTTTCGCACCCACGCGGTCGGCGACAACAGCTTCGAAAGTGTCCACTTGAGGACCGACACTAAGTCGGGGCGTACGTAAGACGGCCGCAACCGCTTCGCGCTCGGCGTCCGTCAGATCGGGTCCCGACATCGATATTTGACCTGATCGATCACCATCATCTTTACGCAATGCGAACTCCTGGCTTTTTATTTGGGAACCGACGAACTATTGGGTAATCTTCCATATAGATACCCCGAGGTTTTATCCACGGATCTTTATATGATGTAGACGGTTTAATCTGGAATCCAGAAGCAGAGCTTCTGAGCGCAAGCAGAGCTTGCGCACTCCAAACTAATCTAGCATCAGTCTAGCTTAGCCCAGTTTCAGTGTCTAATCCACGTGTTCCTAGGTATAAGCAGAGCTTGCGCACGCCAAACTACGCTAACCTTAGCCTAGCCTAGCCCAGATTCAGCGTCTAATCCACGTGTTCCTAGGTATAAGCAGAGCTTGCGCACTCCAAACTACGCTAGCCTTAGTCTAGCCGAGTTCAGATTCAGTGTCTAATCCACGTGTTCCTAGGTATAAACAAAGTTTGCGCACTCCTAACTACGCTAGCCTTAGCCTAGCCGAGTTCAGATTCGGTATCTATCCCACTTGTTCCTAGAACGCCAAGCTGCTATTCCTAACCAGGTGTGTTTATCCAAGCTTGGAGGTCAGGTTCGCCCAAAGTAAAACAACCTGGAATTTAAACAGCTACGATGGGGGCCAAATCGCCCCTGCATGGACGATCGCACCTTCGGGGACATCCTGCTTCACAACGGCGCTGTTGCCTACCCGAGCACCTGCTCCGATCTCGACGTTCAAGTTAATGGTTACACCCATCCCAATCAGAACTCCCTCACCAATCGTCACCCCACCAGCTAGCAATGCCCCGGGTGCGACATTGGCGTAGGCTTCTAAGCGGCAATCGTGGGAAACAACTGCACCGGTATTGACGATCGCACCAAAACCGACCTTCGCTTCGCTCCCGATATATGCGTTAGGGAATACCTGTACGCCGTCAGCCAGATGTGCGCTAGGTTCGACAAAGGCCTTAGGGTGGATCAACGTTGGACAGGTAAAACCTGCGTTCAGTATTCGCTCGAAAACCATCACACGGCTTCCAACGTCACCCACACCCCCAACCGCATTAATCGCTAAGCGTAAACCTCGCTCCGCCAATGGAGCTAACAACGTACCACCGCCGAAAACGGTTAGGCCCATCACCTCTGATCCAACTTCGAGCCCGTCATCAATCAGTCCCACAATTTCGAAGGTCCCCATCACGCGCACCAGGTCGATCAGGGATTTCCCATGTCCACCGCCGCCATAAATGATCAGGGCCTTTGGCTCAAAGGGGCCATCCGGTAACTCGTAAGTCATTTCGCGCTCCCTAGCTATTGCTTCTCGGACGATCTCTTGTGTGATCAAGGGTCCAATCGGAAGCGAGGAGAGGTTTAAATCGGCTTGCTGTGCTAAGTTTAAGGCCGGTTCGGTGATACGCAATCCCTCAGGGGGGGCTCCCTCGATAGACGGCTTTGAGACATGCTCCACTACCGGCGGCTGCCAATCCTCTTCATCCGCTAGCCAGCACAACCGCGCACCCGCCCTGACCATATCCCCGATCGTTGCACCCAGTCCGATGACGTACCCTTCCCGATGGGCGACCAACTCAGCTGTCGACTTGGTCGTCTCAAGCGTGCAAAGGACAGCACCTTGCTTCACCTGCTGACCGTTTGCCACATGGATTTCAGAGAGCCGTGATTCAGGCTCATTCGGATTTAGTAAAGGGACTAAGACTTCAAATGGATCAGACATTGTGGATTTCTGACAAATTGTCTCACTTAAGGATCATGACCGGTTAGGCTATTTCTACCTCTTCAGGTGCTCTCATGCCTGCCCTATCGAAGTTTATCAAGGATCTACACCTACAACCAGCCAGTATAACCTGGACCCATATCCATCTCATCAACCGGATCTCAGGCGTCTCGGGTCTATCTCTTGAAAATCGCTCCACAAATGTGTATCAGAGAACGAATTTGTCATTTCTGGCCTGTAATTTCCCTCGCAGCCTTTATGATACCCTCTACATCCGGTATCACGCTCTTCTCAAGTGGTCCTGAAGCTGGTATAGGCATATCCCGGGCAGCCAATCTCTTTGCCTGGATACGTGCTCCATGTGTTTCGACCGCATGAGCCACAACCTCCGCACCCCATCCATGGGTGTGTGTGCCCTCCTCGATGGTCAGCAAGCGACCTGTGTTCGCTAAGCACTCAAGTAGAAGATCGAGATTGAATGGGCTGAGTTGGGTGGGGACCACGAGATCAGCGAAGATCTCAAACTCAAAAGCCAAACGTTGAACAGCCTGGCGTGCAAGTTCGGCCATGTAGCCGTAAGCTGTGATCGTTAGCGTGGGCGCAGGGGTACCGACAATTTTAAGATGGTAGACAGGATAGCGCTCCCCACTTTTTTGCAGGGTAAACTCGGATGTATCATTAAAAATTTGAATAGTCTTTGCGTAAAGTAATTTATGCTCGATGAACAAAATTGGGTCGTCGTCTTCCAGGATCGCGCTCTTCAGCAACTCCCCAGGATCATCCATGGATGTAACCGCGAGGACGCGTAGTCCTGGAACGCCTAAGAAATGCTTTTCTAAGGTCTGACTGTGGGTTGGACCATAGCCACGACCTCCGCCCATAGGTGTGCGTATCACGAGGGGAATACGGACTTTTGCCTGACTCATCCAGCGCAACTTTGCAGCGTGGTTGATGATTTGATCAGCCGCTAGGGCGATGAAATCCCCAAACATGATCTCGACCACCACTTTTAAGCCACGCAGCGCCATCCCAGTCCCCAAGCCGACGATACCCGCTTCGGAAACTGGCGTGGTGATCACTCGATCAGGGTAGGTCGTCGATAGCCCCCGGGCTACTTTGAAAGCTCCACCATAGGGCTCGAGAATATCCTCGCCAAGGAAATACACCTGTTCCGATTCGGCCATGGAGGCGTGCAGCGAGCCGTTTAACGCCTGGAGCACATTCATGGGGCAATATCCAGAGGTGAAGTGAGGGAGGCTGGGTCTGCATGTGGGTCATCTTGTGCCCGTTGAAATGCTTCGGCTACTTCGGTTTCGACCTCCACCTCGACACGCTGGCGGAGATCAGGATCAAGGCGTTCGGCTTGAAGCGGAAGCGGATCACGTTTCCTGTATCGGAGAACCTCCTCCGGATCACGAGTGTCGTCGCCTTTCGAATGAGGTCCGTATCGATAGGTGTGCAAGACCAGTGCTTGAGGTCCCTCACCGGCGCGCACAGTGGCGACCGCTTCTTGAGCTAGCTCAAGGATCTCGATCACATCAACTGTGTCGGCTTCTGCGGTCGGGATGGCGAAAGATTCGAAGCGATCCGCAATCTCACCTGCCAAGTGAAGCTGGACGGGCGTGGTCTGGGCGTAGCGGTTGTTCTCAAGCACGAAAAGAACAGGCAGACTCCAGAGCGAAGCCATATTTAGGCTCTCATACACCACACCTTCGCCGAGCGTGCCATCCCCCATGAAAGCGAAAACGATCTTTCCTGTGTTGAGAGATTTCTCAGCGAGTGCCATGCCAACAGCCAGCGGAATGGTGCCACCGAGGATACCGTTGGCATAGAAATCCTTCCACTGTACGTGCTGGCTCCCTCCTCGTCCACCTGTTACGCCTGTGGCACGGCCCATTAATTCGGCCGCTAAAGCATGCATAGAACCCCCGTATGCCAGAAAGTGCCCATGGCAGCGGTGGTTGCTAACGACGACATCGCCCTCCCTACGACAGGCGAGGACACCAACAGCGTCTGCTTCTTGGCCAATGTATGTGTGGGTAGTGCCGTAAAAAATGCCGCTTGAGAAAGACGTAAGGACACCCTCTTCGAAGCGACGGATGCGAAGCATCTGACGGTATAGTTCTACATCATCAGGGGAAGATCCTGCAATCAAGGACCGCCTCACTCGTGGTACTTGCTCGATCGGTCTTGGGACAGTGAAATGATACCACCAGACCGTCTATGAGATGAGGGAAAGCAATGGACGGTTGTCTCTTGTCAGTTAATACGCTTAAATCGCAAAATGGTAGTTATCGGTTCGGTAGGCGGTGCGGCCGCCCTTTAATCTGTCATTGCGATGAGCTTTCCTTCAATCTGGCATTATGCTGGTTCTTAGAGCAGAATGTCAGAGTGAAGAGCTGCCCCTCAATATGTAATTACGCAAGAAGAGTCCGTCTGCAACGCTATAACGTATGTGAGCCGCCCAAATAAATGGGCGGCCCACGACCTCGAACTCGATCGAAACCCTGCCGCTACTTATGCTTCAGTGCGAAGTCTTTCGCGACGATGCGCCAAGCCTCATGTTTACCGCCCGGCGCTTTCGTCACTGCGAAATAGCGAGTTCGTCCCTTAGCTTCTTTCGTCTCGATTCGCCACTCCGTAGCTTTGAACTTCGTGCGAGTCTTGACATCGAAGAATTCGAGTTCTTCTTTCATAGCATTCCTCCTCCGAAGTGCCCTTTTAGGCCTAAGTCTTACCCATCATACTAACCATCTTCTGTGAATTGCGCAAGTCTGATTTAGGCATATTTTTAGCAGAAAAACCTACTTTTTTCCTACTCTCGACCTTCGCCGTTCCCCATAAATTCCTCAGCTGTAGCGTGTCCTGGCTGGCTGATGCCCTTGCGCTGGAGCACTCTCAAGGGAGTTCGAAGGAGGATTTTGATATCCAATCCAAAAGACCAGTTATCGACGTACCACACATCAAATCGGAACTTGTCCTCCCAGGTAAGCACGTTACGACCATTGACCTGAGCCCACCCGGTGATGCCTGGCAGCACATCGTGACGTCGAGCCTGTTCCTGTGAGTAGAGATCGAGGTATTGCATCAAGAGCGGGCGTGGACCCACCAGGCTCATTTCACCACGCAACACATTGATGAGTTCGGGCAACTCATCGAGGCTCAAGGACCGCAAAAACTGTCCGAGGCGGGTTAAGCGCTTTGAATCAGGTAGCAACTCACCTTTCTTGTCATAGGAGTTGGTCATCGTTCGAAACTTATAAATGGTAAAGGGTTCTCCACGATAGCCGGGGCGGACCTGGCGAAAGAGCACCGGTGCGCCAAAACGAAGCCAGACCAATAAGGCCACCAGTCCCAGAAGTGGGCTAATCAGGATGATGCCCGGTATGGTTATTAGGAGGTCGAGGAGGCGTTTGCGGATTGGAACGCCCGTGGGAAAGAACCTCATACTTATGCTATTCACCCCCGCTGAGGCGGCTTTCACGATCATTTGAAGGATCACCTCCTACCATCTTCTCCATTACCAGTAGCAATTTTCTTGCCAAAGATGGTCGATCGAAGTTCCGCCTCACATAGTCATGTCCTGCCAAGCCCATGCGTCGCCTTAGCTCAGGCTCATCAGCTAAGGTACGAACGGCATCAGCTAAGGCTTTGGAGTCTCCAGGTGTGACTGCGACGCCTGCGCCAGCCTTTTCCAGGACCTCTCGGATCTCTCCATCGATCCCAAGCACCACCGCCCTTCCAGCCGCCATGTAATCAAAGACCTTGTTAGGGTAAGTCGTCTTATAGGCGTTGATCGGTCTTAAGATCGCAAGACAGAGGTCTGCTGCAGCTAACGCGCCCGGTATTTCCACCTTAGGAACAGGAGGTAAAAAAAGCACATTCTTTAAGCTCTTCGCCTTTGCTGTGGCCATCAAATTGGGCTTCTCCTTGCCATCGCCAAGGAAGACGAAGAGGATCCTCCGGTTCTCCTGCAGATGTTCAGCCGCCTGAAGCACCACCCCCAAGTCATTTGACATCCCATGCGCCCCAGCATAAACGACCAGGATTTTATCTTCCAAGCCATGTAAGCGACGAAAGGCCTCCCCGTTATCGTGTGGGTTGAACATGGTTATGTCAACCCCGTTCGGAACGATATCGATCGATCGCGCACCACGTCTCTCCACATGGTCCACAAATCCTGGGGAATTCAGGATGACGTGATCAGCCCGACGGTAAAGGAAGCGCTCAAGCCACTCCGATAGGCGAATAAGTAGGGGATTCTGTAGGACACCCACCGCAACGGCAAAATAAGGCCATAAATCTCGCACTTCAAATAAGAACCGCGCTCCCTTAAGTCGAGCCAGAAGCCAAGCCGTGAGGACTTGAAAAATCGGTGGTGAAGTTCCCCATACAAGGTCGACATTCTTTACCTGAAGACCGCTTAGGAAAGAGGAGAGTGTGAAGCTGAGGAAGCTCAGCACACGATGGACGAAGGATCGGTGCCAAGATGGGTAAGTATAACAGCGCCATATCGTTACGCCTACGTCATCCACCTTCTTTTTAAGCCAGCCTTTTTCAATACGTTCCCCGGTCAGGTAGCTCACCTGACCAGCTAACACCGTCACCTGATGGCCCTTGACCACAAGCTGTCGTGCGAATTCATAATGGCGAGTTCCACCAGGCTCACCAAGTTCAGCGAAGGCCTGATGAATCAACATTATGTGCATCGTCAATGTCCAAACGCGCGCCCTTATATTCAAGCTTGGATACCCCGGACGAGCCCAAGCAGGGATCACGCCGTTCAAGGGTAAGGAAGAGGGGATCCACGTCGTTGAAAGCCCACCATGTTTCAAGCCTGAGCGGGAGATTCCCCATGCTTTCGCTAACGATTCGCAGCGCCGGCTTTTTGGACGCGTAGGTCAACGAGCGCCATCCCCAGAGCGTCCCCTCCCCGCTCACCGGTTCCCCTCCGATCAGCTCGCCCGCGCGGTACAAGCCCACCGGTCCTTTTGCGCCCAGTGTACGCATTGTGAGCCGGACTCGTGAAGGTGTTAGGTTCAACTCGTCCCCCTCTAATCGCCACTCGCTGTCAGGGAGTAACCAGCCTACACGAGCGGTGTAGGAGCCTGTACCACAGATATCATCGATCACAACCCAGATATCCTCACCCGCGCGCACAACCGTGCGGCGATGAACCACACCCATGCGACGATAACCGTCGTGCTCGGCGCATAAAACCTCTAATCCATTCTCCTGAGACCGCCAACGGCCTAACAGTTCTCCACGCGACCAATCAAGCCACAGGAATCTGCCCGCCCTGGTCATCGGCTCCTGATCGTCGACAACGACTGTGTTGTGAACGTGCGCTCCTGTTAAGCCGTTGTCCCATGGCGTTGCGCCGTTGTAAAGGTAGGTGCCAGGGTCACAGGCGATGTTCTGTCCCCCCCACCAGAGATCGAAGTGCAACTGATCGGAATGACCCGGTCGGGAGGAAAAACGAGCACATCGTAGCATTCCCCACGCCTGGTGACCACCCATGAGGTAGAGGCCAGCGTGTTGGAAATGTTCCTTTCGATCGAGGCTTGAATCCCCTCTCCCCTTTGGGGAAAGGGTTGGGGTGAGGGGAGATTTTGCTATAGCGTCAACGCCAGGTGTAGCCGCACCTAGCTTCTGTTCAACTACGCCTCTCTCAGTCTTCATACCAAACCAGACACACCCCTCATCCCATGGTCCAGATGGGTAGGTGCGCTTACCTGAGAACGCTCGTCTAGCCACTTGGATTACAGGACGGAAATCATCGAAGGGGCATGTAGTGAGCGGTAAGATGTGGGCTCCGTCATTGGGACCGAAGTTCGGTGCCTTTCCACTCTCCGGATCGATTAACGAACCTAAACATATGCTCATCCGGTGTAGGGCGTCGATCACACTGAGGGGAAGCGGCTCATCGTTGGCCACCGCTATCTGGGATGCCCACAAGCCAGCCTGGATCGCCAGGCGTTGGTAATTGGTCGAATGCTGCACATAACCGCCATCCGGAAGGACCTGGCTAGTGAGGGCTTCCATAAGCCAGTGTTTGCCCAATCGATACCATTGCGGCGAGGATCGAAATTCAGGAAAGAGGAGACCGACGGTATAGAGTGCAACCGCTTCAACAAGCAGATGGTTGTTGTTCTGTGAACGTGCATAGGTCAATGTTACGGGAATTCGATCGGTGTGTGCGGCGATCATCTCCGTCAAGCGAATAACCTGTTCGGGGTTTTGATTAAGTTTGTGTGCGAAGGCATAGGTGGTGAAGACCAAACCCATCACACGTAAAGCTATTTCCTGCCCGGAGATCCAATGCGGACCGGTGTTGGGTTTATTCGCTTCTTGCCAGGAGTCGATTAATGTCAGGATGGCCCAATAATAACGGTCATCTTCCGTTAACCAATATGCCCGAGCCAAGGGGTAAATCCAGCCGAAACGGGCGATCTCCCACAGCAGTTTAACGTCCGCCGGGAAATCGTCGATGTTATAGGCTGTCCAGTGACGGTCCAGATCGAGATGAAAGGTATCGTCTTCGTCCGTCAACGGGGCAAAAGCGGTCCAGTCAGGTGGAAAGCCCAGTCTAATCGGTGCACCCCCAAAGAGGCGAAAAGAGCCCGAGAGGATCTCATTTACTTCTTTCAGAGCAATTTCTTCGTCGCCAGCGAGGATCTGGCCCAATTCGGTCTTCAAGAACACATCCGGCTTCAAGAAGAAAGGAGGTGCATGTTTAATGCGATACTCGACATAAGCCATCGGTGTTGCGGGTACATCGGGGAGGATCCAACGCTTTAACGGGCGCTTAGCCCAATCGTAGCTAGGCGTACGAGCTTTTATCCAACCCGTACGCAACAAGGTCTGATAACCCCCATAGAGGGCTAACGGACCGAGGCCGAGTTCACGAAAAGCGCGGAGCAGTGGAGCCATCACTCTAGGCTGAGCGGTTTGAGGGGTACAACTTCGCCTGAACGCAGGGATTCGACGGCAGCGAAAGACGCCATGGAAACCGCGAACAATTGATGGTAGGGGATCGGCGGCGGTCCTCCTGTTAAAATTGAGTTTGCGAAGGCCTGCCATATGGCGCGATGCCCCTTATCTTGTCGCAACCAAGATCGATGGATCCGACGTCGCCCGCGGGAGAAGGTTTCGAGGCGGCGGAAATCATCCAATACGGCCACACGACCACCACCAATAACCTCCAACCTCTCCTTTGGAAACGCTTGATCTCCTGCGGCAAGGTATGCGATCGAACCAACGGAACCATCGGGAAATTCGAAGGTTAGGAGGACGTTGTCCTCCTGGTATCGTTCATCATCAGGCAAGCCTTTACTCTGTACACGGATTGGTGGTTCGCCAAGGAGGAAGGTCAGAAAATCGATAAAATGACAGGCTTCCCCTATGATCCGTCCACCTCCCTGCGTAGGATCATGAAGCCAGTGTTCCTTGGGTAGAAGACCTGCATTGACCCGGTAATACATCGACACGGGCTCATGCATACCTTCGAGAAAGGCTTTAAGTTGAACCGCGAGTGGTGCGAAACGACGGTTGAATCCGACAGTCAACAAACGGTTGCTGACCTCCACTACTTTAGCGACCCCGATCAAACCTTCACGGGTCAACGAAAGTGGCTTTTCACAGAAAACGTGCTTGCCGACCTGAAGTGCATCGATCACCTGCTGAGCATGTAAATGATGGCGGGTGAGTATCGTGACGGTGTTAACTCCCTTGTCCCCCAGGATCTCCTCTTCATCTGTCGTTGCGTATCGGAAACCGTACTTTCGACCTGCATGGGCGCCTGTCATCCCAGTTGCCGTCGCTAAACCGACCATTTCGATCCCACGCATCCGCTGTAGGATCGGAAAGAGTACTGAAGTGGCGAAATTGCCCGCGCCGAACACTCCTAACCGAATTGTGGGGGTCGGTTCAATGGGTCGCTCCTTGATGGTAAGATGGGTGGCCGGTTCATGGGGGATTTCGGGGTAGGTTATGAGCACGCCGAGGAAGGGCTCATCTGTTTTTCCTGTGATCAGATCGTATGCTTCCGTGGCTCGTTCGATCGGGAAACGGTGTGTAATGAGCTGTGCTACGTCGAGCTTGCCCTCCGCCAACAGGTTTACGTAGGCTGCCAGATTACGCCCTTCTGTCCAGCGTACATAGCCGGAGGGATAGTCGTGCCCCGCCTCTTCATATAGCGGGTCATACCGCCCCGGACCGTAGGAGCGAGAAACGAGGAAAGTCAGTTCTTTAGCGTAGTAGAGCCTGCGGGGGATCGTCATCCCGACAGCCCCAACGGCGATAACGCGTGCCCGATCGCGAGCGATCGTCCCCCCAAATTCAACCGGATCATCAGATGAAGTGTCTGCACAGATGAGTACTGTGTCAAATCCCGCCCCTTTACTGAAAGAAGCTGCGGCCTCCTCCGCGCCCTCACGTGACACGGCCTCGACCCCCATGCTGCGTGCGAACGCTACCCGAGCCGTCGAGAGGTCGACACCGAATACAACACAACCCGCTGCTCGAGCGATCCCAGCCGTGAGCAATCCCAGCAGCCCCAGACCGATCACCGCAACACGCTCACCAATTTGGGGTTCGGCGAGGCGAAAGCCGTGTAAGGCGATCGCTCCGAGGGTAGCGGAGGCTCCAGATTCAAAATCGACCGATTCCGGCAGGTGAGAGAGCAGATTCTGAGGGACGACGGCGTATTCGGCGTGCACGGCGTATCCCCCTCCGGCACAAACCACCCTGTCACCCACATGGAAGCCTATCAGCCCTTCACCAACCTCCACAATCATCCCAGAGGATGAGTAACCCAGAGGCATCGGTTGATCAAGTCGGCGCTGAACGGCTTCAATTGTGGTTAATATCCCTTCCTTGCGAACCTTTTCGAAGACTTGGCGAACCAGGTCGGGTCGGGAACGGGCTTTTCCTAATAAGCTCTTACCGGCGAACTCAAGTAACGCTCGCTCGGTGCCTGCAGAGACAAGGGAAGCGGCCGTACGCACAAGCGCAGTGCCCGGTTTCGGCTTAGGGGTAGGGACCTCAAACACGGAGGTCTCACCTGTACGAACGTCCTGAATAACCTGTTTCATGGCTTAGATGATCATGCGAAAGAGAACGGGAGCCAGCGATGCTCTCCATTCCGTTGAATCAACATTGTGAGGATTATAGCACTAGGATGGAAGCCTGGGATAGCTGTAACTCCTGAGCGTAACGCTGATTGCTTGATAGAGCGGAATTATCGGTGGTGAGTATCCCATCTCTAGCGTAGGGGCAATTCATGCCGTCTCGCACTGCCCTGC
The DNA here is from genome assembly GCA_011174825.1 of Anaerolineae bacterium. Classification (GTDB taxonomy): domain Bacteria; phylum Chloroflexota; class Anaerolineae; order Anaerolineales; family E44-bin32; genus DUEZ01. Next base: position 50,139 of record DUEZ01000071.1, on the reverse strand, counting down.
CGGCTGAAAGTGCCGAGTGTTTTTCTCGGCGTCTCGCGGCACGAACGGTGAATTGCCCCTACATATTGGGTTTTTGCATGGGGATGAACCTGTACGTGGAGCATACCGAACGCTTCGAAAGAAGCGAACACTTCACGCTACGATCCTTCCTCGTATTCGTCTGTAAAACGCCTCCACTCTAGCCATTACCTCAACGTAGGTCACCCTTCTTTCGACGATCAGGTGAAAATTGTGTTCGACAACCTTGGAATGCAAAGCCTTGTCAGATAGAGCCTTAATGACAGCATCTGCGAGCTCGGCAGGCTTCCCGGGATCGATCAACAAGCCATTAAGATCGTCCTCGATCCACTCTCGAATCGACTCCAAATCACCGACCACAGGGAAGCAACCGCATGCCATCGCTTCCAGCAAGGTATTTGGTGTACCATCGTGCTCCGACGCCGAGACGGACACTTGCGCCCGACGGTATACGGCTGCCATTTCAGTGGGTGTAAGCCTGGGCAGAAGACGGACTGAAGCGCTGATCCCCAATTGATCAACCCACTCCCCGGCTTGCGATTCACCCTCCATGGCTGGGCAGAGGAAGATCGTTTCAGGGTGATCCTTCAGGATTAATGGGATCGCCTGAAAGAAGGTATCGTTGCGGACATAAGCGCGGAAACCACGTGGGTTGACCACGACCGGTGTATCCGTTGGTAAATCACGCAGGACATTCCCGACACGATCACTCAGCTGGGTTGTATCGGTTTCGCCAGGGTGGAAGATCTCAGGACGCACCCCGCCCGCAGCGGGGACGACCAAGGTTGGTCGCATGCGCGACATGCCCCATTCATAGGCAAGCCTCAGATCCCGCTCGCAATCGACGTGCAAAGCATCCGTGCGACCTAGAGCGCGCCTGGTGAGCAACCCCATTGCACGTGTAGAGGAAGCATGCAATGTGAAATCGTTGCCCCACACCGAGACGATCAGGGGTGCTGTGGGATAGGCTGCAGCGGTTACGATCCCTTCAAAGGGGATACGCATGGCGTGAATCAAATCGGGTTCAAGCTTCAGCAGCCCCTTTCTGACGCGCTCGGCAGCCCATGGAATCGTCAACGGACCGAGCCAATGACGCATTGTGGTACGGAAATCGATACCCTTTGCCCCTCCGGGGACCCAACCGGAGGATCTCCGTGGGAACTTTGTCAAACTACTGAATGCCACCGGCACGATCTCCAACGAAGCTAATTCCAGATCTGGCTGGCAGTCGAAGGTTGAGTACAGATGTACTTCGTGTCCAGCATCGATAAAGTGAGAGATCCAATTTAATGCGATCGGACTCCGCCCATCGGCAACGAATAATAAGCGCATCTCAGCGTTCTCCAGTTATGGTATTCATGACTCCACTGAAAAAAGATCAACCGCGAGAAGAGGACCGGTATATGTGGGTGTGCAGGCGCGGCCTGCACACCCACATATACCCCTCCCTACTTCTCGATAGCAGTTTTTTTATTGCACTCATTCATGGCTTTCACAAAAACCTGCACCATGGTATTGATATTATAGCGTTCAGATACCAGGCGATGTGACTTGACACCCATTTCATGAAGCTTTTTGGGGTCCGCCAGCGCCTCACGTAATGTCTCTGTCAGGGCATGTAGATCGCTTGGCGCCATAAGCCAACCGTTATCTCCAGCCACGAGATCGTTTTGTGTTCCATCGCCCTCGGCAACGATCACGGGCAAACCGTGGGCCATTGCCTGTTGAACCGCTAGACCACCTGTGCCAGGTAATACGAAGAGGTCCGCCTTATCAAAAAACCAATCGAGAGCGTGGCCATGTTGAGGACCAGCAAAGTTTGCCCTCGGATAAATCTCTCTTGCCAACCGTTCCAACATCGCTCGAGCTGGTCCATCACCTACGACCCACAAGTCCGGGGTAGTTTCCAATTGTGCGCAGGCGCGCAGGAGAAGATCGACACGCTTACGCTCTTGTAATCGACCGACGAAGAGCAAGCGTGCGGGGCGGTTTACCAGGGGGGCACGTTCCTGGAGTGGGGGTGGGGGTGGTGAGACGGCGTTTGGAGCCACAAGTACACGGTTTTCTGGCATGCCTATGGCTTGATATTGCTCGGCGCCCAAGGAGCTGTAAGCGATGAGCAGATCGAATCGGCGTAAAGCATTCTCTCGCGTCAGCCTACGTAGACTGGCCATCGCACCTCGAGTTGTTGGCGCTCCTAACCCCCAACCAATCACAGGTCGGCCACGGTGTTTCATCCACCTGATCGCTGCTCGATTGAAGAGACAGCGCGGATTGGCCTCCAGGATTAAGATCTCGGGATCCCAATCATCCAGCCATTTCATCAACCCGAGCTGCAGGCATATATAGAAGGGTCCACCCAAAAAGTGGAGATTTCTCGCCATCGAATAGTGGGCGACTTCGAGACGATCTATGCTGTGGATGGCCTCCTCTGATCGGGCTTCACCGGCGAAAACGCTCAAACCACCCTGGCATACCTCGGCTAGCCGATCGAAGAACGGTGCTCTGTATGAAGGGAGCACGCGTTGTTGCAGACCAACCTTTCCTGGGTATACGATCTCTCGCTCCTTCCTTATTTACCTGACCATGCTCCTGGATTCTCTTCAGCCCACCCAAGCGCGGTCAAATAACCTTTCACCATTTGATCGAGGCTAAACGCGGCCTCAGCACGCGCTCGGGCGTCGGTTTGAAACCGTGATAAGTCTGATAATACCTCCAAAGCAGCATGTGCCAAGCCGTCGATATCAGGAGGATCAAGCCTCCATGGATCGCCACCGTAAGGCGCCAAGCGGCCCGAATCACCCTTAACGAGCTCAGGAAGTGCGCCAGTCTCAAAAGCCACCACCGGAAGTCCACAAGCCATCGCCTCGATCACGGCATTGGGACACGCGGCGTTCAGATCTGCGGCGTATAGCAGATGTGCCGAGCGATCGAGCTCCGGGATGCGCTCGCGTGGAACGATACCGGCCCACCGCACCGTTACATCCTTATTGCGTTCCGCTCGCGCTCTTGTCTCAGGAGAAGTTTTGCCTGCCACCATGAGATCCACGGGCTTATCAAGCTTCTTCGTCATGCGCTGCGTCAACGCGATGGCGTGGTCCAGACCCAACTCATACCCGCCGCCTAACGCTCCCTCGACCAAAAGCAAGCGGTAGCGATCCGTGGGTCGTTCACCTATGCCAGCGGGGTGGAATTCTGTGAGATCGACTCCATTGTGCACAACGTAAGTGGGTTTTGATTGAGGTCCGCGTTCGCGCTCCCACCACGAGCGGGCAAATTGGCTTTGATAAACCACGATATCGGCCATGCGAGCCCTGATCGTCGACAGCAACAAGTTCCCCCTCTCGGCGCGCAGGAAGTGACGAAGCCCGGTGGTGTATCGCCGGTGGATCCAATTCATGCCATCCAGGCGTTGAAGGACAGGTATCCCACGCCACCGCGCGCGCCACAACCCCGCGAGTTGACGGGTGCCCCCGATCACGAGTACCGCATCGTAAGGTGTGTCGCTCAGTTCATGGCAGGTCTCTATGCCATATGCGGACAGACCTTTTACGAGTCTGAGTTGGAAGGATGATGGACCACCTACGCCGGAGAGATGCGGTATGACGCAAAGTCGTTTAGAGGATCGGTGTGCCATTTCAAATTAATCCGCTCTTAATGATCCAGGAGCGCTTGGACGATGCGTTCTGAAGCGTGACCGTCGCCGAAGGGATTGACCGCGCACGACATCGACGTGTATGCCTGCTCGTCTTCCAGTAGCCGTCTCGTCTCAGCCAGGATGACTTCAGGATCCGTGCCCACGAGCAAAGCCGTACCGGCCTCGACCGCTTCTGGGCGTTCGGTGACATTACGTAACACCAATACGGGTGTACCCACACCTGGCGCTTCCTCCTGGATGCCGCCCGAATCAGTCAGCGCCAAGTATGCGCGTTTCATCAAATGGACCATGGGAAGGTAATCTAACGGCTCCAGCAAGGTGATATTCGGGATTTCTCCCAACATACGATGTGCTGTACCGTACACATTCGGGTTGAGATGGACAGGATATACAAGCTGCACATGGTCGGAGTAGATCTCAGCGATGCGGATCAGGGCGGTGAAAATATCCTCCAAAGGCTGGCCGAAATTTTCTCGTCGATGGGCAGTTACTAAGACCACCTTTCGATCCCAGGGTATGCCCCTCAAGGGACCGGTTTCAAAATCATAGGGACGAGCGGTGATTTCCTGTAAGGCATCGATCACAGGGTTTCCTGTGACGAGGATCCGTTCCGCAGGAACGCCTTCACGCATTAGATTGTCGCGGGCATGCGTGGTGGGGGCGAAATGAAGATCAGCGACGACACCGGCGACGCAGCGGTTGATCTCCTCTGGAAATGGTTGCCATTTATCGCCTGTGCGTAATCCGGCTTCAACGTGCCCCACCTTCACCCGATGGTAGAAAGCCAACAGAGCCGCCGCCATCACCGTCGTCGTGTCTCCCTGAACCAGAACCCAATCAGGGTTTACCTCTTTCAGCACAGGATCGAGGTCAGCGAACAAGGCTGCGGTAAGTTCAGACAAAGCTTGATCTGGGCGCATGATGTCGAGATCATAGTCGGGTCGAATCTCAAATAGCTCAAGTACCTGGTCGAGCATCTCTCGATGCTGGGCAGTGATACAAACGACGGATTCGATCTCAGGCGCGCTTGCTAAACGTCGGATCACCGGTGCCATTTTGACCGCCTCGGGTCGTGTGCCGAAGATGGATAAGACGCGCGGGTCAGGCATTCTTACCTCCAACCCCTAACACATGTAATTCATAACCTGCCGCGCTCCATGCGGCACGATCCCACGCACCGCGCGTGTCGATCGCTACATGCCCCGACATCATCCCTTTTGCCTGTTGGGGGTCGAGCTCACAGAAGATCTGATGGTCGACAAGCAAAATGACGGCCTCGGCATCCTGCAGTGCCATTTCAAGGGAGGCCGCGGGGTTGGCTCCCGGTACGACGGCTTCCGGATCAAAAGGCTCGTAGGTACGCACTTCTGCCCCTTCGGAGGCCAAGATACGTGAAATTTCGATCGCGGGACTTTCCCGAAGGTCATCAACATTGGACTTATACGCCAGACCGAGCGCGGCGATGCGCCTTCCACTCAAACCACCGAGGGATTGGGACACCAGGTTCACAACGTAGGCTGGCTGGTCATCGTTGGTCCGACGGGCTTGTTGCGTGATGGGCGTCAAATCCGGAGCTGCCTGAACCAAGAACCAGGGATCGATGCTGATGCAGTGCCCACCCACGCCTGGGCCTGGGCGGAGAATGTCAATCCTCGGATGTAGATTGGCCAGAGCGATAGCCTCCCAGATGTCCACACCAAGACGATTCGCTACACGTGCAAACTCATTTGCGACCGCGATGTTGATATCGCGATACGTGTTTTCCATTAATTTCACCATCTCTGCCGTAGTGGCGTCGGTGAGCAAGATCTCACCACGGACGAAGATGGCGTACAAATCGCGACCGGCTTCTGCTGAAGCGCGGTCGATCCCCCCGATTACACGCGCATTTTCGATCAACTCCCTCAAGATCTGCCCAGGAAGTACGCGCTCCGGCGTGTAGGCGAGGTGAAAATCGGAGCCAGCCTGTAAGCCTGAGCGCTCAAGAATTGGTGCAACAACATCCAGCGTTGTTCGTGGAGGCGAGGTCGACTCAAGCACGACCAGATTTCCCGTCCGCAAGTGTGGGACGATCGATTCGGAGGCCGAGACGACGTGGCGTAGATCTGCCTGCTTGCCATCGTCCTCACCTAGCGGAGTCGGTACCGCGATCACGAAGGCATCGGCCGTCTCAGGCGCTTCACTCACGACCAGGTTACCAGAGTGGATAGCCGCCTGGACCAGGGTACGCAACCCGGGTTCGTAAATATGAACCTCGCCGTTACGTAACACATCGACCACGTGCCGGTCGACGTCGACCCCGATCACGCGCAACCCATGGGTGGCGAAAGTGCTGGCCGTGGGTAGACCAATGTAACCTAAACCGAGGACACAAAGGGTTTGGAATTCCACGCGACCCCTCCTCTCAAGGTACCTATTATCGCACAAACTTAGGGCTGGCTCGAGGGCGCTAAAATTGAGGGGAACACTGGTTGAGCTCATGAAGCGCTGTTTTTTTATGTTTTTCTGGGACGGCGGAAGGATACGGGTTGGTTAATGTCATTCCGAGCGGAGCGAGGAATCCCTAGGATGTAACGAAGTCCATCGAAACATCCCAGGGATTCCTCGTCGCCATGCTTCTCGGAATGACACAACCCCATATGTCATTGCGAGCCCCACAGAGGCGAAGCAATCTCCTCAACCAAAAGATTGCTTCGTCGCACTGGCGTGCTCCTCGCAATGACAGATTGAGCGAATGCTCACCCGGAATGACATATTGGAAGGATGTCATTCTGAGGCGCGTAGCGCCGAAGAATCTCGTTGTTGGGAGAGATAGCTATTTGATTTCGTAAAACGAGATCCTTAGCTTCACGGAGCCTGTCCTGAGCCCCTCGGCTTCGCTCGGGATAAACTCCGCCGAAGGGTTCCGCTCAGGATGACATAAATTTCAGACAGGTTATTTATTAGCCTCCCGCGAGCTTTAAGCACGCGGGAAGCTTCGGGTCAGATGGTAAAGCACCGTCGGCTTGTTAATAATCCGGAGAAATTCCGCCTATAATGCTTAATGATTCCCTACCTTAGGTGACAGGAGGTCCTCATGAACAACAGAGCGCACTCCCTGATTCGAACGAACAACCTGCGCACATTAGCCCTACCGATGTTGATGATTACCCTTGGTCTTCAAACCTTCCGAGTGTTCTTCCCTAGCTTGGCTTGGTATATGCGTGATACTGTGGGTGTTGGCACAATAACCCTCGCTGTCTCTGCATTTGTGCCCTTTCTGATCGGTTTCCTGGCTGCCATACTGCGCCGTTTAGCAGGTCCTCGCCTTGCCCTTTGGCTCACTGCTGGAGGAGTCGCGCTCTTCCGGCTGGTTGAACAGGTCGTTGTGAGCCCAAAAGTAGATCTGTGGCTTAGTATATTCGGCACGGTCCTGTTTGTCCTTTTCATGCCGATTTTCATAGAGCATGTATACGCTGAGGGGAAGGACACCGCTGCACAACGTCTAAGTTTTGGGATCCTTCTGGGCTTAGCCCTAGATAGCACAATCCACGGCGTCGCAGGGACGCTAGATTTAAGTTGGATCCCAGGATTGCTTCCTCTTGGCATCATCGTTCTCATGTTCGGTCTCGTCCTTTGGTCCCTGTGGGTCGAGTCAATCCCGGTCTCGGAGGCACCGCGTGGCGCAAGTTGGTGGGAAGCGTTTCCATTGCTCGCGCTGGGCCCCTATCTGTTGATCCAAGCCGTGATCTTACAAAACCAGGGGTGGATTTCTGAGGTCGGTGGTTTGTCTTCTGCCACCTCATTCTTGGTTTTAATGGTCGGCAACCTGTTGGCCGTCATAGGATCCATCTGGGGCTTCAGTCGTCCACATACCTTTCGCCCTTCACTGGCGCTTGTGATCGCAGTTTATCTCGGATTGGCCACAATCTATGCTGACAAGCCAGGGGCGACCTTCCTCGTCACATTGTTAATCAGCCAGTTTTTGATGGGTTGGGGCTGGGCGCTCTTGACCAACGCACACTCCCCGACCTCGCGCCCTGGCATCGGGCGCACAACGGTCCTTCTGGGTCTGAGTATGGTCCTGTTCTTGCTGATGGCTTTCCTGTACTACGTTTCGCTTGATATTTCTGTTCCTATCCCAAGGAATGCTTTCCTGCCAATAGGATGCATCCTCTTTGGATTAGCCCTTTTCGTTACCTCAATACGGTTGAGGGGTTCTCCCATAGTGGCCAGGCATAATTGGACCCCACTGGCAACTGCTTTCGCCTTGGCCGTGGTTTCACTTCTCTATTGGATCGGGACGGAGGCGCTCGCGCGACCTGTTGACGAAGTGCCCCCCTCTCTTCCTATGAGGGTGATGACATATAACATCCATTCGAGCTACAACTTTGAAGGTCGCCAAGATCCGGAGGAGATCGCCCGCGTGATCGAAGAGAGCGGTGCTGATATCATCGCCCTGCAAGAGGTTTCTCGCGGTTGGTTGATCAACGGGTCGACCGACCTCGTGTCGTGGCTCGCGCGACGGCTCAATATGCATATCTTATTCAAAGGTACCACCGGACCTGTGTGGGGTAATGCCATCCTCACTCGTTTTCCAATCATGGATCATGGCTCAGGTGGATTGCCGTTGGCTGGATCCCTGCTCGGCCGAGGTTACCTTTGGGCGAAATTCGATGTCGGTGCTCAACATCCGATCCAGATCATCGCCACCCACTTACATCACCTAGACGATGAAGTCTTTGTCCGCCTCGCTCAGGTGCCCGTGTTGCTTGAGTATTGGGATCATGCCCCGGGCAGTGTTATCTTGGGAGATTTGAACGCCAGGCCGGGTGAGGCTGATATGGACCTCATTCTGCAAGCAGGGTTGATCGACTCATGGACTGAAGCGGGGTCGGGTGTCGGCTACACGTATAGCGCCGGCGATCCATTCAAACGAATCGATTGGATTTGGCACACAGATGACCTGGTGGCCTTGGATGCGGAGGTTCTCAGAAGCACTGCATCCGACCATCTTCCTGTGATTATCACGCTTGATGTGGTGCGTTAGCGGTCGTGAGTGAACCTTCCGTGAATAGATCTCCCCGCGAGCTTGTAAACTCGCGGGGAGATTTGGGAGTGTTCCCAAATAGATTAAGAATCTATGATGATTTTAGATTCCACAAGCTCTGCTTTTAGGTAAATGTGGGGCTTGTGAACCCTAAAACTTGAGTGTTCGAGTGAGAACCTGCAGGGAGAACTGAGTCTTCTGAACAGAATGATGGAACAAAAGAGGGCGTCGCATGAAGATCGCGGTCGGTTCGGATGAGAAGAGTTACCTTACAGATGTCGTCGTGAAAGAGCTTCGGGAGCGTGGCCATGACGTGACCCTCTATGGTCCCTTAGCAGGAGCGGAAGCTGCATGGCCGATTGTCGCAAGGGATGTCGCTGAAGCAGTGGCTGGTGGTGAAACCCGGGAGGGGATCCTCTTCTTTTGGACGGGCACAGGCGTGAGCATCGCGGCCAACAAAGTCCCTGGTGTGCGTGCCGTGCTGTGCGAGGACGCCGAAACCGCGCGTGGAGCCCGGCTTTGGAACAACGCCAACGTACTATGTCTTTCCCTGCGACGGATTTTGGAAACGATCGCCATGGAAATCTTACAAGCTTGGTTCAATACGGACTATAAACCCAACCCCGAGGACGACGCCTGCTTGGCCCAAGTTTCCGAGATCGAGGGGATTTACAGCGTGCCGTGAATATCGAAACTTAAAAAGTTAAATGTGTAGAATGCTCGTCAGCGTGAGTGGTGCATACTTATTCTGATCTCTATCTGCCCTAGCCTCGTGATGGATTCCCGTCTTCAGTTCACAATCGGTGTACAATAGCACGGTTTCATGCTGCAGAAACGCGAAGATTTGACATGGTCGGGATTTCAATTGTGCCCTGGCTCTCATCAAAAACTACCGGAACAGGTTTTGAAATTATGGCAAAGGAGAACCAATGACAGAGAAATTCCAGCAGTTCCGAAAGTTAGTAGGTGAAATCTTTGATCTGGATGCCGTGGTAAGCGTCTTGGAATGGGACCAACAAACCTACATGCCGTCTGGTGGCGCTCAGGTTCGAGCGATGCAGATCGCGACTGTTTATCGACTTTGGCATGAGAATCTAACCGGTGATGAGTTTAGCGCCACACTGGAAGCAGCCAAGGAGGAAACCGCGAACCTCGATCCAGATTCAGATGAGGTACGCATCATCCGTCACATGAAACGTGAGGTTGATCAATGGCGCAAAGTGCCATCTGAATGGGTGGGTGAATTCAAGCGCACAACAACGCTTGCCCATCAAGCATGGGAGGAAGCACGCGCAAACGATGATTTTGCGCACTTCCAAACTCACCTGGAAGAGATCGTCAAGCTGAGGCAGCAGTACTCTGAATTTTTCGCTCCCTTTGATCATCCGTATGATCCGTTGCTCGACTATTTCGAGCCGGGGATGAAAACCTCCGACGTCAAGGCTGTCTTTAATGAGTTGCGGCCCCGACAGGTTGAATTGGTACGAGAAATCGCTGAACGGGGGTCACCCGTCGACGATTCCGTCCTCCGTCAAGATTACGATGTGAGCAAGCAATGGGACTTTGGCGTCGAGGTGATTAAGGCCTTGGGTTACGATTTCAATCGTGGGCGCCAAGACAGAGCAGCGCATCCCTTCACGACAAGCTTTGGGATCGGCGATGTACGCATCACCACACGCTTCGATCCAAAATACCTTGGAACGGCTCTTTTTGGCACGATCCACGAAGCAGGCCACGCCATGTACGACCAGGGTGTCAGCCCCAGCCTTGACCGCACGGATCTTATCACTGGGGCATCATACGGGGTTCACGAATCCCAATCCAGGATGATGGAAAACCTGGTTGGCCGCAGTCGCCCCTTCTGGGTGGCTTTTTTCCCTCGATTGCAGAAGTACTTCCCCAGCCAGTTAGGGGAGGTGGATATGGAATCTTTCTATCGGGCGATCAACAAGGTCGAGCCCTCCCTGATCCGCGTTGAAGCTGATGAGGCGACCTACAATCTGCATATCATGCTGCGTTTTGAAATCGAGATCGCGCTAGCGGAAAACAAGTTATCCGTGGCGGATCTGCCTGAGGTTTGGAATAGCAAGATGGAAGAATATCTTGATCTCACCCCTCCTAACGACGCTAAGGGCGTGCTTCAAGATGTACATTGGTCATCTGGCTATATTGGATACTTCGCCACCTATTCCTTGGGAAATCTGATGGCCTCTCAATTTTGGGCCAAGATGGAAGAAGACATCCCCGACCTTACAAACCAGATCGAGCGAGCCCAATTCACCGAGATGCTGAACTGGCTTCGGGAGAACATTCACCAGCATGGAGCCAAGTTCGAGCCACTGGAATTGCTTCAACGGGTCACTGGAAATACATTGTCGGTTGAGCCGTATCTGCATTACTTGTCCGGTAAGTATGAGGACATCTACAAACTGTCCTGAAGACGCTGGGAGAGAATTAAAGAAGTTAGAGCGTTTCAAGTGTTATCGCACATTGGATTTCAGGGATTTGGGCTATCGGTCGCGGAGGAGAATTTTCGAGCATTAACGATGGTTAAATCCAGCGAACCAACAACCTGTGTAATATTACGGCACTGAACGCTTGGGAAGCGTACATCCCCGTTTTCCACACGATGGCATATAGAGGATACGCAAGATTTTGTCGTAAAGAGCCCCATCGAACTTTTCGTTGGTGGACGAAAAGTCCGATTTTTTTCGTACTTCTTCTCACAGTTGTTGGATGTAGTGCACCCACATCACTTCCCCCAGAACCGACTCACGAACCGCCTACGCCATCACCCATACCTGCAACGCCTACAATTACTCTCGATGTCTCGGCTACTCCAGGACCGCTTACGGCGGCTACACCTGCGGTTGTCGTCGAATCCTCCCAAACCTTGCCTACGACGACCGTCAACCCTCCAGCGATATCGCTCCCAATGGAGCAATTGAGGATCTACCAACCTGGACCTGGCTCCCAAGTGGTCAGTCCTTTCAGGGTTGCAGGCTGGGGAGGACCTAGCTACAAGGATCGTGTACGAATGAGATTGTATGGTGAGGATGGTCGTGTTCTTGCTGAGGGGACAACCTGGCTGCACGTTTTGGAGGGAGTTGCGCAAGCTGGTCGTTTCTATGGAGAGGTCCCATTTGAAATCCATGGTGTTGCTGAGGCTGGTCGCTTGGAGATCAGCATGTATAGCTATCGTGATGGGCAGCTAAGCCACTTGAGCACAGTCGATCTGACGCTGCTCTCTGTGGGAAACCCACAGGTCTATTATGCGACGGATGGACCGGAGAAATTAACTATTTTCTCGCTACGTGAGGAATCCATTATCGAAGGTGGTCGGGTCAACGTGCAGGGTGCGGGATGGGTGAACACAGATCTCCCATTGACCGTCGAGATCCTCGATCGCCATGGAGATATCCTGGGGTCAGCGCAAGTATATCTGGATGCTCCTGCCATCGGTCAGCTTGGCACTTTCCAGGTGGAAGTCCCCTATGAGACAAAATTATCACAATGGGCCAGGGTAGCCGTATCCGAGCACAGTGCCGATATTCCGGGGCTGATACACTTAACAAGTGTTGAGGTTTGGCTCAAACCGTAGTCGGAACCATTAACGTACCTATGTCGTCTGATTAATATGAGTGCATTAAACGTTACCGAAAAAAGAAAAAACGACCTGATCACATTTGCGACGCGTGCGTTGTTCGCGCTTTTCAGTGCCGGCATAGCCATATTGTTCAGCGTCGGTGTTTTCTTGATAGGTTTACGAATGGTTTATACAGAGCGCGCACTCCCGGGGGTTCGCAGTGATGGTGTGGACTTAAGCGGGATGACGGTCGCGGAGATCAAGGTCGCCTTAGCTCAAGCCGTGACATATCCCCAAACCGGTTTGATCGCGCTCCACGATGGTGATCGGTTCTGGATTGCCTCTCCGGAAGAGGTTGGCGTATCGATTGATTTCAGCGAAATGGCGCGCCAAGCGTTGTCAGTCGGTCGGGACGGGAACATCATTCAACGCTTACAGGAACAGTTAGATGCCTGGTTTCTTGGGCATCCGATCACCAAGGTCATCGTCTTTGACCATGTACTCGGAGGCCTTTATTTCGATAGGATAGCTCGACTGATCGATCTCCCGACGCGAGAGGCATATTTAAGTCTGAACGGAGTCGAGATCGAGGTCCACCCGGGTCAGGTTGGGCGGCGGCTGGATATCGATGTTAATTTAGAAATCCTATCTGATCCTATCTCTCAACTTCACGATGCTGACCTGGAATTGGTGATCGAAGAAACGCCCCCACTGGTGCTCGATGTGTCAGAACAAGCAGAGGTGGTCCGAGAGATCCTGCGAGAGCCCCTTAAGCTAACCGTTGAAGACGCAGGACCATGGCAGATCGAGCCAGTAGACTTGGCCAACATGCTGCGGTTCGACGTCCTTGAAAGCGAAGATGGAGCAGCTTATGAAGTCAAGCTTGATACACAAGCGCTTATCGCTTTTCTCGAACCTCTTCTCTCGGAGCTGGAACGCGACCCGGAGAACGCGCGGGTCTACTTTGACGACGATACCGGCGAGTTGGTGCTCATCCAAGAAGAGGTGATCGGTCGCTCACTCGACATCCCCGACTCGATTAAGGTGATCAATACCGACCTCGTTGAAGGAGCGCATGAGATCCCACTGGCCTTAGAAATCACCGAGCCGGTGGTGGGTAACGACGCTACTGCAGCCGAATTAGGCATTAGTGAGGCCGTAAGTGTGGTTTCCACCTACTTCTCAGGTTCTAGCCCAGAGCGAATCCAGAATATCAAGACCGCCTCGAGCGCATTCCATGGTCTTTTGATTGCACCTGGAGAGGAACTCTCGATGGCTGAGGCGCTGGGCGACATAAGCCTGGATAATGGCTATGCGGAAGCGTTGATCATCTTCGGTGACCGCACGATCAAAGGGGTGGGTGGTGGGGTATGCCAGGTGAGTACGACCCTGTTCCGTGCCGCCTTCTTCGGGGGTTATCCCATCCTTGAGCGACATCCGCATGCTTATCGAGTGGGGTATTATGAGATCGGACCTACTTCACCTGGCCCGGGTTTAGACGCGACAGTATTCGTGCCCATGGTGGACATGAAGTTCATCAATGATAGTCCCTATTGGCTGCTCTTAGAGACCTATGTCTACGGCAACCAACTCCTTTGGAAGTTTTATTCCACATCGGATGGGCGTAACGTCGAGTGGCGTCGAGACATCATCAGCGAGACTGAGGCGCCTGAACCTCTCTATCGAGAGAATCCCGAGTTACCGGAAGGGGAGATCAAACAGGTCGATTGGGAAGCAGATGGCATGGACGTGATCGTGTACCGTATCGTCAGCCGTGGCGGTGAAATCCTCTATCAAGACACGATCAAAACCCATTACTTACCGTGGCGGGCGATCTATGAATACGGCCCCGGTACCGAATTACCAAGCGATGCCAAGAAAGAGTGAAGCTAACCGAACATGATCCGTGCCGTACTTTTGATCCATTAGGCTCACATGGTAGAATTCATGCCTCAAGGAGAAAACCATGATCAGTGAAGATCTGCTCGAAATCCTACGTTGCCCGTCTTGCGTACGCGAGAAGGAAGGATTGCTGACGCTGGTCAAGGATACCTGGCTGGTTTGCCAGGAACCGGATTGCGGCCGAAAGTATCCCATTAAGGACGATATCCCGGTGATGCTTATCGACGAGGGGGACAAATGGGTCGATGTAGATGTGGATGACTTGCCGGTCCCCCCACCGGAAGCTTGACCTATTGGTCAAATCCATACTGATTGAGTTAACCTCTGGTGACGATGAGCGCGCAGAGGCGGTCGTTCCTCAAGTGGCCTCGCTGGGTGAGACCGTTGTCGACTCGTTGCTTGCCTTGCTCGAATCCCCCTCTACTGACCATCGCTGGTGGGCGACACGAGCTTTAGCGGTCCTTGATCATTCGAAGGCGCAGGGCGGAATTCAGATCGCTCTCAGAGATGATGACCCTAATGTACGGCAGTGCGCCGCTCTCAGCCTGCGCTTGCGTCCTACACCTTCAGCCATCCCCGCACTCATAAACGCCCTCCACGATACCGATCGCTTGGTTGCTCGTTTCGCCGCTGACGCACTGGTGTCCATTGGGCCTTCAGCGATCGAAGCTCTCTCTCTTGCTATTGAATCGCCTGATCCTGCTGTACGCATAGAGGCTGTGAGAGCGTTGGCGGCGATCGAGGACCCCCTTGCTATCCATGCGCTTTTTGCCGCTTTGGACGATCCATCACCACTGGTATGTTATTGGGCAGAACAGGGGTTGGAGCGATTGGGGGTCGGGATGGTGTTTTTTGAGCCGTAGAGTCACAAGTCGCAAGTCACAAGCTCCAAGCTTCAAGCCCCTATTCTCAAGTTACGAACAACATACTCCGAAAGATTATTTAAGCAGAGCGTATGATAAACGGAGAAAGTTATTTGTTTCTTGTGACTTAAGGCTTGTAGCTTGAGGCTTGCGACTCAACCAGAAAATACCCACACCAACCAAAGAGCGATCATACCCATCCCGAGCAACAGTTTAATCCCCAAAGATGCTCCACATCCCAATCCCATTCCGAACATCGCTTGCGCGGCTTTGTTCGCGTCTTGCAGGCGGATGTATTCTGACAGGAAGGTGCCCAGAAGGAGGCCGATGACACCCCCAATGGGACCGGAAAAGATAAACCCCGCAAGACCTAACGCGAGACCACCGAAGATGGCTCGGATCGAAGCGCCGCCTATCTTGGCTCCTGTACCGCTGACCCATACTTCTGCGAATAATCCCGCTAGACCGATAAGTGTGATCAACGCGAAGAGCCATATCCCCCGCTCACCCCAACCTGCGAGTAACCCATATCCTAGAGAGGCGCCCCAGATTAGGACAATATCCGGCAAGCCAGGGATGATGGCGCCAATTAATCCGATGAGCATGACAAGACCAACGATGATGGCGATGACGATTTCAGACATCGATCACATCCAGCTTGATGATCTCCACACCCCCCATCCTTGGTCGTAAAACCTCGGGTATGATTACACTTCCGTCCGCTTGTTGGTAGTTTTCGAGAATAGCGATCACAGTTCGTGGTAGAGCTAACCCGGAACCGTTCAAAGTGTGGACGTGCTCGGGCTTGGCCCTTGGTTTCGGACGATAGCGAATTTCAGCCCTTCGAGCCTGAAAAGCTTCACAGTTGGAGCACGAGCTGACTTCTAACCACTCTCCACTCCCAGGCGCCCACATCTCGATATCGTATTTCTTGGCCGCTGTGAAGCCCAACTCCCCAGTTGCCATCTCAGATACGCGATGGGGGATCTCCAACGCTCGACAGATATCTTCAGCGTCCTGCACCAAAGATTCGAGTTCCTCGTACGATGACTCAGGCGTGGTGAATTTGTACATCTCAACTTTATCGAATTGGTGGACACGTTTGATCCCCCTCACATCGCGACCAGCGGAGAACTTCTCCCGTCTGAAACAAGCTGTATAGGCTACGTATTTCTTGGGCAGCTCGCTCGCCTCGAGGATCTCGTCCCGATGGAGATTGGTTATAGGAATCTCCCCTGTACCGATGAGCCAGAGGTCGTCTTCCACATCGTGATAGATGTTGTCGATGAATTTGGGTAACTGACCCGCTCCCCACATGCATTCCTCTCTGACAATGAAAGGTGGGTAGACTTCGGTGTACCCATGTTTCTCGATATGAAAGTCTAGCATCCACTGAAGCAATGCCCGCTGTAGGCGTGAACCTAAACCAAACATTACGAAGAACCGACTCCCTGACAACTTGGCCCCTCGCTCAAAGTCGAGTATCCCGAGGCGCGGCCCTAGCTCCCAGTGCGGTAATGGTTCAAAGCCAAAATCCTCTGCTGTCTTGGGATCACCCTCCTGACGGATGACCACGTTTTCGCTTTCATCAGCACCTATCGGGACGCTCTCGTGTGGAAGATTGGGCACCTGGTAAAGAGATTGCTGAAGCCGGTATTCTACGTCCCGCAACCGCTCTTCCAAATCCGCGATTCGCACACCAACACTGCGCATCTCGTCGATGAGAGGTTGGCGTTGATCCTGATCGTCCATATGACCGATCTCTTTTGAGGCAACCCGACGCTTATGACGCAGGGTCTCTAATTCACTCAGGATCTCTCTCCATTCCGTATCCAACTGGAGGATAGCGTCGATGGGTGCCTCCGCGTGCAATTTGCGTAAGGCCTCCTTCACCTCATCAGGATGTTCTCGAATGTACCGCAGATCAATCATGGTACGCCTCCGAGGCAAAAATACTCGCCCCCTCACCGGCAGGACGAGGGGGCGCTCGTGGTGCCACCTGCTTTTGCCGCTCCCATTGGGAACGGCCTCTTAGCGCTGTAACGGGCGAACCCGGCTTCCCTTACGACGGTTTCCCGCCCCTGCGGGTGCGACGGGCCACATTTATGGGCCGACGGAGAGGATTCTCCTAGCTACCCCATCGCCTCACACCAACCGGCGACTCTCTGTCATGGGTACCCTAGAATACTGCGCTCCGTGTACGTCTTTTACGACATCTTTGCGATGCCGTTCGATTGTGGTCCTGATTATAAGGGCACCAGGGGCTAAGTCAAGGGAGGTTAATGCAGCCCCCAAACTCTAAACGCAGGAGACATCGAAAACAAACGATCGGTATTCTTCACGAACCGACAGTTTACGTGCCAGTCCAAGTCGCTACTACTTGTATTTGTAAGACATCTCCCAGCGAGGTTGTAGGGGCGCAAGGCCTTGCGCCCCTACATATGAAAGATTTCACATGTTTTAAGCAGACCAGTGTGAAGCACTTTCATACTACCAAAAATGTAGAGGCAGTTCCTGAACTGCCACTAAGATGAATAGGCTCACCTGCGTAACTAGAGAAGTACGATCCATATGAGGATTGAGAAATTGCACCTGCGAGCCCCATGTTCACAGGGAACCTGTATCAAGAATCCTGGGTGTTATTATCTTTGCTTACGTCCAACACCTCTGCCCAAGGCCACCGCTGCAATGCACGTAATAACAGTTCTGGTCTTACCACGACGCACATTTCAGGGAAACGCTTGTCATCGACGATGCGCATCCCCTCCTGTAAGCCCTCATCCCGCGAGAATTCGAGAGGACCGAGCTCGTCAATGATCACGATATCGCAAGGCGGTAGATCGCGCAGGACCAGATTGGCCCAGGCCAGTGTCTGGGGGTCGAAATGCCAGCGCTTTGTCAAGAGTCCCTTCGATTCCGGGGAGCGAAGGTTTGCCAGCCTTCTACTTTCTCCTGTTTGAAGATCCAGGAGATCGATCCCGACCTTTTGTCCTTGGGTGAAAACAGGTCGCGATAGCACACCCCCGACATCGAGCCTATCCGCGCGCGCTTCTTCGATGTGTTGAGCACACCACGCGCTTTTCCCTGAACCGCTTGGCCCGGTGATGAGGGTTAGTTTTGTAGCCATGGTTGCTAATTCTAAACTGAAAAGCTTCGCTTGGTGGAGGTGCCTGGGTAATAAGCATGCTCCCTGCGAGCGTGAAGATCATGGGATACTTCGCCCATTCATACGAGAGATCCATTTTGGACTCCGCAAGCTTTGCTTGCGGCCGGAAGCAGAGCTTCCGGACTCCAAACACTTCGCTTTCGAAATAATTAGATATTAGTGTCGGAGATATCAAGCTTCCCGCGAGCTTCAAGCTTGCGGGAAGCAAAAAAAGACCCGGCATGAGCTGTGCCGGGTCCTCTGCTCAACGGTGCCTAATTTCAATGGTATCCAGAACTTAGATGTCCAGATTCGCCATTTGCTCGTAGAACTTCCAGCGGGTGATCACATCCTGTCGGATGGCTTCGAGCAGCATGTTTGCCCGCTCGGGGTTCGCTTGACGTAAGGAGCGGAAGCGATTCTGTTTGTACATGAACTCTTCGATGTTCTCCGTGGGCGTTTTCGAATCAAGTTGCAGTGGATTCTTCCCCTGCTCAGCCAAGGTTGGATCGAAGCGGAACAGCGGCCAGAAACCTGTCGCAACGGCGTCCTTGTGTAGATCTGTGGCGGTGGTCATGTCGATCCCATGTGCGATGCAGTGGCTGTAAGCGATGATCAACGCAGGGCCCGGATAAGCCTCGGCCTCGCGAAAAGCTTTCACCAACTGGGTCATGTTTTCACCGTAGGCTACCTGTGCCACGTAGATATTCCCATACGTCATCGCGATCGCGCCCAGATCCTTTTTGGGCATGTCCTTGCCAGCAGCGGCGAATTTAGCCACAGCCGCGCGCGGTGTGGCTTTCGAAGCTTGACCACCGGTGTTGGAGTAGACGCCAGTGTCCAATAGCAGGACGTTCACATCTCGACCGGAGGCGAGTACGTGATCCAACCCACCATAGCCGATGTCGTAGCCCCAACCATCGCCACCGATGACCCATACTGATTTGGGCACCAAAAAGTCAATCACACCAAGCAGGCGATGAGCGTTCGGATCATCAAGCTTCTCCAAGTAAGGTCGTAGCTCCTCGATCCGGGCTCGTTGTTCCTCGATGGCCTCTTGTGAGCTCAAATCGGCCGTTTTCATGGCCTCAATCAGCGTCGATTGACCATCGGTCGCTATCCCTTCGAGCAGCTCTTTGGCGTAAGTGCTCAGCTTATCCACGGTCAGCCGCATACCCATGCCAAATTCCGCGTTGTCCTCAAAGAGCGAGTTCGACCATGTCGGTCCGCGGCCATCGAAGCGCGGGGTGTATGGCGTTGTTGGCAAGTTGCCGCCAAAGATCGAGGAACAACCGGTGGCGTTGGCGATGATCATGCGATCACCGAAGAGTTGTGTGAGCAGTTTGACATAAGGTGTCTCGCCGCAGCCAGCGCATGCGCCTGAAAACTCAAACATCGTGGGCAGAAACTGTGAACCCTTGGTCGTGAATCGGTTGAAAAGGGTCGGATCAGGATCAGGGATGGAGAGGAAATACTCCCACTTGGCGGCCTCCTGTTCACGAATCGGGGCTTGAAGTGCCATATTGATCGCTTTGCGCTCTGTCTTCTTCCCTTCCTCATCCTTGACGTACGCGGGGCAGATATGGACGCAGTTTCCACAGCCTGTGCAATCCTCAGGCGCTACCTGGAGGGTATACATCATCCCTTCCAACCCACGGCCTTTTGCTGGAACCGCTTCCCAGCCGTCGGGAGCATCCCCATTCAGAAAGGAGGCGTCATAAATCTTGGGGCGGATGGTTGCGTGAGGGCAGACGAAGGAGCACTGGTTACATTGGATGCATGCCTCCGGCTCCCACACGGGAATCTCAAGTGCGACATTACGTTTTTCAAAGCGTGTTGTGCCGGTTGGATACGTTCCATCATTCGGCAGCAGCGAGACTGGTATACGCTCGCCCCGCTGAGCGATCATTTCCCCCGTGACCTCCTTGACGAACTCAGGCGCGCCTTCTGGCACGGGAGGACGGATGTGAATCTCACTGGTCGCTTTTTCGGGAACCGGCACTTGGTGGATACGCTCACGTGCAAGTTTGGCGGCCTTAACGTTCATGTCCACCACCGCCTTGCCCTTGTCACCATATGTGTCCTCTACTGCAAGTTCCATCATTTCCATCGCCTGTTCCTCTGGTATGACGTCGGAGATGGCGAAATACGCAGTCTGCATGATGACATTAATGCGAGCGCCCAAGCCGAGAGATTTCGCCAAGGAGTAAGCGTCGATGACATAGAACTTGGCTTCTTTCTCAATCAATGCCTGTTGCACCTCGAACGGCAGATGATCCCAGACCTCGTCCGCTGGGTGAGAGCTGTTGAGTAGGAAGGTCCCCCCCTGTCGAAGATGGTTGAGGATGTCAATACGCTCCAGGAAGTGAAACGAATGTACGGCCAAGAACTTAGCTTGATCGATCAGATAGGTGCTCCGGATGGGTTTTGGGCTAAAGCGTAAATGTGAGATGGTCAGTGAGCCAGACTTCTTCGAGTCATAAACGAAATAACCTTGGGCGCTGTAATCGGTGGCTTTTCCGATGATCTTAATCGAGTTCTTATTCGCGCCGACCGTGCCGTCACCACCCAGACCAAAGAACAACGCACGGTGTTCACCCTCAGGAGACGATGAGAATGTGTCATCCCAGGGCAGGTTGCTGTTTGTGAGATCATCAAAGATCCCAACCGTGAAATGGTTCTTCGGTTGTTCTGTGGCCAGGTTGTCGAGGACGGATTTGGCCATCCCAGGGTTGAACTCTCTAGAGCCTAGTCCGTAGCGACCACCGACCACTAGCGGCATTTCGCTTCGATCAATGCGTCCATCCACGACGGCTTCGACGATGGCGTTTTGCACATCGAGGTAGAGAGGTTCACCCGCTGCGCCTGGCTCTTTGGTTCGATCAAGGACCGCGATGGATTGTACGGTTTTGGGTAATGCCTCGATCAACGCATTACCGTTGAAAGGTCGGTAGAGACGGACTTTAACCAGTCCGATCTTCTCTCCTTGACCGTTCATGTAATCGACAACCTCATGCATCGTCTCAGCGCCCGAGCCCATCATCACCACTGCCCGCTCTGCGTCCGACGCGCCGATATACTCGAAGAGGTGGTAATTCCGACCGGTGATCTCAGCGAAGCGGTCCATCGCTCGTTGTACGATCCCAGGGGCATTTATATAATAAGGGTTGACTGTCTCACGGGCAGCGAAAAACACGTCCGGATTCTGAGCCGTGCCGCGGATCGAGGGACGATCGGGTGAAAGCCCTCGCATGCGGTGAGCGGTTACGAGATCGTCATCGATCATTGCCCGCATGTCGTCGTAGGTCAGCTCCTCGATCTTCTGGATTTCATGAGAGGTGCGGAAGCCATCGAAGAAGTGTAAGAACGGAACGCGCGCTTCCAGAGCAGATGCTTGGGCAATCAATGCAAAGTCCATGACTTCTTGGATATTGTTGGATGACATCAATGCCCAACCAGTCGAGCGTGCGGCCATCACATCGCTGTGGTCGCCAAATATCGATAATGCTTGAGCAGCGACGGATCGAGCGGCGATATGGAACACCGCGGGCGTCAACTCCCCGGCGATCTTGAACATGTTGGGAAGCATCAGTAGCAGGCCTTGGGAAGCGGTGAAGGTGGTAGTGAGTGCGCCGGTTGTCAAGGCGCCGTGGACTGCCCCGGCGGCACCGCCTTCAGACTGCATTTCGACGACGACCGGGATGGTACCCCAAATGTTCGGTTCACCGAGAGCAGCTTTCTCGTCTGCGATCTCACCCATCGGAGATGAGGGTGTGATCGGGTAGATGGCAATCACCTCATTGGTCGCGTACCCAACATGGGCTGCTGCTGCGTTGCCGTCATACGGTTTTAATTCTCGTTTGGCTTTCTTATTGGTCATGCGGTACTCCTTTCACCTTACCAACACACTCTCGAGCTTACGCATCGAGTGGTGATATATTTTGATGGTGATCAATTTATAAGTCTAGGTTCCTTTACCTAACCGTAACAGTGTAAAAGGGCATTGTATAGCAGGGGACACCTATCACTATTCCCACCGCAAGAATTTTTGTTATCCTTAATCTACCGCGTTGGGTTCGTAAGGGAGGCAGCATGGCTGATCTAAAAACAACTTATATGGGCATTCCCCTTCAGACACCTCTTATTGTCGCGGCAAGTTCGATCTCGAGCAAGATCGATCGTATTAGGGCCGCAGAACAGGCTGGAGCCGGGGCGCTCGTCATCCGATCGCTTTTTGAAGAACAAATCATGTTCGATGCCTTAAAGATGGAGGATGAGCTCGCCGTGGGAGCTGAAAGTTTCTCCGAGGCGCTCACTTATTTCCCTCAGATAAAGCATGGCGAGGCCGATGAACATCTGATGTGGATCGAGAAGACCAGGGCGGAGGTCGCTATGCCTCTGATCGCCAGCCTAAACGCGACGTCCCCGGGCGTTTGGACCAAATACGCCAAGCAACTGGAATCGACAGGAGTCGATGGTCTTGAGATTAACGTTTACGCTGTAGCCAGCGACACGGATCAGAATGGGGCGGATATTGAAGGTGCTTTATATCAGATCGTTGAGGCGGTCAAAGGAGAGGTTCAAATTCCAATGGCGGTCAAGCTCAGCCCCTATTACACCTCCACTGCCAACGTCGCCGCCGAATTGGACACACGCGGCGTTGAAGCTTTGGTTCTCTTCAACCGGTTCTTGCAGCCTGATATCGATGTCGAAACCGAAACCCTAACAAATGAAATGATCTTCAGTACGCCAGAAGAGATGAAGCTTCCCCTTCGCTGGACGGCCCTGCTTTACGGACGTATCAACGCCGACCTGGCGTTGAACACAGGAGTTCACTCGGGATTGGGCGCGGCCAAGGCGTTTCTCGCTGGGGCGACCGTTGTTCAAACAGCTTCCGCATTGCTAAAGAATGGAATCCCTTACCTCTCTACCATGTTGCGGGAACTCGAAGGCTGGATGGACGAACGGGGCTACGATACGCTGGAGAGTTTCCGCGGGAAAATGAGTCAAAGGGAAGTCGACGACCCGTTCATATTCGAGCGAGCCCAGTACATCAAGTTGTTGATGAACCAGAAGTGATCGCTGGGATCCTGCTCCACATTTCATCCCAAAGAAATTAGCAACCAAAACGGACGGGATCAGGGAGTGGTACCCCTGATCCCTAATTCTTTTAATATCAGATCTCTGTCGTTTCTACCTGGTTGCTGAAATCAGCCGCTCACCCCCCCTACAGCGTCAAGGGAATGATCAAATTTAGAATCAGACCTAAAACGAACAAGCCACCGGCCAACTTGTTGTGGTAGAAGGCTGCGGAGACGAACCACAGTGGCCAAACGGGATAGTCCGGCGGTGGTTCAGATGGTCGTGGCTCACGATAGATCTTAATCACCTGCCACAAGCGCGGGACGGCGAATGCAACCAAGAGCACCCATATGCCGAGCGTTCCGGTGAGGACGAGGGCCAAGATCACGAGATAATAACCCACCATCATGGCCACATTCAACCACAAGGAAGCTCGGGCGCCAAAGATCACAGGTATCGTACGGATGCCTTTCTCGCGATCGGCTTCGATTTTATCGATGTGCTTACCGATAAGCACCGTCGTCACCACCAGCGCGTAAGGTACACAAGCTAACCAAACACCCGGTGGGGGAAGTGCACCTGCGGTTACATAGTATGTGCCACCGATCATCAGAGGACCCCAGACCAAAAACACCCCCGGCTCTCCCAAACCATGGTGCTTGAGTCTTATCGGTGGTGCGACGTAGAATACGCTAATGAACAGGCCCAACAACGCGAAGATCATCACACGCCAGTCGACGGTTAACACAAAATAAAGCAAGATAGCGGCATCAAGGAGATTGACGAGGAGAATCGCACTTTGCAGCCCTCGTTTGGAGATCATCCCGCTCAGCACAGGGTGGGGTGCGTATTGAGCACGGGTGTACTCATCGGTATCCACACCAGCTTCAAGGTCGAAGAAATCGTTGATCATATTGTTTGACGCGTGAGCGATCACAAGTCCGATCACAGCCAAGGCGAAATTCAACCAGTTCACTTGGCTCGCGATCGCGACGGCAAGCAGGCCACCGATCAACCCCGAGGTGGCTGTCATCGAGAATACCGCAGCCCGGGTGATAATCAGCCAACGGCTGACAGGATCCATCTCTTTGTCGGGCGAAAGGTTGGCGGTATTTATGACTTCCCGCCAGTTTGCAAACAAGGACATCAACTTACCTCCTAAAAACACTGTCATGCAGGAGTGTAACCGCTTCATATGGGAGTGTAAAGGAGGAAATGGGGGGAGGATTGGGGATCAGGAATAAGGGATAAGGGATCAGGAATCGGGCGAACGGTAGGCTGGATCGGGGTTGTGTGAGGATGAATTTAGCGTGCACAAGCTCTGCACCGACCTCCATTGCCGATCCTTCGACAGGATCCCCTCAGCAAGCGCAGGACATGGCTCGGGGCAGGTAGGACACTGCCCGAGCAAAGCTGAGGAATTCGGGATGAAATCTGGAGAGAGTAGGGGCGAATGGCCATTTGCCCCTTCAAATAAAAAATGTTAGGAGGTGTATATTGTGAAGCTCAGTGTTGTGTCATTCTGAGCGACCCTACTTGCCAATGATGTAGGAGCAATTCACCGTTCGTGCCGCGAGACGGCATGAGTTGCCCCTACGCTTTGTTCCGCAGCCATTATATAGGTTCAGGACAGGGCTTGAAGGACAGTAAAGGCTGATCTTTTGGACTTAATCCCTGCCTTGAGAATGCATCGTTCTCAGGAGATCTCTCCTTCATTGATGTGGGAGGCCACCCAGCGCCCAATAAATGGGTAGAGGAAGTCGCGCCCAGCAAGCGTGCGTGACATACCCATCAGGCCTAGGGTGATCGTGAGCCCCCAACCACCAAGAACGCCAATAACCAAAATGCATCGCAGTGCAAGCATCCCAGTTGGAAGCGTGCCATATGGACCTGTGAGTAGTCTGCTCATTAAAGTGCCATAAAAACCCCAGACCCCTACAAGATACACCGCCAGGGTGGCAGCGGGTAAGACCATCTGGTGGATCAGCGCTTGGATCGCGTGGAAACGGACACACTTCGACCAATCTTTCTGTGTGATCCATATGTATAAAGGCACGATAATGCCGAAGAACGGGAGCATTGCCGCACCATGAGCAACGGCTGCAAGGAGGCGTTCATCTTGGGATGCTTGGCTTGTTGATGGGCGCATCGTTTTTCCTCATGTGTTAGATTACAGGTCCATGTTGCTGGGGTCATTCATCGCAATGGTGAGCAAGCCACGAATTGACGAGGGTTTGAGAATCACTCCCAACGGAAGAAACGTGCCGCCAACGCAGCGCCGACCACTAAGATACCGCCCAGAATGATGACTTCGGTGAGGTGCTCCCCCCATGCCTCGCCAAACCATAGACCACGCAACAAGGTTACCACGTGGGTCAAGGGTAGGAAATCGGAAATGCGTCTCACGCCCTCCGGCATCACTTCAAGCGGGACGCTGGCTCCGGAGAGAAACATCATCGGATAAAAAATCACCATCCCGATGACTTGAGCCGTTCGAGCTCCTGGCGCAAGACTGGCAATGAGATATCCTATCGCAAACATCGTCAGCCCACTGAAGACAACAGCGACGAACACACTCAACACCTGCCCCTCAAAGCGTACACGGTAAAGTGCCCAACCAACGCCGATCAAAATGGCCATTCCAAGCAGCGTCATCGTAAGATTGGTCAGCAGGTCAGCCGCGATGTATGTGAGGGGACGCATGGGTGTCGCACGGAAGCGCCGCAGCACGCCCAGTTCGCGATATCCGCTCGTGGTGATGGGAATCCCGAGCAGCCCGATCGTTCCCAGGATGAGTGCAGTATACGCAGGCATGGTGATGTCCATCGTCCCATATCCCCCGTACATAGGCTCGGGGTTATTACCATACATGGCGCCGAAGAGCAGGACCAACAAGGGCGGAAAGGCTAGAGTGAAGAAGGTAGCAATCGGCTCTCTCAGGTAAAGTTTGAAACTCATGATAGTAAGTTGCAATAGACCTCTCATCATCCTACTCCCGCATCTCCCGGCCAGTGAGCGCCAGGAAAACATCGTCCAAGTTTGGTTGTTCGGTGCGGACATCTAGAAAATCGATCCCGGCGTGCTCTAACGCGGTGATCACCGGACCGGCGAAACGTTCGCCGTGGCCATAGACCACGACGCGGTCTCCACTATGTTCAATACGATCAACTTGGGGCAGGTCTGACAATGGCAGTTTATCAGGAGCGCTGGGGAGGGTCAAAACAATGCGTTTCTCCATCTCCAAGGAACTGATCAGAGCCTCCGGCGTATCGAGGGCGACGATCTTGCCGCGGTCAAGGATCAAAACCCGGTCACAGAGCCGCTCGGCCTCCTCCATGAAATGCGTGGTGAGGAAGACGGTGTGGCCCTCATCCCGGATTTGACGCACCAGATCCCACATCGCACGCCGCGCTTGGGGATCAAGCCCGGTGGTGAGCTCATCAAAGAAGACCACCTCTGGTCGGTTGATCAACGCTAAGGCGATGAAGAGGCGTTGCTTCTGCCCTCCGGATAGCTTAGAGAAGGATGCTGATCGCTTTTCAGTTAAACCTAGACGATCAAGCAGTTCATCACTGTCGGCCTGTGAAGCGTAGAACGATCCGAAGAGCGACATAGCTTCTCGCACACGAATTCGCGCCGGAAGTGCGGATTCCTGCAGTTGAATGCCGATTCGTTCTGCAAGCTTTGAATGTGACACGTCTGGGTCCACCCCGAAGAGGTTGACATTACCGCTATCACGTTGGCGCAACCCTTCGATACATTCGATCGTCGTCGTCTTCCCCGCGCCATTTGGGCCCACCATGCCAAAGATTTCCCCCTCGTGGACTTCAAAGGATATGTTGTCCACGGCGACGACATCGTCATAGCTTTTCCGTAATCCGACGACCTCAATCACGACAGACATTTGAATCTCCTTTGGGCTCGTTGGGAGTTGACCAACGCTCTCATAGCGGGAAGAAAGATGATGCGATCCCAACAGGTTGTCTTATCGGTGACCATTTACTCATCACCCTTCTCCTGAATCTCGCCTGTATGGACGATGGCCTCCAACGCAGCGACATGTTCTCCGAAGGCACGTTGTCCCTGGGATGTGATAACCACATAGGTTCGTGGCTTGCGCGCAACGAATGTTTTCACCAATTGAACGTAGCCTGCTTCTTCCAGCTTGCGTAGGTGCGCTCCCAAGTTGCCGTCGGTAAGTTCGAGTAGATCACGCAGATAGGTAAACTCCAACTGAGAGTCGTCATCCACTGAAACGAGAGCCGCCATAATCCGCAATCGAACGGGTTGGTGGATGAGCTCATTTAAAATCGCCACGAGACAAACCTCTCTGATAAAACCGCTCTCACTTCCACTTGCGAAGGATATAGAAACCGCTGAGCATTAGGGTGCCTCCTCCAAGAAACGACATGGACAGGAAGTAATATTCAGGGATAAGGGCATAGACCAGAATGGCAAAGGCCGTCACGATCAGGCCTACCCACGCAGCTATACGCTCCATCCACAGGCCGATGATCACATAAGCAAACATGATGAAACAGGTGATGAGCACTGAAGCTTGTGCTCCGGTTCTGGGTTGTGCGAGCCACATCCAAATCGCGCTATAAGTCATGATGGCTAACCAGAGATAGGTGAAACGGATATCGATTTGCGACCGCACTTTAGATCTGAAACGGTAACCAAGATATGCAGAGGAGACTGTTCCTAGGGCTACCAGGGGCATCCAGACCCAACCCAGATAGTTCGCATCGACAAAATGACTAGTTAGAAAGCCCAGAAACCAGACCGCTCCCCATAAAACCATGAAATAAGGGGACCCGGAACGGGCGACGTTTCTCCGCATGTGAACAGCGACATCTTGGATGGCTTGTAAGGATTCCTTGGCTTCCTGTTGAGAGACATCCATTCTGCTGCCCTCCGAATCCTGGGGTGAGGCGTATTCACTTTCTCTAATACAGAGAACTCTATTATATAGAGCACTCTATCACGATTTGATGTGCATGTCAAGGAGGAATGTCCAGGAGGAGGGGAGACGACGGGAGGTCTCTCCCCCCACCCCCGCCCTCTCCCAAAAAGGGAGAAGGTGCAGATTCCCTCTCCCCGATGGGGAGAGGGTCAGGGTGAGGGGAGGTTAACTGATGAAATTCACCCTCACCCCCGCCCTATCCCAAAAAGGGAGAGGGTGCAGATTCCCTCTCCCCGATGGGGAGAGGGCCAGGGTGAGGGGAGGTCAACTGATGGAGTTCACCCTCACCCTGTCCTTTCTATTTTTGTGAGAGGGTGGAGACTCCCTCTGGCTTTTCCCTTGTCACCTCCGTCCTATCTGTGGCTGAAATCGTTCCGTGATACACTACCTCGAAGGCAGCCTCAATGGGGATATTTCACAAATCCGAGCAAGTCCAGCGCCGACCTGAGATCGAGTCGATGTGGGCGTCAGCATTGCGCGCCGCTGCGGAGGTTACGCGTAGGGCGACCTCGAGCGAAAGTGACGTTTTTCGAGCTGTGACGGAGGAGTTGCGTCGATTAAAGTTAAGAGGCACATTGGCACTGTTAACCCCTGAGGGTGAATTGGAGATCCAAACTCGCCCGATTAGCCAATCCGCGGAGAGCATGCTCCGAAGACTGACCGGATTGCAGATTGCAGGATTTCGCTTCGATCCACAAGAAGTCGAGATTTATCGCGAAGTCCTTTCTACAGGTGAGGCCCTCTTCACAACGGACCAGACCGATACGATCCATCAGATCCTACCCAAGGGTCTGCGTCCCTTACTTTCACGGATCATGAATATTCTTGGTAGCGAGCAACCTGCGATCATTGCTCCCTTGATCCTCGCTGACCGCCCGTTAGGGACCATCAGCTTTACTGCGAACTGGCTCTCTTCAGCAGATATTCCCATGGTGACGGCGCTAGCTGATCACATCTCGATTGCACTTGGACACGTCCGTACCCAGAAAAAGATGGAAGACAGCTTGGAACGAGAGCGCCTACGTAATCAGGTGGCTGAAGCTCTGGCCAGCGCGCTCGAACTTCCTGTGGTCTTAGAGCGTGTGATCTCCCTCGCCGCAGAGGTGACCGGTGCCGATGCCGGTGCAATCGGATTGCTCGATCCAGGGGAGGAAACCGTCCGCTTCCCCTACATTATGGGTCTTCCGGAAGAACTGAGCTTACGACCTTATCATCGAGGCCAAGGTGTCATATGGCAGTTAATCGAGGAGCGGAAGACCATCCTGCGACATGAGTACAGCGAACACCCTGGGGCCATCCCTACCTGGGTAGACACCGGTGTGCATGCTTTTCTTGGTGTGCCCCTTATCGTCGGTGACGATGTCATCGGAGGATTAGGGCTGTTTATTCTGGACACGAAACGCCAGTTTAACGAAGAAGCGGTGGAGATAGCCCAAGCCATCGCCAGCATGTCCGCCATAGCCATCAAAAACGCCCAGCTTTATACGGACGCAACCCAGCGTGCGGAGGAATCTCAAGCACTGATTCGCACCGCTCGATCGATCTCGGCGCTGCTTGATCACGAGACTGTACTTCAGATGATCGCAGAACAAGCGAAAGCATTATTGGAAGCCGACGGAAGCCGCATCCACCTGATCGATCCCGAGAAAGGCGTTCTGCGCTGCCTCGTAGCGTTAGATCCTGAGGCTAACGAGATTATGGCGATCGAACTTGAGGTGGGCGAGGGGATCACGGGTTACGTCGCCGAACATGGTGTTCCGGTTCTCCAAAATGACCCTCGTGAGGATCCACGGGGATTATATGTTCTCGGTCCTCTTGGGCATGAACCAGAAAGTCTGGCTCTAGCCCCGCTCAAAGTTCGACAACGGACCATGGGAGTGATGACTGTACGCCGCCTTGGCTTCAATCGACCTTTTACGCCTACAGATTTGGATTTACTCACTGCTTTCGCCTCTCAAGCAGCGGTGGCGCTTGAGAACGCCGATCTGTACAGCCAGATCGCAGCCCAGGCTCAACGTTTGGAAATCGAGGTAGCCGATCGGACGCGTGAACTGGCGCTCTCCGAAGCCCATTACAGGGCGCTCGTTGAAACATCACTCGCAGGAATTGTTCAAATCAATACCGAAGGCAAGTTCACCTATGTCAATCAAGCATTCGCAGAATTGTTGGAGATTTCAGCCGAGGAACTCATTGGAAAACCAGTGACGGGCTATGAGGGCTTCGTTCCCGAAATCCACCATATGTTACTTAACCGCTTCTACGACCGTATGCACCATAAGCGCCCTGCTCGTGAAGTTCATGATATCGAGCTTGTTACGACAAGCGGTCGTCGCATCCCTGCTATCGTAGCTTCCAGTCTGATCGTAGATGAAGTAGGTGAACCACAAGGAGTTACCGGCCTGATATTTGACATCTCGGAACGTAAGTCACTGGAGGCAGCCCTTCGAGCTGAACGTGATCGACTGGATGCACTGCTGACCAACATCGGTGATGCGGTGATGGTGACCGATCCCAATGGGGTGATCGAATACGTCAACCAAAGTTGGGAGCGCTTAAATGGCTACTCGGCTGAGGAAGCCTTAGGTGAAACACCACGCCTTATCAGGAGTGGACATCACTCTGAAGACTTCTACGCCGAGATGTGGGAAACCATCACCAACGGTCGTACCTGGCGTGGAGAAGTTGTTAATGCCCGCAAGGATAAAACGCAATACGATGCCGCGCTCACGATCACTCCTGTACTGGATCAGTCTGGAAAGGTGATCAACTTCGTCGGTGTGCAACACGACATCAGTGCTCTCAAAGAGCTGGACAGAATAAAATCACAATTCGTCTCCGACGTTTCCCACGAACTGCGTACCCCACTAACCAACATTCGTCTTTATCTTGATCTCTTAGGCAGGAGCACCGAGGATCCAGCAAGGGTAACTCGCTACTTAATGACACTTTCCCGAGAAAGCGAGCGCCTTGCAAATCTGATTGATGATCTACTCTCCCTCTCCCGATTGGATGCGGATGCAATACCATTCAAACCCACAGCAATGGACATTAATGAATTGCTTGCTGGGCTGGTAGAGGACCGACGCACTCTCGCCTCGAATCGAGGTCTTACACTCAGCTTGGAGGCTGATCCCTCCATCCCCGAGATTAGAGGAGATGAGCGTCTGATCACCCAGGTGCTCACCAACCTACTTACCAACGCCATGAACTACACACAGGATGGAGGTCAGATCATCCTGCGCACAGGAAAGAAATCGAGGGCCGAGGGTGAGTGGGTTGTGGCTGAGGTGGTTGATACAGGTTTGGGTATCCCACCCGAGGAGATCACGATGATCTTCCGTCGTTTCTTCCGTGGACACGCCAGCCAAGTCACTGCCGCTGCAGGGACCGGGCTCGGCCTAGCCATCTGCAAGGAGATCATCGATCGTCATAATGGACGGATCACGGTCGAGAGCAACGGCGTTCCCGGCCACGGTTCGCGATTTATCGTCTGGCTACCATTCCCAAAAGACGTTTGAATCCACTGAAAAAAAGTCAACCGCAAGAGGAGAATCGGTATGTGATGGTGTAGGCACAGCCCACACCCCCCCCCACAAATATCCATTCCTTCTCCTCGCGTTTTTTTTGTGCGTTTATGATCAAGTACGAGGCATATTGTTCAATCGAGGCTCACACCTGCTCGCTTAGCCTCCTCCAGCAATGTCTCCTCCCACGCTTGTTCTGCAGATCGAAAGCTCACCCCTAATTGGTCCGTCGCTTTATCGGATCGATAACGAAAAGACACAAAGCTGCTTCTTACGACCTCAGGTGAGATGAATGCTGGGTGACCGAGGGCTCTCAAGAGCGGTGCGGTAAACATCGCTTGTGCCATGGCTAACGAACGTGGTAACCAGATGGACGGAGGACGACGTCCTGTGGTCTGGCTCCAAATCTGCATCATCTCGTGATTTGTCAGCACCTGACCAGCGAGGAAGTATATTTCTCCCGGTTGCCCCCGCTCTCCAGCGAGCAGCAGCCCTTCGGCTACATCATTTACATGGCCGAAGGTGAAGGCCCCCTCAGGTGCCCAACCCATGGGCAACAATCCGCGCAAGAAAAGCCTGGAATAGTACCCAAAGGGAGAGTGATCACCTGGCCCCATCACCTGGGCTGGGCAGGCGATCACCAGTGGCTCTCCCGAGGACTGATGTCGCAGCGCCCGGGTGTGAGCCTCGTACTTCGTGCGCTCATAGTAGCTTAAAGGAGGAGAGTGGCGGGTGAATGTCTCATCGACCAACTCGCCGCCTGTATCCCCTAGAGCCGTCGTAGTCGAGGTATAAACGGTCTTGGGGATCCCGTGAATGGCAGCGAGGCTGAGGGCGTTCTCTAGCCCCTCAACGTTAACGGTCCACATTCTCCTCTTAGCCCGGCGGGGGATTCCTAATTCATACCAACCTGCGAGGTGGAAGTAAATATCGGGGGAACAACCTTCCAAAGCCTCTTGGAAAGATCGACGGTCGGTTACATCCCCCTTTACAAGGGTCACGCCCATACCTGCCAGTATTTGCGACGCGGCTGAATCTGGGCCGCGAGTAACAACCGTGATCTCCCAGCCCCTCTGTAATGCCCCGCGGGAGAGTTGTTGACCGATAAACCCTGTTCCACCGGTAATCATTGCTCTCATGTCGACCTCTTGCACGTAGTTTTGATTATAGTCCAGAGCCATGTTAGAACGATATATACGAAGATGGATGTCGGCTTATTTCTTGGCGCTGGCTGCTCGGTTTGTGAGATTCTTGTATCGGGTGCTCTTAAAACAACACTCTGGAAGCGCCCTAGATATCATGACACGAATCTCACGCATAACCAGGCAGTGACAATCCACGCTGTTTCACACCGGTCTGGCACTAGTGTAGGGGCAATTCACCGTTCGTGACGCGAGACGCCGAGAAAAACACTCGGCACTTTCAGCCGGCGGCAGGCCGGCTGTCTCGCCCCGGCGGGCCGTGGCTCGCGGCCCGAACGGGGTGCGAGACGGCATGAATTACGACCGGATCATGGCTAGGTATTTATTGCAAACCCTCATCCATAGTTAAGGATATGGAGTGCGCAAGCTCTGCTTGCGCCCAGCAGCAGAGCTGCTGGACTCCAAAATTGCCCCTCAACTAAAATGAACACCGACCGTCACGCCCCGCAGGACCAAATCCCCCTTAATGTGTAGGGTCAGACCGGTGCAAAACGGCATAAATTGTCCTTACGGGTATACATCTTCTCAAATGAAGTAGGGGCGGTTCGCGAACCGCCCCTACTCCATCGCAGATTGTACTTCACTTCTTGTAGGGGCGGGATTACCCCGCCCCTACACCTGCCCGGTGTCATTCTTTCTCACTCTGCTCTGCCGTAGTCCATGGAGTGCTGGGTCATAGAAGTTTCGACAAGAATACTTTCCTTGGAGAAATCATCACCTCAAGGGCAGAATTTGATACAATCTCAACTCATTCGTGAAAGCTGTGCTAAAGTATAGCGAGCATGCTGGAGTGAACGACAGTACTCGATGACCTTACAGAGAGACGACATCATGATCTGTCCGAATTGCCATCGCGAAAACCCAGACAGCGCTCGGTACTGTTTGAATTGCGGCGTGGCGCTGGCGAAGCATTGTCCCAACTGCAAGGCGGAACTACCTCCTGGATCTCGTTATTGTATGCACTGCGGACAATCGCTTCGGACGACCACAGCGGTTGATGCTGATCGTCACACACGCCTCGCAGCGACTGCCCCGTCCTCGTTGATTGATAAAGTGCGTGCGGCCAGCGATCTTTCCGGCGAGCGCAGGGTCGTCACTGTTCTGCATGTCGATGTCGTAGGTTCTACCGCTCTAGCTGAGCAAATGGATATCGAGGCGTGGACGACGGTCATTAATGGTGCCTTTGATCGCATCGTCCCGATCATCTATCGATATGAGGGAACCATCGCGCACTTGGTCGGTGACGC
This sequence comes from Anaerolineae bacterium, assembly GCA_011174825.1. GTDB lineage: Bacteria > Chloroflexota > Anaerolineae > Anaerolineales > E44-bin32 > DUEZ01. The sequence continues at coordinate 15,917 of DUEZ01000071.1, read as the reverse complement.
GTTGTTGGCCTTTTTTGGGGCTCCCGTTGCGCACGAGGACGATCCCATACGAGCTCTACGTGCTGCACTTGACCTGATCGAGGTCGCTGGCGATTACGCGGAGTTCGTTCACCAAGAGCATGGCGTTGAGTTTGCCATGCGTGCTTGCCTAAACACCGGACCTGTGATTATGGGTTCTGTAGGTGATGACCTTAAGTATGAGTACAACCCGGTAGGTGGAGTGGTCAATCTGGCCAACCGGCTAAAATTCGCTGCGAAACCCGAGACGGTCTTGATCTCGGAAAACACCTACCCCTTTGTCGAACCTCTTTTCGACTGCGTCGATCTCGGGGCGATCGAGGTCAAGGGCAGACCTGAACCCGTGTATGCCTACCAGGTTATCGGTCCTAAAGCAGAACCCGGTCAAGTTCGAGGCTTAACCGGTTTGGAAAGCCCGATGGTGGGGCGCGACGCTGAATTGGCTTCCCTGATCCAATTATGCGAAACCGTACGAGCGGGTCTTGGTCGCGCAGTGTTGATCATTGGTGAACCAGGGTTAGGAAAAACCCGCCTCATTGCAGAGTGGAAAGCGGCCGTTAACGGGATAGGGCATGAGCCTACAGCACAATGGGCTCAAGGGCACGGCCTTTCCTATGGTCAGGGGCTGCCCTACCATCTCATCATCGATTTACTCCAATCGCTTGTCCTTATGCCGAAGGGAGCCGGTGAGTCCGAAATCTGTGCCTCCATTCAATCTTTCACCGAGGATCTCTTTGGTGATGCTGCGATCGAGGTCTACCCTTACCTCTGTCATCTTCTCTCTCTGCAACTTGAGGGTCAAGCGCTTGAGCAAGTACGTACGCTCGACCCTCAGGCGCTTCAAGCACATTATCTTACCTCCCTAAGAAGGCTCTTGAAGGTCATGGCCACGGATCATCCACTGGTGATCATCCTTGAAGACCTCCACTGGGCCGACCCTTCATCGATCGAACTGCTGAATAAATTGCTGCCGCTCACTTCGGAGGCTCCGATCTTATTCTGTCTCGTTACCCGCCCCGAGCAAGATACTCCAGGGTGGAAACTTGTAACCACTGCACGCGAGATTCTGGGCGGGGGTCTGACGGAGATGACCATAGAAGCCCTTTCGGACTTAGATAGCCGACAACTTGTCGCCAATCTGCTTGAAATCGAAGCCCTCCCTGAGGGCGTACGAACGCACATCTTGCAAAAGGCTGAAGGAAACCCGTTTTTCGTCGAAGAGGTGATCCGCATGCTCATTGACCGCGGTGCGATCATCCAGGAGAACGGGAATTGGGTCGCAGGGGCTCAGATCGAGGAAGTAGAGATACCTGACAACCTGCAAAGCCTTTTGTTGGCTCGCATCGATAGATTACCCGATGAAGTAAAGCATACCCTGCGGGTGGCTTCGGTTATCGGGCGGCAATTTCCGTTGAGAGTGTTGGAGCGAGTCTTAGTGGGGGAGGATACAGCGTGACCCTCGTAACCCACCTCAGCCAATTAGAGACCGCTGGTCTGATCCGTGTAGCTCAAGTTGAGCCTGAGTTGGAGTACCTCTTCCGTCACACACTGGTGAGAGAAGCTGCTTACTCCTCGTTGCTGACAACCGATCGCAAGCGGCTCCATTTCGCTGTGGGTGAGGCGGTAGAGCGAATGTATCCCGATCGGCTTAGCTCGCGCGAGATCGCAGCAACCCTCGCCCGTCACTTCAGAGAAGCTGGTGATGACCAACGTGCGCTGAGGTACTATACCTTGGCCGGTGAAGCCGCTTTGGCATCCTATGCCAACCAGGAGGCAGAAAGTCACCACCGAAGCGCATTAGAGTTGGCGCGTTCGGAGGGTGAGCGCGCGGCGCTGCTATCTGGACTGGGTGAAGCCTTGTTCGCACAAAGTCGATATGATGAGGCCATCCAGACCTGGCGAGAGGGAATTTCCCTCTATCAGTCCATTGGTCCGGAAGCCTACAGTGGCACAGCTCGACTGTACGCCCGTTCGGCGCGCGCTGCCTGGCATGCAGGGGATACGCCCAGCGGATTGAAGCTCTGTCAGGAGGGATTGGAGGCGGTCGCAGATGCGCCAGAAAGTCATGAGGTGGCGCTCCTCGTGCATGAGGCCGGACGAGCCTATTTCTTCAATGGATTACCAGAGGAGGCCGAATCGCTATGCCGCAGGGCTTTGGAAATGGCAGAGCACTTGGGAACCTTAGAAGTTCAGGCGGATGCCTTAGCGACCATAGGGGTCTTGCCCAATCAGTCAGACGAGGTTGCCTTGGAAGCGCTGACCAGAGCCGTGGAGATCGCTGAATCTGCCGGATTGTTGCACATCGCTCACCGCGCTCACCACAATTTAGGTGTAAAAAAATCGGATCTCTTAGGAGATCCACACAGTGCGCGTGATCATTACCTCCAGGCAGTCGAATTCGCACGAAAGAGGGGTGTACCTTACGAAGAGTTTTTCTCCCTGCTCAATGTGCTCACCGTTTCGCTCGGGATGGGTGAGCTGGCATTTGTTGAAGAAAACCTCCCTAAAGTTAAGCAATTGGTAAGCATTATTTCCGATCCTGCACCTGCACAATTGAATCTTCGTGGTATAGAAGTGGAACTGATGATCAACCGAGGTCAGTGGAAGGAAGCCCTCCAACTGTTGCGAACCTCGCAAACAGAAGCGCAAGAGCGAGGTGATCTTCAAAATCTATTGAGCAATTCCGTGGGTATAGCCAATGTTATCACCGAACTCGACCGTTTGGGAGAACCCGTTGATTGGAGCGAGGCTGAAGCTGTGCTGGTGACAGCCATTGAGATCAGCGATCGTGGCGTAGGAGGCAGGGTATGGCCGCGATGTCTATCGAGCATTGTCCACGCGCGCCAGGGAGCGTTTCAGGATGCCCGTCTTCTCCTAACTGAAGCGCAAGAAGCTGCTGGACCGTCCCTGACTATGTGGGATGAGGGATCTTTGAAATTTGCCGAAGCCGAACTAGCTTATGCGGAAACGCGCTGGTCAGATGCTCTCGCGGCGTATGAGGCTGTTGCCGGGATTGCCGCCCGGTTGGAAATGCGGCCGTGGTGGGCTAGTATGCTCAAGCTATGGGCTGATGTGTATATTTCTCGTGGGGAGCCAACGGATTTAGAAAGAGCGCAAGCTCTGCTACGTGAGGCGCTGTCAGCATACGAGGACATGGGCTTATCCTATTTTTCAGGGCTGGTGGAAGAGCGGTTGCGTGTTGCACGAGCGAAAACCTATGACCAAGCCATAGCCCACCAACAGATATCTCAGGAGATGGCCCAAGCGAGGAAAATCCAAGAAAGCTTCTTGCCCGAGGAAATACCGAGCTTAATGGGTTGGCAATTGTCGGCGATCTTGGAGCCGGCTCGAGAGACCTCTGGTGATTACTACGACTTCATTCCGCTACCCAACGGGCATGTGGGTATCGTCGTTGCCGACGTGGCAGATAAGGGAGCGGCTGCTGCTCTGTACATGACCTCCAGCCGCACCCTCCTCCGCAGCTACGCCGTGGAATACCCGTCGCGGCCTGAGTTGGTGCTCAGTCATGTTAACCAACGCATCCTGACCGAAACCCACGCTGGCCTCTTCGTCACGATCTTCTATGGCATCCTCGATCCAATCTCTGGCAAACTAATCTATTGTAACGCCGGACATAATCCCCCCTACGTGCTTAGCTCGCAAGAAGATGGTGCTGTTCACGCATTACAAAAAACCGGCATGGCGCTGGGGATTGCAGAAGGTGGGACCTGGGATCAACGCGAGGTGATGATTGCCCCTGGTGACGTTTTGATCATGTATACCGACGGCCTCACCGAGGCGCAGAATGAACAGGAACTGTTTTTCAGCGAAGAACGGGTAGAGAAAACCGCGCAGGCCAATCTGGGAAGATCAGCCCAAGAGATTCAAGAAGCCATGCTTGAGGAAGTCCATGGCTTTGTAGGTGATGCGCCTCAATCCGATGATCTGACGCTTGTGATCCTCAAGCGCGATGTTCTTTTGGCCTGAGAACGGAGATCTTGCCAGCCCCGGGACGCGTGAATTGACCGACATGCGCGATTGTCTCCACGTTTCGTGTCTCTAGAGCCTGCACCAGTGAATCCAGCTTCTCCATCGGCACCGCGATGAGCAACCCGCCTGAGGTCTGTGCATCCGCAAGGAGAAGCTTATGCACCTCCGAAATCCCACCCTCCCAGTTCACGTGCGGCTTGACATAAGCAAGGTTGTCGCGTGTGCCACCTGGTATCACGTTAGCGCCAGCAAATCTCTGCGCGGCTTTCAGGACTGGAACCTGATCAAAGAAGACCTCCGCGTCTACACCCGCCCCGGCTGTCATCTCTCTCAGATGTCCAAGGAAACCAAAGCCTGTCACGTCGGTGCAGGCTGATACGCCGACCTCGATCATTGCCTCGGCTGCAGCTTGGTTGAGAGTCGCCATCCAGCGGTTGACCTCCTGGACCGTCTTTTCGTCCGCCAACCCACGTTTAATCGCAGTGGCGATGATCCCCGTACCTATCGGCTTGGTGAGGACGATCTGGTCGCCAGGGTGAGAGGCGGCGTTGGTCACCACCCGATCGGGGTGGACGATGCCCGTCACCGCCATGCCGTACTTAGGTTCGGTGTCGTCCACCGTATGCCCGCCGATAATGCTCACACCAGCCTCGGTTGCCTTATCGAGCGCTCCTTTTAAGATGCGGTCAAGGACATCCAGTGGCAGGCGATGGGTTGGGAAACCGACGATGTTGAGCGCGAAGAGCGGTTTTGCGCCCATGGCGTAGATATCGCTGAAGGAGTTGGCTGCCGAGATCGCACCAAAATCGTAGGGATCGTCCGCGATCGGCGTGAAGAAGTCCACCGTTTGGACCACCGCTAGGTCATCACGTAGTTTGTAGACTGCAGCATCGTCGGAGGTCGAGATGTCCACCAGAATAGCGGGATCGGTGGGCGTGGGCAGCTTGGCCAAGACCTGCTCCAGTGCTTGCGGTCGAAGTTTGCATGCACAGCCCATTCCATGGGTGTAATGTGTTAACTTAATTTCTCCGGCGATTGTCTTTGCGGGTGAGATTGGTGAGTTTTTTGAGCCCAGTCGACTCACAGCATCTACGACAACCTTGACCGCTTCTTCCAACTCCTCTGGGGTGGTCATCCTGCCAACTGAGAAACGAACCGTACCCATCGCGTACTCCAACGGCACCCCCATCGCCTCCAGGACAGACGAGACCTCGATGTTCTCTGCATGACAGGCCGCACCCGCCGAGGCCGCAACTCGATCGCTGATCTCTGAGAGCAAGGTGTTGGCTTCGATGGAGCGGAAACTGACACTGAGCGTGTTGGGGAGTCGCTCCGTGGGGTGGCCGTTTTGCTTTAGTATTTCAGGCGTTTTCAATTCGTCGCTCAATCCACGCCATAATCGGTCTCGCATGGAGCGCATGTGTGTCGCGGTTTCTTCCAGGTCCTCACAGGCGATTTCCGCGGCCTTCCCGAGCCCGACGATCTCCAGGACATTTTCCGTCCCCGCGCGCCGATTGGTTTCGTGGTCAGCACCATGGATGAACTTGACCAGTTTCACACCAGACCGGATGTAAAGCGCGCCGATCCCCTTGGGCGCGTAGAATTTGTGACCTGCCAGCGAAAGCAGGTCTACGTCCAGTTCTTCTACATTAACCGCCACCTTGCCCAATGATTGTGCCGCGTCGGTGTGCATCAAGGCGCCATGGCTATGAGCAATGGACGCAATTTCTGCGATCCGTTGGATCGTGCCCACCTCATTATTGGCGTGCATAATCGACACCAAGATGGTCTCAGGGGTGATCGCTCGTTCGACCTCAGCGGGATCGACCATAGCAAATTCATCTACCGGCAATATGCTGAGGCGATAACCCTGGGTTTCCAAATAGCGACATGGCTCCAGTACAGCTGGATGTTCGATGGCTGAGGTGATGATGTGACCACGGTAGGCGGATGCGACACCCTTGATGGCCATGTTGTTCGCCTCACTGCCGCCACTGGTGAAGACGATCTCAGCGGGTGAACAACGTAGGCTAACGGCTACCTGTGCTCGCGCGGTCTCTACGGCCTGCTTCGCTCGGATCCCATAAGGGTGAGCGCTTGAGGGGTTACCGAAGTGCTCATAGAGATACGGCTTCATGGCCTCCGCCACCCGATCATCGATCGGGGTGGTCGCGTTGTAGTCCAGATAAATCGGTTCGTTTCTCATGCTGAGTGCCTTTTCGTTTCTGACGACTTATTCGCTTAGTGATGGAAGGCTAGTGTTAGGGTGTACGCGCAAAGTAAAGCTCCCCTCACCCTAACCCTCTCCCCACAGGGGAGAGGGGCTGTGTCCTCCAGAAGTAGGTCGGATTCCCATGACCAACCGATTCTCTCTCCCACTCCCATCGGGCCATTATCCTCCGGTCCAGGGATAGGTCAATGCTCATCTCTCTTGAGCTTGACCAAGACTCTCGGTTGGGCAGCCCGAGCGATGTCCTCTCGGTTGGGAAGACCATTCTCATCGAGCCCGACCTCAAAGAACTTAGCAAAGCTGGGGAACGACTGTAGGTAGGTCAGTAAACCTCTTTCAACCTCCGCCTCATCCTCAAAGGCTTCCCCCCATCCGGTTATCGTACGTCCCTGAAGTCGAAACACCACAGGAACCCCACCGCGCAGGTTGCGCCACCAAGTTCGTTCTTTTCTACTGACTATGAAGAGATCATCACCAATGGGAACGTAATTAACTGGAGTGGTATACCGTTTACCGCTTGCCCTGCCGGTGAAGGTGAGCAGCAAGGTGTTCTGGCTGAGCATTGCATGGAATGGTGAGCGCAGGATGGCCCCAATGAACACATTGCCGATTCGTTGAAAGAGTTTCTGTAATTGCATGGCCAACGATACCTCTTCGTATGATAGTTTGGGATAAACGCCTAGGACCTGCATTGTCCTGATGCAATCGTGGTGTCGAAAGCATCGCGAATTTGAAGGTGGTCGTTATTTTTCGACAGTCATCCTTCGACAGGCACAGGATGACTGTCGGCGGATGATTGTCGAGTTTACCAAGAGAAGCACCCTGAGCCTGCATTTTCCTGAGTCCTGTCGTTCCTATCATGCCTGTCCTAAGCTTGCCGAAGGAAACTTGCCAAAGAGTTGTAAAAGGGTGTGCTTAGAATGACCCTCATATATATGTCATTCTGAGTGAGCGAAGCGAGCGAAGAATCCCTATGATGAAGCATTTGAAATAGTTGCATAATAGGGATTCTTCGCGCCTTACGGCGCTCAGAATGACATACCTTTTGGGATGACTTCCTTGAGCCCCTCGGCATACACGAGACCTTCGACTCCGAGAAGGATCTCGTTTTCCTATTTCAAATGCCTCCTTCTCATAATAACGATGTTTTTCGGCGTTGCGCGCCTCAGAATGACAATAAATTTAGCTGAGCACTTCGGCAAACCCAGGACAAGACCTGTCGAAAGGTGCGCTTGTTTGACGCCTCTATGTGAAACTGAATTGCGATCCCTGCGGCGTCTTGGAAACTTCGATGCGAGCAGGGAAGGCTTCCTTGAGTTCATCGATGTGGGTAATGACCAGGATACGATCGAAGTCATCCTGGATGGTGTTGATGGCTGCCACCAAGTGCTCACGGCCGCGTGCGTCTTGGGTTCCAAAGCCCTCATCAATGAAAAGGGTACGCAGTTGAGCGCCCGCGCGGCGGGCCAACAAGCGGGAAAGGGCGATGCGAATGGCGAAATTGATTCGGAAGCTTTCACCTCCTGAGTAGAGTTCATAGGGTCGGCTGCCTAGTTCATCGGAGATAATGATGTCTAAGGCTTCCCTCACCTCGCCGGTCTTTATTTCGCGTTGTGTCTCGATCCGCACATGCATGCGACCGTCGGTCATGCGCCCCAACAATTCGTTAGACGATCGTTCGAGTTCTGGCACGGCGGTTTCAATGATCATCGCTGGTACGCCGCGCTTACCAAAGGCCTCCCGAAGATCCTCGTACAACCCTAGATCGTTGGCCAACCTCTCTCGCTCTACAAGCGTTTCAGAACGTTGTTTTTCGAAGGCGTCCAGCGCCCCTAGCTTCTGGCGAGCACCTCCGACGCGCTCGTCTGCCAAACGTTTTGTTTTCCGCAGTTGATCTAAGTCCTCCTGGGACAACGAAGCTGCTCTCAAGCGATGCTCGGCTTCTTCAACTTGGCTCTCTAATTCTTCACGTTGCAGCCGATCACCAGCCAACTCACCCGATCTTCGCTTGAGCATGTCCGCTAACTCTTCGACTCTTCGAGCCGCCTCGTCAGCATGACCCAGGGAGGACTCTAACTCACCTACTCTCTTTTCTAAGCCCGGGCGCTCAGCGAGTTGCACTTCTAGCTCCGATCGCTTTCGGTCGAACTCGACAATCTGGGTTTGGAGCTCTTGGATGCGATCTCGGTTGTCCCGGTACTGTTCCCGTCGTACGTTGATTTCATGCTCGAGGTCAGCTACAAGCGTTTTTCGGTGCTCATCGGTCAGCGGTTGACCACAGGTCGGACAGACCGGCTCGGTGGCCGCCTCCAGCACTGACACTCGCGCCTTGACCGGCTCCGTCTCAGGTCCCAAAGCTTGGTTGATCCCCTCTAAACGAGCGATCTCTTCCGCGGTGGCCCTTCGCTTCTCTGAAACCTTCTCATGTTGAGCTTGAATTGGATTGAGATCGATGAGCACCTTTTGGACCTCTCCCAACACAGCTTTTAGCGCCTCTTTGTCTGCCTGCGTTACGGCAATGGCTCGCTCCTTTTCAGTTTCAGTGATCTCGCGCTCGTTCGAAGTTATCCGTCTTGTCAGGTCATCGATCTGACGTTGAAACGCGACCAGTGCATGCCGTGTCTGCTCCAGGTTCGCCCATTGTTTTTCTGCGGCATCTAATCGAGCAGCCACTTCTCGCGCCGTCGATTCCGCTGCAGTCAACTCGGCTTCATATGTATCACGCTGGGATAGCTCCCGATCGATCTCGTCCAAGCGGCCTTCCAGACGATGCATCCCGGTTTTGGTTTCTGCGATCCGATCACGTGCCCGCCGTTCGTAATCCTCCCAGCTTGATAATCCAAGGATGGTGGATAGCACCTGCTTGCGCAGGCTGGGCGTTTTCGTGGTGAATTCGTCAGCCCTTCCCTGCACCAGAAAAGCTGAATTGACAAAAGTGTCATAGTCGAGCCGCAGCAATTCCTCGATCTTTTGCTGCGTTTCCCGCATCGTTTTCTCTGAAATCCCTCTCCAGGAATCTGTCCCCGTGTCCCATGCTTGGAGTTCCAAGAGCGAGACGCCACGTTTGCCTGTTTTTCGTTGGCGCATGACTCGGAAGAGAGAGCCTCCCAAGTCGAAGGTCAAATTAACCTGCATCTCCGTTTGGCCCTGATGAATTAACTCATCAGGAGCATTGACCCGTGCTTTTCCCCACAACGCCCATGTGATGGCGTCAAGGAGTGAGGATTTTCCTGCGCCGTTCGGACCAGCCAAACAGGCGATATGGATCCCCTCGAAACTCAAAGGACCAGGATCACGATAAGCTAGGAAATTACGTAACTCAAGTTCAATCGGGATCATGCTTCGACTTTGCTCATTACAGGTGCTTCGGCATCGCTCAGTACAGGTGCTTCGACTTTGCTCAGCACAGGTGCTTCGACTTTGCTCATTACAGGTGCTTCGGCATCGCTCAGCACAAGTGCTTCGATATCATTTAGGTCGAGAGCAGCGGGTTCGCTAACCCCTCCTGCAACAACTCTTCGGCTTTTGCTAGCAGCGTATCGATACGCTCTTGCTCCACCTCACGGGATTGAAAATAGCGTTCAACCAACTCCAACGGGGTAAGAGTCTGTGGCTCGAGGTCACCCAGCCTGGCCCTTACCTCAGCCTCTACCTCACGTACGAGCGAGGCATGGGCGGCCATATCGAGTGCTTGTTCAACATCACGATCTCTTAGCGCTGCCTCCTGCTCCGTCTGCAATTGGACAATGACGCGGACAATAGCACCTTCGAGGGACAAGCCTTCAAGCTCAGCAAGGACAGCGGCTGTCGGGTCCGGAGCTTCCCGTGCATCTACACGTAGGGTATGGAAAGTTCTCGCCTCCACTGGCACGAAACGCCAAGTCGTCCTTTCCCTTGCTAGCTCTACCCAACAGAAACCCTTCTCTTGATCCTCTTCGCCGAAATCGATCCGCTCCAACGATCCGCTGTAAACCACAGGTGGGTAATGACCCGGGTTAAGCACCTGATGTTTGTGGATATGGCCCAAGGCGACATAATCCCATCGGGGGTCAGCTAAGGTGGACAAAAAGACTGCCACATCTCGTCCGAGCATCACCGATCGCTCGGAGCCGAATTCAGCTTCGGCGACCGAGAAATGCCCGGCTAACACACGCGGCATATCATGGGAGTCCGCTTCTTTCTCCAAATCCTCTACGAGGTCGGATACCACCTCACGAAGCGCGTTCTCAAGCTCTTCGATCGACTTACCAGCGTGCTCCTCCCGGCTTAGCAGACGATTACGCATTGGGTAAGGAATCCAAGCCAAGAAGACCGGTCCGTGCCGCGTCTCGATCACACGACTGTCAGACTTATAACCGACAGTCACCCCGGGCACATCCAAAGCCCGAAAGATATCCAAACTGTTGGCTTTCGCTGCCATGCCGGGCATATCGTGGTTACCGACCAGTAGAAGCGTGGGGACCGCATCAGCCAATCGCTTCATCCGTCGGGCAAATTCACGCTGTTGTGTGGGCTCAGGGTCACGATTCTTGAAGGCATCACCGGAGAATATTGCTAGGTCAGCATCGTGCTTAAGTGCATAATCGACCACCTCATCCAAGCGATCCAGGAAATCACGCACACGGCTCGAGGTGCCAGTGGTGGGGTCTAACCTTCCGTAGTTCTCCATGCCGACATGTAGGTCGGCGAAATGCAGCAATCGTATGGTTTCAGACATGGGTGTGCAGGTTTTCAAACCTCCGCCGTTTGCCGACCTCCGAGTTAATCAAACAGAATGATCGTTCTAGCCCGGGCGGTCGGTCTTTGGTCGATCCATACCCAGCAAACTCAGGCAGAGATAGAGTTCGCCGCGATGGTGGATCTGCTGCTCGAAGATGTGCCAGAAGATCCAGCCCAATTTGGGTGTGCCATTCTGGGGAACCTGGACGATGCGGTTGAAATCCTCAACCGGCACAGTAGCCAAGAAATCCATCGTCCGCTTGTGTACCGCATCCATTTCCTCTTGGATCTCGGCTACTGTTTGCAATTGCCCCTTGTCCTCATTGGAAACTGTGGAGCTTCCCTTTTGGATGACATCGTGGATCCAGAATTGCTCGATTTCGATGATGTGGAGCAAGATGTCCCTCACGCTGCGGTGATAACACTCTGCGGGACGGAAATCCAAATGTTCATCCTTCAGCATCGACACCGCGCGCTGTAAATCCCTCCAGATTTTGTTCCAATGATCAAAGAATTGGGCTGCGTTCATTGCCCCTCCTCAGGTCGATCCACCCAACGCTCCAATCCCTCTGGTGGTTGGTACATTGCCATTTGATCGAGCAAAGCATCGGGATCGGCGTCGCGTATCAGCAGGCCTCGGTGCTCCTCATAGATAAATCCCTCTTGGCGAGCGTGTTCGATAAGCGTGTTAAGAGGTTCATAGTATCCCAACGAATCCAAGACTCCAACCGGTTTGCTATGTAGACCGACTTGAGCCCAACAAAGGATTTCAAACAGCTCTTCAAGCGTACCGTATCCCCCTGGTAATGCGATGAAAGCGTCGGAGATGTCTACCATCAAGGCTTTGCGTTCATGCATGGTCTTGACGACATGTAATTCTTGTAGATTCGGGTGCATAAGTTGAGGGGTATTGAAGCTCTCCGGTGTTATACCCACTACGTGCGCACCATCTGCAAGCGCAGCGTCCGCCAGAGCGCCCATCAAACCTGTGCCTCCTGCTCCATAGATTAAAGTTAGGTTCCTCCTTGCCAGGGCTCGTCCCATCTCCCTTGCTGCTTTCAGATAGGGTTCACCGACCTTGTCACTCGAGCCGCAAAAAACACACACATTTTGAATGGCGTTCATCATCTCTCACTTGTTATCCATTGCCCGAGCAACATCGTGTTACGTTTTTTCTATCCAGTTCTAGTCCAGAACAGCTCTCACCTTGGCGGCAACAGCATCGAGATCCGCCCGTGAGGTACCTCGGGTGTACCCCGGAGGGAAATGAAACCCAAAGCCGTCCCCTGCACGACGGGGAACGACATGTAAGTGGCTGTGGAATACGGTTTGACCGGCTACAGCACCATCCGCCACGAAGAGATTGACCCCATCACAGCGCAGTTCTGAGTGCCTAAGAGCCGAGGCGAGCTTTCTACCTACGACAAACATGTGACCACCCACATTATCATCTACTTCACCCAAATTTGACGCGTGTCGGTTGGGCACCACGAGCAGGTGACCGGGATTTATCGGGCGAATGTCCATGAAAGCCGTTACGAATTCATCACGATAGACAATGCTGGCTTCTGCTTGACCGGCGATGATGCGACAGAATATACAGCGGTTTGTCATACGAGCCCTTCTCCGAACTTAACCCAAGGTGACGACCGAGCGGGTTCTCAGATTGCCAAGACTCTAGGGGTGTGCTTCATGGAATTCTACCACCTTGTACATTAGGAGAGGGGGTGGGATGATGAAAAATAGGGTGGAGGAGGTGGTGGGTGTTGTAGATTACCCAGCCTACATCTAGGCTGTGGCGTCATGCAAAAAGGAATCATGAGTCTGTTTCGCTAGAACATCCATCATGTTTAGGCTTGACGGATGTCCTCGCTCACGTAAAAATCTGCCAAGGCATGGAACATGCAAGCATCAGATCAATTACAATGTGTAATTACACTTGTCTCGAAGATCTTGCTTGTTCCGGCAACCCATCAGGCGTGGCTTGTTGGGGCTACGTTTTAACATATGATTTCAGAATAACAGGTTGGAATGAGTTTCGACCAAGATGATTGATGTAGCCTTTCGGGAACTCATCATACATATTGCGAGCGAGAAATGAACAACATCTTTCCCATACTGATCTTGAATGCCCGCCCCGCAGCGGGCAAGAGCGAGATCTCACACTACTTAAAACACACCCCATTGGATGAGAGGATTGAGCGCTTCCATGTGGGCCCGATTCACAGCTTGGACGACTTCCCATTACTTTGGGCTTGGCTTGAGGAAGATAAGATATTGGAACATATCTTAGATCGACCGAGGCTGCACACCACCCCAGATGAAGATTTTCTCCACCACGATTTTTGGCATCTGCTGATCCGACGGCTTAGTCTAAATTACGACAAATGGCGTCGCGATGCCAGGAGTGAGTGCACGGCTGTAATCGAGTTCTCGCGCGGGAAAGAACACGGAGGCTATCGGGCCGCTTATCAACATCTGAGCGACGCTATCTTGAGAAAGGCAGCCTGTTTGTATGTTCAGGTTTCTTATGAGGAATCGCTGCGTAAGAACCGCCGACGTCAGAATCCCGAACGCCCTGACAGCATCCTTGAGCACAGCTTAGCTGATCAAAAGATGGAACATCTCTACCACGAGGACGACTGGGCTGATTTCACCAGCGACAGTCCTACCCATTTGACCGTACGAGGGATACAGGTCCCCTACGTCATTTTCGAAAACGAGGATGATGTCACCACAGCCAGAGATGAAGCGCTCGGAACCCGACTGGAGACCGTTCTTGATAGATTGTGGACCCTCAGGGAGGGTTAGTCTGTTAGACAGCGGTATAATTACAAACTATTATCTTGTAAAACAATCACAGCGATATGAAACGTTTCCTGATTTGTAGCTTATTGGTCTTCGCCATCGCCTTTGCTGTTCTGGTTCCCCCTGCAGCTGCGCAGGACTCCGTCGTGAAGGCGATCCTTTTTTACTTACCCACCTGTCCCCATTGTCATATCGTAATGACCGAGCATCTCCCTGTGATATTAGAAATATTCAATACTCAAATCGAGTGGGTCTACCTGCCGACTGAAGAGCCTGTAGAGCCTGACCAAGTGCCGCCGGTGATCATGGCCATGGGTGATAAGCTGCAGATCCTCTATGTAGACGCCTCGACCACCGCGGGTGGTGAGCTCTATTGGTTCACGATTGAGTACTTCGATGCGCATGACCGGACAGGGGTGCCTTACTTAATCGTAGGGGAAACGATGCTCTACGGCTCGGTCGATATCCCTCAGCAATTTCCCGGCATCGTTGAGCAGGGACTCGCCCAAGGTGGGATTGATTGGCCAGACATCCCTGGTTTAGAGGAATTATTGTCGCAGTTGGTCCCTTATCCACCAGCAGAACCGACGGTTGAGGAGACCGTTACGCCTACAGAGCTACCTGAAGCGTCAACGCCTGGCGAGACAATGTCGGCCACAAAACCGCCTCTAGCACCAACCCCAAGCCCGATATTTACCTTTGATGGACAACAAACAACAGTGGTCGACAGGATTAAAAACGATTTGGTCGGCAATATCCTCTCGATCGTCGTGTTGATCGGTTTGATCGTCACCTTCATCATTACATCGATACGGGTGTTTCAACAGTCTGCTCCACGAACCTCTGATCAGCGCTCAGTGCTTATTCCGATCCTTGCCATCGTAGGGATCCTTGTGGCTGGATATCTGACCTTTGTCGAGACCAGTGGTGCCGAGGCGGTATGCGGTCCCGTAGGGGACTGCAACACCGTTCAGCAGAGCAAATACGCCGTGTTGTTTGGTGTACTCCCGGTAGGCCTATTGGGGCTGATTGGTTATTTCCTCATCTTTGGAGCGTGGGTCGTCGCTCGTCTGGATATGGATCGTCTTTCCGATTTCGCGTCCGTGGCGATCTTTGGGATGACGGCTTTTGGTACGCTCTTCTCGATCTACCTCACCTTTCTTGAACCCTTCGTCATCGGTGCGACATGCGCCTGGTGCCTTACCTCGGCTATCGTGACCGCTGCAATCTTTTGGTTCTCTGCTGATCCGATGCCAGAAGCTTTAGAACGATTGTAGGTTGTAGACTCACTTGGGCTGCATAGTCTCCAGATGGTCGAGTGAGGGATATTCCATGGGGAGGGTTCTACGATGTCTGAGACCTACAATTTCATCTCCAGCATGAAGGACATGATCCCCGACATCCCAGTGGACAGCATTGTCAGCCGCACGGTGCATGACGATGAAGGGGTAAAGGTCGTTCTTTTTGGCTTCGCTGAGGGGCAAGAACTTTCGGAGCATACCGCCTCCCAGCCGGCGATGTTGACTTTTCTCAACGGAAATGCGCAGCTTATATTGGGGGATGACCCTTTTACGGCCGAGCCCGGGACCTGGGTCTATCTGCCCCCAAATCACCCTCACAGCGTTCGGGCCATGACACCGGTCCTGATGATGCTTGTGCTGCTCAAGGATCGAGGATAGATCGGAGGACCCATCCTCATCCCGATCGATTCAATGACAACGACAGTGTGAAATGCCCCCTTTCCCCTTTGGGGTTTTTTCTGTAGAGGCGGCTCCCATGCCGCCGTTTGGTCGGGCGTGGGAGCCCGACCTACTTCTGGAGGTCCCAATCCCTCTCCCCTGTGGGGAGAGGGTTAGGGTGAGGGGAGGTCTACTGTGTGCGCAGACCCTCACCCCTGCCCTCCCCTTGGAAGGGAGAGGGAGTTTTCTCATGCAACTGCCCACCAATCCGAGCCTTCGACGAGGTCCATGTCAGTCAGCCGATCGCGGATCAATGCACGAGCCCCTCTCGAACCCACCGCAGCCAGGGCAGCCGGATGATCGAACCTCTGCCACCATGCTGGTAGGTCTTGCGGCGCAATGATCGGAATGCCTCGTCGGGTCCGCCCGATCTTGGACGGATCGATGTCCACAAAGGCCACCAAGGGTGCCTC
>DUEZ01000070.1 GCA_011174825.1 Anaerolineae bacterium | reverse complement strand
TTGCCATGATCTTTCAAGATCCCATGACCTCCCTCAACCCGGTCTTGACCATTGGCCAGCAGATCAGTGAAGGTTTGATCGTTCATGTTGGAATGGTGAAGGATCAGGCAATTGAAAGGACCGTGGAATTGTTGGGCATGGTGGGGATCCCTCAACCAGCCGATCGCCTCGGCGATTATCCCCACCAATTCTCTGGCGGGATGCGGCAGCGGGTCATGATTGCGATGGCGCTCGTCTGCAATCCCAGCATCCTGATCGCCGATGAGCCCACCACCGCTTTGGATGTGACGATTCAGGCTCAAATCGTCGACTTGGTTAAATCGTTGCGTGACCAAATAGGGATGGCAATCATCTGGATCACGCACGATCTGGCCGTGGTTGCAGAGTTGGCGGATCGTGTGATCGTGATGTACGCCGGATTTATCGTTGAAGAAACCGGTGTCGAACAACTATATGAGGACCCACGACATCCCTACACCTTGGCGTTGCTTAAATCCCTACCGCGCGTTGACCGCAGCAGCACCGAAAAATTGGCCACGATTCCGGGTTTCCCCCCAGATTGTCTTTCCTTGCCAGCTGGCTGCCCCTTCGTCCCACGATGCAACTATCAGGTTGGTCGATGTACGGAACAAAATCCACAGCTAGAGACTATCAGCACCGATCACAGGATCGCCTGTTGGGTGGACGTGATCACAGGGAAGGAACGATGAACAGGGATCAGGTGCTGGTCAGCGTGAGTGCGCTTAAAAAGCACTTCCCCATCACGCAAGGTATCATCATCCAACGCCAGATCGGAGCAGTTAAAGCTGTGGATGGGGTGAGCTTTGATATCCATCGGGGAGAAACACTGGGATTGGTGGGGGAAAGCGGTTGCGGCAAGACAACCGTGGGGCGGACAATCCTTCACCTCTATCCTCCCACTGCGGGAAAGGTGACCTTCGAAGGTACGGATTTAACTTCTTTAAAGGCGGAAGAGCTGCGTAAAATGCGTCGCCGTATGCAGATGATCTTTCAGGACCCCTTTTCCTCGTTGAATCCACGCATGACCATCGCCCGAATCATCGGTGAACCTCTACGCGTTCACATGTCCGCATCATCAAAAGAAAACAATCAACGGGTTCGGGAGTTACTCCACCTGGTCCAACTCAATCCCCGCTTCATCAATCGCTATCCCCATGAATTCTCGGGTGGACAACGCCAACGTATTGGGATTGCACGCACCTTGGCCACCAACCCTGAATTCATCATCTGTGACGAACCTATCTCCGCGCTCGATGTCTCGATCCAGGCTCAAATCGTCAACTTACTTGAAGAATTACAGGACCATCTAGAGTTGACCTATCTCTTCATCGCCCATGATTTGAGCATGGTCCGTCATATCTGCGATCGGGTAGCGGTGATGTATCTCGGCCTGATCGTTGAGCTAGCAGAACGGGATGAACTCTACGATCATCCGCTGCACCCCTATACTCAGGCTCTGCTGTCTGCAGTGCCTATCCCGGATCCGGTAAAGACCCGGGCACGTCAACGCGTTATTCTGTCCGGGGATGTTCCGAGCCCGATCGATCCACCAAGCGGCTGCCGCTTTCATCCAAGATGTCCCATTGTTGCCGACGTCTGTTCCGAAATCGAACCTGAGTGGCAAGAGTTAGCACCAGGTCATTGGGTCGCCTGTCACCTCGCAGAGAGTGGCCAATCCCTGATCTAATCGAAACATTGTGAATCCCACAAGGGCGAAGCAATCTCCCCTTCGGCATGTCATTGCGAGCCCCGCAGAGGCGAAGCAATCTCCTCTCTTGCATACGACGCGACTCTTGAAAGCCCGAAATCCCCTGATCGACCAGGAGTTTGCTTCGTCGCCTATCGTCTCCTCGCAATGACAGATTGAGGGAGAAAACCGCCCACAGAACAGATAGGAAAACGGGTGGGACGATCGATCCCACCCTTTTCTCATTTCACGCTTCTACGTGATTGATGACCGAGACGGATTCTGCGTGCGGTTCAGCGCATGAGCTAAGCCTTGGCAGGAGGGATGTCACTCGAATGGATCCCTCCTCCAAGAAGACGAAGAGCACTCTCAGCCAGAATTGCAACCCCAATCGGGAGGCAGCGCTCGTCAATATCGAAGTGCACACTATGCGCTTTGCGTTCGTCCCCCTCGATCTGGCACCCCAAGGCAAACATCGCGCCAGGAACAGAGGATGAGAAGAAGCCAAAGTCCTCGGCCCCCATCTCTAATTTCGCTTCCTGAATATGATTGGCACCAAGAAGATCTACCGCAACGTTGCGTATCAGGTTCACAATCTTTGCATCGTTATTCATTGGCGGATAGCCAATTTCTATTCTCAGCTCATAATCTCCCCCTAAAGATCGTGCTAACTCAAGCGCCCGCTTAATCTCAGCGTGGATTTGTTCTTGCACTTCTGGTTGCGTGAACCGGATGGTGCCGCATAGATCAACATGATCTGGAATCACGTTGTCAGCTTCCCCGCCATGGATGGAACCGATGCTCACCACAGCCGGATCGCGAGGGTGGAGTTTTCTCGAGACGATGCCATGCAGAGCGAGAATCACATGACCTGAGATATGGATGGGATCCACAACCCTATGTGGGTACGCACCGTGGCCGCCACTGCCGATGATCTTAGCGTAGAAAGTGTCTACACCAGCGGATGCAGGACCAGCTTCCACTTTTATGTCGCCAGTAGGAGTAGTGGTATCCACATGTAGGGCAATGACCGCGTCCACCTTCTCCAGCGCGCCATCCTCAACCATGCGAGGTGCGCCGCTGATCCCCTCCTCATCCCCTGTTTCTTCGGCTGGTTGAAAAAGGAAACGAACTGTTCCAGGGAAAGTCTCTTGCGCCAGCAGGGTCGCCACTCCCAAAGCGATCGCAGTATGGGCATCGTGACCACACGCGTGCATCACTCCAGGGACTTGCGACGCATAGGGCACATCATTGGCTTCCTGAATGGGTAGGGCATCCATGTCAGCCCGTATTCCGATCACAGGTTGACCTTCTCCCAGTTCCGCTACAACACCCGTGCGTCCCACCCCTGTGCGAACTCGGTACCCAAGGTCCTCCAAGATAGCAGCGACCTTTGCCGCGGTACGCTCTTCTTGGAACCCCAATTCGGGGTGCATGTGAAAATCTCTACGCCATTCGATCAGTTGTTTTTCCATTTCGCGAGTGCGATCAAGCATGTTGGGCTCCATTCTGCTGACGAGCTTCGTCAAGCGTAATTGGCTGCCATGTCAAACACGATGACCTCAGACCTTCCAATCCGCTGGAGGGTCCCATGCATCCAAAGAATGTTCAACATACGTGGTTTGGCAGGGACGTCCGCGCCCAATCCAGGCGCGCAATTCATTGAGATTGAGGATGACGCTGAACACGGTTATTGTGCGACCGGCATGTTTGCAGATCGATTCTGGATAGTTGGCATGATCGGCCATCAATTCCATGAACAGTTCGGGGGATAACTTGCCGAAATTCTCACGCAGCAACCTCATGGCTCGATGATGACGGATAACAGATCCACCAATCCTATTGCGATCCGCCTCATAGCGTCGCATAGGTGGGCTTATGTAATGGTTCGCGTGGGCCATGATGTCTTTTTCGATATAGATGGGCTCACAATCGGTAGCTGACCCCTCCATGCTGTAGATCTCACCATTTGCATCAGCAATGATGTTGTTGTAGTTCGATGCACGTTGATGAACCAAACAGGCGTTCATCGCTTCCCCTAAACGCCTTGCAGCCAGGATCTCGCGGACGATCAAAAGGCGCGGCACACCGACGCGGATATCGTTACTCGAGACATCGTTGCCCGTCAAACCGATGCCGGCCGCGTTGAAACCAGCGCTGAAGCCCAATCCCGCAATCGATACCCCCATGAATTCAGGGTCTTGCTCAGCCTGTACCTTAAGAATGACCAGGTCCCTTTCCATCACAGGTCGAAGATCGTTGGTATGAGCCAACATCGTGTGGCCATGAACGGTCGCCTGCCCACGTGCTGCAAAATCTGTGCAGCCTCCTCCCCCAATATTCCAGGTTGCACTTTCCCACAGTCCTTCGCATTGAGATAAAAATACCTCCTCAAAAGGTAAATTCGCTCCTTCAGCTATTCCCTCCAACTCCTCAATGAAATGAGGGTACACCATGCGGCCATGTGCAAGAAAAAGCTTTCCCTTTTCCAACATCTCCTCCCAGGTAGCAAAAGGCGGTACACTTTCGTGCATTTCTTTCAGCACTCGTTGCGCTTGAGGTCTCATCGCTTCACCGATTTGCTGCCCTACCTGACGGTAGGTGCCTTTGACCTGGATCACAGGAATAGGATCTTGTGCCATATCTTTCTCCTCTCTCTTGGATGGCGAAGTAACGGCAACGTACAAGGAAAATCTTGCCGAGTATTTATTTCAGACTCAGGTAGAGCAAATTGTTTCGAACTAATATTCGAATAAACCTAACTCCATGGTCAAAAAAAGTGTTAACCTCCACGGAATTGACCAGTTGCCGATGGGATATCATCGATTAGTCCTCGATCAACTCGTGTTCAGCTTCTTGCACAATCGACTTTAATTCTAACTCCTGATCTTCTGTCAGTGGAGGGACCTCATGCTCAGCGATAAGTTGGAGGGATTTTGCTTGGGCGCGTTCCATCATTTCTTCTCGGCCGGTTGTATCCCACTCCCCCCACGACCGGCGGTCCGCCAGATGGGTGATGCAGATTTCCCCTCCCCTTAAGTAGTCTACAGTGTGCTTTTGCTCCAGAAAGTTGCGTGGACCCTCCATCACTGTTTTGATGACCTCCACCGCTAGGGCATCCTCGTTGACACTGATTCCCTGTCGTAGACGGTGGATACCAGCCGCAATCTCATTATCACAAACCATTTGGGCATAGGATCCCATCACGCCAGCTTCCATCTCACCGATGCCAGAAAGTTCATCCGCCCCTGCCAGCGCTGGAATCACAGCATTAAGAGCTCGTTCATAGCCATTCTGGATGTTCAACGTGTGTGCATTGGTGGAAAAACCATAAACGTTCACCGGCAGGTGATAATGGTGCCCAATCTGAACCGTCGCAGCCGATGCTAAGCCCAGCTCCACCCCACCCCAGACCGAGAAACCGGTGCGTGGTTCCATCATCGCCAAGCGCCCGCAATAGATGATTGGCAATCCGGGATGTACTAACTGAGCCAGCACAACCGAGGCCAGGACCTCCGCATTTTGCTGTGCTAAAGAACCCGCCAATGACATCGGTGATGTGGCTCCAGCGGTCGGACAAGGCAGGGGGCCTAACGGCACTCCACTGCGCGCTGTCTCGATCATGGCCCCAACCACATCGTCTGGGAAAGTCAATGGACTGAGAGGGGAAATTCCTAAAGATAATACCTCTGATGGCGAGCCGATGACCGCGGCCATCCTCACCACGTATCTCACTTCTGCTGCCGTCTGCACACCAGGTCCGTGGACAGGCTTGGTGGTATGAGGCAGCGTGTGAAGATACATCGCCAGTGTCATCAATGGGCCGGGTACGTCTTGTGGTGTAAAGAACGGTGTTATGGTGGTTGCATTCTCTAATGCATCGAGGACCTTAGCGCTATCGCATACATCTTGGATCATTGCGGGGCGTTTCTGCCCTGAATTTGGTTCATAAACATCGCGCGCTCCTCCAAGATTGTGCCAGTGGAGCGTCCCATCGCCCAACACGACTGCTTTCTTATCTCTACCATAGATGGTTACTGTGCGCGGGCATTTGATTATCTCCCGTTCAACCAAGTCCGGTGGCAGATACAGTCGGTCACCTTGGGTTGTGGCTCCCGCTCCGATAAGTATTTCCACTCCCTCTGGTTCCGTCAGCAAAATGCCGACCTCGCTCAGAATTTGGAGCGAGGCTTGATGGATTTCATCCACTTCGTCGTCTGTGAGAACCTCAAACCGGATCATATCATTCCCCCATAAGGGTAATCTTACGTTCGAGGAACACCGTGTTCATATAAACCTCAGGTACATCATAGGTATGATGATGAATATCGATTGAGCCCCTATTCTCGAACTTGGCGGAAACCATTACACTCATTCTAAAGGTAAAACCTTTGTCAGTATCACCTCTTTCATCTTCAGGTAATAAAGCTCGTACTGGTGAGTAAGCTGCTTATTTTATTTTCTTAAGCTACCTGCCTGAGTAATCGCTAACTACCATGAAATCAGCTGATATCATTGCTTTCTTCACCAAACACTCTTGCCAAGAAGGCAATCCGGCGTCGTTTAGCATCTACCTGTGTTTCGGTCTTTAAAAAACTATGACCTTCATCAGAGTAGATAATTAGGTCGCATTCCTTGTCTTGTGCGATCAATACATCATAGGCCTGGGTTGACTCACTCGCCGGACAGCGAGGATCATTGGCACCAGATATCAATTGAATCGGTACGCGGATGCGGTCCAAGAAAAAAAACGGCGACCGCTCACGCCACAAATTGTAATTCTCGCCCGGGTCACCGAGATTCTCAATATCCCAATGCTGCATGTCCTCGCGCGAGTTCACATGGGAAGTGAACCAATTGAGGAAGGGCACCACAGCGGAACCGGCTACAAATTGCTCCGGGTACTGGGTCAAGCTGGTCATGGTCAGATAACCGCCATAACTTCTTCCGGTAATTGCAATCCGATTAGGATCGACGATGCCCTCGCTTAACAAATACTCCGCCCCAGCTACAACGTCGCGCGTATCCCCTCCTCCTAGATCGTATCGATTCGCCAGCTGCCATTCGCGACCGTAGCCTGTAGATCCACGATAGTTGGGCGCAAGTATGACCCAGCCGCGACTGACCATGTGTTGCGCCAGCGGATTCCAGGTCAGCTGGGCCAACCAGTTTGGGCCTCCGTGCACTGAGATAACCGCCGGAGGCAGTGGCTTCGAAGAACACCGAGCAGAGACATCTGCTTGCGACTGTAAATAAAGCAAGGCAGGGACCATTTGTCCATCAAAACTTGGATACCAAACCTCCTTGGGCATCACAAAGTCTGAAGCTTGAAGTGCGAGGGGTAATGAATGAGTCAGTTGACAGTAGCTGTCATCAAGCCGAGAAAGCAACCATAAATCGGATGGGGAGCAAGGATTGTCAAAGATAAAGACGATATGATTCCCGTCCGGCGTGAAGCGAGGGCAGTAATGCGTTCCCTCATCCACTTGATAGGTTCTTTCTGCCCCAGTTTCAAGATCCAACACAGCCAAGGAGGTAGCAGGTCCTTTTGAAATTAGGTATGTAAGAGACCGACCGTCAGGCGACCAGGCGGGGAATATTTTGTCCGCCTTGCCCTGTGTAACCCAGGTAATCGTCCGAGTCGTCACCTCATACAAACCGATGTTGAAGAATCCATGTAAATCAGAAGTGAAGGCAAGCCAACAACTATCAGGTGACCAGCGAGCGTCTTGAGCAGGAATGACGACATCTTGAAGTGCGATCTCTAATACCTCGTCGCCCTCCACAGAAATGATGAACGTCCCAAAATCCTGACCAAAGGTCTCTGCGATCACCGCCAACCAGCGACCATTTGGTGACCATCGAACTTGCACACCAGGGTGATGTAGACGAAGCACCTGACGAGCTTCAATCCCTTCAATGTTAATGATATAGGGTTCAAAGTTTCCAGTGCGGTCAGAAAGGAAGGCGATCGAGCAACCATCGGGTGACCAACTAATATCCGGTTGAATTGCATCAGGCGAGTTTGGTGTAAGATTGCGATGTTCACCTTCTTCGACATGGTAGGTGTGGATGTCATACAACTCACTGCCATCCAAATCCACGACATAAGCTACGTGGCTCCCATCAGGAGACCAACGAGGGGCTACCTTAGCTCCAGGTCCGTTTGTGATTTGCTGGGGTTGAGCAGATAAATCCAGTGGCAGCAGAAAAATCTCCCATTGACCATCTGGATTCCATGAGAAGGCTACCTGCTTACCATCAGGCGATAGATCAAACTCGGCATATGGCTCAATATAGGGGACCCGTAATAGCTCTTCTAGATCGACGACATTCTTGTGGTTCATAGTTGACCCTTGCCATCCTGAAGACTTGATTCTAGATTGGTGGCTCCTTTTATGGATCTTGTTTCAATTCGATATCCATACGATCACATTGATGTTCGGTACAGCGGATGCTTCAGGACCTTCCCAGGTAATGAACTGCTATGCTCTCCGTTCTCTATAACGTGTATCCCATTCACGAAAACATGGTCTATCCCTTCTGGGAAACGATGAGGGTAATTTTGAAACGGGTAGGTGTGTGGATAAAGATTGGTGGCTCTATCATGAATGCGATCAAGGTCAAAGATCACAATATCCGCCCAAGCTCCCGGGCGCAACACTCCCCGATCCATCACACCCAGGCGTTGTGCAGGGAAGGAGGTCATTTTGCGTATGGCCTCTTCTAGGCTCAACACTGGTTCATCGCGTACATAGCGTTCCAGAACACCGGGGAACTCGCCATAACTGCATGGGCAATACGGTGGTGGATCGTTAAGAAAACCGTGAGGTGCCAACACCTGTCCATCAGAAGCGATCATCACGGCCGGGTGCTGGAGCAAGATCCGGATGTTCTTTTCGTCAATATAATCAAAGATTGCGGAAACCTTTTCGCCCATCTCGACGATCAGGTCAAAGTATACATCGAAGGGATCCTCTTCCCGATCGCTGGCAATCGCCTCGATCGTTTTACCAACGACACTTCGGCTTCGAGGGGCTTCGTAGATCGTAATCCTGTCCCAGCGGCCATGCTTTAAGAGCCCTGCAGGGCCGAATGCGGGGTGGCTATCCCGCAGGATCTCGTCGCGGATCGACTTTCGAGAGTTAGAATCTTTGAGAAGGCTAACAATATCAGCGACTGCTCTCCCTAGGATGGATTGCGGCAGCGCATCCATGAGCGTAGGCCCAAGGTCGGTGTGAACATCGTTGTCTACGGTTACATCCAATCCCTGCCTGCGGGCTTCCTCCACCAAAGCCAGGTTAGCGGTTGCATCATACGGCGCCCCATACTTGGGTGCATTGTGGGAAATCTGGACCGGTACACCAGCTTCACGCCCAATTCGAATCGCTTCTGCCACAGCCTCTAGGATCGTCTCTCGTTCCCCACGGATATGAGAAGCATAAAAACCCCCATATTGTGCGACGACCTCACATAGGGCGATGATCTCATCCGTATCGGCGAAGCAACCGGGAGGATAAACCAAGCCCGTCGATAAACCAAAAGCGCCGGCTTCGATGGCTTTGCTTAGGTATCCTTGCATCCGGCGCATTTCCGCTGAGTTGGGGTTCCTTTCTTCATATCCCATCACTGCAATGCGTAGCGCACCGTGCCCTACGAGCGATGCGAGGTTGATAGCCAGGCCACCGGACTGGAGCACTTCTAAATATTGGGCAAAGGATCTCCATTCCCAGGTGACCTCAGGAGCTGTGGATATTCGTCCCCAATCGTGGCGAATCTCATCAAGATAGCGCTCATTTACCGGAGCCGGAGACATGCCGCAATTTCCAATAACCTGAGTAGTAATCCCTTGATGGACCGCACTCTCCGCAAGACGATTGACAAGGATAGACAAGTCAGAGTGGGTATGGATGTCAAAGAAACCCGGGGTGACAAAGCGACCATCCACGTCGATCACCTTCACACCTTTCAGTGTTCCTGCAGAAGCGACCGTCTTAATTCGCCCATTGCAGATGGCAAGGTCACCCCAGAACCAAGGGTTCCCACAGCCATCAAGTATTCGCCCATTAGCGAGCACAAGCTCGGTATCTGTCATGGACGTACTCCATTGCTAAATTCGTTTCGATTCAAATGGGATACTTGAAGTGAATCAATTGTAGGTGCTCCGAAATCCATGGTCAAGGACCCTTGTGGATGTCCCTTTTTCATCCTCCCCAATCAGCATGGTGCGAAATGCACTGTAATATACCAGATGTCGAGAGCGGCGAGGAGAATCGACAGTTCAAAAGGTCTCCTCAATGACCTAAGCTTTGAGCAGGGCGTAAACTCCACAAACATTGTAGGGGCGCTTCGCGAACCGCCCCTACTGGGATCGGATTTTCTCAGTTTAAATCTGATGGATGGTTAGGGCGATTTCTTGATTATCCGCCCCCACGGCATACGAGGCGCTTTACCACCCACAATAATCAGTCTTATATCGGCAGGTCTCCCGCATGCTGCAGTAATCACATGGGTGACCATCATTTCCCACCTCAGGACCAAAACCTAACACCATCGTCAACGATTTGCGAGGGATCATCATGCTACTCGACGTCAACCTTACACCAGCATTGTCATCCCCTAACATGTCAAAAATTTCCTCTTGGCCCACCTCAACAGGCCAACCCATCATCCCTGGACTGAGGGGGATCGAAACCCGATATCCCTCCTCAGCAACTTGGGTTTCGAAATGGTGGCAGACGGCGTTTGCCAGTGATTCAACCGCCGCTGAGCCAAGACCGTCCAGCGCCAACCCATACGCTGGATCCTTTCCCATCACCTCCGACACCCTTTCTTCAAGCCGGTCGCCTATGGTACAGAGAACCGCGACAACCTGCTTCGCTGCCCCAAGATGCTGAACGATCAACGAACCTGTCAATATCGCTCCACCCTCAAGCTGGATCCGCTCGTGGTGGAGGGATTCGATAGCTAACCGGCGATAGACAACGACCGGATTTATATAGGCCCTTCCTTCTTTCAATGCCTTTTCAGCCAGATCCACGATGGGACCGCCTCGTTTCCTAATGGCTTCGGGATCGCTCCCCTGACTGCGTAGGACAGCATCTAAATCGATCGTCAGTTCCCAGTTTCTTAGAATCGACATGTCCAAGGTGCCTCTGTTATGTGAGGGATTTCAGCCCCCTTCACCTCTATCCCCGAGTGGACAAGCCTGATCTCATTTTCAGATTCATGGCTCACCAAAGCTGGAGAATACTGTTTCCTTACTAGCCTTTGCTGTAGACCCGTGACCTGTGTATCGAGTCAGCATCAACCATGATACACATTTTTTTTCACGATCTCCTCGTGAGAAAATAACCTCTTACGATGCGTACGAATTATCATTCGGCATTGTACAGGGGTGATCGATGTGAGTATCTTCGTGATCGATAACCGCCATTGCAGGGATGCTTAAAGGGAAACATCCTCACGAAGAAGACCGACCTACTGAGCCAACCCGTTTCGAGAATCAAGTCCTGTCTCAAAACCACACTGCTCGTCACGGTGTAAATAATCGAAGCAGCATATAGAACGCAGCACTTAATATTGCAGTTACGGGGATGGTGATCAACCAGGTGACGACCATCTCCCTCCCAACCTGCCAGCGAACTTTCGATATCCTCTCCGCCGCGCCGACTCCCATAATGGTGGATCCAACCACCTGCGTTGTGCTCACTGGACCACCGAGTAATGCCGCAGACAGGATAACGCTGGCGGAGGCAATTTGTGAGGTAAAACCATGGATTGGGCGGATTCGCACGATCCTGCCCCCCAGGGTGCGAATGAGACGCCAGCCACCCAGCGCGGTACCTAAAGCAATCGCTCCAGCACTGGCGGTAATTACCCACAACGGAACGGCAAAGGTTTCTTGAAAACCTGCCGAGACAAGCCCCATAGTGAGGATTCCCATCGTTTTCTGAGCATCGTTGGTGCCATGTGAGAGGGAGAGTGCGAGAGTTGTAAAGATCTGAAGGCGCTTGAAAACGGTGCTCACACGAGGCGAGGCTTTGCGGACCAAGAAGAGCACGATTCGCATGATGAGATATCCGACAAGCATCCCAAGTGGAGGAGAGATAAAGAGTGCAAGTAATATTTTCGCGAGCCCAGGTATCTGGATGATCTCAAGACCCTGAGCGAGAACAGATGCGCCTAGCAAACCACCGACCAAGGCGTGCGATGAAGACGAAGGAATTCCCAACCACCAGGTGATGATATTCCACAGAACCGATGCGATGACACTGGCGAGGATGACATTCGGCGAGATGGCTGACGGATCGATGACACCATTGCCGATGGTGGTAGCTACTGCCACGCCGAAGAGAAACGGTGCACAGAAATGCGCGATCGCAGCCATGATCAAAGCCACCCGTGGTCTCATCGCACGAGACGAAATCACGGTCGCCACAACGTTCGACGAATCGTGAAAGCCGTTGAGAAAATCAAAAATCAGCCCTGAAACGAGGATTGCGTAGAACATGCCTGCTCCTGCGGGTTAGATTGTACACGGATATCGGCAGGGATGCTTATTCTACCGTGCTTGTAGTCAGTTACTCCATCCACTTGAAGGTATCGATTACGACATCATGGAATAGGCCGTTATTATCCGTGCGTTGCGATTAGCATGGATAAAAGTGGAGTTGGGCATGATGGAGAAAAAAACTTGACCTGCCCATCCTGGGTAGGTCATCCAACGGACGAAACTGGTTTCCAAATCGTGCGACTTAGGTGGCGAGGGCGGGATTTGAACCCACAACCAAGGGCTTATGAGTCCCCTGCTCTACCATTGAGCTACCTCGCCATGAACAAACATGCGAAGGAATTCTAACCAAGAACCATCGCATCGGCAAGGTTAGGCCCTTTTTTTCATTCTTGACAACTTATTACATTTCTTATATACTTCAATAAATTTATAGTATTCTATTCTTGTACTCTTTGATCTGAAAGGACAATCATCATGTACTACATGAGAAAACTTAAGCCAGACCGATCGATCACCGGCTTGCTCATCATCCTCGGGATACTGGGCATATCTGCGATCGCTGGAGCGCTGTTCGGTCAGGCGTCGGGGCTGAAGGTGCTCGGCGGGCTTGCCCTGCTCTACGCGATCTACTCGTTGAACGTGTGGATCCGCACGATGAACACAGGATATCTCTTAGCGACTCTCTACCAGGCCGCGTTGGGTCTCTTCATCGTGACGTTGCCGGCTGACCTAGAGGTGGCGCTACAATCCCCTTTTAGTCGATTATTCCTCGTGATCTACGTCCTGCTGCTGCCTATGCTTGGATACTACGCTTTCACAAAGAAGATCAAGTGGCGGGGTCGAGAGATCCTCGAGCTTGCTGCCGCCCCTGTAGAAGAGGTCGAAAATGGGTATACGCCGCGACCTCTACCCGCGGGGAAACTTGAATATACGCGCAATGAGCTGCTCGCGTTCGCAGAGTTCGTTCGCCGCAATCTGATCGGGATAACGTATAACGAAGGCCATCGGATTGTGATGGTGGTGGTTAAGATGGGCGAGGAATTTCGTTATATGCTCGGGCTGCATGACCAATTCCATGACGAGACGTGGGTTTCATTTGACTTTGAAGGTGAGGTCTCGGTCAACATCTCGCAACGTGATTACCTAGAATTCCGGGAAACCCTCTCCTTTGATCAACTTTGCGACTCGCTCGGTCAACTCTATATCGATTTCTTCGATATGTTCCGGCGTGGTGAAAGTGTGCGGGCGATCGACCGCATGGATGCCCTAAGACTTTCTCCCTTCTCATGAGTGCGATCATGGATTTCCAAACTGCTGCAACCCTGGGTGGGTATCTTGCGAAGAGCTACGCTAAGGATTTCTTCGATTTGCTAGTGACCTACAAGGACATCTCGGCCTCAGAGGCGGCCTCGAGGCTTAACCTACACATCCAAACAGCACAGGACTTTTTAGAGGCCATGACCTCATTAGGGATCTTAAACAAGGTTGAAGTTTATGAAAAGAAACGCCCTTACTTCCGCTATACCTTGGAGAAAGAGCGGATACGCTTGGAGATTGACCTTACGAAAATGCAGAGGGCAAAAAACAGTGGTGTATTATCTCAACGAATCCGAGAGCTGCGAAACAGCGGTGCCCGGTTCACAACAGCACGAAGCGGTCACGCCATCAGCAGTGTTGTGATCTGGACAGGTGAGGGGCGTGACCGCCAAGAACGTAAGATCAACCTCTCGACACCACAGGGAAAGTTCCTCTATTACCTACCCTTTCCGAATGCCGAGCCCCTAAGTGTCCAGGAGATCATGCGAAAAGGTGGGTTGGAGGAGGAGCTCTCTCCTGAGATCATGGACATCATAGGGGTTCTCGAGAATTTGGGGGTGATTGAGGTTCTCTAAATTAGCGCGGCACCTTGTGCGCTGACCACTTTGATGAGCTAAACAAGGACACGATGTAGGACGGCTGCATTTGCGATGAATTCAAACCTATCCTACACCTACTCCAATAATTGATTATTCGACCAGCACCATCTCAACGAAATCCCAAATGATTCCACTGAGGGAATCATTTGCCCGCCGCGGACCCAGCTAAATGTTCCTGTTCTCAGTAGAGTGTCTGATCTCTTATAGTGCTGATACTTTATCTAGTATATACAAGTCCTCCTCGGCCTTCACACCAAGGTCTTCGGATGAGATTTTTATGAGTATACAAGCCACGCCCACCATCACCCATAAGGATGCGAAGAAGGCAACGTTTTCAAAAGTCCCAATTTTCTCTGCGCCAGGGACTTGGGGAAGAAACAAGAAGACATCATGCAGAAAATGGAAAACAATGCCGGCGATCAAGGTGCGGGTTTTATAGGCCGAATAGGTGAACGCAACAGCAAGGACCATGACCGTTATCACATCCACCCACGCCCATAGGTCTGTCCCCTTGATATGCGTTAATCCAAATAGCACAATTTGAATAGCCATGGCTCGCTTAACAGATCGAACTGCCCTGAGGACGACAAACACGATGACACCGCGAAAGAAGAATTCCTCCCAAATACCTGGGTTGATGCTGAATATCGTATGGGAGATGTTGACCGTACTCCAATCGAGCTCGTACCTCCCCGACAGAAGTGAACCGATCAACATGCCTGAAAGTGTGCATACTGCGAGCAAGAAACCCAACAAAACATGCTTCCATGCATTCTGGGGGAGATAAAAACCGAGACGATGCAAGTACTCTGACAACTCCACATCCGCAAATGGCAACCTTATTACCCTCGGAAACAAATAAAACGCAGCAAAGGCTGCGAACACAAAGGTAATGACACTCGTTAAACTCGTTGAAACTTCAATATCTAAAAATACCTCTAGAAAAAACGCAAGCAATGATCCGAAAGAGACAAATACCCAAGCAAGAGCTATGGGCCTTACAAGATCTTTCATGAACTCACTTTTCGTCATTGTGGCTCCCTCCCTGGCGATCCATTCGGACAATAGAAGATCCAACACAAATTCTAGTTCTCCGTGAAAGTAAAATCCATTCCCAGGCTGGCGAAATTGGAACGATGGAACACGATTTATATATATACTTCAAATCTCGATCACGAGTTCATCCTCTGCTTGATGCGTCTGAAACGGATGCAACGCAATCTCAGCCGGGCCTTTAATCACCCTTCCTTCGAGATCAAAATACGACCTGCCGGAGTAACACCGCAGCACCTTCTCCTCGTGCAGATAGTACAATTCCTTTCCGTTGTGTGTGCAGCGATCAGCAAATGCCCGATAAGTGTCGACATTAGAACGCACAATAATGATCCTTTGCTCAGAATCCTTGTCATGACCCAGCCTGAGCCTCACAGCGGCTCCTACCTCCCTCAGCACATTTGCAGCGGTCAAGGAAACGATGACCTTATCACCCTCCCGTCGGTAACTTCCCCCAGGAGCGTGAGGTATGTTGCATTCAGCCTGCCAATTGGAACAAGCGCTGAGCCCTACGGCTCCTGCATAAGCACAGAAGACCGTGGCCCCTGAAAGCTTGATGAACTCTCTTCGGCTTACCCTTAACGGGGCCTTATTACATTCCATGATTTGATTAGGCTTTATGATCCTCAATTCGTTCAAGTATCGCTTTTGCCCAAGTGTTGGCTCGTTCGATCTCGCCCTCATAAAGTGGCCCTTCTCTCTCCATCACATGGAATGTCTCAGGCGGAACGACCCGCTTGCCCCCTAGCTTACGCAACTTTTGAGCCAGCTTCTTGGATGCCGTGAAACGCGCCAGTATCGGGGACATCCTGTAAGATGTGTCAAAGGCTGCGACAGATTTGCCTCGGAGAATACGTTTCGGCAAGTTCTCGAAAATGGGCCGAACCGCCTCCGGCAGGTTCATACGATGGGTTGGGCTTCCCATCACGACGAACTCAACGTCCTTCAAATCCGAAGGAGTGAGTTGATCCGAACTGAGTAAGCGAACGGGACCTACAGCTTCGAGCCCTTCAGCGATTGATTCAGCAACCATTCGTGTGTGGCCGAACTTAGAGAAGTAGACAATCAAAGTATTCACCAGTCTTGATCCTTTCCTGATAGGTAATAGCGATGCGCGTTCACTGCGGGTGCGCCCCATGTCTCAAATAATCTCAATACAGGAGGCACCTCCCCCACCTCGGATAGAGGTGTAAAAGTAACCTCAGCAGCATCGGCATTGTAGAAAATTGAATCCACATCTCTGACCTCATCATCTACGACAACCTGGACCCATGCGTGCGAGGTCACGGTGCCATCCGGAAACCGGTTACGGAAGGCATGCACAATTTTTGCTTCGAATCCCAACTGGGTGAGCAGGTCAGCCAACGCATTCGCCTGCTGAGAACAGTACCCGTAGCCTCTCTCGAAGGCTTTGGCGTAGCTGTCAAAGCTGTTGCGCCGGCTGTAGGCCATCCTCTCCCCTACAAATGCGCGTGCGGCTTCCACCAGCTCCATACCCGACTCACCTGATCCGCGTAACTGCTGCGTTGCCTGGGAAATGGTCAATGATTCCAAGCCAGGCCGGACTCCCTGCGGCAGCGACAAGGTTGCGGGAAGCGCATACAGCGGGACCCCAATTGCCATCACAACAACTGCACCTAGCACGATTTTGATCATCATTTTTCATCCACCTAATTTCACCAAGAAAATTATTTACGGAGTGCGTTCAAAACAAAATCGGCGACTTGATCAGAATCCAACCAGATCCGGCCATCATCATCCGCATGGGAGGCGATCCCCAAGTACAGGTTCATGATCAACACAGTGGTGAAGTTTGTATCAACCGATCGGAATATCCCTTGCTCGATACCCAGGGAGATGATGTCTTCGCGAATCAGTTCGTGCATCGGTTGATAGACCTGCCAGAGCTCCAGTCTGAATTCCTCATCGGCGCCATAGAGCGTATGAACCAGGATGCGAAGCTGGGGCAGGTATTCCGCTACCACCGACCATCCCGCCTCAAAGAAGCGTTGTAATCGGCGTTCTGCGTCGTCCTCTTGCATAACATGAGCGGTAATATATTCGAGGTGAACGCCCGCGGTCTCGTGGATCAACGCCAACATAAGCGCCCGCTTGCTCTCGAAATAATTGTAGATCGTCCCTTTGGCGAACCCGGCCGTCTTGGAGATCCGATTGATATTCGCTTTTTCATAGCCATCGCGAGCGAACACTTCTGTGGCTGCCTGCAATAACAACTGCCGGGTATCGAACTTGATTTGTACGCGCTCAGATTCTTTATAGCGTGGCATAGATTACCATCCTGTTTATAATATGGGTGACCGCCCACCCATATTATACGAAGAGAATGATTTTGTCAAGGAGAAAATCCCA
The DNA here is from genome assembly GCA_011174825.1 of Anaerolineae bacterium. GTDB lineage: Bacteria > Chloroflexota > Anaerolineae > Anaerolineales > E44-bin32 > DUEZ01. The sequence continues at coordinate 66,085 of DUEZ01000070.1, read as the reverse complement.
ACATCGGAAGCATTGACCTCTAAAACCCAAACGCTGGATCTGACTGATCAGGCTGAAGCTTTCATACATTAGATAATTGCGAGCCTAAAGAACAACCTGCCCTATTTCCGAGAAAGCCACGCATTCAAGAACAAGCTTTTTTTGCTCAGAACCTTCGATTTCCGTATAATGGGTTAACGTCAATCAACTGTCCAAAAGATGACCCCTGAAATTGCTATCATCCTTGCCATCCTTGGGATCGCCATCATACTCTTCATTACCGAATGGGTCCGCGTGGATGTCGTCGCACTGTTGGTGTTGGTCAGCTTGGCGCTCAGCGGACTGGTCAGTCCTGCCGAGGCTCTTTCCGGCTTCAGCAACCCGGCGGTGATCACTGTCTGGGCTGTTCTCATCCTGAGTGGCGGGTTGGCGCGCACCGGCATAGCAGGGTTGATCGGTCACCGAGTGCTGCGTTTAGCAGGTGAGAGTGAAATCCGCTTGCTAACGATCATCATGCTTACCGTCGGGGTGCTTTCTGGATTCATGAATGATATCGGCGTGGCTTCGTTGTTCCTGCCGGTTGTGATCGATATCGCACGACGCATAAAACGAGCGCCCTCAAAACTCTTGATGCCGCTGGCCTTCGCCGCGCTTCTGGGCGGCTTGAATACCCTCATCGGCACACCACCCAACATCCTGATCAGCGAAGCGCTGCGAGATGCCGGTCTGCGCTCCTTCCAGATGTTCGATTACACCCCCGTCGGCGTGGTTGTGCTGATCGCTGGGACAGCCTTTATGGTCTTGATTGGACGTCGTCTGCTTCCTGAACGGGACATCGCCAGAGAATTCAGTACCGCTGACGACGCAGACTACGAGGATATGTACGAATTGCATGAGCGCATGGTTGTCCTGCGTTTACCGCCTGAAACGACTCTGGATGGCAAGACGCTGGCCGAAAGCCGTTTAGGTTCAATACTGGGGCTGAACGTGATCGGCATCCTGCGTGGTGACGAAACACATCTGGCCCCCAGTCCCGACGCCTGCCTCCGTTCAGGCGATAGGCTTCTCGTCGAGGGTCGACTCGATCAGTTATCGGAACTGCATGGTCGCCGTCACTTTATCATCGAAGAAGAACACCTGCCTGCTGAAAGACTGATCTCAGGGGAGATCGAACTGGTCGAGATCAAATTTCATCCACAATCACCGCTCATCGGTCAGAACCTACGCCAGCTAGGTTTCCGACATCAATATAGCGTGATAGTCCTTGCTATCCGACGAGATAGTATCATCATACGCACCAATCTGGAGAGCACCCCACTGCAATCTAGTGACGTTCTATTGGTTCAAGCGCACCAAGCCCAGATCAGGGAACTAAAGGGTGATCCCGACCTGCTGATCTCCAAGCCTGAATCGCTTGAAGATTATCATTTGGAAGAACGACTGATGATGGTGCACGTCCCTGGTGATTCGTCCTTGGTGGGCAAAACACTGGTCGAAAGCCGATTGGGAGATGCGTTCGGGTTAGGCGTGATGGGCATCGTACGTCAGGGCACTACCCATTTGATGCCCGATCCCGAGGAACAATTGATGGCCAGAGACACCCTGCTGATCAAGGGCAAGCGTGGGGACTTGATAACGGTCGAAGGTTTGCAAAGCCTGGAGATCGAAACGCGGGAAGCGCTTGACTTGGAGGGACTCGAAACCGAAGAGATCGGGTTGGTAGAAGCCGTGCTCTCACCCCACACCACCTTAACCGGCAAGACGGCGCGCGAGTTAAATTTCCGCACCAAGTACGGCCTCTCAGTGTTAGCTATATGGCGGGAAGGTCGGGCCTACCGCTCGAACTTGCGAGATATGGCCCTGCACTTCGGTGATGCGCTCCTGCTTTATGGCCCTCGCAACAAGCTTCGCATGCTGGGCAGCGAACCAGATTTTTTGGTCTTAACCGAGGAGGTTCAGGAGGCGCCTCGGCTGAATAAAGCCCCACTGGCATTGTTGGTGATGGGACTGGTTTTGCTACCCGCCATACTTGGTTGGGTACCGATCGCCATCTCTGCTCTGGGCGGAGTGGCATTGATGATCCTGACCGGTTGCCTGACCATGGAGGAAGCGTACCGTTTCATCCAATGGAAGGCGATCTTGCTGATCGCCGGTATGCTGCCACTGGGGATCGCCATGGAGCAGACCGGTGCGGCGCACTTTCTGGCAGAAGGTGTAGTCAACATCGTCGGCGGATTGGGCCCACTGGCGATCATGGCCGGGCTGTTCATCCTGGCCGCGTTGGCCTCGCAGGTGATGCCCAACCCGGCTGTGGCCGTACTCCTGGCTCCCATCGCATTGAACACTGCAGCAGACCTGGGCGTATCGCCCTACCCCCTGATGATGACTGTGGCTGTCTCAGCATCGGCGGCTTTTCTGAGTCCGGTCGGACACTCAGCGAACATCCTAATCATGGGTCCCGGCGGTTACCGATTCTCGGATTACGTCAAAGTCGGCCTACCGCTTACCCTGGTAGTATTGGTAGTGGTACTTCTTATAATGCCCATCTTTTGGCCTTTCTAGCACATAAGACCAATGATCATGCATATGTCCTCCCTCACTGTCTTGCACACAGGCTTGTGGGGATGCGGGGAGGAATTTCTCTCATCGAAGAGCTAGCCAATCGGTCATCCTTGACGGGACGAGAAAAGAGGTCTATAGAATCATAACTCTCCACCCATCTGATAAAGCATGCCTATGCTTATTGATGGACATCATTCCACTCATGAGGTACATCTCATGCCGGAGATCGAAGAACCAGAGATTGGTCGCACCCCAAACACATCTTCAATTTATCCCCGGTTCGTCCGGCTTAAAAGACTCTTTACCCGCATACAAAAAAACGAAGAGGTCATCCTGGTTATAACCTCCGCCATCGTAGGCATCGGTGCAGGGATAGGAGCGGTGATCTTCCGTTTTCTGATCCAAGTCATCGAAACAGTAGGGTATGACTGGTTTCCGTCATTGCTACCCGGGTTGGGGAAATCCTATGTCGTCCTTGTCCCCGCAGTTGGGGGACTACTGGTTGGTCTATTGATTTACTTCTTCGCTCGTGAGGCAAAGGGGCACGGAGTACCGGAGGTCATGGAAGCAGTGGCCTTGCGAGGCGGCCGCATCCGACCGATTGTGGCTGTAATTAAGTCTCTCGCATCTTCTTTAAGCATTGGTAGTGGTGGATCAGTCGGCCGTGAGGGGCCGATCGTTCAGATCGGTTCAGCGCTAGGGTCGAGCTTAGGTCAGTGGCTCAACCTCTCCAACGAGCGCATCCGCAACCTTGTTGCTTGTGGAGCAGCTGGCGGTATCGCGGCGACCTTCAACGCCCCAATCGCAGGCGTTATTTTCGCCCTCGAGGTGATCTTGGGCGAATTTAGCGTAGCCTATTTTGGCACTGTCGTTATCTCTGCCGTTCTAGCTAGCGTTATCGGTCAAGCAGTCTTTGGAGACATGCCGGCTTTTCCCTTGCCCACAGAATACCACCTGAACAGCGTCTGGGAATTCACTTTTTATCCACTCTTAGGTATATTGGCAGCGCTCATCGGTAGCCTTTTCGTTCGTGTCTTATATTGGTCAGAAGATCGCTTCGACGAGTGGAGGGCTATCCCCGAATGGTTGAAACCCGCCATAGGTGGCGCCCTACTAGGCGGTTTGGCACTGTTTTACCCGCTGGTTACTCCTCTCAAATGGGATCGCCTGCCACAAGTCTTCAATGTGGGCTACGATGTCATTCAGGGAACCTTCGCAGATGAAATCGTGCTTGGGAGCGTTTTGTTTTTACTTTTCCTCAAGCTTATAGCTACCACGTTGACTCTCGGCTCAGGAGGATCTGGTGGTATTTTTGCCCCCTCCCTTTTTATGGGGGCCATGTTGGGCGCGGCTTTCGGCTCACTCATGAACCTGCTCTTCCCTTCGATCAGTGCTCCTCCGGGAGCTTACGCGCTGGTGGGTATGGCTGCATTATTTTCGGCTAGTGCTCACGCCCCAATTACGGCCGTCATCATCCTCTTCGAATTAACCGGCGACTATCGCATCATCCTGCCGCTCATGCTCACGGTCGTGATCGCCACATTCTTATCAAGAAAACTATTGAAAGGAGAGTCGATCTATACACTCAAACTGACCCGCCGTGGAGTTAGCTTGCAGCGCGGACGCGATGTAGATGTGATGCAAGGGGTATATGTGCAAGAAGTTATGGTCAGCGAGGTAGATACGGTCTCCTACAACCTATCGCTGGTTGATCTCTCTGAAACCTTCGCTCGCACCAGGCATCATGGCTTCCCAATTCTAGATGATGACGGCAGGTTATGGGGCATGGTTACGATCAGCGATCTGGAGGTGGTCGTGGCCAAGAATTACCCACGCAGAACACCTGTGACGGAGATTGGAACACTTTACAGTCGTCTCGTGGTCGCATATCCAGATGAGACAATCGGGGACGTCCTGCGTAAGATGGGGCCACAGGGGATTGGTCGGCTGCCTGTCGTCTCGCGATCGGACCCACGACGCTTGCTTGGCTTGATAGGCCGCGACGACATCATCCGAGCTTATGAGGTAGCGATTACCCGCAGGGCAGAACTTTCCCACAGGATTCAGCGGATGGCCTTCCGTGAGGAGGAGAGCACAGAATTTGTTGAGTACGCTCTCACGACGAGCGATAACGCAGTTGGAAAGAGCATCTCGGAACTTTCACCCATACTGCCGCAGGATTGCATTATCGTTTCAATCCACCGCGGCGATCAGGTAATCATCCCACATGGCAATACACGGCTTCAATCCGGTGACCGACTTACTGCCTTCGTACATAGCGAAGCTACCTCTTCACTGTTCCAGACATTAAAGAAGCAAGACCTCCCACCTGGATAAGAAAACGCTTTCCCTTCTTGAGCTAGCTTCCATCACAAACTTAGACGGGACGGACCGACAAGTTAAATGTCCCCCGGTCTGACACCATGTATTTCAACGTTACCCAAGAAATGATGTGTCGTTTTTTCGAAATCAGGAGCCCTGGACAATTAGAATCCCACTTGTTCAAATCGTTAAGAAGCTGTCTCTTTTATTCACTCCCTCCAATGACCTTCACATAGTTCAAGGGTTATTCATACTACACGGTAAAGATCTATAGGTTAAACTATATACCTGGCTCACAGCCAGGAAGTTTTCGTTTGCGATTTAGGGACAGCTGGAAGGGATCATGGGAAGACGGGAGCAACGAACTTCGCAAGCCGTCAACCTTGGTTTAATCACCAATGTGCTCCTTGCCGGCTTGAAGAACGCAATCGGTATCATCGGGAACAGTCCAGCACTTCTCGCGGATGGCATTAACTCTACATCCGACGTCGCCTATTATCTCGTCGTTGCAGTATTTATGCGCGAGGCAAGAAAGCCTCCAGACGAAGAGCATCCCTACGGCCACCGACAGATGGAGAGCATCGCTGGTGTAGCCGTCGGGGCGTTCGTGGTCGCCACCTCCGTTGCCATCTTTTGGAATGCGATTAATACGGTCTACTATTTTCTCATCGGTGAAGGCGATCGGACGGCATCTTCCACATTCGCGCTTGTCGTCGCTTTACTGACGGTGATCCTAAAGATATTCCTTACCCTCTACACACGCTGGGTGGGTGACGAGACCAAGAGTGCGGCAGTGATCGCGCTGGCGTACGACCACCGCAATGATATTTTCTCTGCCCTCGCGGCAACGATCGGGATATTGTTCGCGCGGATCGGATATATATGGATGGATCCTCTTGCTGGAGCGCTTGTCGCCATCGTCATCCTGCGTACGGGGGTGATGATCATCCGGGACTCATCCATTGAGCTCGTATCAACAAAACCCGATGCGGATTTGCTCACTCAAGTTCACACCCTGGTCTTGAAAGTTGCAGGCGTACAAGCAGTTGAGGAAGTCTTTGTGCAACGGTTTGGTCCCTACCTCGTGCTGAATATCACGTTAGGTATCGATGGGTCGATGAGCGTACAGCAGGGGGACCGAATCTCTAGCCTGGTTGAAGAAATCCTTCTCGAGCGGATAGATTTCCTCAGCAGGGTTCACATCCACTATCATCCTACAAGCGATAGCTCGATGTGACGTTCGGCAGCACAACAAATTGCTTCCAAGATTTTCTGAACGGAAAAATTAGAGAAGATGGACCCCACTTGCCTCCTACTTGTTGCGAGCATGTCCATCGTAGACTTCACACCTGGGGTACCAATCCGGCAGCATTAACGTGGATATCATCGGTACTAAAAGGGGCACCATAGATAATCTGTCGCTGGGTGAGGTATAGCTCGCACGGTGGGATTAGTCAGGCGGTGCATCGCGCGCGAAATCAGATAGCCTATTAACACCTGCGATTTGATAGCGGCAAAGTCTGCCGAAGAAGTCCGTTATTCAGACCTACAGCAAGCCCATGTTCCGCAGTTCGCCCTCAGCTCGCTCATACAACGACGCAGGAATATCCTGGTAAGGAGCCCGAGGGTGACCGGGGTTCATGCCTCTCATCTTCAGCACCGCGTAGGTCATGGTTAGCGTGGGACCGTATTTCAAGATCGACCGTGCTTTCACCACCTTAAGCTGGTGCTCGCCAGTTTTGCGCGGATTGCCTTCCTGCCATGTCCGATAAAAAGAAGCCATGAATTCCGGAAAAACGTTGGCCAGCCCGGATATCACCCCGTTTGCACCCGCATCGAGGGCCGCGGCGGCTATCGCCTCGGTTCCGATGATGAAGATAAAATCGGGTTTCCTGACTTTGATCAAGTACATGTAGAAGCTGACCAGATCGAAAGCAGAATCCTTGACTCCTGCGAGCCCTTCATCGGCCAGGGTCGCGAGCATTTCCGCGGAGATTGGGTTGCCCGAAAGCCCGGGATTGTTATAGAGAAAGACCGGGAGGTCGACAGCGCGGATGATGGCGCGGTAGTGGTCGAGGAGCTGCTCGGAAGTATATTTGTAGTAGTAGGGAGGGATGGCTCCAACCGCGTCGGCTCCGATAGACTGAGCATGTTCGGCCAGTTCAACACTCTGGCCCGTGTTAATCGCACCCACGTGCACGATTACGTCGCAGGAACCTTTCTCCTCAACCACGATCTCCGCCACCCGTTTGCGCTCCTCGATCGTCATAAGCGGGCCGCTGCCGTAAGTACCGCAAGGGTAAAATCCGTTCACGTGCTTCGCTTGGAAGCGGACGACTTCCCTTTGAGCCTCCTCGTCGATCCTGCCTTCTTCGTCGAAGCAGGTGATCACTGGGGGGATGATGCCACTGAATTGTTTTGTCATGGGTTGCTATCCTCATACATTTTAGGATTTGCCGCGTTCGCCTAACACCTCAGGATTGAGGACGTTCGGGCAGACTCTGCCTTGCAGGGTCTCGATGATGGTTTGAGCGCACACACGGTCCATGTGCTCCATGGACTCGTAGGTATAGGCAGCGATGTGAGGGGTGGCTAGCACATTGTCTAGCCTGAGAAGCGGGCTAGTTTGTGGTGGTTCAACCGCATACACGTCCACAGCCGCTCCTGCGATCCGGTTTTGCTGTAAAAACTCGCACAGTGCCTCCTCATCGACCAACTCTCCTCGTGCCAGATTCACCAAGTAGGCGGTGTTCTTCATAAGGCCGAGTTCGTCACGGCCAATCATCTTCCTGGTGCCAGCCGCCAAGGGAGCGTGCAGCGTGACGATATCCGACTGCCGGAGCAGATGCTCCAGACTGACATACTGGAAGTTTGGTTGCGTGAGGAGATCCTTGTTGTGCACGATGTCGTAAGCCAACACGTTGGAGCCGAACCCCTGCAAGCGGCCAATCACGCTCAGACCTATCCTTCCCGTTCCTACCACACCAACGGTGAGCGCTCCTAGATCGTGCCCCACGTAGCGGTCCCAGCCACCTGTTTTGGTGGAACTGACCGCCTGATATAAACCGCGTAGGAGGGCAAGCATCATGGCGATGGTTAGGTCGGCCACGGCCTCAGCATTGGTGCCCGGCGCGTTCGCTACTACGATCTTAAGTTCGGTAGCAGTTTCGATGTCGATGTTATCCACTCCAACTCCATGTTTCATGATCATGGAGAGATGGGGGCATGCTTCCAGCACTCTTCGTGTAAGGGGTTCAGCGCCGCAAATAACGACCTCAGGCATCTCTCGCGCCACGATCTGTACCATCTTCTCCTCGGAAAGAGGTCTTTCTTCGGGAGCGATCCGCTGAACATCGAACCCGCTCTCCTTCAGCAACTTCGCACCAACTTCGGAAATTGCACCGAAGGATCGGGAACTCACTAAAACACCTTTCACGTCATATCTCCAAGAATTCGAATTGTTCGCTAACAGTTCTTCCTCAACCCGCTTATGCTTCCCCAGAACTACCCACGATCATGTTGCCGCCCTCTCGAGGTTGACAAACTTTGCCGTGATCCAAGCATAGATCTCGCTGCATTGGAAAAGCGCCAGCTTCGCGATCTCCCCTGCATATCCCAATCTCTACAGGGCTGTCTAGTTGAGTCTCTCCTACCTACGTGCCTCAATAAGCTACCAGATCATGATTGTTGTGATTACACTAGCAGCATAGGCATTCCCCCAATTGTCTTACAGAGCAACTTCCGTTGCTAGAACCTTGGATCCTACCTTCGAGTCCTTTTTAACTTGGGGGTTAGCTTTCCAGTAATACTACAGTCGTGAGCAGCCAGAATCAAAGAATACCCAACCCATCGAGTGCCTTGCGTATGTTAGCCTTCTCCTCTTCCGTGGCAGGCACGAAGGGAGAGCGCGGATAGGCTTGGATGACATCTCGGATCTCGAGCATGGCGTAAACCGCCAGTTGTGTGGAACGGGCTAAGTACATCACCTCGCGCAATTGGTTTACTTCAAACTGAGTCCGCCGGCAGGCTTCGAAATCGTTGTCCATGCCCTCCTGCCACATCTTTCCACAAATCTCGGGAAAAACGTTTCCTAATCCTGGGATGTATGCCTCCGCTCCCAGAGCTCGGGAGGGCAGCCACATCGACTCGGTGCCAAGTACCACGTCAAACTCGTCCGTACCCAACTCTCTCATATAGGTGGCGAATTTCAGGATGTCAAAGGTAGCGTCCTTGATCCCATGAAGTCCATGATCTTTTAGTCGTTTGATGACCTCCAAAGAAATTTCATAGCCGGAGAACTTCGGGTTATGATACAGGTAGATCGGGTAGCCGGGCGAGACCGCCTCAAGCATCGCTTCGTAGAAGGCAAGTACCCCATCCTTACCGTGGTGGAAGTAGTAGGGACCTACCGCTGCCGCACCGTCACAACCCGTCTTTTCTGCGTGACGGGTCAGTTCCACTGTGTCCCGGGTGTTGGTCGTTCCGGTATGGGCAATGATAGGGATCTTGCCGCTGACGACCTTCACGCAGACTTCTGCCACTTTTTTTCTCTCTTCCACGTTCATCAAGGGGCCGGACCCATACGATCCACAGATATATAGGCCGTTCACATTTTCCTTGAGAAATTCGACCAAGCGCTCCAGATTAGCGATATCCAGTTCCCCTTCACGGTCAAAAGGCGTGATCATGGGTGGTACGACACCCTGAAGTTTGAACATAAGCACTATCCTCCGTCAGGCTAAAGTAGTTTGGCTTTATTTGCTCGAATATCTCTCCAACCCCAATTCTTTCAGCTTCTCCGGAGTCGGTGTTCCCTGGCGAACGTCCCAGCCCCGCTCTTGGTAGTAGTCATCCAGTATCTTTTCCGCATCTTCTTTTGTAATCACTTTGGTGTTGAAGTAGTCATGCATTTCGATTCTGCCCTCTGGAGTATCCATGGGCCTGAACCACAGCTCCGGAACCTTGTCATCTTCCCTACTAAACCCTTCCCGTACATTGACCAGCTTGGCAAGGTTGCTGATTCTTTCTCCACATTTGATGAGCTCGCCGGCCGTTAGGCTCTCTCCTGTGGCGGCGTTGTACAGCCTGGCCATGTCATGACCGAAGATCAGACCCTGGTAGGAGTAGATGGCGCATAGCCCGAGAGAGTTCTTGACCCGCATCATATCTTCCATGTGCTTCGTGTAACGGCCGACGTTGAAGCTGCCGCAGTAGGGAGCCTCGGTAAAGATGCGGTCGACGACCTCCTGTGGCAGCCCCCAAGCCTCGACTTGCTCCCGAATCTCCTCCAAGGTCTTGTTACGACTATTCGTACGAGTGTGCGATCCGCCATGGTGGGGCCTTGGCCGGGTAAAGAAAGACATCATAAGAGGGTGGAAATTGGATGGCCGAGCATCATAGATGAAATCCATCCCCTTGCAGATACCTGCGTACCAATATTCTTGAGGATCGAGACCAAACTCTTTTTTGAGCCTATACCAGCCATCAGCCAGGACGTCACCGAACCCTTCCCGTTTGATCATCATCTGGTACAGTTTGAGGTAGGTATCATAATCTCGGCGTAGCTTCAGGCCTCCCGTGTCTTCTTTCCCCAGCCTGCCTATTTCATACATTTTCGTGGCGAAGTCGATAATACGAGTGGTGGTGTAGAAATCCATGCCCGAGTTCGAGTTAGCATCCGCCACGATGTGGATCATCTTACGGAAGTCCTTCACTCCCAGAAGCATCCCTGATGTGGCGCTCTTGCTGAACGGCGAACCGTACCCGATCTCGCCGTCGTATTCACCCCCCTTGATTTTCCACTTTAATCGGCAAGACAAGATACAGGAGTTGCAGGCGATCACCTCTTCCACCGTTGCCAGGCGAGTCTTCTCTCCGTACAGCTCGTCCCACTCCGCCTTGGGCCAGATTCCCGGATACTGAGTGTGCTTGAACGTGTCCCAACCCGCAGCCAGACCCAGCTTGATCCAATGATCTCTCTTCGGCCAATGGTATACGCGCTCTCTCAATTCCTGTGAAAAGTTGAAGAATGCTTCGGGATTTACAACTTCTACATTGCCGCTACCGTTTACCGCGATCGCTTTGAGGTTCTTTGATCCCATGACGGCACCAAGACCGCCACGGCCCAAAGAGTTTGTCTTGTCAACAATGGAGAGGGCGTTACGGACCAGGTTTTCCCCAGCGGTTCCAATGACCATTACACCTGTCTCCGGTCCTTCTTCCCGCACGAGTTCATTGCTCACCTCTTCGATACCTCTACCCCACAGATCCTCGGCGTCGACGAGTTCGATCCTCTCGTCACGGATACGCAGATAAACCGGCGAAGGAGCCTTACCCGAGATGACCAGGTGCTGGCAATCCGCCCGATTGAGGGCGATGCCGAAATATCTTCCACCCACTGTGCTGGCTCCCACATAGAAGCGCTCATCGTCGGAGGCGTAAGTTGGGTACTTCGTAATTGCTGTGGTCTTGGGAGTACCTGGTGTTAGTGTCCCAACCAATAGCCCCGGATTGATGATGATCTTGTTGTCCGGGGAAAGTGGATCGGTCCGGGCGAGTAGGTGGTCTGCTGCAAGCATCCAGCCGACGCCGCACCCTCCAAGCAGATCCCGGTTTGCCTGCGTCTCCACCGGCTCTCTGGTCACTTCACCGGTGGAAAGATCGACGAATACCGTCCAATGGCCCGGTCGAGGCATCTCTGGCTCCTTTCAGACTCTCGCTATCAGGTTTGGACCAGGATCTTATAGCTGGTATGCTCCGTATTCGCCACGATGGCTCCGTAGGGACAAGCTCTCAGGCAGGCGGGATTCCCACCGCACAGATCACAACTCAGGGGGAGAATGACCGGCACTGTGTGATCCGTTTCTACTTCCCGATCCATCACGATGACAGACTTGGCCGGATTGAAAACCCCGTGCCTGACATAGGAACAGGCCAACTGGCAGCTGCGGCAGCCGCGACACATGCTAGGGATGATAACGATCCCCTCGATTCTCATCGCCGGTCCTTCCTCACTGTGGCCGGTAGACGATCTCCAACCGATTGCCTTCCGGATCGTTAAAGTAACCGATGGTCCATCCGTTGCTGGTCGTACGTACGTCGTGCAAGGAAACGCCCTTGGATTGCAGGGAGGACGCCGCCTGATCAAAATCTTGCACAACCAGCCCGATATGGCTATACCCGGGGTCAGATAGCTCCCGGGCTACGTGAGACGAGGTCGTGGGTAGGATCTCGATCACCATCCCTTTTTCTCCCTTTAAGAAAAAGATCGGCGGCCTGCCTTCCTTCTCCAGCGTGCGAATGACCTTGAAGCCCAGCGTTTCGAGATACCATCGGGATAAGGCGACCGTATCTCTGGCGAATATTCCAATGTGCTCGGCGTTCATCTCAGCTTTCCACTTCCGCGAAAGCGGTCACGGGCATGGCCTCGATTCCATACATACGAAGGGGAATGGCGTAAAAACGCCGGATCTTTTTACCCAGAACGAGCTTTAAATTAAGGTCTTCAATCACGAATGCTTTTTGCTTCTTTTTCAGCAAGAAGGTCTTGTGTACCGGAAACTGGACGGGAGAAGCAGCCTTCCCCTCCGAGATGTTCTCGATCCCAATCGTGTCGATACCGTAGGCGCGGATGTTGAAGTTATCGACCAAGTAGTTGGCCGCCTCCACAGTGAAGCTGGGTTGATCAGCCACGTAACGCTCAGGCTCCTGATTGCGAATCTTTGACCACCCCGTGTAAATCAGCAGCACATCGGCCTTGGACAACTCTTTTTCATGGGATCGAAGATCATCCACGGTGATCTTTTCCCTCTCACCCTTGGGAAGGTCCAGCAGTAGAGGGTGTTCGAAGATGAAGTCGTTTAGATCTAACTCATGAAGCTTGTATCCATCAGGGTCCACGTGGAAGGGAACATCGATATGGGTGCCTGTGTGAGCGAAAAATTGCGCGATGCTGGTGTTGTTGTACGAACCCCAGCGGACATCGGTTTCGTCGCTATCCTCAGGCATGGGTGCCATACGGGAACGTTTGATCACCACCGGCTTATCGATGGCGCCAGGCATGACGATTTCCTGTGGAATCAGCGAATAGGAGAGTTCGATGTACATATCTCACTCCTCGAGTATGGATTTGTGTATAGAAAAGTTGGTTATCTCAGTATAACGCATAACATTTTATACGTCAATACATATTTACATTAATACAAAATTATGACTTGACATTTATATGGCCGCATGATAAGATTTTTTGACAGACGCCCCACCCATGGAGCAGGGTTGTTGAACGTACGATGCATCCTATGGTATTCCATGGGACGAATTCAAAACTGCCTAAAACTGGATATGAATGGAGCCCTATGGACTTGAATGATGAGTTCCAACAGACATTTCTAAGGGCGAACTTAGAGTTGCATCCTGATTCGCCTGTTCCGATTTACTACCAATTAAGCCGCTTTTTCATCAAGCTGATCCAGGACGAAGTTTTTCAGCCTGGCACTCGTTTCCCTTCCGAGGAATCCATCTCCTCTTATTATCATGTGAGTCGGCCTACAGCCAACAAGTCGGTGCAAATCCTGCTCAACGAAGGTTGGCTTTCGCGCGACAAGCAAGACAAGCGATCGGGAACCTTTGTGAAGGAAAAGCCCTACATCAGCTTGGGTTTCCTGACGGAAGGAATGAGCTTTGCAGACCAGTTTCCCCAAGATGTGCCCATAAGAAGCGAGATCGTCTCGATGCAAAGCGTCCCGGCAACGGGCAAGATGGCCAAGATCCTGCTGTTGCAGGAGGGAGATCCGGTCATCCACATGAGAAGGCTGAGGTACGCATTCGACGAGCCGATCATGGTCTGCGATTCCCGATTTTCCGAAGCGAGGTTCCCGGGTATCGTCAGGAGCGACTTTGTGCAGGATAGCCTCTATAAAACGCTAGAAGTGCGCTACAACTGCCCCATCGTCAGCTCCGAGCGCTACGCCACAGCCGTAGAGGCGGTCGATCCCGAAGTCGTTAGACTACTCGGGGTACCCCCCTTCTCCAGTATCCTGATGATCACAGGTGTATCTTGCAACCATAACGATGAACCCATCGACTATCTACGAACCTATCTCCAACCCGGAGTCAGTCTGAAGAGCAGAATCCACAGGCGCGTGTCCTAAGAAAAGTTATCCGCCGAGATTCCACCGAAGGAGGTCCAACGTGCAAGGTAAGGTCATACTCGCTCATGATTTCGGGACCACCGGCAACAAAGCCTCCCTTTACGACCCTGATGGACAACTGATCCAAAGCTGCTACCGTCCCTATGCAACACATTACCCACAACCCACCTGGGCAGAACAGAGCCCGGATGACTGGTGGCAGGCTTTAATCGATTCCACTCAGGAGGTGCTCTCTGCCTCAAAGATCACGCCCTCCCAGATCCTGGGGCTTACCTTCAGTGGTCAGATGATGGCCGGGATCCCGGTCGATCAGAAAGGCAAAATTCTTCAGAAGAACATCATGCTTTGGGCCGACCATCGCAGTGGAAAACAAGCCCAGGATATCAAGGACAAAGTCGGCTGGCAGACGTTCTACCACACCACAGGAGGCGGGATGGAAATCGCGCTCTATCCGATCGCCAAGATCCTGTGGCTGAAGGAAAAATTCCCCGAAATCTACCAAAAGACTCACAAGTTCCTGGGTGCCAAAGATGTCTTGGTGCTGCGGCTTACCGGGCGGTTCGTCACCGACCACTCAGACGCTTCGAACACCGGACTGCTCGATATTCATCGCAAGGAATGGGCCGCAGACATGGTTCGCGAAGTGGGGATCGACCTGGACAAGCTCAGCGACGAGATCCTTCCCGCCCACACATCGGTCGGAAAGGTCGGTAAACAGGCTGCCAAAGAGATCGGCTTGTTGGAAGGAACCCCTGTCATCCTGGGAGGAGGAGACGTTGCTTGCGCTGCTCTCGGGGCAGGCGTGGTCCGAGAGGGATCCGCCTACAATTACATAGGCTCGGCTTCCTGGCTGGCTGTTGCCCCTCCCCAACCCATATTCGACGACCAGATGCGACCCTTCACGCTATGTCATGTCGTGCCGGATCGATATGTCGTCCAACTGGCCATGTTCTCCGCGGGAGTGGCTTTTGAATGGTTCCGGGATCAGGTTTGCCGGATGGAGAGTTCTGACGCCCAGCAACGTGGTCTGGATCCCTATGACCTCATGACCGAGGAAGCCTCTATCTCCGTCCCGGGGGCTCAAGGGCTGATTTTCCTGCCCAACTTGCGACCTGGTGGAGCGCCCCATAACAACTTGAGTGACCGGGGAGCGCTTGTGGGCTTGACACTGGCTCATAAGCGGGAAGACATCCTGAGAGCCGTCCTAGAAGGGGTAACCTTCAACATCCGGCTGATGTGCGAGGCAATGGAAGAACAAGTGGGAGTGCCCTTCCCGGAGCTGCGCATGATCGGCGGTGGCTCAAAAAGCGCCCTGTGGCGCGAGATCGAGGCCAACATCCTGAACAAAAAGATCGTCACGCTTACGGCTCACCAGGAGGCCAATTCGTTGGGCGCCGCAATTATCGCCGGAGTCGCACTAGGATTGTTTGAAAGCTTCGACGAGGGTGTCGAGAAGTACATCAAGAAGAAGGAGACAATCGAACCTAAGGAGGAAATCGCCAAAATCTACGAACAGCAATTCCCACTATTTAACCGCGCCTACTCCGCACTCTGTCCGGTCAACGACGATCTCCACCGCATGAGCAATCAAGGAGATGGCTGATACGGAAGCGGGGAAGGCAAACCTGTCCGACAGGAATCACTATTTGTTCTCGTGGGACAGGAAAGCTCCCAAAAGAAACCATGGAGGTGAAACATGGAAAAGAAGGGTAGTACTGTATCCATCACTACATTTATCATCACATTAGTCGTAGTCGCTGTTGTAGTGGGGGGTGGTGTCTACTTCCTAATGCCCAAAGCCGAACCCGCTGAAACGCCAGCAGAGGTTGAGCCGAGTGCTGACTTAGCGGTGATTCCAAAGTACGATCTGAACACGGATACCGCCTATACTCTGACAATGGAGAAGCATGCCTTCCTTGATTGGGGTTACAACGCCCCCAATATCCATGAGTACCGAGTCGATCCCCCGTTCAAGATCGGTTACATCACCAGTTGGCGAGGCGAGCCATGGCAGGAGGTGAACATCGCTGAGTTTACACGGGAGGTGGAACGCTCGGCGCTCATCGAGGAGTTCGTCCATATGGACAGCGCCGGATCGGTTGATACGCAGATCAACAACCTCAAGGACATGTTCACCATGTGGAAGGCTGGCGATCTGGACGGCATCATCGTAGATCCCTTGGACCCCATGGCGCTGGTTGACACCATTGAAGAAATCTTCGACGCCGGCTGCCCGATTATCCTGTTCAACAATTCGGCCGATACCACCAAATACACAAGTTTCGTCTCCGACGATCCCTGGACTTTTGGCACGCAAAGTGCCGAATGGCTGGCCGAGGAACTGAACGGAGAGGGCAAGATCCTCTTCTTCAGGGGACTGAAGGCATACCCAATCGATGACGCTCGCAGCGGCGGCGGACTCTCTGTGCTCGAAAATTATCCGGGCATAGAAATCGCGGCCATCGAGTACGGTGACTGGTCGTACGATAAAGCCAAGACGATCTTCATGGACATGGTGGCTGCCCATCCTGAGTTCGATGGGATCTACTCCGTTGGCGGTCAGATGTCTCTGGCCATTATCGACGCCATGATCGAGCTCGACATGGATCCCAGCCTGTATGCGCATGCCTCCGAAGACCAGAACGGCTTCCTACAAAAAGCGATCGAATATAACATCCCTGCATTCGCCTCGTGTCATCCCTCAATCACTAGCGCGATCAGTGTTAGGTTGATGGAGATGTTGCTGCAAGGATATCCGATCCCCAAGGCGTATTTCTTCCCGACACCCGTAATCACATCGGAGCAATTCGCAGAATACGTGCGGCCTGCTGCACCGGAGGGAATCTTCGTCTACACCCCTCTGTCCGATGAAGAGTGCCAAGAAGCCTGCAGGTGATCTATCGTGGAACAGGCTCGTAAGGATGAGACTTCGGGAATTCTGACACTGAAATCCATTAGCAAGCGATTTCCCGGAGTGGATGTGCTCAAGAGGATTAGCTTTACCTTGGAGCAAGGCAGGATCTACGGCCTCGTTGGTGAAAACGGCGCCGGGAAATCCACTCTGGTCAAAATCCTGATGGGCCTGTTCCCGCCCGAAGAGGGGGAGATTTTGATCTCGGGAGAAAGGATCTACATCAGAGATCCTCAACAAGCCCGCTACGAGTTCGGGATCGATGCGGTCTTTCAAGAACACGCACTGATCCCACAGATGAGCATAGCTGAGAATGTCTTTCTGGATAGTCTCCAGAGCTTCTACGATGGTGGATTCATCAACAACCGTAGGATGGAAGCTGATTCGCGTGAAGTGCTCAACAAGGTAGGGCTGAATCTGGATGTTTCTGTACACGCCAGTGAGATCTCCGAAGCAGAGAAAAGCCTGGTCGAGCTCTCCAAGGCCTTGTACCGTGATCCCAAGATATTGATTCTCGACGAGGTGACCGCTCCTCTCCCGAGTGAGATCGTACATCAGCTCTTTGACATCATGCAGACGTTGAAACAGGCAGGTAAGACGATCATCTTCATCTCCCACCGGCTGCATGAAGTGCTCACCATCTGCGACGAGATCCTCGTGCTCAGAGACGGGAACTTCGAAGGGTGCATAGACAACACGGAAAAAGAGGACCTTGCCGCCACCCGTAAGGAAGTCGTCCTCATGATGACCGGCACGGAGAAGGGGCTGCATTTTCCCCCGAAAGCCAAAGCAGAAGCGAGAGAGCAAAACGTGCTGTCCCTCATGAATTTAAGGAATTCTCGTTTGCGCGGCATCAACCTCGATGTATATAAAGGAGAGATCGTCGCACTGGCGGGTTTACGTGGTCAAGGTCAGAGCGCGATCCTGCGAGCAGTAGCAGGTCTGCTTACACATGTCGAGGGGGACATTCTTCTCGAAGGAAAAACCAAGAGAATCCGTAATCCATACGATGCGATTGAAAGCGGCATTTTCTATGTCTCGGATCGACGGGATGAGGAGGAGCTGTGGTTGACACACGATGTCTGGCTCAACATATCTCTGGCCAGCATCAACGACCGTGCGCCTTTTGGGATCATCCGCATGAAAAACGATCGCAGCGTCATTGAGGACATGGTATCGAACCTCCGAATCGAGACACCCTCTCTGGCCAAGATCGTTCAGCAGCTCAGTGGCGGCAATCGGCAGAAAGTCGTCCTCGGGAAATACCTGCTAGCGCGGCCAAAAATCCTCCTCATGGACCAACCCACCATCGGTCTCGACGTCGGCGCTAAAGTCGAGATCTATAACCTGCTTAGAAAGTTAGTCGACGAGGGCATCCCTGCCCTGGTTGTCCTGACCGATCTGGAAGAAGTGGTCAGCCTGCCAGATCGCATCCTGGTGATGCGCGAAGGCGTGATCGCCCGGGAGTTCAGTGGCCTAGAAGTTAACGAAGAGGAGCTGGTCGACTCGTACTATGGCTAACACACACAGCGGGAGAACGACCCTACACGGAACGAGTGTTGTAGGTAAGAGGCTGCTTGCACTGCTGTCGGCTCATTACATCTACATCCTCCTCGTTGTTTTCTGGATCGCCGCCTCGGTCGCCTCACCATACTTTCGGATGATGTCCACCTTCTCAAACATCATCACCAGCGCAGTCCCGATATCCCTGATCGGCTTCGGTCAGACCCTTGTAGTCTTAAGCCGCGGATTCGATCTTTCAGTCGGTGCGGTGGCCAGTATGGCAACCGCCGTGGCTTCCGTGACCATGGTAAAGGGCATCATACCCAGCATTATCCTGGTGCTGATCTTCGCCGTTATCATCGGAGCGATAAACGGCTTCGGGATTACCAAGCTGCGTATCGATCCTTTCATCATGACCCTCTGCATGATGTTCTTTCTGACGGGTATTAACCAGCTCATCAGGCCAAGCCCGGGTGGGTACATCCCGGACGATTTTAAAGGACTCCTCCTCTATCAGGTGGGGGATTTCCCCCTGACTTCTTTCCTTATTTTGGTAGTCGCAGCCGCGGTCGGATTTGTCATTCTCCAGAAGAGAAAATTTGGGCGTGAGATATATGCCATAGGCGGTGAGCCGGAGTATGCCCGTATGTCGGGCATCAACACGGACCAAACCAGGGTAAAAGTCTACATTGTGAGCGCTGTCGCTGCCGCGCTGGGCGGGCTATTTATCGCAGCCAGGATAGGAAGTGGCAATGCTGAGGCAGGGGCGTCATACCTTTTCGATTCGTTTACCACGGTGTTCATGGGCGGTACACTGGTCACCGGGGGAGTGGGCGGCTATTCAGGAACACTGGGCGCTGCTCTGATCATCTCTTCCATCGGTCGGATCCTGCAGTTCTTGGGTATCAACATCTGGTACCACTTCATCGTAAAAGGCGTGCTGCTAGCCAGCGTGGCTGGCTTTCAGCTCTATTTCGCCAGGAAGGGGAGGAGGTCCGGGTGATCTCCAAATTAAGGCTGCAGTCATCCTACGCAGAGGTTGTCATTCTAATCTTGGCGCTGGTCTTGATCATGGCGGTAGCCAGCATCGCCACTCCAGGCTTCCTGACCTATAAACACATCACAATGGTCCTGTACGTTAACACCATGTTTGGCATCCTTTCCCTGGCTCAGACTCTGGTGATCCTCTCCGGCGGTCTTGACCTATCCGTCGGGTCGATCTATTGGATCAGCACTATGGTCGGGGCTTTGTTGATGGTCAAGGGAAACACACTGGTTCCAGCCCTAGCCTGCTTACTGATGGGGGCGGTCATCGGGATCATTAACGGAGCGGCGATCGCCAAATTAAAAGTTCCTCACGTCGTCATGACCCTGGCTATGATGATTATCCTGACAGGCGTTCTTTATGTCACCACGGGCGGTGGCGGTCACGGGCGGGCTACCGAGCTGTTAATTTCGTTCAGCACTGGCCGGATCTTCGAATTCCCCATCATCAGCCTGGTCTGGATCCTGCTTTCTGTCTTATTTTATTTCATCCTGAAGATCACTCCCTTCGGCTGGCGAATTCGGGCACTGGGAAGCAACCCGGTTGCATCCCGCTGCTCGGGCATACAGGTTCAACGTATTCAGATCACCGTCTACATGCTCAGCGGGTTGCTGGCCGCCCTGGCCGGCCTCCTATATCTCGGATGGGCACGGACACCCTATCCCACCTTTCAAAGCGGAGCAGGGATTGGTGCGGACCTCACGTTGAAGTCCATCGCCGCTGTAGTCATCGGTGGAACCCTGTTCTCTGGTGGACGCGGGGGTGTGGAGAGAACTTTCCTCGGGGTGCTCATCCTGTCGATCCTGTACAGCATACTGATCATGGCAGGCCTTGGCGTAGAATGGCAGATCATGTTGAACGGGATCATCATCATCAGCGTGGTTGGGGTATACAGTCAGGCAAAAACAAGATAGCCATCCGGGGTTAGACTTTCATTATTAATTTAACTGGCCAACTTTTCCTTTCCTGTTGCCGGCCACAAAGACCCGCCAACACCTATAGCCGGATTAGGATCAGGTATTTCACAAAAAGGTTCCCAATTAAGTATCTAGTTGAGACATGCAAGCGCGTCAATCTCTGTATCCTCGTCGCCTTTCCCAGATCGACATTTCCTATCATCCACTTTGGCTACTTTCTCAGGGATCTTCTTGTTTCTCAGATGTTTTCCTTATCTCCCTCTCCAATTCCTCTTCCAGTCCATCCAACCGCTGAAGCATCGCAGGGGACACCGAATGAGCGGGCCATTGACTCTTTAACTCGTTTATCTGCTTTTCCAGTTCCTTGATCCGCTCGCTACTCATGTCTCACCCCAATTTCTCTGCTCCCAGGAGCCTCACATAGTCTCGAAGGACCAGATGGGTCACGAAGTTTCCGAAGCCATGATGAGCCAGCATCTCCTTTAAATCCAGGGATAAGAATTCGCTGGCCAGCTCGCATTCGAAGTGTCGGAAAGCCCAACGAAACGGGAACCATTGGCGATCTAGGTCGAACTCGTTGTAGTCCAGGATCCAGAAAATACCCCCCGGGTTCAATGCCCGATAGGCATTACCAATCACATTCTCCTTGTCCTCATCCTCAAAGCCGTGCAGGGTGAAGGATATGAAAACTTTAGTGAATTCCTCGTGGTAGGGAAGTGGTTGCTCAATCCGCTGCTTCAGAAAGGATACCTGGGAATAAACACTACACCGCTTACGAGCCTGGTTGAGCATCTCCTGGCTGATATCTACCCCGACGACCACCCCTGTTGAGCCCAGAGTTTTTAGCATTACGCAGATATTGCGTCCAGTGCCCGACCCCAGATCCAGGATCGCATCCCCCTTACGGATGTCCATCCATTGGACTGCTCGCTCAATAAAGGCCTGGTAACGCCCCACCAGGAGCAGATCCATCGTCAGATCATAGTGGCGCGCTCCCCACCCTTCGATCTCGATATGGCTTCGCTGCTGCACAACATCACCTCAGGTCTATGGCTTTATCCATCGCTCTTTGGCTGCGTCAAACCACTCAACGTCTAGGTACGCAGGTTGGGCAGACGGGTCCACTGTCGGAATCAGAGGTTTGAACTCCAAAGTGCGAAATGAGCTTCTCTACCTTTCGTCCGCCGCACTGAGGGCATTTTATTTTGGACGCAGGAGTGTTCATCGAGCGCACAAGCTTCTCGAAGCTCTCCCCACACTCCAGACAACGATATTCGTAGATTGGCATTTATTGATCCTCCTAATGAATAATCAAATGCAAGCGTGTTCGTTGGCAAGATCGTTGATATCGCCGGCGCGTAAATCAGCTAGATGATCGCATGTTTATGTCGCTTCAACCGCACGGTCTGCTATCCAGCGTACACAGCGCAACATACGAGCATTAAACCCAAGATGGCGAGTCCGCTTGATTCCAACTTGGGCATAAAAAGTCCAAACGCGTCGTGATCACACTCCTTATCACTGCTCTGGTATGTTCAAACCACTATCATTCCTAGCAGGATCCTCAATGGCTGCGTACAGGGCATCTAACAACAACCCCTTGAGACGTTCCAAGGTGATATTTTGGAATTCAACTTCGAGGCCTGTCCAATCGAACAACTCTAGAATTTCATGCGCATGCTGCGTCATATATTCATCGGCTAGATCAAGACCATCCAAGATGATGATCTTGTCATAGAAGCCTGGGAAGTTCGCATTGGCGTCGGCGTCATCCCAGCCAAAATAATTCTGATAAACCGTCTTCCAGCTCTTGAGCCATCCTGGCGTGAACCAGAGGGTTTTATCTTCCCTTCCTGCACTGATGCGCTGCCGGCCCTCAACACCCGCCAGCATATCGTATCCATAATCTCCCTCTACCCTCACGATCCCCGAGCCATTTGCCTGTAAAATTGAATCCACCCGCTTGAGTGGTTCATCCGTGCTCACATAGCATTTCTTCCCATAGACGACGATGATCTCGTGATCTGGGCACGATTTGCGGACTTGACCTAATCTTTTTAGAAGGTACTCTTCCAACCTGTCTGGTAACGCATGCAAACCTGGGGGCGTAAAAAGGATCCGGCGAGGTTTCATGAAACCGGTCTCCACCAAATGGATCATCTCCGGGTGCAGCATCCCACAGGATATGATGCAGCGGTTTTCAAATGTGGGTTGGGTTATTTTGCCCATCGCTCATTCCTATTTAACACGGTCATCGTTCCCGAATTGCTTTCCCCGGCTTCCAATCTCTTGGAGGGATTGCACAGGCATTGATAAAGTGGTCTTAACGAGCTTATGCGCCAATCTCATCTACCTCCCTTGCAAGGTGCCTTCCACCCTACTTGACCCCGGAAATGCCGCACCATCTCTCCTCACGTATTGGGAAAGCGACGGGAGATGCGGTTAAAGCACCTTTGAAAGATGTATACAGCATCATCATGTTGCCCAACTGACCAGATGTTCGGTGACCCCGATCGTGAGACCTGCCACGCACAAAGGTGGAGGGCAAGAAACCCGCTCCGCAAGAAATGGCTTACAGGCTTCATTAAACCCACCACCTACATGTCAGCTTCTACCGCATGAGGACATCAGGCTGATTACTCACAGACCGTAAACCGGCAATTGGAAAGGTACAAGGTATTACCGTCTACCTTGTCTCCGGCGGCGAGCCTTTCGTCCGCTCCCTCTTCTGCCCCGTTTCTCTCTTTGAGATTTCTCGGTATGGTGAAAGAAAGCCTTATCACCACCTTTACGTTGAGACTCAGTCTTCAAGATACCCTCAACAGCAGGACCAAGGTCAAATACGAGGAAATTGAGTGCGGCTCCCAACCAGTCACCCAATCTTCTCCTGGGCGAGCCGAGAACCGTGATAACAGGTCTGGCGAGGGGTTTGTTACCTGTATCGGATATTCCGATCTCATCTAACTCACCAAACGAGCTCGAAGCCACCGGAATATGGTATTCTTCTTCCACTATCTCACTGGGCACAAGAGCCTCATGAGGGCAAACATCGACACACGCATAACATTCCTCACACAAGCTGTTATCCACCTGAATCAGCTCACCCATGAGCTGTAAAGCACCTGTAGGACAGCTCTCGACACAAAGACCACAGCCGTCACATGCCTGGCGATCAATAGAAATCATTTTTTAATCTCACGCGGGCAAGCCCTTAAACCCCACTGCTACCCCGCCTCAAGTTCTTCGAGGCGTTTCTCAATTTCATCCAGGGCGCCCTTTATCCTTGTCGCCTCAGCTCGAAGAAACTTGGCCTCACTCTCCTCATCATACGCCGGCACAGGAGGGACATAATAAGCGAAAGGTCTGGGCACAGCAGGCTCATAGAATTGCCCCCCTCTTCGCCATCCACCGCCCCAGCCAAAGCCTCGTCCCCCTCTCCAACCCATTCCAAAGCCACGCCCACGGGCTTGGTTGGCATAACCCGGTTGGTTATACCCGGCACAGTAACCCGCGCCACGTCCGGTCATCGATCCTTGCCCCATAGGTCCTGTTCTATCTCCTCTTGGCATTTTCTATTCTCCTTTCATCTGACATGTTAGCAATTCCTTGTACAATCCAATGCATCAGTGGTATTTACCCTAACTTCACTCAAGATTACGTCTGTAGGTATCCATGAAGCTTTCTTTGTGGAGGTCTTTGTGTCTCACCCCCCTCTCACCTAGAACGAACCCATCCCTGCTCGTCCATCTCACGTATTGTTTGATAGACCCCACTTGGGTTTCGATCACCCAACCCGAATTCATTTAATGGGCCAAGAAAACCATATCCGTGACATGAACTTGAATCCAGGAAAAACAGCAACACAGTTTCTAGCACACGGATTGACCCTCCCGAACGCCCTCTCTGCTCCATGTCCATAACCACCTTATTGGTCATGCTTTCTTCTAAGCCATAGATTGAACATCTGGACATCCCTGCAGTAGCCTCAAAAGCTCACCGCTCCATTACCTGGTTATATCTCGGTAGAGTCGATTCTTGCGAGGGTGGCTGATATCCGGTGGGGAACTTTCCGTACCTGCAGCGGTAGAACGTTCAGCACCAGCCATGGCTACACCTATAGAAGCGCCACCTCAGGACTCTCACTCGGACTTGGTCATCAGGTGGCGCTGCTGCGATAGACGTATCTCATCATCTGAAGCTTGTATGATCAGCAGCGCTACCACTTTCTCAAGCCCAGTGTTCTTACACTGGTGGGGCTGTTCCGCCCGGAAGAGTAGACTGTCCCCCGCCTCCAACCGGTGCCATTCATCATCCACTTGATAGTCGATTTCCCCCTCCAGGCAGAAGATAAACTCCTCACCACCATGCGAGATCGCTTCTTCTCCACTTGAGGCTCCCGGCAACAACGTCATCAGAAAGGGCTCCAACCTCTGGCTAGACAGACCGGATCCTAGGCTCTCGATTAGCATCCCCTCGCCTCTGGATCGACGTCGAGCATTCTTTCTCACCAGAATGGTGGTTAATTCCTGACCCGTTTCGAAAAAATCGGTGATGGGCAAAGACAGCGCCGTCGCTAACTTGTGCAAGGAGGCGACAGTAGGGGAACTTTCCCCTCGCTCGATCCTGCTGATGGCATTGATCGAAAGGCCACAGCGATCGGCCAATGCCCGTAGCGATAAACCCTCCGACGCACGCAGCGACCGGATGCGTCCCCCTATATCGGGATGCCTCTCTTGAATCATCTTAACCCCTTCCATCACTTTTATGAAACCTAAATTATTATAACATAATATAGGACATTTCAACCACTTAAGTGTTATATATACCTTATTATGGTACAATACTCACAGTATATTATATAATCTGACGCGCAATTTGCCTTTAAGAGGACCACTGCTCTTGTATGCATCGAATCTCTAGGTAGAAACCATAGGCAGTCCGAGATCATAAACCCAAGGAAAAACAGGATAGGATCATCTGCAATGGACCGAGAAAATATGCATCGAAAAGACACGTCATCGGATCTCACAGAGTCAGCCATTCTCGAGGCGCTCTCTCACCTGCAGCATCCCGAGGTCGAAGGTCATAACCTTGTGGAGTTGGGTATGATTCCCAAAGTCAAGGTTGAGAAGCGGAGTATCACTGTCACGCTGACCCTACCCTTTCGACAGGTCCCGATTCGCGACGAACTGGCTCAGAACATTCGAGCGACACTGGCTAATCTCGCACCTGGCTTCCAAGTAGATATGGACGTCACGGAAATGACCCCCGAGCAACGGGCTACTTTCACGGCGTTGGCTCAGGGACGAGATCCGTCATCCGAGGCTAGACGGTCCATTCGCAATGTCGTGGCGGTCATGAGCGGAAAAGGCGGTGTAGGGAAATCCTCCGTGGCAGGCTTGCTGGCCTGTGCGATCCATCGGCGCGGTTTACGGGTCGGTGTCCTCGACGCTGATATCACCGGACCCAGCATCCCGAAGCTGTTTGGCATCCAGCAGATGCCCACGGGAGGACCGGATGGAATCATCCCGCCCACAACGGAGACCGGTATCAAGCTCATCTCTATCAACCTGCTTCTCCCCGACGAGAACCAACCGGTCGTCTGGCGTGGTCCACTCATCGGACGCGCCATCCAGCAGTTCTGGAGCGACATCACCTGGGGCGATCTGGACTATCTGATTATCGACCTACCTCCGGGAACATCCGACGCTGCCTTAACGGTAATGCAGTCCCTGCCCGTGCATGGTATTGTGCTCGTCACCTCGCCACAAGACCTGGCCGGGATGATCGTCCGTAAGGCGGGCAACATGGCTAAGAGTTTAGGGCTTCGCATTATCGGATTGGTAGAGAACATGAGCCATATTGTCTGCCCGACTTGTGGCCACCGAATCGAGATCTTCGGACCCAGTCGTGCACTGGAGACGGCCCATCAATCCATGATCCCCATGCTGGGCAGCCTGCCTTTGGACCCACAGCTGGCCGTGATGTGTGATCAAGGCAAAGTCGAAGACTACCAAAGCGAAGACTTCGAGCGGATCACAGACAAAATCCTCCAATTCGCCGGCGTGGACACGCAGGGAGCAAAACCATAACGACTTTTTCTACTCCAAAGCGAGGGGGTGTCCGAGCACAGGGTAAAGCAAACGAAGACATTAAAAAACGACCGGGGAAAGGGGCCTACCGATAGCTGCTTTTGGTCCTGTTCTCGTGGCGAGCATATTTGCTTGCACCGTAACTACGATCGGGATCTGCGCCATCGGTCGATATGAGCGATGGGCAAGCGCCAATAGCGTATATTTTATGAGCCTTGCCGCCGGCGTTCTCATATCCGTCTCTTTCGTCCACATCATCCCTAGGTCTTTTGCTATGCACGAATCCGCCCCATTTTTTTACTGGTGGGCTTTATGAGTCTGTATTTAGTCAACCGCTTCTTGAGAAGCTTCGTGTGTGAGCAATATGAATACCCGGACCTTGCTACGGGAATCACCCCGATGCTGGGCATCGGCCTTCATTCTCTTCTGGATGGTGTGATTTACACCATCACTTTTAAAGTGAGCATCTTCACCGGCGTGTTGGCCGCAGTGGGCATGATGCTGCATGAGTTCCCGGAAGGGATTGTGACTTTCCTGCTCCTGGAGCGCGGTGGCTTCGAGAAGCGTAGGTCCGCGCTGTGGGCTTTCCTCGCGGCCGGACTGTCCACCCCTGCGGGTACAGTGATCTCCTATCCATTTATCCAAAAGCTCGACCAGCCAATGTTAGGGGCGCTTCTCGCGCTCTCCGCTGGTTCGCTGGTATATGTCGGTGCCTCCCATCTACTCCCCGCCGTTGAGAAGGAAAATCGGCGTTACACTCTGGTCTCCTTTTTCACCGGAATCCTAGTTGCCGCCATTATTTTGCTGTCGAAAGGATGAGAATAGGGCATGCCCTGCTCTAATTTCAACATACCTGAATAGTAAGTATCCTACACAATTGAAGAGGAGAGAAAACGATGTGTCAGGCTAAAATTCTGCTCAAAGGCGAGGGAGAGCAAGAACTATTCCTCGAGGACGTTGTACACTTGCGAGTTGACGAGGATACGCTCTGGCTCCGGCGCCTCTTCGAAGAGCCTGTATCCCTTCGCGGGAAGGTATTGGAAGCCGATTTCTTGGAGCACACTGTCACCGTGCTCCCCATCGAAGAATCCGTTGGATCGTGAACCATGCCTAGTTCAAATGACGTAGAGAAGCTCAAGATCCTCCTCCCCCATTGGATCAAACATAACCAGGAACATGCTCAAGAATTCCGCACCTGGGCTGAGCGAGCGGAAAAGTCCCAGCAGGACTTTTTGGTCGCCGCCGAGTACCTCGACAAAGCATCCGAGGCGCTTGGCGCTGCGCTGCACAAGTTGGGCAGCGGGGTACCGTTAAAAGGAGAACATCACTAAAGGCTTCCAAAATCCGGCTCGCAACATCGCTGCCCTGAGGAGAGTAAGTCGGTATGGTTGTATGATGGATATCGAAGGCAAACGCAGAACCATCAGCATCCAAGAACGAATAACGAAATAGGAGGGAACGGCTTATGGAGGTGAAACAGGCGTTGGACGTCACTGCGGAACCGGTGGAAGGGGTTCCCGGTGTCACTGTGCGCTGGCTTTGGCTCGCCAATAATAATGGGGCAACGTTCTCCCTGCGGTTGTTCGAAGTTGAGCCGGGTGCCTCCACACCGTATCACCAACACGCTCACGAGCACGAAGTCTATGTTCTGAGTGGTCAGGCGATTTTGCGCGGCGAAACCCAGTCGTACAACCTTCGAGCAGGAGATACTGCGCTCGTACTGCAGCATGAAGAGCATCAATTCACGAATACGGGATCCCAGACCTTACGTTTCCTTTGCGCCATTCCTCAACTGAAGCAGCCTCTCAACCTAACCGCTCAAGTCAGCCTGTATCCACTGCGGCAAGAAACTCTAGCACCGGCCATCGACGGCGCGCTCGACATCTTTCATCGCCAGGGCCTGAGCGTGATGCCGGGACCTATGAGCACCCTCCTCTCCGGCGACATCGTCGATATCTTTAATGCCCTCCAACAAACTTTCGAAAAAACCGCCTCGGAAGACAGGGATCTGGTCATGGCGGTCACCCTTTCCAATGCATGTCCCGCTCCTGAAACAGAAGTCGCAGATTTTATGTCTTTTCGGGCTATCGGCCGCGTTGAGAACGAGTTTGATGAACCCGTAAGCCCGGATACTTTGCGGAGATCAGCATCACGCATCATCATCGATCCTGACCTCATGCCAGGGTTGACGCAATTGGAATCAGGGAACAGATTATTGGTGGTTTTTCACTTTCACCGCAGCACAGGGTACGAGCTGCTCCAACACCCGCGCGGCGACAGGACTCGACCCAAACGAGGTGTCTTCACCCTTCGCAGCCCCCATCGCCCCAACCCAATCGGGATCACCGAGGTTGAACTGCTGGAGGTGGATAACAACGTCCTCACCGTCCGCGGCTTGGATGCCATCAACGGAACGCCGGTGCTCGATCTCAAGCCAGCATGAGAAGAGCTGGGCTGATCGGCGTGCTAAGGCAACGATGTCTCTCCAACCACAACCACAGGTTGAATGAGGAGTTCATAGAAATAGCTAATGATTTAGACCTTCGCCCTGGGGTAAGCCTCTTTGCGTTTGAAAAATTAGATGAAGCGCTCATCTTGGCCAAACAAAACAAACTGGAGCAACTCAACGCAGTGATCGCAGTCCCCCGCAATGATAGCTGACCCGGATATGAAGTGTAGGAGTCTTATCAATGGAAACTCTTGATGAAAAGGAAGGGTTCGTAAGCTTAGCGCTTCGGTGTCTCATCCCAAAGAAAAAGGACGTTTAAGTATGTCCGTATGTCAAATAAGACTCATCCTTTGGCTCATTTTGGTTGGCACCACGGTTGCTGGTGGAATCATTACAGACCTCACCCTGCAGACCAGCCCCTTTCCCGTATGGCTTCGTATCACCGGCCTTGCGGGGATGTTTCTGCTACATTTTCCTTTGAAAAGGGCGGGCAGGTTGCTCAACCGTATAGGGAAACCAGAAGAATGGGGGTGCACCAGCAAATTGGTCACCACCGACATCTACCGCTGCCTCCGACACCCTCATCACATCTTCATCGGGTTGTTTATGACCTCGCTTGGTCTGGCTATTGGTCATGTCTGGTCATTCATCCTGATTGTGGTGTCACAGTGGATATGGATTTTCGGATTCTTGTTCCTGGTAGAAGAGGTGGAGCTATTAGAGAAATTCGGGAAGGATTATGAGGACTATCGTCTCAGGGTTCCTATGCTCATTGGGAATCCCGTCTGCATTCTTGAAGTTCTCTCCAATCCACTCAATGGATCGTAGAAGCCCTCAGTATCAGAGTGGTGGAAGGATATGCAAGCTGTTATGCACATTAGAGTAAAGGAGCCATGATGAACTCCAAGTCGATCGGTATAGGTATTATCATTTGCGATCGATATCGTCGCTGTGCAGGAGGGAAATGCTTACGAGCCATGAAGAACAGCGAAGGTGCCTTCAGCCAATACGCTGACACCGAAGTCGAACTGGTCGGCTACACGACCTGTGATGGATGTCCGGGTGGAAATATCGAATACGCCGGTGATGAGATGGTGAGAAACGGGGCACAGGTCATCCATCTCGCAACCGGCATGATCGTGGGCTATCCCCCTTGCCCCTATGTTCTGACGTTCAAATCCTTTCTCGAGGAACGATACGGCGTGAAGGTGGTCATAGGAACGCATCCCATTCCGGAGAAATATTTAAAAATGCATACACGGCTGGGCACTTGGGAGGATCCTGCCTGGCAGCACCTTCTCGAGCCCACTCTGGCGGATGAAGCGACGCGTGCAGCTTATGACTGAATCAAATAAGGACAACCCCTACAGCCTCATAAGATCGCACACCGAAGATAGCAAAAGGAGAGCAGAGTCTACCAGGTTTATAGAACGAGTCAGACTTATCGACTTAGCTCATCCTCTAAAACTTGGCGGAAAGGAGCGTATGAGCATCGATGCTCTACCGTATCCTTTCCACCTCACCAACCGAAACCATCCCTCAATGTAACTCTTCGAGGGCGGGCAAAACGAAATGTAGAGAAGTAGATTCTGACACAAGGAGATAATAACTATGGCTACCCTACTTGACTACGCAACCATCATCACCCCGAACGAGATCCTGGAACGAAGCGCAATTGTGGTATCCGATTCGAGCAAGATCTCCTATGTAGGACCCATGGAATCCGCACCCGCTGTCGATGGCCTACACTTGGACATGCGCAACCGCATTGTCATACCTGGCCTGATCAACATCCACGTCCACGGAGGTTATGGGATCACCTTCGGCATTGCGGACACGCTGTCCGAGGATTTGGAAGGTTATTCCAAATGGGTCGTGAAAAACGGCGTCACAGGATTCTTGACCACGATCCTTGCGCCCGATGCAAAGCAGCTGACTGAACTCATCAAACAATATGTTGAACTTTTTAATAATGAATTGCCCGGTGCAGAAGCGTTGGGTATTCACCTTGAAGGACCATTTCTTAACGTTGAGAAGAAGGGTGCCCAGAATCCGGATTGGCTTCATGATCCATCCATTGAGGAAGCCGAAGCTTATCTCCAGGCTGGCAAGGGATGGATTCGTCAAATGACCATGGCTCCAGAATTACCCGGAGCCGATGAAGTGGCCTCCCTGTTCCGACGTACGGGTGTTGTGCTTGCCATCGCTCACAGCACCGCTGGCTATGAGGTCGGAAGAGAGGTTTTCGAGGGCAATTGGACCCATGTTACCCATACTTTCAACGCCCAAGTAGGTCTGCATCACCGTAACCCAGGCATGATTGGTGCCATCCTTAGTTCCGATGAAATCACCGCAGAGCTCATCGCCGATCTGGTTCACGTGCATCCCTGCGCCATGAAGGTTCTCGTCAAATGCTTGGGGACTGACCGCGTTGTTCTGATTACCGATGCAATGGCTGGTGCGGGT
This sequence comes from Anaerolineae bacterium, assembly GCA_011174825.1. Lineage (GTDB taxonomy): Bacteria > Chloroflexota > Anaerolineae > Anaerolineales > E44-bin32 > DUEZ01. Next base: position 34,690 of record DUEZ01000070.1, on the reverse strand, counting down.
CTTCCGGATGGACATTACACATTGCTCGGTCATGATGCTACGGTCAAAGATGGAAAGGCAACTCTCCAGGATGGCACAATCGCAGGAAGCATCGCGACGTTGAACCAATGCGTCCGAAACATGGTTCAAAAGGTGGATGTACCTCTGGCGGAGGCAGTTAAGATGGCCACCCTCAACCCCGCTCGCGCGATGGGGCTTGCGAACAAAGTCGGTAGCATAACCGTAGGTAAGGATGCCAATCTTGCCGTGATCGACGAGAATATCAATGTCTACCTCACCATGGTCAAAGGGAAGATTGTGTACAACAACCTTTAGACTGGGTGCTTTTTCCAAGACGAAAAGTATGGATTCACCAACCCTGGTGCAATTTTATCCATTTACTGAATCGGTCCCTGCCCCAAATATCTCCAAGGACTCGAGATCATCTCCGAGTATAAACATCCTTTGAGTATAAACGCACGACTTCCATTTAAATCTCCAATTGAGGCATTCGGAGTACCCACCAAAGCCTTCTAAGCCCCAATTTCAAACCCCGTATTTGACAGCTTAACCACCAATTTCGACCATTCGGGATAAAACACAAGACGAACGCTCATGAATTTGCTACCATCTTACAGGAGATGAGGTTTGAAAAGATGGCCCAAAACAAAGTGAAACACGCGTGGCATTCTGACCTTGGAAGACGTGAGTCTTTCAACGTGGAACATGTCGACGCGTTCGTTCTTCACCCAAGCAGCAGTCACGCGTTAGTGCAGCATCTATATACAAACCCGGCATGGAAAATCACATGCGAAGCGTCGAGTCTCGTGATCTTTGTCCGTTCCAGGACGGAATGCATAGATGGCTGCACTGAAAAAGAGCCTGCGAGGAGCAGGGAGGGGCATATGCAGGAGTCTGGGCGAAACCCACATCCGCACACATACCGATCCTGCTCTCGCGGTTGAGCTTTTTCAGTGGAGTCATAGATAGAAAGGAAAGAGAACCATGAACGTGATCCATGTGCAAAACCTACAGAAACACTATAGCGAAGTGAAGGCCGTGGATGGGATCAGTTTTCAAGTGCATCAGGGAGAAGTCTTCGGCTTCTTAGGACCCAACGGTGCTGGGAAAACAACAACCATCGAGATCCTTGAGGGCTTTCATCGTCAGGATCAAGGCGAGGTGAAGGTGCTGGGACTGGATCCGCAAGCAGATCGCTATGAACTCCAAGAGAGAATCGGAGTCATGCTGCAAGAAACGGAGCTCTATCAGGATCTGCGCGTAGGTGAGTTGCTCAGGCTCTTTGCAAGCTATTATCGCAATGCGGTTGACCCCAAGACCTTATTGGAGATGATTGGCCTTGAAGCGAAGGAGAGGGCGTTCATACGTGAATTGTCCGGTGGTCAACGCCAGCGAGTGGTCTTCATCTTGACGCTCATTAACGACCCAGATCTGCTCTTCCTTGACGAACCAACAGCTGGCCTCGATCCGCAATCCAGACGAGCTATCTGGAACTGGATCAATCGCGGTCGACAAGAGGGGAAAACGGTTTTCCTGACCACCCACTACATCGAAGAGGCGGAGAGGCTTTGTGATCGCGTGGCGATCATCGACTACGGGCGCATCATTGCTCTGGACACGCCTAAAAGTTTGAGGGCAAGCGCTCACGTGGAGAACCGTATCGAATTCACAACGGAAGGCAACCTGGACACGGATAAGTTGCGATCCATGCCACATATAACGAGCGTGGTGGAACATGGACGCGGCACTTATACACTATTCGCTCAAGAGGCAGAGCCCGCCTTGAAGTCCCTGATCGCGCTCTCGGAGGAAAACGGCTTTCGTCTCCGAGGATTGCACGTAGAGGGAGCCTCGCTTGAGGATGTATTTATTCAACTAACCGGTAGGAGGATTCGAGCATGAAGGCATTTCGCCATCAGGTTAGCACAGAACTGACCTTGTTCCTACGAGATCGAGCCGTGGTCACTTTTGTGATCGTGTTCCCTGTCCTCACCGTGCTCTTCTTTGGTTACCTAAATCAGGGAGGGCAAGTAGAGGGGATTTCATATAGCAGTTTTCTGATCGCAGGTGGGATTGGAATGGTGATTTCGAGCGCAGCGTTCGAAAACCTTGGGGTCGCGTTGGCGCAGCAGCGCGAAGAGGGGGTTCTCAAGCGGATCGGGGCCACCCCGCTTCGAACAGCCACACTCTTAGGCGCCAAGGTCGTAACCGCCACACTCATAATTCTTCTACAGACCAGCATCATGATCGCCCTTAATGTGCTTCTTTTCCATGCGCAGATCTCGGGCAATCTACTCTGGGGTTTTATCATCCTACTCGTCGGGGCGTTTGTATTCGCAACCATGGGTATCGCCCTAAGCGGCATCAGCAGAAACACCAACGTGGCAAGCGCAGCGGCGCGCGCGCTCTCATTCCCCATGCAATTCTTATGTGGCACCCTCTTTCCACTCGCTGCTATGCCGCCGGTCCTGCGAGAATTGGCGAGTGTGCTGCCGCTGACCTATCTCGTAAGTTTGCTGCGGGGCGTCATGTTATTTGGTGATTCTCCCTGGTCCTACACCAAGGAATGGATCGTCCTTTTAGTATGCTTAGTAGGTGCCGGGATGATCGCCATAAAGACCTTTCGTTGGGAGTAAACCATGTATAAGTCGATACACACCATTCGCTGCATCCAGCAGCAAGTCATCAACGAAGCGCGGTTATTTCTGCGCAGCGGGGAAGCTGTTTTCCTCACCTTTTTCGTTCCGATGTTGGGGATGGCTCTCTTCGTCTACCTGAGTCGAGAAGGCATGTTGGGCGACATCTACGGCCAATTATTCCGCGGGCTTGGAGGCGATTCGGACTTCCTGATGAGGTACTCTCCAATCACCTTCATGATGTTGGGGATGATCGTTTACTGCATCATCGCAGCCGGGTTCGAGGGATTGGTCCCAAAAGTAGTCCGGGAGCGTTCCAGCGGTCTGACTAAGCAGCTTGGAGGTACGCCCATAAGGGCCTGGGTCTACCTACTGGCAAAAGCGCTCAACGCGTTCGTGCTTGTTGTAATTGAAGTGGCCCTGATCTTCGCGGTGGGGCTTGTATCTTCTGAATTTAGTTTGAAGGGAAATTGGTGGGATCTCGGTTTCCTGCTTCTCGTCGGCACGCTGACGGTCGCTGGACTAGGATATTGCCTGGGTAACTTCACCAAGTCACACGATGCTGCGATCGTGGCGGTCCACGCGATCTATATCCCGATGTTGCTTCTCAGTGGTGCCTTTGTCCCCCTCGAAGTCCTTCCAAATGTGCTGCGCATCATCGCCCGCTGTCTGCCATTGACTTATTTCGTCAGCCCTTTCCGGAGTGTGATGGTTGAAGGAGCAAGTCTGATGACCAACACCGCCAACTTATGCCTGCTCCTTCTGTGGATGGTGGGTAGCTGGGTCGTCGCGCTTCGAACCTTCCGTTGGACGTGATATGTAGGAACCACGCGCGTGGATCATCGGACAGATGGTACGCGCAACACTTTGTGTGTGAGGCGAAAGGCACTATCATAGAGGTGAATATGAGGGCGATAATGACCGAGGTTCGACAGGGATGGAGCCGGAAGGGTGCTCTCCGCTATGTCTTATTCATCCTATTGATGACGACCCTCTTTGGCTTATTCTTTGGCAAACAGATGGGCAATTATCCCGTCTCCTTTGGTATCAGCGGAACCATCAGCCTCACCCTCATGATCATCTTCACCCTGGATTACAGATTTCTACATCCTCGATTGCTGCATCTCAATCGTGACCACAGACTCATCCTTGAGATCGCGTTCGCGGTTGGCGAGACGATCATTGGAGGGCTTTTTGCATTCTGGCTCTGTGGTCGATTGTTTGGGATTTCAACGAACGGCATGTCGATCTGGACATCGGTTGCCCTCTTATTCGGCTTGGTCCTGATCATACGTTCCATTCGTTACGCTTCGGAGTTCTACCGTGATCTCAAAGCCAAAGAGATGTTGGAAGAACAACTCAGGACGCTGAAAGCGCAAGCGGAACTCAAGGCACTCAAGGCACAGATCAACCCCCATTTTCTTTTCAACACTTTGAACAGTATCGCCGAGCTTACTCACAGCGACCCTTCTCACGCAGAGGACACCATCGAACGCTTGGCAGAGATGTTTCGCTACGTGCTTGTTGCCAGCGAGCATGGACAGGTGTCTTTAGCGGATGAACTGGCATTTGTCGACGATTACCTGGAGATTGAGCGTGTTCGTTTCGGAGACCGACTTAAGATCACGCGCCATATCGGGCTGCCGAGTTTGGACATCCTCGTCCCCAGTCTCATCCTTCAACCGCTCGTCGAGAATGCGATCCAACACGGGCAGGACGAAAGAGGTCGCATCGACCTGATGTTACGGTTGTATAGAGAGGATAATGTCATCTTGATCCAAATCGCCGACCATGGTCCAGGCATACCGGTTGCTTTCAACTTAGAGGATTCCAAGGGGGTGGGACTGCGCAACGTAGATGCGCGCTTAAAAAACATCTTCGGCGAAGGTTATGGTTTGCAAATTGAGGACAACGTCCCCCGTGGGACGGTCTTTACAATTCACATCCCTTGGATAGAGGGTGATGGTTCCGAAGAAGGTGTTGTAGGTGTTGAGGTGGAGCATTAATCACATTGTAGTGGACTCATCTTATTCAGAATGTGTAAAGCAGAGGTGCACCAGGAATGAACTCGACCAAGGTCGTAATTGTCGATGACGAGGCCCCCGCCAGGGAACGACTCCGGCGCATGCTTTCCAAAATCGAAGGCATCGAGGTGATCGGTGAAGCCGAGGACGGTTTACAGGCCATTGAGCAGATCGAACGCCTCCAACCGGATCTTGCGCTGCTCGACATTCAGATGCCAGGTCTGGATGGTTTTGGGGTCCTAGATGCGTTGCAAAAACCACCTCCTATCATCTTCGTCACCGCGTATGATGCATATGCCTTGCGCGCCTTTGAGGTGAGCGCATTAGATTACCTGCTGAAACCTTACAGCCAAGATCGCTTAGAAGCCGCTGTCCACCGGGCGAGAACTACGACCTTTTCGAAGGGAGCCCTTGCCCAGAGATCGGGTTCCCTCTTCGAGAGCCTGGTTGAGCAAGGGCGTTACTTGACCCGTTTGGCGGTACAGGATCGTGAGAAGATCCGGCTACTCGATGTCAGCGAGATCGATTGGATCGGCATCGAGCAAGGCGTGTTGATGGCACACACGGGAGAGGCAGCGTATGCCACGAGAAGCACATTGGACAATTTGGAAGTTCGCCTCGATCCTGAACACTTTTTCCGCGCCCACCGCTCTGTGATCGTAAACCTGGATCAAATTCAAGAGATCATTCCTTGGTTCAAAAGTAGTTATAAGCTGCGCTTGAATACCGGCGTCGAGCTTGATCTCAGCCGTGCACGCGCTCGGGAGCTGCGCAAGCGATTTCCTTGGTGACCAATCAGTGCACAAATTTTTCAAAGATTGTGGTCTTATCCGCGGAGAAAGTGATTGCATTAGATAATTCATGCCATATATTTAAGTAGGAAAAAGCACCCTCGCGGGCGCTTTCTTTTCAGATAACGATCAATCCGGCTTCCCTCTACTACCCAAGGTGCTTGTCTTGCTCTTTCATCTTGTCGAGATTTCCCGCTACAATAATCGACACAATCACAGATGTCATCATAACCCTTTACACAGCCCGTTGATGAGAGTCCAGCCACTTCTCCTTAGAGAAAACAAGTCTGTAGATCGAGACCCGGAATGAAAAAAGGCGGCTCATTGCTGCGTCGCCCTTTTCGGAGTATGAGGGTGGACAATCATCTAATCAGAAGCGCCCGCCAGCTCACGCTCTTTTATGTCCGATTCGCTTAAAGGCAACTCCCATTGCCATGGTACTCCGAACCAGGCCAGCAGAACACGATCCAGACCAACCTGCCCGGCCACCTTCCAGGCCAAGATAAGTCCAAAAGAAAACAGGAACATCAAAGGATTGGTGCTCGCCGATCCAGCCATCATGAAGTTCCAGTTCAGAAAGGCGCCGAAGAATGCCGCGATGCCTGTGAAGACACCAAGGATCAAGGCCACCCCAACCAGCATCTCCCCATAGGCGATGAGCTTACCAAACCAGGTATACGATCCTGCGTCAAGAAGCATTTGGATGAAATCGCGATACCAATCAAAAGCGATTGGTGGGCGTCCCCCTTCGGGGATCGAGACGGCATTCATCCAGAAGCCTTTGAGCGCCTCACCCGTGCTGACCCAGGCAGGATTATTAATTTTGTGTAATGAAGCATCGATCCAACGATAACCAAGCCAAATGCGTAGAGGCAACCATAACCAAGCTGCGCGTACGTTGCTGAACAACCAGCGCGCAATTGGTGGATCTTGGATAATTTTCCCTTTTCGTGTGACTATGTCAGACATGTTTGACATCCCTCCAACTATCCCTTTCTACTGATGACAATATATTGACTAATAAGATAAATTTTATCCTATTATACATTATTATAAATTATATTCTTCCTAAAGTCAATAGGTAAAGTCATATGGGCTTGAAAGCATTCAGGTAATGAACCGAATCCTTACAAAAGGATCAGAATGATTGGGCTGAACTTCTGCTGAAAGGTTCACGAGAATTAACAACCTTAGAACCGATGCATTCCTCTTTTGTTCCAAGCTAAAAAAGGGAAGATGAGAAGCGGGGCCTCAGCTGCTGTGAAGGGAAGGAGGTCTTACTCTGAGTTAAACGGTGTAAATCTTTGAATAATACTAATTTTTCTGTACAGATATTGGTGATAAACAAGAGAGGTGTCCCAGGCCAATACCCCAGATGCACCAGCGTCAAATGCTGCAAGCTGTTGTAATTCAAACTCTCTTAACGTCATTGGTCTACCAAATCTATAGTCGGGGTAAGCTTGAAACCATGTCTTCACCGATGCAGATGGATTTACACTCTTCAACCTCTCTCGCGTAAGTTTCGTAATCAAGTATACGTATTCATAGGGACAGTCTGTTCCCACTCGACATGATTCGGGTATACCTGGCCATTTCGTAGCACTTAAACCCGGATAAGCCATGGGGTATAAACCATCGAGAAATGGTGCTTGGGTTTCAATGTGTTGTCCTATTCCCATATCTCCGTATTCAAGCCACGCAGTTCCTCCAAAAAAATCTACGGATAAATCGCCGCCCATCTTTTTAACTGACGCATAGATGATTTCCAAATAATCTCTTAAGGCACTTGTTCGAGTCACAAAATTGCTTGGCCTCGTATGCTGAATCTGCTCAACTTCATCTTCTCCACTTGGAAACCGAAAATAGTCTATATTGATTTCTTTGATCCCAAAGCTTACAGCCGCTTCAGCAATCGCAGCGTTATAATATGCTGCCTCGAGTCTAAAAGGATTCACCCAGGGTCCTTGCGCTCCCAACCAGAGGGTTCCATCCTTTTTCTTAAATGCGAACCTTGGATATGCCAATAATAATTTCTGATCCGGCATTAAACACAATCTTCCTATCACACGTATTCCATTAACATCTGCCCAATTCAAGAATTTCGATAAGAGATCTGGGCTCTCCTGCTCGGATATATACCAAGGTTTATATTGGTGACTGAATGGGATGTGTGTTAATCCAAATTCATTCTTGATATCCACAACGACAGTATTTGCCCCACAACTCATGATTAGACGTTTAAATGGTTCGATGATTTGTTTTTCTGGTATCTTCTGAAAAGGGATGTGTACCCCTAATACATTTGGTTCTCGTGATTCACCCTTCTTCTTGTTGAAAAGAAGCATTGACGGAAAGAGTAAAGAGAACTCTTTGAGAAACCCTCTTCTGCTTATTCTTTCAGTAGCCGTTTTATTCGTCATGATCGTATTGGGTTGCAATTCGAATGCCTAATTGCATCTCTTGAGCGGGAATTCTACAACTCCAAAGCCTTAAATAGAAATGTATGCTTTCCCATACCGAGCGTAAGCCCTTCACAGATCCACCCTGAAAATACGATATCATCTACGAGGACTCATGAAAATGGAACCTAAGTTGGATGAGACACTAAGCTAAGCCAACTTTAATCTTTGGGAAGGCTACTTGTGAATCTTTGGTTCGGAGATTCCAACCCCGTGAAAAGGGTCTGTATAAAAAAGGACACCCATTTAAATAAAATAATATGAAAATAGTTCGTTTTTCATCAGTCTGTTGATACATGACTCCCTGGTTTTAAAAGCCTGACACCCCGCCGGATACGATGAATGCCATAACCTTACCGCTTTCAATCTCCAAAGGTGTAACCTGCTCTTTCGGTACAACGATCACATTGCCTGCAAAATTGTACGATTGTGGAATATACACTGCAATGCTCTCTGCCAGGCCGACATTCTCGAGGCTGTCCCTCGTGACAAACCCCATAATCTGGACACCACTTCCTGGTAAAACTTCTACCATAACGGGTCTATCAAACCGCTTTTGGTCACCAACAAAGGCGTTCACTAGGTCCTTGATGGATGAATAAATCATCTTTATGATCGGCATGCGGCGAAACAGGTTATCGATGACATTCGCAGCACCCCTTGCAATAAAGGTGGAGACAAGGAATCCTATGGTCGTGACGAGCACCAATGTCAGTAGAAAGCCCAATCCTGGGATATTGAACCTGAAGATCTGGTCTACCTTTGAAAAGACGAAATACAGGATGTAAATGGTAACGACAATAGGGATGAGGAACAAAAGACCTCTAAAGAAATAAGCTGTAAGTTTTTTCACGGGACCTCCTTAGACCGATTTGTTGCTTCCCCTCTGATATCTCACATGGATTGTACATCGCGCGTGTGGGAAGATGAAGTTATTGCCTAACTCTCTCATTTCTAGCGTTTTAATCTCATTATAAAAATAAAGAAAGCACCCTCTCGGGCGCTTTCTCTCAGGTAGCGGGGCTCAAAGGAGTTTATCCTGAGTGAACCCGAAGGAAATCCCATCTCGCTACGCTCGTGGGACGAACGGCTGAGGACCTTCAGGTTATAAGTTCGAATCCGAAAATATAGACCTTAGGCCGTCAGGTTGGGTTTCCAAGGGGAGCTAAGCGATTTCCGATCGCTTGAAACCTTGCGGACTCCGGGTATCAATTATTTCTTAAGCAAGAGATCAATCTCTCCGGCGCATCTCTCTCAAGTTGTGGGGCTTGAACTCGAACCAGGCGCATCCTCAGCCCACATCATTCACACTCCACTGGAGTATTGAAAACCACCGAAAACTGGGCATCGCTATCTGATACAACTCAGGTAGTGAGAATTCCGCCACCGAAATATCGCCGTTGGAAAGCAAAGGCTACATTCACAAGACCGATCATCACCGGAACTTCGATCAAAGGTCCAATGACCGCTGCAAATGCCACACCTGATCCAATACCAAACACTGCCACTGCTACAGCGATCGCCAATTCGAAATTGTTGCTCGCTGCGGTGAAGGCCAACGTGGCGGTTCTGCTGTAATCGGCACCGATCGCTCTACCCATGAAGAAACTCACCAGGAACATGAGCAAGAAGTAGATCAGCAGCGGGATGGCAATGCGCACCACATCACCCGGGATAGTGACGATGAGTTCACCTTTCAGGCTGAACATCACCACAATCGTGAAAAGCAACGCCGCCAGGGTCAACGGGCTGATCCTGGGTACAAATTGCGAGTAATACCATTCCTTACCTTTCGCACGAACCAGGAAAAGGCGAGTGAAGAACCCCGCCAGAAATGGGATGCCCAGGTAGATGAAGACACTCTTGGCGATCTCGCCGATGGTGATGTCGACGATCGAGCCGCTCATGCCGAATGTTGTAGGTAGGACGGTGATGAAGATGTAAGCATACAGGCTATAGAACAGAACCTGAAAGATACTATTGAAGGCCACCAAGCCGGCGGCGTACTCGGTATCGCCCTTCGCCAGTTCGTTCCACACGATCACCATAGCGATGCAGCGCGCCAAGCCGATGAGGATCAGCCCGGTCATATACTCAGGGTAACCACGCAGGAACACGATCGCTAGGGTGAACATTAAGATCGGTCCGATCACCCAGTTCTGCACCAGCGACAGTCCGAGCACCTTCCAGTTGCGGAAGACATCGCCCAGTTCATCGTAATGGACCTTCGCCAGCGGCGGGTACATCATCAGGATCAGGCCGATGGCGATGGGGATGTTTGTCGTTCCGACCGAGATAACGGTATTGAAATCGGATACAGCCCCTGGAAAAAGGTAGCCGATCAACACGCCGAGCGCCATGGCGAGAAAAATCCACAGCGTGAGATAACGATCCAGGGTGGAAAGTTGCTTAGCTCGTGGTTCACTTAATGGGTGCGCAACTGTCGACTCTGATGATGACATGTTAATCTCCGTAACGAATGAAATAGAGTATTATCGTCCACACTTTTCAGCCTAAAAAAGTTCAAAACATCTTTTCAAGCCTCTCGCCTTATAGAAGCTAAAGCTCCGCTGAGGATAGGTGTTTATCAGTCCACAGAAGCCATTGCGACCTTCCGTTCACATTTCGGGCAATGACAAAGATCAGGTGACAAATCGCGGATGTTATTAAATTTGAGTTCGAAACCTTCTACACGGGCCAGATCCACTACCAAGCGTTTGGCATCTTCGATAAGTGGTCCAATTCCTTCAAGCGTGATTGCGTAGAAAACGTTCAAACCATCCCTATGGTCCGTGACCAGCCCCACTTCGCGCAGTTTCGCAAGATGTTGTGAGATGTAAGCCTGGCGCTGATTTAGGCGCGCCTCCAGGTGACAGACGCAGGCTTCACCCTCCACCATCAGTACCTCGAGGAGCTGCAATCGTATCGGGTGTGCCAGCGCTTTCATCAAATTGGCGACTTGCTTATGGCCCTTCATCTGACTTCTCCATACTATATTCAATATTCAGAATATATTATATAAAAATTGAAAACGGTTGTTATTGCAGGATGTCACAGGTAATTTATGATTTGTTGCATACCATGCGCCTGGAATGATGACGCGCCTGTATGAAGCGTACCAGTGGCACAACTCCCATTTCCTGTCAATATAATTCGATCCTGACAATAAATTTGTCAGTAGTCTCTATCAGGAAGCAGGCGTGTATCGTCCACCCGGGGGCGGATCAGAAGGTAGAAATGAAGAAAGCGCCCTCTCGGGCGCTTTCTTCTAGGTAGCGGGGCTCAGATTCGAACTGAGGACCTTCAGGTTATGAGCCTGACGAGCTGCCACTGCTCCACCCCGCAACGGCCAATGTTAAAAAATTCTAGCGGGGCGGATTATAACACAGCGCCCGCGCGAGCGTCAAGAAATCACTTTCCGAAGAGCAGCGCCCACCACACTTCCCAATTGCTTGGCTGCTCAAGACTCGGAGCTGGGGTTGGAGTGGCATCTGGAATTGTGTCCGATGGCCCAACAGGGACAACGAGAACTTCTCCTGGTTGGATCATCCCCCCCTCTTCATGAGCCCACTCATATACCGCGATATCACCTGTGGCTTCAGCCACCTGCGTAAGAAGATCAGCGCTCTCTGTTTCTAGTCTTGCGACTTCTGTCTCCAGGGCTCGCGCATCTTGATCCAAATGACGGGCATCTGCCATGCGGCGGTTCAAGTCCCCCAAAATCAAGATGCCCCCAATGACCAGAATGATTATCCATACGCTTGAGATGCGCGGCTTTCCCTGATTTTCGTCTTCCATAGCGCTGCCATCTTACCTGAGGCACCCAATGGATGCAAGCCTCATCTTTGACCTCAGTCCTTAAGCAACAGGCTGCAACACTCGTACCAATATGAGTCGAATTTAACCGTTCAGCAAAGCGGGGTCCCCTATCCGACCGACCGGCGGCCCTTTGACGGGCTCAGGACAGGCGTGCCCACTCCGCTTCGCTTCGGGATGTTTCACGAGGAGCCATCTCTGCTGTTTAAATCAGGAGATCGGGCTTCCCGCCCGATCATTCCGGGGCCGGCTCTGTAGGGAGCAACGCCTCACAGTGAAGACGGGCTTTTTTCTCCCTCTCCCTTTTAGGGAGAGGGTTTTTTTCGATCGGTCTCCCGCCTGATCATTCCAGGATATTATGGCCGAAGCGACTTTGGAGTGCGCAAGCTTTGCTTGCGCGCCGAAGCAGAGCTTCGGCACTCCAAATACTACCTCCTCACTCACTCGCTAAGGGCATACACAAAGCCGACGACAACAGAAGCTCACCATTTTCTGTCTCAGATTGCGCATAGGGTTCACACGCCCGGTCGATTTTTTCACCCTTTCCCTTTTAGGGAGAGGGTCGGGGTGTGGGTGGATTTAATCCCTCAAGCTCCCCTCACCCTAACCCTCTCCCCATAGGGGAGAGGGTAGAAAAAGCCCCTCCTGAAAGGGGCTGATGGTGCCGAAGGTGGGAGTTGAACCCACATGAGCACAAGGCTCACTGCGCCCTGAACGCAGCGCGTCTGCCAATTCCGCCACTTCGGCGCGCATAGCTATTCTACTTGAAGTCCGACCCTTGTCAACGATTCCTGCGCTCGAGGGGCATTTCTCATATGGTTGCGCCACTGAGTCTTATGAATAGAAAAAAAACAGTGGGCCTGAGCTTCCTGTCCCACGATCTCCCTCACATGGCAATTGACTCGAACTAACCGGAGACGAACAGGACCCAAACGTTAGGGTCCTTTCACTCAATATACCTCTACTGAGAAATGTAAATTGATCTGTGGGTCGCTATCAGATAAAAATTCGGACTCACTCAACCACAACAGCCTATGCCGTGGCCATCTCCTCCACTTCGTCTAATTTCAGGCTGATCGACCTACTGGCCGAGTCCGCTCCCATGCTGATCCCATAGACCACTTCAGCAGCCTGTACGGTCAGGCGGTTATGGGTGATGATAATAAACTGTGTCTTTTTACTTAGTTCTCGCAGCATCTGTATGTAACGGCTGACGTTCGCATCATCCAACATCGCATCAACTTCATCCAGCACGCAAAACGGTGGGGGCGAGACCTGTAATAAGGCAAAGATCAGCGCACAGGCTGTAAGACTTCGTTCACCTCCGGAGAGGACCGCCAATCCTTGTGAACGACGACCTGGTAAGCGCGCTTCGATATCGATCCCTGTTTGGGTCAAATCCTCGGGATCGGTCAGCACCAAGTGGGCAGAACCCCCTCCGAACAGGCGCGTAAACGCAGCACCAAACGCGTCCGCTACAGCATCGAATGTCCTGATGAACTCTCTCTCCATCAGCAGATCAAGTTCTGCGATTACCGTTTGTATCTGTTTCTCGGCTTGTCGTAGATCATCCATTTGAGTCGTTAGGAATTCAGACCGCTCGCTCACTTCGTTATATTCACGCTGAGCTTCTGGGTTTACCGCTCCCATCCTGCGTAGTTGAGCCCGCAGCTGGTTCACCTGGGTCTCCAATTCCAAGGGCATCTCAGTGACGCGCGTAAGTTCTTTCACCAATCCTTCGAAGGGTAAGGGCTCTTGATCCGGTGTATCCGGGTAATCATTGAAGGTAACCAAGCCAAAATCATCTTCTATCCGCCTTCGCAGACTGATCAACTCCTCCTCACGCCGAGCCAATTCGATCTGCAAATGTGAACGTTCTCGTTCGCTCAATTGGAACGATTCACGCGCTTGGCCCTCTTCCTCCTCGATGACTGATAACGATGCTACAGATCCTTCTAGCTCACCCTCAATCGGCTCCATACGCTTGGACAAGTCAGCCAATTGATCCTCAATCGATCGCATGGCCAGCTCACCATCCCGTACCTCATCACGCAAACGCGCTTTTTCCGCCTGATTGGCATCTAATCGGCCCGTCCAACTTTTGAGATCATTACCTAGAGACTCCATTCGTTCCTCTAGGTCCGTGATACGGCCATCCACTTCATCCGCTGCGCGGCGAGCCACTTCGAGGCGGGCTTCAATTCGCGCCATCTCGACATCTGGCTCCGCTCGTTCAACCATCGAGATTGCATGCTGCAATTCACCGTCAAGTTGAGATCTTTTTGAGGTGATTGACTTGTTCCCTTCCTCTTGTTCGATGAGATCGATCTCGAGTTGGCTATACTCCTCCTCAACCTCGCTCTTTTGTTTCTCAACCTGGGCTGTATGTTCTTCGGTGGATATGACTCTCAGGTTTGCTTGCTCAAGATTTAGGCGCCCATCTTGCTCCGACAGACGTACGGTTGGTAAAAGCCTTAAAACTTCATCTAATTCGGCTTTAATGCCCCCGATCTCTCCTACCCGCTGTTTCTCATCGAGCTTCGCACGTTTTATCGCCTCGATGACCTTTTCCAACGATCTCTCAGCAAGTACCCGTGCCTCACGGCTCGTTTCACCCTGATCACCTCGTCGGATGAGGATCTGCCCGGTCGGATAGAAGAGGTCCCCTTTTAAAGTAACCAAACGAGCGTCGAGTGGAGCCTCGGGAAGCAAGCGTTTTGCGGCAGTACGATCGGTTACGATCAATGTCCTTCCGAGTAATAGATCGACGGCCGATTGATAGTCATTTGAGGCACGCACGAGTTTTGATGCGATCCCCAAGCAGTCCGGATCAGAAGGGGGCTTCAGGATGGGTGCACTACGCGGTGAGGAAAGCGGCAAGAAAGCGACTTGTCCACCACCCTCGTTGCCATCTAGGAACTCAAGGGCACCCAACATTGACTCGAAGGAGCGAAAAGCCAGACCCTTACTGAAATCACCCAATGCAGCTGTGATCGCTGTCCGATACTGAAGGGGAATATCCAGATTCTCTTCCAGTCGCCCGACCCACCCTCTCAGACGCCCATCCCGAATTGCATTCGTCAGACGCTCAACGATCCGATCAATACCGTCCGTTTGTTCGCCAAGCAGTTCCAATTGCGCTTGGTAGCCGGCTCGCCTGGCATTCAGCTCCGAGAGTTGAGATGAGTGGCGATTGTGTGTATCAACCAGTTGAGATAGTCGCTCACGAAGTGTGTTCTCCCTGTTTTCAGCGTCAAGGCGGTCTCGAACTGCTTTTTCATAGATCATCTGGGCGGAATGTTCCTCACCACGCGCTTTCTCCAGATCCGCCGCTGCCTTATTGACGGCAAGACCAAATCCCGCTCGTTTTGTTTCAAGAGTTCCTAGACGCTCCCGTAGTTGGGTCACCTTTGCCAGCCCAGCAGCCTCTTCAGCGACCACCACTTCCAGGGCCTTCCTGGTCTGCCTCGTGCGAGTGAGCAGGCTCTCGCGATTTAAGGTTTCGTTCGCGCCGGTCTCGAGCAATGCTTGACGAGAGGCTTCAGCTTGGGTTAGTTCGTGACGGACTGTATCACCTTCCTCTCGCACCTCAGTTAGCTTTTCGAGGATCCCTGCACGCACACCCTCAAGGGAAGCCACCTCAGACCGCGCCAGTGATTCCTGTTCACCCAGCCATCGCAAGCGCTCTTGAGCGACCGCCAATTGTTTGCCGAGCACTTCCCGCTCCCGATAGAGGCTCGTAACCTGCTGGCTGAGAGAGTGCAATTGGGATCGAAGTTCATCAATCCGTCTGCGTGTTGTTGTCAGTTGTCCCTCGGCGGCTGCCTGTTTTTCCTGCAACTTATCACGCAGTAGAGTCCTTCGTTCAATCTCCCCCCGCGAAGATTTGACCTTCTCCAGGAGGTGATACCAATGGTAACCATAATAAACCTGGAGTGCTTCCTGAAGATCCGTTCGCACCTGCGTGTAAGCTTCTGCCCTCTCGGCTTGACGTTCCAAGCTTCGCAGGCGCGGTCGAAGCTCAGCGAGAATGTCCCGCACTCGCTCCAAATTTCGCCGTGTGGCATCTAAGCGCCTGAGGGCTTCCTCTCGACGTGTCCGGTATAACCCGATCCCGGCAGCTTCTTCAAAGAGACGACGTCTTTCTTCGGCTTTAAGGGAGAGCGCCGCATCCACTAACCCCTGCCCAACAATGTTATAAGTTCGTTGTGCCAACCCGCAGGTTGCCAACAATTCTTGGACATCCCTCAGCCGTACGCGCTGCCCATTGAGAATGTATTCGTTTTGCCCATCTCGATAGGCTCGTCGGCTGACAGTAACCTCTGTGAAGTCAATGGGTAACCAACCATCACTGTTATCAAAGGTAATTGTCGCCGAGGCCATGCTTGCTCGAGGGCGAGTTTCCGAACCGGAGAAGATCATGTCCTCGGTTCGTTTTCCGCGCAGGAGGCTGTAGGATTGCTCGCCCAGTACCCAACGAATCGAGTCAGCGATATTCGATTTACCAGAACCGTTCGGTCCCACGACCGCCGTGATCGTCGGTGCAAATACAAAAGGCGTTTTACTGGCAAAGGTCTTATACCCTTGCAGCTCGAGTGATTTCAGTCGGGTAGCTAATAATTCGAATCGGTCCATGTCTAGATATCAAACCAAAGCTTTTGGCCTTCGATTTGAGAAAGGGCCACTGATGCGGCGTTCTGAGCAGCCTCTTGCTTGCTATGACCCTGTCCCTCTCCTAATGGTTTACCCTGAAGACTCACCTCGACGACAAATTCCCTCTCATGGTCAGGGCCATGGCTGCTGACGGTCCGATAGCGAGGGGTCTCTCCGATATTGGCTTGCGCCCATATCTGAAGCAGACTGCGCGCATCAAAAAGGGACTCGTCCTCGAGCACCGCTTCTGCCGCAATTTCAAGGCGTGGTTCCATAAATTCCATCACACGATCTAATCCCGAATCCAGATAAATGGCACCAATGAGAGCCTCAAAGGCGCCGCATAATAGGGCTTGTCGCTCGCGCCCTCCTGTGGCTTCCTCCCCACGCCCCAGTAACAGTACCTGTCCCATATGGATATCGTGGGCAAAAGCAGCCAATTGTTCCGTTCGCACAAGCGCAGATCGTAGTCTCGTGAGTTGACCTTCATCCATCTCGGGAAACCGGTTATAGAGCCAGGCGCCGGTGAGAAAATCGAGCACCGCATCTCCGAGGAACTCAAGCCGTTCGTTATCTTCAAGGATCTCAGGATGTTCGTTCACATACGAACGGTGCGTAAGCGCACGCTGCAACAAACCGACATCAGCAAATTGCAATCCCGCTTTCTGGGCAAAAACATCAGATCTCATTTTTCACCACGACCTTGGGGAACGCCGCGCACCCAGAGGCATTTGATTATCTCAGACAGTGTTGGAAATTGTGATATTCTACCCACAATTTACAGCACGTCAAAAGACGTGAGCCCTGAGTTCTCCGCGTTCCTCGAGCTCTTTATTCTGCAAAAGCGGTTAATTTTAGTCTTGGAATGCCCGCAGCGCTAGAACCGCATTATGTCCCCCCAGACCGAAGGCGTTGTTGAGGGCGACTCGGACTTCGTGACGACGGGCTTCATTGGGAACGTAATCCAGATCGCATTCGGGATCCGGATTCATCAAGTTGATCGTCGGTGGTATTACGCCATTGCGAATGGCTTGTACACAGAAGATGGCTTCCAGCGCTCCCGTCGCGCCCATCATATGTCCCGTCATTGACTTGGTTGAAGATATCGGGACCTTATACGCATACTCACCCAAAGCCGCCTTGATCGCCCGGGTCTCTGCGACATCGTTCAGCACTGTCCCTGTGCCGTGCGCATTGATGTAATCCACTTCCTCAGGCTGAAGCCCCGCAGCTCCTAAAGCCCCAACGATCGCGGCCGCGCCCCCTGCGCCGCTCTCATCGGGTGCAGTGATGTGGTAGGAATCTGTCGTGGAGGAGTGGCCCACCAACTCAGCTAAGATCTCCGCCCCCCGCTCCCTCGCATGATTCAGATCTTCCAAGATGACAACTGCTGACCCCTCAGCCATGACCAATCCATCACGATCCTTATCAAAAGGAGCAGGGACCTTCGAGTAATCATCATTGCGACGTGAAAGCGCTCTCAAACGACCGAAGGCATTAATCCCAACACTGTTGATCGTCGCCTCGGATCCCCCGGCGATGCATGCATCAATGACTCCAGAACGGATCATCGACCACGCTTGGCCGATGCTATCTGTTCCAGAGGCACACGCCGAGGCAACGGAATAGCATGGTCCCTTAGCCCCAATTTCAAGAGCGATCATCCCTGAAGCGCCGTTGGGCATGAACTTAGGGACGACGAAGGGGCTGATCTTACTCGGACCCGAATCCAACAAAGAACGAATACCTTCGAACAGGCTTTTCAATCCACCTACGGCTGTAGAAACCACAACCCCGACTCGACCGGCGTTTTCTTCTACAACGAAGAATTTTGCTTGCTTCAAAGCCTCTTGGGCCGCAGCGATGGCGAATTGCTCGAAGCGATCGCGCCGGCGAGCGTTCCGTTCATCCATATAAAGGCCCGGCTCAAAACCTTTGACCTCACAAGCGAAGCGGATGGGTGAATCCGAGGCATCGAAGGACGTTATTGGCCCAACACTCGATACACCTTTGAGGGCATTTGCCCATGTTTCGGAAACTGTTAAACCGAGTGGATTGATGGTCCCCATGCCTGTGACCACGACACGACGATCCATGATTGCGTTCCTCCCCTACACCTCATCCCCAACGATCTGGGCAAATGTCAATAGATTATAAGCTTTGGATTTCATCCATACAGTGTGGATAGCTTAGCTCTCGTATTCTGATGGGTCGTAAACACCGTATCCCTGTTACGGTATTCAACAACAAAAGCCTATTCGATGTGCGAACACTGAACTGACGCTGGAGACCATCTCTGATGAAGCCATATTCATACTCAACCATTATGTCATTCCGAGCGCAGCGAGGAATCCCTATGATATAGCTTCATCTAAGAACCACCATAGAGATTCCTCGGCGCAAAACGCATCGGAATGACATGATCGTGGATAAGATAAACTCGCATTTGATATAAACACAGGCAGACAGTGTGTTATGTCTACTTCTCCCACAAACGGGAGGAAATTATGAATCTTTATAGCCTGAACCTGTAAGAATAACCACAACGGGATCCATGAGATCTTTCAGTGTCATCAACAGCCCTGGCCAGACGACAGCAGATGTCGCCTCTACATACAACCCGCGCTTTGCAAGCGCGTTGCGCCCTTCCTGGATCGACTCCTCATCCACGGCAACCATCCTACCAGCAGATCCCCCGAGCACGCTGAGTACTGCTTCCGCTCGAGGGGGCTGCAAGATGCGGATGCCCTCCGCGATCGTCTCTCCCTCCGTCACTGGCTCTGATTGCATCGCCCCCTGGTTATAGGCCGTCCATATCGGCGCACATGCATGCGCTTGAACACCGATGAGTGCAGGCAAGACATCGATCTGACCCGCTTCGACCATAGCCTCAAAACCACGATAGATGCCCAATAATAATGAACCGTGACCCACGGGGAGGATCACCGCTCCAGGGCTTCGATCAAGTTGCTCCACGATCTCGAATGCGACCGTCGCCATACCTGCTATCCCATGAGGCAGGTAGACATGGCTGGCATAAACCGCCCCCGTATCTGCCGCGCATCGGACCGCCTCGGCTGCCTTGGATCGCGGACCCGGGACGCGAACGATCTCCGCACCATAGGCTTGAATCTGGGCCTGCTTCGGACCCGAAGCGTAGGATGGCACAAACACTTTCGCACGAATGCCTGCTCGTGCAGCGTAGGCAGCGAAGGAAGCTCCAGCGTTGCCCGACGAATCCTCCACCGCTTCTTCTACGCCCATCACGGTCAAAGCACTCACCAACGCGACGCTACCCCTGTCCTTGAAAGAACCCGTTGGGTTCAGATGCTCACATTTGAAATGGACCCTCCGTCCCTCGATCTCGAGATCGACAAGCGGGGTTTCACCTTCTCCAAGGCTGATCAGCTCCGCATGCGAGGGCAGTGGAAGGGTGCTCCGGAAGCGGAACAGCCCTCGAAATCCAGGTCGGGGTGGTCCGAGAGGCGCGTAATCCAATCCCCGATTAAAATCATAGATCCCACCGCAGCTTGGACATTGGTAGGGCAAACCCGATGTTGGATACGCTAGCCCGCATCCAACGCAGCTGAATGGCCAGGTTACTTCCTTATTTTCTTCTGCCGAACTTGGGGTTCTCACGCTTTTACATCACGTTCGTCCGGATGGTATTCCCCTTCCACCCAGACCTCTCCTCCGGGTCCGATCTCTTTCTTCCAAATGGGCACGATTTCTTTCAGCCGGTCGATCCCATAGCGAGCCGCCTCGAAAACACCTGTATCGCGATGCGCCGCGGTGCAGGCGATCAGTACGGTGGGGGTGCCGACTTCTAGGCGGCCGATGCGTTGAACGATCGCGATCCCCTCCACCGTGGGCCAGCGCTCTCGGATCTCATTTGCGATCTGGCCCAGCTTCTCCTCTGCCATGGGTTGGTATGCTTCGTACTCGAGCGCGGTTGTCTCGCGCTGTTCCTCGCGCTCGCTGCGCGCCCTCACGACACCGGTGAAGACACAGGCCGCGCCCGAGGTAGGGAGCAGGATCTCATCCAGCACCCTATTCAAATCAAGCGGTTCCTCGGTGATGTGAAAGAGCGTGGGTCCAGGCTCGCCCTCTCCCCCGCTCACCGGTGGGAAGAGCGCCACCTCATCGCCCTCGTGAAGCTCGTCCTCCGGAAAAGCGAATTCCCGGTTTACAGCCACGATCGCTGAATCCAAAGCTTGTTCCAGCTTTTTATGCCGCGTTCGGAGGTGCGACTTCAGATCTTCAACTGTGGCACCCTCGTGAAGATGCAGGGGCTCCTCGCGCAGGCCAGTATGATCACGCAATGTGGCGAAATACAGCACCCTGATTTCCATACCTTCACCGCTCCAGGATTACATCTCCGGACGTCCCCCCACCCTTCTCGACCAATCGAATGTCGGTGATACGAGCCGCTCGATCGACACTTTTGATCATATCGTACACCGTCAGGGCGGCCACGGATACGGCGGTGAGGGCTTCCATCTCGACCCCCGTCTTGGCTGTGGTCCGCACGGTAGCGGTTATGCTCGCACCAGGCAGGTCTTCGGACAGATCAACTTGGACTTCAATTTGAGTTAATGGGAGGGGATGGCAGAGTGGGATGAGCTCCGAGGTGCGCTTGGCGCCCATCACGCCGGCGATCTCGGCCACCGAACGGAGGTCGCCCTTCTTCAATTCGGCCGCTTTGACGACCTCCAGGGTCTCACGGTTCATCACGACCGACCCCCGCGCCACGGCCCAGCGTTCGCTCTCCGGTTTGCCGCTGACATCGATCATCCGCGCTCTCCCGCTTTTGTCTACGTGAGTCAAATGTGGTGTGTCCATGTCCCTCATTATAACGGGCGAAGGAGCCGGGCGTAAATTCTCTGTATTTAGCTCACCTTGACCGATAACTGCGTCTAGAAGGCAGGTGGAGATCGTGATTTATCACCCCAAAGGGCTCATCACACACCCTGAATGGGTTTGAAGGAGAATAATTTGAGGATTTTATTATAAGATGCGAATCTCACCTCAACATCCTATAGATCCATTGAGATGACATCACATATACTGGAATAAATGATCTTATGAGCCATGGCGTAGTGGGTAGCCAGGCGCACACATCGAAGAAATAGACCCGACTTCGCAGAAGGTCGGGCTTTTCTCATGTTCTTTAGGGAGAGCCACAGATCATCGCTCAAAGTTTCATGGCTCATACAATCTGGGACGACTATAACTCTTTAGGAAATTATTATTCCGTATATTCTTTAATACTTTATTGTATATAGGAATAGAGGAATGAGCGTAAAGGAAACCAGAGCAAGATTTTTGCAGGGGTACAGTAAGCCTG
The DNA here is from genome assembly GCA_011174825.1 of Anaerolineae bacterium. GTDB lineage: Bacteria > Chloroflexota > Anaerolineae > Anaerolineales > E44-bin32 > DUEZ01. Next base: position 12,964 of record DUEZ01000070.1, on the reverse strand, counting down.
ATGTTTCGACGCGCGAGCTTATTTTCTCTGCCTGGTTTGGGGTTATTGGTCCCGTTTTTTGTTTCTTATTCGATCCAATTGTATTTCAACGCACCTCAACCATTCGACCCACCTCACTCGGCGGTGTGTTGGCGGAATATTATCTGTTTGCCTATCTTGGCGCCGGAATAGGTATCCTCACGTTGATCCTTCAATTGTCATGGGGGAAATGGCTTCGAGTGGGGGGCGGTTTCGTGGCAGGTGTATTGTTGTCAGGTGCGCTTGTAGCCTTGCTCATAGGACTTCTGATCCTTCCCTACTCTGTCTTCGGTGTTCTGGTTTTCGGAATTGGACTCCTCGGATTTATCCCTTTCCTTACCTCACTGGTCTTCTTCCGCAATGGCCTAAGGGCGCTTCGCCAAGCTAAAAACAGAATACCCAAACCATCCCTCATTTTATCCATTACACTGGGCATAATCATCGCAATAGTTATCCCAGGCATCGCCAATTGGGGTTCTTCTCGATTTGTTGCCCAATCAATCGATGTAATACTCTATGGAGACGCTCAGCAAGCCGATGCATCTATCCAGAGGCTAAAGCACGCGTTTTGGTGCAATCTCTCTTGTTTTGATGGCATGGTTGAGTACTACCGTGATTCGATATTTGGTAACGGTTCAGAAAAAGTTCAGTTTGCCGAGGCCTATATGGAGATTACTGGGGATAACATAGAGGACAGAAAGCGGGAATTGTTCGGGTGGTATTAGATCGTTGTTAGCGCTGCGTCATCCTCCGACAGTCACCCTTCGATCCTTCGGCAAGCTCAGGACGAAGCAGGCCCAGGATGACTGTCAGTCTTAAGATCCGCCGTTTTCGTCGTGATAGAACACTCACACCTTGACAGTCAACCACTGCCTGATATAATGTTTCGGCCTGCCCATTGGGCAGGCCGTATTGTGCGAGAACCGAGGAGTGGAAGTATGCCACCGCTACCGAAAAGAAAAATCTCAAAAGGGCGAAGGGATCGCCGTCGTACTCATGACTCATTAAAACCGAACCATTTGGTCGTTTGTTCGAATTGTGGCGAAAAGCACCTGCCCCATTACATCTGTCCAAACTGTGGCCACTACGCTGGTCGTGAAGTAATCGAAATCGAGCGCTGAACCCACGCTTGGGCCGTGTTCTACCACGGCCTTCTTGATTCCTATGACACTCGATCCACAAAAGACCGCCTTTCTCTTTCCCGGCCAGGGATCCCAGACCCTTGGTATGGGACGGGATTTATCCCTCAAGGAGCATGTCGCTGCTCATGTTTTCCGTGAAGCTGGCCTGATCCTAGGATACCCCCTCTCCGAAATCTGCTGGGATGGCCCAGTGGAAGTTCTCAATGACACGTATTACACCCAACCGGCGTTGCTCACCCATTCCATCGCTGTATTGCGAACCTTTCGGGACCACTTTCCCGATTTCAAACCTGCGACCACCGCCGGTCACTCCGTAGGCGAATACAGCGCACTGGTCGCCGCTGAGGCGCTCTCTTTTCCGGATGCATTACGTCTCGTGCAAGAACGAGGACGGACGATGAAAGCCTCCGGAGAACAACAGCCGGGTGGGATGGCAGCTGTATTGGGCCTATCTGTGCCCGAAGTGGAGAGTGTTTGTACCCAAGTTACAGCCGAAGAAGAGGGCGGCGTCTGGGTGGCCAACGATAACTGCCCCGGTCAGGTCGTTATCTCTGGTGAGCTGACCGCCCTTTCCATGGCTAGCGAGCGATTGGTGGAGATCGGCGCTCGCAAGGTCGTGCGCCTTGCGATCAGCATCTCCTCGCACTCACCCATCATGGAGTACAGTTTGGCGGAGTATTACCAGGCGCTCGAAGCGACCACCATACATCGCCCCCAGATCCCCATCATCGGGAATGTCAATGCTGCGTCGCTGCTGTCAGCCGCCGAGGTACAGAACGAACTTCACCTTCAGCTCGTCTCTAGAGTACGCTGGACCGAATCGATCCGGATGATGATTGACAATGGCATCACGACCTTCATCGAAATGGGACCGGGAAGTGTGTTGACCGGCCTGTTGAAACGCATTGATCGTTCCGTCAGCGGAATTGCGCTTGACACTCCAGACAGCTTCGCTTCATTGCCCATCCATACTTGAACAGAGCCAAATAGAAATCATCTCTAATGTGAGGAGCCATCATCACATCATGAAACGCCGTGTCCATAGACTGTTTTCAAGGAACCTGGTCGAGGGATTCCCACGATGCAGCTTAATATAAGAACCATCATAGGGATTCCTCGCTGCGCTCGGAATGACATGACGACGGGTGTGATGCACCGGCATTTGATGCATACACAACCATAGCTTTGTATGTTATGTCAACTTCCCATACATATTGGAGGAGACCGAGAAAAATGAGGCCATTGGAATGACAAAAAGCGATACGTGGGGAGAGACACATCTTGCGATGTGGTTGACCCCGACACTCCCACATCCGGTCCTATCCTCGCAGTCGACCTTTTTCTGTGGAGTCAAAATTGCGTAAGTTGCTGTATGTCCTCGTTCTGATCCTGGCGATCCTTTTTATCAGAACGCACCTTGCTGAGCTGCAGTCGGTCGTCAACATCCTCAGCCAGGGTGATTGGCGGTGGCTGCTGGCAGCCGTTGGCGTTCAGTTCCTGTGGCTCGTCAACATCGCAACCGCACTTCAATCCACCTATCGTTTGGTGGGCGTCCGTGAACGCCTGCGGCACATGATCCCCCTTGCGACGGCGGCGAATTTCGTGAACGTCGTCGCACCCAGCTACGGTCTAGGAGCGCTTGCGGTCCTCATCTCAGACGGAAAGCAACGCGGCAAGCGGGCAGCCAGGGTGTCGACCGGAGCCGTGTTGTACCTGGTCTACGACTACCTGGGCTTTTTGATCGTCCTGCTCCCAGGAACGATCATCCTGGCGAACAGAGGGGTACTGGATGCAGTTCTGATCACCGCCTCGATCGTTGCAATGTCGATCGCGGGGATAACCGTCCTCTTGACCCTGCTTGGAATACGGTCGGCGGATAAATTGGGACGTGCGGTTCTATGGCTTGCGGGGATCGCGAATAGAGCCTTGCGTCCCGTCCTGCGCCGCGAAGTCATCGACCAAGCAGATGCTCAAGATTTCGCGCGAGATTTTGCGGAAGGACTGCAGCACGTCCGGCGTTCTCCGGGTCGTCTCTTTCTTCCTTTTCTGCTGGCACTAAGCAGAAAAGCCGGGCTGATGACCATCCTCTACCTCGTATCGAGGGCTTTCCACACCCCGCTGAATCCATACACACTCGTCGCTCTCTTCAGCACGAGCTACGTATTCACCATCGCCTCCGTGACGCCCTCCGGCGTTGGATTCGTTGAAGGTGCCATGATCGTGTACCTCAATGCGCTTCAGATACCATTGGCGACCTCGGCGGCCATCTCCCTTGCTTACCGTGGAATCACATTTTGGCTTACGCTCGTTTATGGTTTGATCGCCATCCGCATCGTTGATTATAGCAATGGGCAATTAAAAAAGAGCAGCAGGATCCCTTCCAGAGCACCTCTCATCGGTGAGCAGCGCGTCCTTCAGAAATCCATCGTTCCAACCGGGAGCCCAATAGGCCATTATTACAGCAAAGATAACGAACTGTCTCCTCGTCTAAAACAACCAGAATAAAGTTCAAAAAGCTGATTGAGTGCATCCAAATTTTTAATTAAACACGTCGGGATGCTGTCGATCTGAGTAGGGAGATGATGAAAATCCCCTCTCCATGTGGGGATCAGGTTAGGGTGAGGGGAGCTTGTCTCGTGGATAGTCCACCCTCACCCCTGCCTTCTCCCTAAAAGGGAGAGAATGGAACTTGCAAGTATCCACAGAATCCCATTAATAGGTAGGGGCGGGGTTGCCCCGCCCCTACGGAATGTCAATCCCTCTCCCTAAAAGGGATAGGGTGTGAATCCCCTCTCCCCTGTGGGGAGAGGGTTAGGGTGAGGGGAGCTTGTCTCGTGGATAGTCCACCCTCACCCCTGCCTTCTCCCTATAAGGGAGAGGGTGGAATTTGCAAGTATCCACAGAATCCCATTAGAAGGTAGGGGCGGGGCAACCCCGCCCCTACGGAATGTCAAGGTAAGAATCAAAGGGTTGTTTAGCTTCGATAAACCGCAGTTAAATCCTCTCCCCTCTCCCCAAAGGGGAGAGGGCTTTTTTGCGGCGGGTAATCAACTGCAGAAAACCCCTTTGCTCTTCCTGTAAATTAAAACGACAACTCCAATCGAAGGAACCGAAGCTGACGATCTGATGCTGGTGTACAATCAAAGCACGATAGCTAAGAGAGCTTAAAAGGGAGAAATGGAGAGCTAGATGTATGTTGTGGGCGGAAGCCCACAACAAATACAGTTTATTTTTTCCTCCTTTGAGCGGATCATTTTTCAACAGACACAACTATGGGATTGGAAAACAACGACTCAAGCGATGCGCGAATACGGTCTTTCTCCCTGAGAAGGATGCTTATGGGAGACCCCCTCGCAACCTCGCAGATCGTCCACGAGAAACTGACCAAGGTGAAAGCGTTATCCGTTTTCTCCTCGGATGCGCTCTCTTCCGTCGCCTACGCCACCGAGGAGATCCTGTTCGTCCTCATCGCCGCCGGCAGCGCAGCGCTCAATCTGTCCATCCCAATTGCTCTGGCGATCGCCACGCTGCTCATCATCGTGGGGTTCTCCTACTTTCAAACGATACATGCCTATCCCAAAGGGGGTGGGGCTTATATTGTTGCCTCAGACAACCTGGGAACTGTGTTTGCCTTGATCGCGGGAGCGGCGTTGCTCTTCTCGTATATCCTGACCGTCTCCGTGAGTATCTCAGCCGGTATTGCGGCGATCACTTCTTGGTTGCCTTCTCTTTTCCCTTATCGGGCACTCCTGGCTGTGGTTGGTGTCGCGATCGTCACGGTTATCAATCAACGAGGGACGAGTGAATCGGCCTCGATCTTCTCTGTTCCGACGTACATCTTCATCCTTGGGATACTTTCTCTCATCTTTTATGGCTTGATCCGTTGGCTGTTCATGGGTGGCTTACCGACAGTTGAGATCAACGAACCGATGCACACCAATGTTGCGCTCCAGGGTGTCACCCTCTTCCTCGTCCTGCGAGCCTTCTCGGCAGGATGTACAGCCCTGACAGGCATCGAGGCCATCAGCGACGGTGTGCCGGCTTTTCGACCTCCGGAAGCCAAAAACGCCGGGAAAACCCTTCTGACCATGATCGCCATTCTCATCATCATGTTTTTGGGAATTACCTTTCTCGCCAGTCAGGTGGGTGCAGTCCCCAATCATGCCGAAACGGTTTTGTCACAAATCGGTCGGTCCTTGTTCGGATACGGACCCCTTTACGTAGTGGTACAGATCGCGACCGCGCTGATCCTGATTCTTGCCGCCAACACGGCTTTTGCTGATTTCCCGCGGCTCTCCTATTTCATGTCCCGGGATGGTTTCCTGCCTCGTCAAATGGGCAACTTGGGCGATCGGCTCGTGTACTCCAACGGCATCACCCTCCTTGGTATTGCAGCATCGATCTTGATCCTGTTCTTTAAAGGAGACACTCACAGTTTATTGCCCATGTATGCGGTAGGTGTTTTCATCTCCTTTACCTTGTCCCAAATGGGCATGGTACGGCGATGGCTGCGGCTTCGATCCGGGGGATGGCTTCGAAACGCGGTCATCAACAGCATCGGCAGTATATCTACCTTCGCCGTGTTTATGGTCATCCTTATCACGCGCTTTACCCAAGGCGCATGGATCGTCGTCCTATTGATACCCGCAATCGTTTTGGTCTTGTTGAGGATCAATAGACACTACCAGCAGGTCGCGGCTCAGCTCTCGCTTGAGCGCTACGGCGCGCCTCATCGCATGCGTAATCCACAGGTGATCATGCCCATCAGTGGCGTGCACCGTGGTGTCTTGAAGGCGCTTGAATTTGCCCGTTCGCTCTCACCTGATGTGACCGCGGTCTACGTTGAGACATCTGCGACCGAGGGGGAGGAAGTACGACGGAAGTGGTCGCAGTGGGGCGATGGCGTTCGGTTGGTTTGCCTACCCTCGCCGTATCGCTCGATCCTTAGCCCTATAATAGATTACCTTCAACAGCTCGAGGCGGAACGTCAACCGGACGACATTATCACCGTCGTCTTACCGCAATTCGTTCCCTCACGATGGTGGGGGAATTTACTCCACAATCAATCCGCCTGGATGATCCGCTTAGCTCTGCTATTCCGACGAGGTTATATCGTGATCGATGTTCCCTATCATTTGACAGACAGTCCGAACGAGGAGACGACATGATGAATTTGATCATCGCTGGTTGTGGTCGAGTGGGCTCGGAACTTGCCAATGCTGTTGCGATGAAAGGGCACACCGTTGTCATCATCGACCGAGATCCCCAAGCCTTCCAACGCTTGGAACCCGAATTCCAAGGCCGCACACTTCAAGGCGATGTCCGAGACCAAGATGTTTTGAGCCGAGCTGGGATTGAAAAAGCTGACGGATTTGCCGCTGTCACCTCCAACGATGAAATCAACCTTGTGGCGGCTCACACGGCTTGTGATTTATTTGATGTTCCCAATGTGGTCGCCAGAGTTTTCGATCCTATCCACAATATGGCTTTCAAGCGTGCTGGACTGCAAACCGTCATCGCTTCTTCGTGGACTGCTCATCGAATCGAACAACTTCTGACCCATCCCGGTGTCACAGAGTTAGAAAGTTTGGGGAACGGTGAGGTGCTGCTGGTTGAAGTCCAAATCCTCAACCACATGGCTGGGAAACGTGCAAGCGATATCTCAGTAGAGGGTGGTTGTCAAGCGGTTGCTTTGGTACGTGGAGGTCACGCGGAATTAAGTGAACCCGATGACACGTTAAAGGACGGCGACCTTCTTGTAGTCGCCGTTTTATCCTCCAATCTACCTCAGCTTGAAAATCTTATCGGGGTAAAGGGAGGATAGCAATGAATGTTATCATCGTGGGCGGGGGGCGGATTGGTTCACATCTCGCATCTCTTCTTCTTGACTTGGGTCATAAAGTCCGTCTCATCGAGAATCGTCCTCAAGTTATTGAACAACTCCACCGCGAACTCCCTACCGAGACTATCTACACCGGGGATCCCCTAGATGCGCGCGTACTGGACCACGCCGGTGCTAAAGAAGCACAGGTCCTGGTGTCCGCGACCGACGATGATGGGCTCAATCTAGCGGTCGCTTTGCTCGGAAAATACGAATTCGAGGTCCCGCGTGTTATCGGAAGGGTGAACAATCCTCGCTACGCTTGGCTTTTCCGTCCTGAATTGGGTGTGGATGTGTCTTTAAACCAAGCGGATGTGCTCGCTCGACTGATTGAAGAACAGATGTCCCTGGGCGATATGATGCCCTTGATCAAGCTTCGTCGAGGGAAGTACTCCCTTGTTGAGGAGAAGGTCCCTCCGGGAGCAGCAGTCCTAGGGAGGATGATTAAAGACTTGGATCTCCCAGAACATTGTGTGATCGCAGCCATCATTCGTGAAGGCCAAGTCGTCGTTCCTCGTGGTGTCACGACGTTCGAAGTTATGGACGAGGTCCTCGCGGTTGTCGATCGCGAGGCAGCCGATCATTTAGCAGCCCTATTTGAACCTGAAGAACCCTCGAAGGAGGAGCATGCACCTTCGAACGAAGATGGCGTGCTATAATCCACCCGACCCCCGCTCGCGATGATACTTTCTGAAGCCGCCTCCCTCCTAATGTCTGCCCCGGGTAGTTTAATCTACCACCTAACCCTGGTTCTGGTCCTCACACTGCTCTTCGTCCTGGTCCGTGTACAACGTATGACAGAATCAAATCAACTCACCGATCGATGGCACCTTGTTTCCGCAGGCTTGCTCATCATGAGGTTGGCACTTTTAGCCGTCTTCATTCTAGATTGGCAGGCGCTTCTGGATGGGGAGCAGGTCTTGCCTGCGCTAGAACGTTATGTAAGTTTTGCTGGGATGGCACTTTTCGTATGGCCCTTCTTCATTGCTCAACCAGGTCGATTAATAAATCTGGCTGTCATATTAACGCTCGGTCTTGGTTTCGTTGGTTTACTGCTAGCCATCGGAAATCTTACAGGGCAAGACACACCTCTTCCGTTCAACCCTTCCTTAGCCGATGAGATCTGGACTTTGACGGGTTTAGGTATAGCCATTCTGATCATGGTAGTTCTATCTAACTTTCGACCTTCTCAATGGGGCTTAGGGCTTGCCGGGTTTATCATTCTGACGATCGGTTATACCTTACACATCGCGCTGGGCTCAAGGGAAGGTTCTCTGGCAGGATTTGTAAGGTGGGCCGAACTGAGCGCCTACCCATTGTTTTCAATTGCTGGTGTCCGAGCACTGGTATTCACTCAGCCTGAGAATGAGGATGTGAAAGCAGAACTGTTAGGGAGAAGAACTCAAATTGGGGGAGCTGATCTACTCCTGATCTTGGGTGAGCTTTCTGAGTTAATCAGCGCTGACCAGATATCCAACTTTGCATCCGCCGTCGTCAAGGGCGTTGCGGAACTCACAAAGGCGGAGTTGTGCTTGCTGCTCACCCCCCCAGATATCATGGGACGCTTCTCAATCGCTACCGGGTATGACCTCATTCGAGAACAACTCGTCCCCGGGGCTGCATTAGACAGCAAATCTTGCCCGGTCATTTCAACCGCCCTTGCACAATCCCGCACCCTTCAATTACCTGCGGGGAGCAAATCTCCTGATGTACAAACACTACAGGAAAAGTTAAATTTTAAGACCACCGGACCTACGTTATTGGTCCCCTTGTTCACGGAGGGAGGAGTACAAGGTGGCATCATGTTGCTCTCCCCGTATACGCATCGAGCTTGGAATCCTGAAGACCAGCAGGCGTTGGAACGGGTCGCCAGTCACGTCGCGCAGCGAATCATCCAGCTGAGCCGCAGCACTACGCCCGGTAAACCCCAGGCACCTTCTGACGATAATCCCTTTATCGCCGCCCTGCATCAGGTTAGCGTCCTAGAGGACAGGATTGTCGACCTAACAGCACAATTACAAATTTCTCCAGGCGAGGAGGGATTGAGCCATACCGATGATCCATCTGCAATTCTCAAGGCACACGAGGAAGCCCTGGGGACAATCCAGGTGCTTGAAAGAGAGATCAAGAGAATGAAAGCATCTTTAAGCGAAGGGGCTAATAATCCCTCCTCAGGTGATGCGGAAAGACGAGAAGAACAGTTTCAAATGCTGGTCCGTGAGTTGCATGAAGTTCGTGCTCGTCTGGCCGCCGCGGAGAAACGACGAGCCAGCCTCGAAGAAAGCGTTGGAGAAGGAATGGATATGGAGGCTGCGGCTTCCATCGCCAACGACTTGCGTCGTCAGATGGCATCTATTCATGAGTACGCCGAACTCCTTCTTGGTGAGTCCGTCGGTATGCTCGGTCCAGCACAGCGAAACTTTATCAACCAGATAAAAGATGGCATCAAGGAAATAAATTCCCTTATTGAGAATCTACTTCAAATCGCCTCCTTAGAAGCCGGTCCTATACCGACGGTCGGGCCTATCGATCTTCTCCACTGCATCGAGGAAGCGGTAACAAAGGCAAGTTCCATCATGCGCGAGAAAAAAATTGCCTTGCGGATGGATTTTCCAGAGGACATGCCTTTGATCAACGGTGATGTGGAGGCGATCATTCAGATTGTTGTGCACCTTCTTAATAACGCGATTGGCGCCTCGCCAGAAGGGGAGGAGATTGTCGTCGCGGCCCGTCTTCAAGCGGCTGAAGAAGCCGATTTTCTCCTGCTCACCTTCTCGGATGCCGGGGAGGGGATACCCTCGCAGGATTTAGGACGGGTATTTCAACCGCTTGATCAGGCGGATTCCGAACCGATTCAGGGTCTTGGCGAGACCGGCATGGGGCTCTCTATTGTGAAAGCACTCAGCGAGGCCATGGGGGGGCGGGTTTGGTTCGACAGTGAAGTTGGGGAGGGCAGTATCTTCACAGTCTTATTGCCGGTGGGACAAAGTCCGCCTAAATAATGAAGAAGCCACCGTTCCTAAAACAAGCATGCGATCTCGCAGCCTCCATAATGAACTCAAACGCAGTAGTTTTTCACAACGGCATGCGGAAAGTGAGCTCAGGATAAGCGGCGTAATAGGGGGGATTGTCTCAAAAGCGGTACCCAGCAGAGCAGTGTAGCGCTTGCAGCATCTTTTCCTGTCATCACGTAGTATAGGATATTCTCACTGTCCATGGACATGGCTTTTAAGACAACCCCTGTCCTCTTCTCGCGGTTGACCTCTTTCAGTGGTATCATACAATGTCTTTGTTTCTATGGTTTAATTCCCCACTGGGCTCACGGCATGAACTGATTAAGATCTTGGCCATGATTCTTCGTAATTTCCGATCTCAAGCTCGCTCCCTCTAGCGTATATCAGCCCTAGCATGAATGAACGCCTTGGTCCAACACTTGCATCTATCTGATAGGGCAAACGGAAAGAAGAAAAGTGTGAACAATGGTATTGCCCAGAATCATCGTTAGTAATCATGAAACGGTGGAACAACGGGAACATAACCAAGCTGTTGAGCGTCTAAAAGAATGATGACGATCGTATCGCTGTTAAAACGACACTTGAAATCGCATTTTATTGCCAAACCGATTCTTTTGGCTATTTGCGCTATCTTGGCATCCTGCAGTTGGGTTCCGGGCGCGCTCATCCCAGGCGGGTCCGCCTCGATAGGACCCCTTGTAACGGCCGATCCGAATGCTACCTCAACAGCTACACCTTTCATTCCACTGCTCCCCACATCGACACCAACCGCCTTACCAACTTCAACGCCGACCCCCCTTCCTTCGCCCACCTCCGAGAATCCATGGGGAGATTTTCCAGCGCCAGTGGAACCCTCCGCCATCGAGATCCCTCGTCCACAGCCGCGTATAGAGTTCCCCGAAGATGTGGTCAATATCATCATCCTCGGTTCAGATTATCGACCCGATCGCTCGGGTTCTCGATCAGATACCATCATCGTTCTCTCTCTCAATCCTGGAGCCGGAACTGCTACCATGATTTCCATCCCCCGCGATCTTTACGTCTACCTTCCGGGTTGGCGGGTGGATCGGATCAATACCGCCGATCCTCGAGGCGGACCCGAAATGGTGAAGAACACCATTCTCTATAACCTAGGCATAGAGGTCGACTATTGGGTGCGGGTATACTTTTCAGGTTTTGTAACTGCGGTTGACCTTCTTGGAGGTATTTATGTATACGTCGGCTCGTACTTAGAAGATCAATGCGGTTCTACGACCTATACCTATACACCCGGCTTATACCAAATGGATGGCTACACCGCGTTATGCTATGTTCGGATGCGGAAAAAGAGCAGCGACTTCGACCGCTTACGACGTCAGCAAGAGGTGGTCAAGGCTCTCTTTAACCGGGTACTAAACTTGGATGGGTTGTCGAGAGTGCCACAACTCTACGACCAATTTGATTCCTTGGCACAAACGGATATGAGACTCGACGACATCCTACCGCTCGTCCCGCTGGCAGCCACGCTCGCATCTGATTCCTCCCGAATACACGCCTACAGCATCGGTTTCGACATGGTTACTATGTGGCGTGTTCCATACAGTGGTGCGTCCGTGCTGCTGCCCAACTGGGACGCGATCCAAGACATGTTACAAGAAGCTTTCGGGCCCTAATAAGTGCTCAGTCCCCCATCCTGATTTTTTGTCAATATCTGCATTTATCATGAGTAAACCTCTTAAGGGTACTGCTTTGAATTAACTCCTCAACCGCATGCAAGGCTCAATCTCTCCTTTGATCTTGTTATGTAGTGTTTGACCCCACCCTCCCCATGGCATAAAATCAAGACATGGCCCTCAAATCTGGGTCGGTACTTCGAGACCGATATCGCATCGAAGGTCAGCTTGGCAAAGGCGGCATGGGGGCTGTTTACCTTGCCTATGACCAAACCCTCGAACTCCCTGTAGCGGTAAAAGAAAACCTCAGTCCAAGCCCGGAAGCAGAACGCCAGTTCAGGCGTGAAGCCATCCTGCTCGCGGGACTGCGTCATAACAACTTACCCAGAGTTTCCAATCATTTCGTCATTGGGGATCGTCAGTACCTGGTCATGGACTACGTCGCGGGAGAGGATCTTCACACCCGTTCGCAACAAAACCGTCCAACGGTTGAAGAAGTACTCCTCTGGGCAGATGCGGTATGCAATGCACTGACCTATCTTCACACCCGTGATCCCCCAGTGATCCATCGCGATATCAAGCCCTCCAACATCAAGCTACAACCAGATGGGACTGTCATGCTGGTCGATTTCGGCATCGCGAAAGAGTTCGACCTGGGAACGACAACCACCACTGGGGCTCGTGGATTAACGCCTGGCTTCTCGCCCCCGGAACAATACGGGCTCCAACGCACCGACGCACGCAGCGACCAGTATTCACTGGCTGCAACGCTTTATGACCTGCTCACAGGCCAGCCACCCACAGACAGTTTTGAGCGTCTATTAAAGAGGACGGCGGTAACTCCACTTCGTGAGTTAAATACCAACGTACCTGCCGGTCTTGAGAATGCAATTCACCGAGCACTGGAGCTTGAACAAGATGATCGATTCCCCGACATTGAAAGCTTCCGCACCGCGCTGCACGAACGGGTGGCAGAGGAGACGATAAGAGAAGAGGTCCTTCTGAAGCCTGAAAGACCGGATACAGGTTTGAGGATACTGCTGGAGCGGGCGCGTGTTCTTGAGAGAGAAGAAAAGTGGGATGAGGCATTGGAGACCTGGCAGCAGTTTCTGGCGCTGGGACCAGAGGATCGTGAGTTTGCCCATGCTGAAATCCAGCGAGTTGAAAACACCCTCAAACGGGTCCGCGCCGCCGAAAAGACCCAGGTGGAAGCGATAGAAGCAACTCCCAGAAGCATCAGGTTGGAAGAACGTGTTG
>DUEZ01000007.1 GCA_011174825.1 Anaerolineae bacterium | reverse complement strand
GCTGGCACAGCAGATATTCCCGTTGCTGAAGAAGCAGCCGTTACCGCAGAAATCATGGGCAATGAGATAGAACGCCTCTACGATGTTGGTGTGTCGGGTATTCATCGTCTACTCGCCCATAAATCCAAGTTTGGTGAGGCGAATGTGATCATTGTTGTGGCCGGTATGGAGGGCGCACTACCAAGTGTCGTTGCAGGACTTACGAGTAAACCAGTGATTGCTGTACCTACGAGTGTGGGGTATGGAGCCAGTTTTGGCGGTCTTGCAGCTCTTCTCGCCATGCTTAACAGTTGTGCTAGCGGGGTATCCGTGGTCAACATTGACAACGGGTACGGGGCTGCCTACATTGCTTCGCAGATCAATCGGCTCATTGAGGAGGGTTGATGTCCAGAATTTTGTACTTCGATTGCCGATCCGGGATCAGTGGTGACATGACTGTAGGTGCTCTGCTTGATTTAGGAATCGATCGTGAGGCGCTCTTGGAACAACTCGATCATTTAGATCTTGAAGGAGCTTCGATTCAAATTGACAAGAAGGACACATTCGGGATCATGGCGACCGATTTTAATGTGGTAATGCCGAACTTGGAAACTCCGCAGAGCCATCGTACTTTTACAGATATTAAACAACTGATTGACTCTAGTGGCCTCGAGAGCCAGGTGAAGCAGCTCAGCAAACAGATCTTTCAATCTATCGCAGAAGCCGAGTCCAAAGTACATGGCGTACCCATCGAGGAGATCCATTTTCATGAAATTGGTGCGATCGATTCTATTGTGGATATTGTTGGCACATCTATTTGTCTTTCCTTGGTAAAAGTGGATGGCATTTTTGCATCCCCACTTCATCTGGGTCGTGGTTTTGTAGATTGTGATCACGGAAAGCTCCCCGTTCCAGCTCCGGCTACAGTTGAGATTCTGAGAGGTGTGCCAGTTTATTCGACCGGGATCGAAGGAGAGTTGGTAACACCCACAGGAGCTGCGATCATCAAAAACATGGCTCAGGATTTCATCGATCTTCCACCCATGGTCGTGGAAACAATTGGGTATGGTCAGGGCAAAAAGGATTATGGCATCCCTAATGTTCTGAGGGTATTTCTTGGTCGAGTGTCAGATACTGAACATATTGTCTCGGATATGATTAATGGGATGTCGATAGGGCAAGAGGAGATTATTCTGCTGGAAACCAACATTGATGATCTCAGCCCCGAGATTTATTCCTATCTGTTACCCAAACTGCTTGAGAGAGGGGCGCTGGATGTGTTCCTGACCAACATCATGATGAAGAAGGGGCGCCCGGGTGTTATGTTAAGTGTTCTCTGCGACAAGGAGTGCAAAAGAGAATTGGAGGAGCTTATCTTCACTGAGACTACCACTCTTGGCATCCGTTCTCAGACTTTACAAAGGCAATATCTTGAGCGTAAGATCGTCACTCTAGATAGTCGGTTTGGCCCAATCCGTGCTAAAGCTGCCTATAAAGGAGAACAAAGGGTGTGGGTAAAACCTGAATTTGAAGAGTGTAAAAGGTTAGCCCAAGAGTATGAATTACCACTCCACGAGGTGTATGAGCAGCTTAGGGAGGATCTTCTTGATCGCTAAAAGTAATCAGAGCGCTGCCAGTGATCAATATGTGTATCGTCGGTGTGGAATTTCGCAAATCTAAATTAACATATCAATATTCCAAACAGAAGTTACAAAGTACCAGATGACACCCCTATAAAACACTAATCCGTCTCATTTCTCTGATGACCAGGGACTTATAAACTTTGATAGAGTGTGCAATCTCCGTTTGGTTGTGCCCTGCTTTCAGGAGTTCATAAATCTGGTATCTTTGCCGAAGGTTGGGTGAGTTGCGTGTAGGTTCTGGTTAGTGCTCCTTTGACTTGGCTGGTCTGAGAAGCACAGATGCTACCCCAGCTTACCTCTTCAGAACTCACTGAGACATACAGCTACCCACTAAGTGTTTCTTATACGGTGGAATAATCAGCGCAGATTGTCCTACCCATTTTCCCAACACTGCCCGACCTCATTTGAGGTCGGGCAGTGTGTGAGACGGTATCGCTTTGAGCTTCTCTCCTGATCCATTTCGTATGTCATAGCCTGGTCTTGTACCGGGTTTTTGCCACTTTAGACAATGGAGATCACCTACTTCCAGCTTATGCGGTAAACGACGATACCGGTGTCTCCGGTAATGTAGATGGCACCATCTTTGCTAACGGTAACGCTGTTGAAAAACCAAGTTGGGGGCCACTCGGGCGCTGCAGGGAGGCCGATCGCCAGGCCATCCACCACAACACTCGTTTCCCCACTGTCGAGATCAACACGTGTCAATTGACCCAGCATGCTCTCGACAACGAGCAAAGTGCCATCTTCGTCAAGGGCCATGCCTTCGGGCGTGGTTAAACCTTCCACAACGATTTCGGGTGTGTCAAGAGAGTTTCCATCCTTGACGATCTGGTAGACTACCCCCGAGGCCCAGTCTCCCACCCAAAGATCGTCCTCACTCGCAGCAAGACCTGCAGGAACGATGAGTTCCTCCGCTAAGGTCCTCCGATCCCCACCCAAGGTTGCACTCACAACGCTGCCAGTCCCGAGTTCGGCGACGACGATCTCTCCCATGAACGGAATGGCATTGATTGGGACGTTGAACTCGTCAAATCCTAAGATGGTCTGAGAAACAGGATCCCACAGCTCAACCGTGTTGCCAAACCAGGAGGTTAAGATGAGGTTCTCTCCATCCGTGGAAGCTGTGAAGGGGCTATCGAAGAAGAAATCCATCCCCACGGGCCCTGCCGAACCATCCTCGGCATCATACGCCCGAACGGTCCAGAAATCGGCGACATAGATGGTTTCACCACCTTCGGCATTCGGTAATACCGTTATGCCGCCTGGTGCGATCATGCCCCCAGGACTAATTTCCTCGAGCTTGCCGTCTGCGCTAAGACGGTGGATGGATCCATCCCTGAAGTTGGAGATGTAGATATTGTCTTGGGCATCAAATGCGATGTTGTCGGTTGCGGGAGGCACCTCTGCAATAACCTCATAATCACCCGTCGAAGGGTCGAATTGATAAATCGCGCCATGACCGGAAACATATAGGTCTTTATTCGAATCTAATGCCGTCTCTCCAAAGATCGCATCGGTGACTACCTCAACTTCACCGGTGTCTACATCAATCTTTACTAGGTCCCCCAGTTGTTGACGGGGCGCATAAAGGTAGCCATCCGTTCCAAACTCAAACCCATTCAGATGGTAGGTAGGATCCCCTGTGCCAAGGATTTGCCTTGGTGGACCGATGAGCTCTGGATCGAGTTCAAAGAGCCCATCCGCCACAAAGGCCTGCGCCACGAACAAACGTCCTTCCGCGTTAAAGGCGATGGGATTAACAAACGGAGCGACGAGTTGTTTGGTCACAGTCCCATCAGGTGCCCTGCGTCCGACTTCACCTGAAAGGATGTCCGTCCAGTAAAGCGAGCCATCCGGACCAAAGACAAGATCGTCTGGACCGACGACACCATCCTCGGCACCATAGCGATCGATGACAGTACCTGTACTCGGATCCAGTATCAATATTTCTTTTCCAAGGACACTAGCAACATATAAATTACCATCAGGGCCGATCTTCAATCCGTTGGTGCCGTGGAATGAGGCACCTTTAACAAGCTCATCCACTAGCATCTCACCCTTCTTCGGTGCACACGCTCCAACAATAACCATGGCACCACACAACGCGATGATCAATGCGAGGCGTGATGTTCTCAGCGTTCGTCGTGTGAACATGGCAAGGTAGTCACTTGTTGTTCTGATGGACATGTCAATCCTCCGCCCCCCTCGTTCTTAAGTCTTCTCGCCTAACATGAGACACACTACGTTTCGGTCTATCAAGCTAAGTTTCAGTCATCTCGCATCCTCACCTCCTTTGTTCACCACATAGTTACACTTACAAAGAAAGCTCATCCATCGAGGATGAGCTGTGACGGTGCCTTTTGGAATCCTTCCATTTCCCATGGATTCTGGGGAAGGTTAACTGTTATTAGATAGGATGAGTATGAAGCGAGTTGATTGAGGTTACGGGCGAAATCGATGGCATCAACTCTGGAGATTGATGATATTGGGAGTGTTTCGAAGTTCTTCGTTCCAGTTTTCGCGGCAATTGCGTCACGGACAATAAAAGCCCAACAACATCTACGTTGGGCTTGCGATGAATGATCGACGCTCGGCCACCCCATTCGCCAAGCTGTGATGCATCCCTTAAAGAGATCAATTTACATTGATATCATCATAATAGACCTTATACTCAGGAATGTCATTTTTTTTAAATATCTAATTTGAAACTACCCACTAAGTGTTCGGTGGCCTGGTGACCGCTGGCGCGCGAGAGAACCTGCTGGGCGCGGTCTTTGGCGAGATGGACGAGGCAGTGGCTGGCACGCTACTGACGAGGGCTCTGGGCGACATGGAATAGCAGGAAACTATCGATGCTCACACGGACATTGGGAAGAATCGGCATCAAAGTCAGTGCGTTGACCGTGCCCTAATCGATCCCCAAATCTTGGCCAATATATTGGCGTCGAGCTATGTCTCCTCCCTGAATGTGGTTTGTGGTCGATGGCAAAAATGATTCAAGCTGTAAATCCAGACACTGTTTCCACATCTAAGCGTTTGACTAATTCAATCAGCAGAGTCAATGCTCTATCGTAATCCTCACGGTGTATTATGCTACTGTGAGAGTGTATATGGCGTGCTGGCACCCCTATAACCACCGTCGGAACACCGGTTTTATGCAGGTGGATAGCACCGCCATCAGTGGCTCCACCTTCAATTAAGGACATTTGCAGTGGAATTTCTAGCTCCGCCGCGGTCAACATCACCAGGTCGCGCAGCTTGAGGTTGGGTATCATTCGCCGATCGTAAAGTAGAACCGAAGGTCCTTTCCCCAGTTTGATCGCCGACTGCTCCTCCTCGATGCCGGGGACATCGCCAGCGATATCCGATTCAAGAACGATCGCCACATCCGGATTGACGGCTTCCACTGAAGTGCTAGCGCCGCGCAATCCGACCTCCTCCATGACAGTGGCTACACCAACAACACGATTAGGTGAACCAGCCTCTTTTAGTGTCTGCAGTGCCTGGATCATAAGAGCTGTGCCAACTCGGTCATCAAAAGCTTTGGATAGATAAGTCTTTGGGTTTGCCAGGATAGTAAAGCCCGCCTGTGGCACGATCGGATCACCAGTGCGTACACCCGCGTCTTCCACCTCTTTGAGCGATGTAGCACCGATGTCGATGTACATATCCTTCTTTTTGACTACTTTCTTGCGTTCTTCATCGTTCAACAGGTGAGGTGGCTTTGCTCCTATCACCCCCACTACTGACCCTTTGTGGGTTTGTATTACCACTCGTTGACCCAGCAGAACTTGGTCGAACCAGCCACCCAAAGGAAGGAAGCGTAGAAATCCCTCTTTGGTAATATGCTTGACCATAAAACCGATTTCATCTATGTGGCCGACCAACATCACCCTCGGGGTTTCAGGGGTATCAGAGATCTCACAAATCAGGCTTCCAATATTATCCTGAGAGAGGTCGCCGACCTTTTCCAGATAGGTTTTTACAACCTGGCGTACTTCTGCTTCATGACCTGATACGCCATTGGCTTCGGTAAGTTTCTTCAGTAAGGTAGCTGTTTTATCCATAATAAATCCTGATTTCACTCCTTTCGATTTCTGCCTTCTAGCCCAGCCCCATCATACAATTTGGCATGCTTTTTGCTCAGTGTCCCCGGTTGCCTACTGAGTATAGTTGAGCGGCGCCTGAGAAGAACTGGGCGGGTAGGGTCACTGCATGGTGACGATGCTCCTAAGGATGTAAATGATTAACACCACCGCTAACGCCGCGGAAACAGTTGTGATGATGCCAAGGGGCTTGGAGTGTAACCAGCCGACCAGGCCTATTCCTG
Organism: Anaerolineae bacterium; assembly: GCA_011174825.1. Lineage (GTDB taxonomy): Bacteria > Chloroflexota > Anaerolineae > Anaerolineales > E44-bin32 > DUEZ01. The sequence goes on along the minus strand of DUEZ01000007.1, from coordinate 27,835 downwards.
CGAGGAATAGGATTAAGCCTAAGAAAGGCAGAACTCCGATGCCTCCTAAGAAGTGCATTATCCAAGCATCGCTGGGCTTGGGAGATCCCGGGGGTCCGATCGCGGAGGTCATAACAAATACGAAGATAAAGGTTGCGACTACTGTGATGATAGACGAGGTGAGGAACACAGCTATTGCGGAGGAGGCAAGTGGCCCCTTCTTGGCGAGTGCGATCAGTTCGATAGCCACGGTGATCGCGAAACCAGCTAAAACGCTGGACACGAAAGACATCTAGCGAAAGATCTCGAGAATGTCAGAGGACATAGGGTAGTCTCCTCGAAGGGTAATGTGGATTATTCACTAGGATGGCGATTGGTTGATGGTATTCAAACCAAAATGCGCGAGCTTCTCAACTTGAAAATGTGCAGAAATAATTCTGCATCTCCTCCCAATCAACGTGTTACTAGGAAATCCATGGGGCTTTGGATGTCATGTAGAGTGTAGAGATGAAGTAGATGAAGCGAGAATGCCCCTAGTGATTTACCGTTCCGATTCTATCCCCCTTCAAGTCGAGCGCAAGCGAGGATAAAAGCTCTCAACTGACATTCTCATAACCAGATATGGAAATTGTGGAATCTACTATTTGCGAGAAGTAAATAAATTCTGATGTTAATCTCATTGTTCATGAGGATGAGTAAATTCCTTGCTTTTATTTTCCTTTTTATCCAGTAACTGATTATTAATGTAGTGTAGCAAATCTGCAGTAAGACCATTTAAGAGGTATTTATGAAGATGTAGGTTATGCCATAGTTGGAGTAGATCCCTGAATAGACCCAACATGTGGCGATAACGTAAATCAGAGAACGTTACTACCCTCTGAGTGTTCGATGAGATTAGATAACATAAATAGCAGGTTGGGGGTTCGAGTCCCTCCAGGTAATTAAGATGACTTGGCGCTTAATACGAAGGACCCATACAACGGATAACCTGCAAAGGTTTTTTATCAACTCGAATTCGATGCTGTAACGTCGCTGCGCAAACGAAGGATTGACCTGAATGGATGGGCATTGAACCAAAATCGCCCTCGATCATTCCCTCTCCCTCGGTGACAATGCCTACATAATAGCGACCATCCTCAACGTAGACTTCATCGGCAACTTCTAGCCGAGTTGCATCAAAGAATTCCAACACCTCCTCGTTCACCAGCCTGATTTCACGCGTTTCCCCTTTTTCACGCAGAACAGAGGGGGTCTGAAGCGCTTTTGAAAAGGCTGCCTCTTTGGTAGTGGGAGAAAAATCCACAATATCTAACGCCTTGTCCCATCCAAGGCCCATGGTAGCCTCGGCCTCGTCCTCCCCAGAGTATTCAGCGATCACCATGTGATCGGTCGGTTCTTGGAGTTCAATAGACAAGATTTGCGGTCCCATGCAATGCGGCACACCGGGATGTGCCACCAGTACCTGACCCGGGTGTACTTGCTCGCGATGCAAACGTTCACGCATCGCCTGGTGTCGGCGTTGCTCAATCGCCTCTCGGAACCAGACTCGGTCCACCCCCTCTTTGAAACCCGCCGCGAAATAGGCTGGTTCTTCACCATCACCTGTAGTGTTGAGCAGAATCCAGCCTTCCGTTTTTCCGAATTTCGAATCGAGATGTTCTCTGGCCCATGCGCGGTCGGGATGGAAGTGGAGCGGCACGGGAATGGCAGGTGAAAGGATTTTTACCAATACTCCAGGGGTTGGACCCCAATGTTCCACGAAATCCACCCCTAACATCTCCTCGGGGAACAGTTCAATCAAGCTCTTTAAGGTAACAGATCCTACCTGGGGGATATCAACTGAACTCAGACCTTGTTGGTTTCCCTCAGGGTCGGGATTTCCTGCAACCGTGCACGATCCGACCCAATCCTCCGACCACCAGTCATCAGGAGTGTCGGGGATCCCACGAAACGTACGCACCAGCGATCCGCCTCTGTAGAAGCGATGGAGAGGATGATAAGGCAATAACAATGGAAGTCGTATAGCGTTACGGAGCAATTTTGTTTCATCCATGGTAAATATCAACTCCAAATCTTTATATAAACTTGGCCTAGTTCACATCTGGGTTGGGCATGATGTAATCGCGAACAAGGCTGACAATCTGCTGAAAAGCAGCAATGAATCCGCGCAGCGTACGGACAGTCGGTCCGAAGGTATCGAATTCCTCACCTGACATCCCATCCTCATCATACGCTCTACGGAAATCTGGAAACCGATCATAAAGTTCATTCACAATTTGCGGATCTACTGGTTCGTCGATTCGGGATATCACCTCCACTGCTGAATTATTAAACCGCAGCTGCCATGCATAGGGTAATGAAAGAATGAGGTCCCCGCCGATAAACTCCGACCAGTGTCGATGATGGCGATAAGCCGCACCCAACAAACGAGCACGGTAACCTCTTTCGAGGTAAATTCGGTATGCCTTCTTCAAAGCAGCAACTCCCGCCCAATGCACACACTCCGGGTTGGCGATGATGTTATCGCGCTCCGCCAACACCCGCATCCAGTCGTCCAAACGGCCGATCATGATGGTGCATACTGGGCTCATCGAGGAAATATCCATTCCCTGTGCTGCCCGACGGCTTAGACCACGTTCGACAGCTTCGCCGACAGCCAGCGCTTGAGGTACTGTGAAACAAACCGTAGCGTTGATGTTCACTCCACGCGCAGTGGCTTCCTCAATCGCCTGGATCCCGGCATGGGTGACCGGGATTTTTACTTGCAAATTAGGCGCAAGACTGTCGTAGTAGATAGCCTGATCGACCATCGCCTCAATATTGCGATACTTGGTTGGATCCGCTTGAATGGAAAGACGTCCTTTTAAACCGTTTTCGCGCAGGAACACGGGGTGCAGAATTCCTGCTCCTCGAAGGCCGATTTCTTCGAAAATTCTCCAAGCAATTTCATTCTCTCCCCAAGTAGGATTTTCTTTAAAGAGTTGGCAAGCCCTCTCCCTCCATAGATCAGGATCCTTATTAAGGACATAGAGCGTGATGGGCGGATTCGTTGTCGAACCCACGGCTCCGTTTTCGATGGCATATTCGAGCTCATCGACCGCACTGGAGTCATTCCAATAGTCTGTCGGGGTCGTGCTGACCATCTGGTGTAATTTGCTTTTGTATTGGCCGCTGGTCATGATCCTTCTCCGTTTATTCTCATCACCTCGGTGTAAAAGTCAGGCGTTATTGCCTGGTACACTGATCGTTATTTCTCAAAATCCATAATCAATCGAACCATCTCGATATGAATCTTAGCGTAGGAAGATAGATCGAAAAGTAAAGGATCAAAGTTAAGAATTTTATAAACTTATTTCAAACGACAGAACGCAATTCCGGATATCAACTGGAAATGGTTTAGTCCTCCCCAAGCAAGTAACGAGGATTATCCACGCACATTGTACGAATAACCGATTTCTCGATACCCGAGGCCAAAAAAATGCGGACAAACAACTTCATTCCTTCTGTGGGAGGCACATTAACTACGGTGCCAAGATCCGAGGCGATGAAGCAACGATCGGGTCCGATCTTACGGATACATTCCATGACATACATCGGATCGCAGTTAGGATTGTTGAAATTGGGAATGTCCCCATAACAAAAGAGACCAATGAACGCTCCCATTTTTCCCATCTCAACCATTTGCTCCATGGTCATCTTGGTAACATTCCAGTTCGGATGGGTGATCATGAACTTCTCCACACCAAGTTTCTTCGCCTCCTCAACAACAATGAAACGTTCCTTTGTGCTTGAGTGACATGGATCGAGGATCATCCCTCGCTCTGCTACGATCTCAAAGATCTCATATAGTTCCCGCACAGGTTTGTCTTCTTCATCGAGCAGTTCTATCCCACCCGGTTCGCCGATCACCCGGTTGTGATGAGCCGAATCGTGGCTGGGCAACCAGACAACCTTCCCACCCAGCCGTGCACTCATCTCAACAGATTCAGGGTTTAGGCCACCAACGTAATTGTTGAGCACGATCCCACCAATGGCTTGCGCTGGTTCGACCTCCATACTGCGCGCATATTGACTAACTACTTGGTTAACGAAAGGGACGGTCGCGGCGGTAGGGAAGGTGTGCGCTTTGAACGTCACACCGGCCATACCGATATCCGTCGCTGCCTTAGTAACCTGAATTTGATCCCAACCGGTATCTATTAAAGGATCGGGATAGGCGTGGCAGTGCATATCATAAGCTCCCTCGAGCACTTCTAAGACATCCTCCTCCTTCAATAAGAGCACGGACTCGCCCATTGATTCGATCGTCACGTAGGCGCGTTTCGTATCCTCCCGCCACTCTGGTTCCATTGAAAGCTCAAAGAAATCACCCTTTTTCGTCATTTTCCATCTCCTTAACAGATTGATCCTCTCATGGTGATCTTAAATAGGCGGATACTCTTTATGCATGGCGATCGTTTCACTTTTATATGGTCTTCGAGATGGTTTGAGATCTTTTCCATCTCAAATCACCATGCCAGTCGCCTATGGATAACAAGCAGATCATTCTCTGCACGAGTACTGCCATGGTTGGATATCTTCGCTTCATATTTCATGGTTCTTGTCTATTCTGACAAAAAGAAATGATAGAAAACTACAGTTTTACCCTCATAAGCTTGGGGCTCCGGCATATCCCATCGGCAACGATCTTGTGCTTAAAACAACGCGGTGCGAACGGACAACCCTCATGTCGTTCCAATGTTTTAGGAGGTTCACCAGCGAGCGTGGGAGCCAATCGCCCAGGTTCTGTGGTGGGGATGGCGGTTAGCCATCCTTGTGTGCATGATGGAGCGGACGATTAAAAAGCTGCTCTGTAGGAGCCTCCTCCAAAGTTTGTCCCAGTTATATATCCAGTATCTTCTCAGCTACGAAACGTCCGCCAGCGAGATCATGGGTTAGGATCAACAAGGACGCTGAGCGTATCCTGAAGACAGGATCTGGATAGTTGGACGACGTTTATTTTCTTAATGTGTTGTGTAATCGATCTCCCCAGCATCTGCTTCACCCACTGCAAAGGACACGGCTCGCAGCGGAGCGTTTTCGCTGACTGTCGTCACACTGTGAACCTTGTCCGGCGGGATGTAGACCAGATCGCCCGGGGAAATCTCTCTCTTCTCTCCTTCAATGTCCATGATGCCTCGACCCGCAGTGACATAGTAGAACTCATGGGTTGGGTGGGTATGTGGAAACACCTCACCGCCTCCGGCAATCTCCCACTCACAAATGAGCTCGAGGTAGCCGCCAGCGGTAGCTTCGAACATTTCTCGCGGTTTTATCAACCACCACACAGATGTGGTCTCATTGTGCTCAAGGACCGGCTTCACATCATCGATCCTACGAACGTCCATTCCTTTCACTCCTTTCTTTTCTGTTGATGGTTCGGCTTATATCCGTTTCACAGATCGGCATTAAAGAGAGCGGAAGAACGCTATCGCTTGTTCCGCTGCTGTCCTGCTATCTGGTAACGGCAAAATCTCAGCGATGATAAAACCTTGATATCCAATCTCGGACAAGACCGTAGCCAGCTCGTGAAAATCGATATGGCCCTGACCGGCTGCCTTGCGGTTGCTATCGACCAAATGTACTCCCTTTAGCCACGGACCCGCCATCCTCAGGCTCTCAGTCAGGGAAACTTCCTCAATGTTCATGTGAAAGGTGTCGGTGATGACACCCAAATTCTCGCTTCCGATCTGACCGATGAGGTCAAGCGCCTCGGAAACGGTGTTGATGAAATTTGTCTCGTAGCGATTAATCGGTTCGATAGCCAACGGGACACCGGAGGCTTCTGCATACTCTGAATAAATTCGGATGGATTCAAGCACTCTCGAGGCTTGAGCCTTTTGTTCGATTGGATCACCTTCAAGTATTCCTCGAACCCCACCGATGATCACCGGTGCCTTCCAAAGCGCCGCAAAATCTATGATCGCTTTCATCCGGTCCAGCAATTTGGCTTGGATATTTGGATCAGCACTCGTCGGGCTCAATCCGTCGGTGTAATACGATTGACCCGTTGCTACTGTGGAAACGACCAGGTCACTCGTTTGGATTGCAGCTTTTAGATCCTTGACCATCTGATCGTGAGGATCTCGAATGCTGACTTCAACGCCGTCGAATTCCAACTCAATTGCTGTCGCAAGGCCAAGTCTCCAATCCCCCGCAAAGAGCAAAGGGGCAAACGATGTGGGGGCTGGTGAAATGGCCATGCTGTTTTTAAACATCGTTATCCGTGTCTACTTGATTTCGGACTAATCCTTGATCCCTAACAACCAAGAAGGATTGGTTACCAGCATGGTGCGAATGTCTGCCTCTGGAACCCCCATTGCAAGCAAGAGACGAATATACAACTTCATTCCCTCTACCGGTGGTGGGTTGAGCATCGAGCCGAAATCGGTGGACATTACACACTTCTCGGGACCGACCTTTTTGATGATCTCGAGCACCTCTTCCCTATCACACACAGGATTGTTGAAGTGAGGAAAAGCGCTATATAGGAATAGTCCAATGTATGCGCCTAATTCAGCAATCTCGACCATCTGATCCGGCGACATCCTGTTGACGTTCCATTGAGGATGGGTGAGTAGAATCTTCTCAAACCCTTCTCTCTTGGCTACTTCGGTGATGATGAAACGCTCTTTGGTAGAGGTATGGCAAAGATCAAGGATGATGTCGTGGTGCTTGCAGATGTGAATGATGTCCATTAGCTCTGGCAAGGGGCGATCTTGGTCATCCAAGACCTCCACACCAGGTGTGTCCTCCTCAAGAACTTTTACATGATGTGACGAGTCGTGACTTGGGAGCCAAATAATTTTTGCGCCTAGCTTGGCGCTAGTCTCCGCTGCAATGGGATTTAAGCCACCAACCGACCAGTTGAGAACAACCCCACCATAACAACCGAAGGGTAGCGGCGTTTCATCCTTGCGTTTAGCATAATCGTCGAGGATTTGTTGAACGAAGTATGCCATCGGTGCGGTGTCGGAATGCATGCTCTTAAAGACCACCGCTCTCATCCGCGCATCGTAGGCTTGTTTAGCTTCCCAAGCAAAGTCCCAACCAGCGTCTACAAGTGCATCCGGATAACCATGGATGTGAATATCGATACCACCCTCCAGGATCTTGGCGACATCCTCCTCATAAATGTTCCCTGCTTGACCGTAATGCTCAACTGTGGTGTAGCTGAGTTTTGCCTTTGCTCGCCAATCGGGTTTTAACGCTTCTTCGACAGTATGGTCGTATTTTCCAGCCATGCTTTCTTCCCTTTCAAACCTCGGTCGACTACGTTGGTTCGATACCTATCGTATGCAGCGCATGGATCATGTAGCGTTTGCTATCGGAGATCATTCTTACCGCATCTTCCGGGTCCTCCCAGCCTTCTGTCTCATAGGAAAGGACGCCATCGAACCCCGTTTCTCTTAAGATACGCAAGCATCCCATCAAGTTGATCTCCCCGGTTCCAGCAGTGACGGCATTTCTTCCCACAACGTCTTTGAAGTGTAAGTGAACCACTTTATGTGCGACCCGTCGGATAAGTTCGACTTCATCGTGACTAGTGGCTGCACCAAGTTTCCACTCGTACCCGCCTCGATCAGTTCCTACGTAATCACCGCGATGGATGTTGGCCGTATCAAAATTAACCGCCAGCCAATCGCTCGTGACTAAGCTAATAATTTGAGGCAAACCCTCGAGAGAGGCGAGTGAAATGGCCCCGTGGTCTTCCATGGCTAGGTGCACTTGATGATGCTCGGCGACCTCAGCAAGGTATGTGAGTCGATCCTTTAGAATAACGAATGCTTCATCGGTGGTCATACCCTCAGCCAAACGGCCTTCGCCGGTGATAACAATCGGCACTGCGGCTTCCGCAGCCCACTCCAACGCACGCGCAATATCCTTGACACCTTGTTCCTGAGTGATCAACTCTCTGTGGCTGCCTAATGCAGAGACCCCATTGAAACCGTAATTGGCGACCTTATCTTTAAACGCGAGCGGATCGTCGTCCCATGGATCTGCATGAGGACACCATTGGAGGTTCGCTTCGACTTCTACCCATTCATAGCCCACATCGGCGATCTTCTCCAAGGCAAAGTCCAAGGCATGTTGTCGAAACGCTACGGTGTTACAGCCGATCTTCACGGTCCAATCCGCTTCCTCAGGGCGTGAATTCGACTTTCAGCGCATCCGGTTTGAAAGCCTGCTCCATCGCCTCCTCGCACTGCTCAAGTGGGAAGCGATGTGTAATTAGTTTTTCCCAAGGGAAGCGATCCCGATAACGCCACATGGCGTCGAACGCAGCATAGTAGCCATCGAAAGGATGATTTGTGTTCCCATAGAGCAACACATTTTTAGCTGCGAGCTCCCGGTGGACATTTAGGGTTACAGTTCCCCCTGTATCCGCAAAGTTGCCCGTTTCAAGGTAGGTGCCGCCCCTTCGCAGCATCTGTAAACCGACCTTCACCACCTCCGCTTGGCCAACGGTTTCAAGGACAACATCCGCCCCTCGGCCTTCAGTTTCCTCCCGAATCGCCTCAACGAGTTCATCGTCCGTCAACTGCGAAACATCGATTCCGCTGTCGGCCTCGAAGAGTTCAGTCGCCATTTCCAACTTCATTGGAGAGGTATCCAAGGCGATGACCTTTCCTGCACCGAGCAGCCTTGCCTTAGCCACAGCCATCATGCCAATGGCTCCAGATCCTTGAATTACGACCGTGTCCCCGGAGTGGAATCCCTTACCACCATGAGCAGCCAGCTCTCTTGCTCGGTCTAGAATTGCTGTAACCACGAAAAGTTCCGACAGGGCAGTTAATTCAACGGGGAAATGATCTGGAACTTTGTATATCCAAGCATTCGGCGGGAGGTACATATACTCCGCCCAACCCCCTACGATATATGGAAACCGATCGGCATAATACGTCATGCCAATGCCTTCATGATCGGCGCAGTAGGGATAACCATGTACGGTCCGGCACCAATAACATTTCCTACAGACGACATTTGGACAGTTGGTAACTCGATCCCCAAGCTTGAGATCTTTTCCACCGTACTCGATGTCAGTGCCTTTCCCATTCATTTCAACGACTATGCCAGAGTTCTCATGTCCATGGACTGAGGGAAACACCATATCTTGCTCTGACTGTGTTCCACCGTAGAGGGTCAATTCACCCTTGAAGGCATGTTTGTCGGTACCGCAGATTCCCGACATTTCCATTTTTACAACAACAGCTCCGGGTTCGAGGGGATCGGGGTATGGCAGTTCCTGCACTTCCATTCTCCCAGGAGCTACCATCACTGCTGCTTTAACAGTTTGGGTCATTTTTGGGGGATGCCTCTCATTCCTTTAAGTTGGGAATTACGATGATCAATATGCCCCTCATCTACTAGGGGGGATAGGCGACCGTATAGAGATGTTTGCCGCCCTCGGCAAGGGGACCTTTGAGTAGGGCTTCGATTTCCTCAGGCGAACGTTGGGTAATCTTTTCGATGGGGGGTAACTCACCGGGTGGGAAGGTGGTGTGAATATCCGTGACCAATTTCTCAAGATAGTTCAGGATGGCGTTGAGCCCTCCTCGAGCTTTTTCGGGATCCGCCAAAGTAGCACTACCAACTACGCCCTCAGGCGTGGCGATCGCTTCAATGGCCGAGGCTCCTACATGTTGCCAGAAGGGGATTGGACGATCATAAGCAGAACCGGAGCCATCAATATGTCCCGCAGGCATAAAACTTTCACCTTGTGTGTCGACGGCATCCTCCATATTGATCATCTCGGGGAAAAGCGCCATCGAATAGGATGTCTCGCATTCGTCAGCGTGTACGAAGGGTGTTTCGAAGGGACCACCGTGAGCTTTATCGCGGATGTGCTCCTTGATCAAGAACCACCAATTGACGTTAATCAGCAATACGGGGACCTGATATTTCTTTCCGAATTGGTGCATAGCGAAGGGTATAGCGTAATCCTGGCCATGTCCGTTGAGAAGGATCTGCTTGCGGAAACCGGAATTCCAGAGTCCGGCAATGATCGCCCGCAGATAAGCCACGAAGGTTTCTTCTGGAACAACAATCGTGCCAGGCATCCCCAGATGATGGTAAGGATGAGAGCCATACCAGACGGGTTGAGCTACGGTACATCCCGTTTTCTGGGCGACAAGCTCAGCCATTCGGGTGACCAGGAAAGTGTCCTCGCCTGAGGGTGCATGTGGTCCGTGGGCTTCCGTGCTTCCTATCGGTATGATGATGACATCGTTATTCTTGAGCCGCTCTTGAACCTGTTTGCCAGTCATGTTTTGCAGATAAATCTGGGTGGCACTGTCCATGTGGCCCCCATCAGGGGGGAATTGCCAATGGCTCATGGCCTTTCTCCTTTTTTCAGGTTCCTGTACCTGAGTTCACTTCAGTCTCGTCACCTAGATCGATCTCCTCGATCATGCGTTCCCTTGCGGATCGAATATGATCCCCCATCAGCTTTCCGGCTTTCGGGCCATCTCGTTGACGTAAAGCTTGTGCGATGCCCTGGTGTTCGATCAATGTCAGGCGGACATTTTCCTGCGATTTTAGGGAGATAATGCGCCACCGATATGAGAGGTCCCGTAGGCTATCCATGATGCTGATTAGTCTGCGATTCCGGGCACCCTCAGTGAGGATCTGGTGGAATGCGATCTCGGTTTCCAAGAATTTTTCGACCTCTCCCTGCTTGACGGCTGTTTTGCTCTCCTCAAGAAGGCGGTCAATATGATCAAGATCATCATCTGTCAAACGCTGCGAGGCTTCTTCTGTCGCCCGACTTTCCAGGAGTTCCCTGAGTTCGTAGAGCTCCTCCAGATCACGCTTGCTGATACCGGTGACGAAAACCCCAACACGCGGCACAATTTGAGTGAGGCCATCTTGTTCAAGCCGGAGAAGCGCTTCGCGCACTGGGGTACGACTTACGCCCATCTGCTCGGCCAGCATCTCGATCTGCAACTGCGTTCCTGGAGCGACCTTGAGGGTAAGGATCAATTCCTTGATCGTTTCGTACGCCCAGTCTGTCAGTCCTTTGGGTTTGGTACCCACTTCCAGTTTCTCGATAACACACCTCCAATGATCTGGTAGTTTAAAAAGAGATATATCACATTAATTACGTTATGTATCACATAACAAGAATGATGTCAAGTGCATGGTTCTGTTTCTTTTGGCCCTGCTAACGAACGGGATATGGCGTGTTTACCATTCACCCTCAGAAATGTGAGGGACGAGGGTGGAGAGGGATGGTATAGGAACCGTTCTCCACGTTGTTGCAGCATGCAGATCATCGTATCCGAGCTCTTTCCTATCTTGCTTCACTGCGTACGATATTCCTTTCCTGCAAGGAAGAAAGTGTATTGGTCGGCGGGATGGAGCAACCGTTGCCGGAATTTCGAATCCGTTTGCCCATCCGTGATCTCTACCACTCGACAAGTTTGCTTATATGTGTAATAATACATTTAGCGCATAACATGTGAAATATCAGTTCTGGCTTCCTTAATATGGATACTTTCTCCGTCGACCTTGTTACAGATCGAGATCCAACTCTTGGGCTCATGGATATCATCGCTGTGTATTGGATTACGTCAAGACCGTGTTCCCTGCCCATGCCCAGTGGGGGGTGAACAAGAAGATCGTCATTTTCTTAAGAAACACGCCATCGCCTTGAACCATCGGACCCCCAAGAAGCCGATCGTGGGGGTAAGATCGAAGGCTTTCCAACAACGCGATGGCTATGTTTGATCTTCTTCCGAGGGTCTTCGTGTGTGACAGCAATACCAACGGGGAGTCCAATCTTGGGAATTACCGTGAAAGCCAAAGATCTTGTTGAAGCGTATCCAGCGCTGACACTATCAGCTTGTGATACGTGGACAATTGCCACCATCGAAGCCAATCATCCCCTATTGTTATCTGTCATACCTGCATTACCCTATCCATCCCGGGCTCATCATCAGCCTCAGTGTCTGGGGTTAGGATCGGGTGGTCAATTCCTGAACATTTTTAGGCCGTAGAAGCCTAGCAAAAGGATCGGAGGGTCTGCACTGACGAGAATCCCATTCAAGAGTGTGCACACAGCCATCTACGAGCCTGTCGATCTCAACGCCAAGGATCGTGTTTGCAGAATTTGATTGTACAGCTCAGACCTTCTGAAAGGTCTTGGAGTCAGGATCCTTCGTGCTAAAGTCTTATCGAGAGGGAGTATAAATGAAGAAAATAGAGAAACTCAACCGTCGCGATTTCCTTCTTCTAGGGGGCTTGGCTGCAGGGGGGTTAACCGCAGCGCAATTCCTCGGTCCATCAAGCACAATCACACAGGAAGGTTCTCAAAGTGATTCTTTAACCACACCGCCACGAGCTGGACCGACTTATGATCCTCCATCCATCGATAATCCTTTTCCCCAGGAGACGACCCTGCCCCCCAATCCACTGTTGGAGAAACTTGGATTCAGCAAAGACGATCGTATTCTCATCGCCCACGTGGACGACGTTGGGATGTGCCAGGCCAGCGTTGAGGCTTTCTCCGACCTCGTGGATTTCGGGCTCGTCTCCGCTGGTTCTGTGATGGTGCCTTGTGCCTGGTTCCCCCTCACAGCGCATTATGCGAGAACACACCCAGAAGCAGATCTCGGCATCCATCTAGTGCTAACCAGTGAGTGGCAGAATATTCGTTGGAGCCCGGTTTCCACGACTGATCCGGCCTCTGGACTGATCGATCCAGACGGTTATTTCTACAACAACGGAGACGAGGTCACAAGGTACGCCAAATCCGGTGCTGCTTATGAGGAGTTGGAAGCTCAGATCCTCATGGCGAAGGCAATGGGTATTGACCTGACTCATGCAGATGCGCATCAGTTTGTGGCGATGATGCCGACCTTCCTTCTGAGCTACTTGCGACTGACCAGGAAGTATATGTTGCCTCCCCTTTTCCAGAGAAAGGACCGAGCTGGCTGGGAGAGTATGCCCGGCATGGATCCAGGAATGCTCGATTTCGCCGTTTTGTTCACCAAATTGCTGTCCACTATCGGGGTGCCGATGGTCGACAACTACTACATGATGCCGTTGGAGCAGCCTGAGCACCGTCTGGAGATCACCAAGCAGGTTCTAGAAGCTGTGCCGCCTGGGATTAACGAACTTATCTTCCATGCCACAAAGGACTCGCCCGAGATACGGGAAATCACCCCCGATTGGGCGGGGCGGGTTGCTGATTACACGACCTGGATGAGTGAAGATCTGCGAAGCTACATCGACAGATCGGGGATCAAGATCATCGGCTGGCGGCCGATTAGGGATGCCGTTCGCAGTTGATCGCGAGCGCATAGGGCGAATTTTGTATTCCGGCAAGGCGGGATTATCTCCCCCTGCAACATCCATATTGATGTTGGATTTGCTTGGCCCATTGTGGATGTTCATGCCGCCGATCTTATATTGAGTCAAGGAAGAGTGGCAAGGTTCTCAACATTGCGGCCACGAAAAGAAGGACGTGGAGGAATGAAAATGCCAGTCAAAGGGTCAACCAGACTGAAGAGATCGCTATTGGTTTTCATCTCGTTGGTTGTCACAGCGTGTTCTCAGCAGACCACCCCCATAGGGCCCACGCCTGCGGCTCCAGTTCTGGCAGTAATTGAAGGGGTGCCCGAGCGTGCAGAAGGAGACGGCAGAACGGAGATCATCTGGCTAGCACCTGCTGAATGGTCTCATCTAGAACACGTGGTTGCTGCGTTTGAAGCACAGAATCCTGACATCCGCGTGGAAATAGAACAAGTCAGCACCGAAACCATGTTCCAGGAAGTCGAGAATACACTTGGGGCCGGGAGTTCATCACCGGATGTGGTCACATTCGACGCGTCACTGTCTGCCTATTATGGCTTCAATAGGTGGCTCGAGTCACTTCTGAACATCTTCACCTTTGACCAGAAGCAGGACTGGATTCGAGCCTCTCGAATGTCGAGTATTTTTAATCACGAGCTCTACAGCGCACCGCTCACTGCTTCAACCCAATTGCTGTTCTTCAACCGAGATCTTTTTGAACGGGGTCGCACAAAGCCACCGAAGCCGGACAGCACCTGGACATGGGAACGTGTGATGTCCACCGCTGAGAAACTCACCATCGATGAAGATGACGACGGCAATCCCGATGTGTGGGGGTTCGCATGGGAGGATGTGGGTCTTGCTCAATTGGCGCCACTTGCGCAGTCTTCTGGCGGAGGAGTGGTTGGAGAGGATGGCTTAACGGTGGAAGGAGTGTTCGACTCGCTGGATTGGGTAGCTACGTTTGAATTCTACAGTGACGTGTACACCGAGAAAAGGCTGGCGCCTACGACTGAGGATTTCAATGCAGTGGAGAGCTTTGAACGAGGCGAGCTGTCCATGCTTGTTGCAGACGTGACCAATATCATGAGGTTTGGGGGCGTCTACACCGGCACTGGGTTATCGTTCGATTGGGGCGTTACTCCCTACCCGTATTTCAAAAAGGGAGAAGCTACATCTCCGGTCGGTGGTTGGCATATAGGGATCAATGCTAACAGCCGGCAGAAGGATGTCGCTACACGTTTTGTAGTTTGGCTCACTACTGGCGAGGGCGCAGAGACGATGTGGCGCTTCTCCACCCCCGGTCTTCCGGCTCAGAAATCGGTGTTGAACCTCATCGTTAGTGGGCCGGAATTCGATGCTGCTCCATGGTCGTACTTGCGAGTTGCAGCAACGCAAGCGATGGAGAATCTGGGGCTTCTTCCCATCACGCCGGGTTTCCCATACTATGACGCTATCCTTCAGGGCATGTTGCTGGACATCCGCGAGGGCATCGAACCGGAACGCGCTATAAATAGCGCCGTTGAGCTGATCACCCTGGTGATAGAAGAAAATCAAAGGTGAGAGATTTCCTGATCTGGGGTGAGAGTTATTAGGTCGTACATCGTTGTTCCGGCGATGAACAAATCAACTGAGGGGAAATCTTAAGGCGCTTACGACATAATGGATCTAGAAGGGCAGGGGTAAGGTGGGACAGTAGCAGCCAAGATCTTTATCCAAGCTATCGAAGGGGATGTTTGAGTACTTGCGAGTAATGGATAGGAACCAGCAGAAGACCCTGAAATCAGGCGACTTGTGATGGGTAACGATGCATCTAAAGTAAGGCACTCAGCCATCTTGCTTGACAGGGTAGTTGATATGTGTCACAATACGCCTAAAATGTAATATATCTATACTTGGAAGGCGTTTCAGCTAATTTCCGTACAATAATGATGTTAACAAAGGTTTCTATGATGATACCGTCTTATGGATGATAACCTCCTTAAATTTGAATCCTCCCATTGATCCGATGTGCTACTTAGATTTTCGATGAGGAAGACAATATGAGCCAAAAAATCACAATCATTGGGGGCGGTAGTAGCATTTTCACCCCACAACTGATCGCTTTGTTCATAAAATCCAAGCAACTTCAGGGGAGTGTAGTGACGTTAATGGACATCAATCCCCAACGATTGGAATTGATGGATACCCTCTCGAGACATCTTGTCGAACAAACAGGGAGTGATCTGAAGATCGAGAGCACAACGGATCGACGTCAATCTCTCGAGGGAGCAGATTTTGTCATCACCACGATCTCCGTGGGTGGTTTCGACGCATGGGAAAATGACATTGAAATCCCTGCCAAGTATGGTGTTTATCAGCCCATCGGTGACTCCGTTGGACCGGGGGGCATTATGCGTGCTTTTCGACATGTTCTGCCAATGGTTGAGTTGTGCCAGGAACTAGAGCAAGTCTCCCCCGATGCCTGGGTCTTCAATTACACCAACCCCGCTACCGCGCTCTGCTGGGCTATGTCTAAGGAGAGCAAGATAAAGGTTGTGAGTCTGTGCACCAACACCGTTTACCTGCGGAACGAAAAATTCATGGCCCATTGGGTCGGTGTCAAGCCGGACCAAGTTATCGTGCCACCCCCTGCGGCTGGCATCAACCACTGCGCAGGAATTTTGGAATGGCGTCTTACGGATGGGCGTGACGCTTTCCCAATGATCTTGAAGAAGATACGGCACCCTGTGATTCGGTGGGGGTTGGAGCGATACAATTTTCTTCCGTACTCTTGGCCTCATTGGCAGGAGTTTTATCCTTCACTGGGCAAACTAGAAGGCGAATACAAAGGCAGATTACAGGGATTATCGATGAGTTTTGGCCACCCGGTGCACGACATGAATGTTGAACGCGGGCGAGTCAAGAGCTGGGAGGACATGGTCGCTAACTGGATGAGCGGGGAAGGTGAAGTTTCCTTGGAAACGCTGCCAAAGACTGAGCCGGTCCAGGTCGTGGAGATCATGGAAGCGATCATCGAGGATCGGGAAGAAGTGCATGTTGTCAATGTAATGAATAACGGCGCGATCGATAATCTGCCTGATGATGCTGTTGTGGAAGTATCCGCACAGGTAAGTGGTCAGGGTGTTAAGCCACTCCACGTTGGAGCCATGCCTGAAGCGATTGCGGCCTTCCTACGCCTGCACATCAGCGTACAGCAGATAACCGTAGAAGCGGCTCTCACAGGCGACCGCAAACTCGCGCTTCAGGCCCTCGAGCTTGAGCCTTTCGTTGCAGCAACGCTTACAATCGAAGAAACTCCCAAGCTGTTGGATGAAATGATGTCAGCGCACGCCTCATACCTCCCCCAGTTTCAATAGGATCAGATTC
Source organism: Anaerolineae bacterium (assembly GCA_011174825.1). Lineage (GTDB taxonomy): Bacteria > Chloroflexota > Anaerolineae > Anaerolineales > E44-bin32 > DUEZ01. The sequence goes on along the minus strand of DUEZ01000007.1, from coordinate 11,152 downwards.
GATGATCGACGAAGCGGGATCCGAATCAAAATCAGGCGTTCTGAAATGACCAAGAACACAGTTCGAGAGGTCATGACGGAAATGCTTAAGCATCTCCAGGCGAATACGACAGAAGGCGTGGATGCCACGATCCAGTTTCATCTAATTGGGGAATCATGCGAGGACTGGCGAGTGATCCTGCGCGGCAAGCACTGCGCGGTAGAGCCAGGAACGGTCGAGAATCCGGATGCAACATTCACTGCGGAAGTGCAAGATTTTATTCGTTTGATGAAAGGCGAAATGGAAGAGGTAGGGTGGTCTTTTATGCAAGGTAGACTCATCGTCATAGGGGACATGAGCGTTCTGTGGAAGATTCTTGCTCAATCAAGAGCTGATTAGCTCAAATCGAGGCTCGTTCAGTATAAGAAAGGAGGCCGCTTGATCTATAGAATATTGACACGGGTTTATCACCTTTCATTTAAATGGGATCAATCCAGTGTGTCTTCCAATAACCGAAGAGGAGAATGAAATGATTGCGAGACGCCTGTACACTTCAATTACGTTTCTGGTATTAATTTCACTTCTTGTTAGCTGTGCACCGAAAACCGCAACCCCGACAGAGGAGGCACCCGAGGCCACGGAGGAAGTTGTACCTGAGCCGCCGGCTGAAGAGCCAGAGCTTTTACGAGTATGGTTGAGCTGGCCCGAGTCCCCCGAGAAAATTCAAACTTTCTTCGACGGCTATACCGAATTAACCGGAATCCCGATCGAGATCAACTCTAGCGTTGATTATATGAAGATGATCGCGGGCATCTCAGGGGCCGAACCGCCCGATCTGATCGTGCAGGGTGATATGTACACAGTGAGTATGTGGGCGATGGAAGGAATGATAGCCTCACTCGATGATCTTATTACCAAAAATGAGATTGACATTGATGACATCTATGATCCGCCCCTATCCCAGTGCATTCACGGTGGATCCTTTTACTGCTTGCCATGGGGTCTAGATAATTATGCCCTCTACTGGAACAAGGATATGTTCGCGGAGGCTGGTCTGGATCCCGATACACCTCCAAAGACTTTGGAGGAGATGCTTGAGTTTTCCGATATACTTACCAAGACCGATGACGACGGCAACTTGCTCCAGGTAGGCTTCATCCCCGATTTCCCATGGTTCCACACCGATCTCTATTTAGCGATGTTTGGCAGCACGTGGCAGAGCCCAGACGGAACCGAGGTGTGGTTGGATACCCCGGAAATGATCGCAATGATGAAGTGGCAGCAGGAATTCTATACAAGGTATGGGGCGGAAAATGTAAGCCGTTTCCTTTCCGCTGCCGGGAACTATCTAGGTGCAGATAGTGGATTTTATACCGATAAGATCGCCATGCTTGTGATTGGTGAATGGATGTCGGGTCCTGATTATCTTCAAAAATTCCGCCCGGATATGGATTATGGCCTTGCGCCGATGCCTTATCCGGAGGATTTCCCGGAACGCGAGGGTACATCTGTATTGTGGGGTACGGTCGTGATGATACCAAGCTCCGCTGCGAATATAGAGGCTTCTGCAAAGCTTATGGCTTGGATGATGTTGCCTGGACCACAGGTCGACATGATGATCCAAATCCCTAATTTGCCCAGCAGCCGGGCCGCTGCAGCGGATCCTCGCTGGCCAGAGAATGAGGATCTTGCGCTCTTCATCGATATGATGAACAGTTACAATGCGCAAACCCTTTATATGGGTCCGGTGACGACTGATATCCTGATGGCGATCATGGAAATCCAGGAAAGGGCATTCCTGGGGGGTGAAGATCCAGAATCACTTTTACGAGAATTCGACCAAATGATCCAAGAAAAACTCGATGGTATTCTAGGTCAGTGACGAAGCATACATTGAACACATGGTTTTAGCCATAGGGGCTCTCCTTTCCATATGATCTTGGAAAGGAGAGCCTTCCTATCATGTTGGAAGTGGATTCTATGGATAAACCCGAGAAGGGTCGTTCGCGCTCGTTGGGCACGTGGTTGACCAACCGCATGAGAAGAAGATTGATATGGACCCCAAGAATGCGGCGGAATTTTCGGTCGGGGATTTTATTCATCTCTTTGTGGATCATTGGATTTCTCGCCTTCAATCTCTACCCAATCCTGGCTTCTCTCTATTACAGTTTCACCGAATATCATATCTTGAAACCTAAGATATGGATTGGATTGGCCAATTACGCCCAGGTATTTGAAGATCCACTGTTCACCACGGCTCTCAGTAATACGATCTACATGATCATTTTCGGTGTCTCCCTGAGCATCATCCTGTCTTTCTCATGCGCGGTTCTGCTAAATCTCAAAATTCGTGGGCAATCCATCTACAGGATGATCTATTTTTTGCCCTCGATCGTTCCCACAGTTGCAGCTACGTTGCTCTTTCTTTGGGTGTTAAATCCTCAAATGGGCTTTTTCCACACCATGCTAGGTAAAATCGGGATTGTCGGCCCGGATTGGTTCAAGGATCCCGTTTGGGCTAAACCTGGATTGATCATCCTCAACCTTTGGGGGATGGGACAAGGCATCGTGATCTATTTATCCGGATTGCAGGATGTGCCGGTTTCTCTGCTTGAGGCTGCCGAACTTGATGGAGCCTCATGGTGGCAGCGTTTGCGCTATGTGACCATTCCTATGGTTTCACCCATTACGGTATTCCTCCTGATCATGGGCGTGATCGGAATGTTCCAATATTTTGCGCAAGCGTACGTTTTTGCAGCAGGTAGTGGCACGATGGGGGGCATCCTTGGCTCTCCATTGCACTCGACGTTGTTCTACAGCGTGTATTTGTGGACAGTGGGTTTCATGCAGTTGAATCTGGGTTACGCATCAGCGTTGGCCTGGATTATGTTCATCGTGATCATGATCAGCACCGCACTCCTGCTGCGTTCATCGAAACGCTGGGCATACTATTAGGTAGTAAATCCATGAAAGAAGGAAACACATCCATGCATGGATCTTCACCTGATACCTCTCCACAGCGATCACTAGCTTATGGATCGAGTGCTCGTATGTTCCCCCGATCCAGCCGCTGGTATAAGCTGCAAAAGAAAGGTAAACCGGTTTTGCAGCATGTTCTTGTTTTTACCGCGGGTCTTTTCTTTTTATTACCATTTCTGTGGATGCTTTCCACAGCTCTGAAATCAGACATGGATATTTATCGCACACCACCAAGCTGGCTGCCCTATGACTTAAAACAGGTCGAGATCAAAGGGGAATTACTGCCGCTTTATACCGTACAGATCGATGGCATGACAAAGGAATTGGCAGCATTGGAGATAGAGAGAGGGCAGGGGACGTTTGTTGATCCAGCGGATCCAGACACCTTCATCGAAGTACCCATGAGGACTGCAGAGCCGATCCTTGTCGTGAGACCGCGTTGGCAAAATTTCCCAGATGCCTTGTCGAAAGCCGTCCGATCCGGAACCGGGGTCTCGTTCTTAACCTACATCAAGAATAGCCTGACCATCGCTTTCTTCTCGATCCTCGGTACCCTGATATCTTGCACAACGGCTGCCTATGGGTTCGCCCGTTTAAATTGGCCTGGTCGCGACAAAATCTTTCTTGTGGTGATGGGCACGATGATGTTGCCCTTTCAAGTTACGATGATCCCGATGTATGTTGTATTCAGCAGGATCGGTTGGACCAACACATTCCTACCACTCATTGTGCCGACGTTCTTTGGCAATGCATTCATAATTTTTCTGCTGCGGCAGTTCTTCCTCACCATCCCAGAGGAGATGTGCGATGCGGCACGTGTTGACGGTGCATCTGAATGGCAAATCTTTTCTCGGATCGTGCTTCCGTTGTCCAAGCCAGTTCTGGCCAGCGTCGTTGTATTCACGTTTCTATGGGTATGGAACGATTTCATTGGCCCGATGTTGTACCTGACCGATCCGAAATTATTTACCTTGGCAATTGGACTTCAAGATTACCAAGGACAGCATAATGTGGCCTGGAATCAACTGATGTCGGCATCGATCGTCTTTACTTTGCCAGTCATCGTCGCCTTTTTCTTTGCACAACGCACATTCATTCAGGGTGTTAGACTGACGGGGTTGAAAGAGTAGAAGCGATGTTGGTGAGACCCTCAAGGGCGTGTGTGAGAGTTGAATCTGCGCTCGGAATTCTCAGCGAAATTTTATTAGAACGTCAATGATCAGCGATAATGTCGCAACAAAGTGCTTAGTGTTCAGAACTGAACCGAACGGCACCTTTGACCAACCTTCCAAGCGAGGAGGGTTCTATGAGTAACCAATATTTATTGGCTTTAGACGCAGGAGGCGGAGCAGGACGCTGCTTCCTCATAAGCACGGATGGCGAACAATCTTTCTCTGCTTATCGTGAATGGTTCTATACACAACCCTCTGGCACAGGTCCTATGGGAAGTGACTTCAATCCAGACGCCTTTTGGGAAATCCTAACAGGTGCGATCCAAGAGGTACTCGCCAAAGGGGGCATCAAAGGGGAGCAGGTCGTAGGTGTGAGTTCGACGAGTCAACGCGAGGGATGTGTTTTCTGCGATGCGGATGGGAAAGAGGTTTACGCTGGTCCCAACCGTGATTACCGAGCAGTATTGGAAGGCATGCAGCTCGCCTCCGAGCATGGTGAAGAGATCTACCAACGAACGGGTCATTTCCCGACCCCCATATTTGCGCCAGCGCGTCTGCTCTGGCATAAGAACAACGCCCCTGACATCTATGAGAGTATCGCGCATGTGCTCATGATCAATGATTGGGTATTATTTCGACTTTGCGGAGAGTATGCCTCTGAGCCAAGCAACGCTAGTGAAACGTGCCTCTACGATCTTAAAACCGGTGATTGGATGTATGACCTGATCGACAATCTTGGTCTACCGCGGGAAATCTTCCCTAAGATTCTTAGCTCTGGAACTCAGGTCGGCGTTGTCAGTGAGACGGTTGCTTCCGAGACCGGTCTTGTGGCAGGAACGCCCGTCGTGATGGGAGGCGCTGACACGCAATGTGGACTGCTCGGTTGTGGGGCCATCTGGGAAGACGACATTGCGGCCATCTCGGGGACGACGACACCGGTGCAGATGGTCACGAATGAGCCGATCATCGATCCTGATTTTCGCCTTTGGGCTGGGGCTCATGTCATTCCAGGTTTATTTGTACTCGAAAGTAATGCAGGTTATTCGGGTGGAGTATACCAATGGTACCGGGATTCGTATTGTGAAGTTGAGTGCGCGAAAGCCGAAGCATCTGGCGAGGATGTGTACAACCTCATGAATGCGGAAGCAGCCCTGGCTCCCCCTGGTGCCGGAGGCGTCCTGTCGTTTATCGGTGTCATGTTTATGGATGCAAAATCTATGGGGATGCCGAAGAACGTTGTCTATTTTGGCACGACACCGCTCTCCGACACTACGGGCTCGAACAAGAGACTTCTCACGCGCGCCATTTTGGAGAGCTTGGCATACGCTGTGAAGGGGAATGCGGAGCAAGTCGAAAAACTATCGGGACGGAAAATTGAAAAGCTTCGAGTCTGCGGAGGATTGGCGAACGCCGATGTCTATCTAGATATCCTCGCAAATGTGATGGGCACTCCGATAATCGTCCCTCGCCTCGCGGAGGGATCTGGATTAGGAGCAGCAATTTGTGCAGGTGTTGGCTCGGGTACATACGCTGATTTTGCCGAAGGGGTGGAAGCGCTAGCCAAGCTGAGGAAGGAAATCCAACCTGATGAGCGTTTGAGTCGACAATATAAAACATTCTATAAACGCTGGTGCAAGACCCGCTCTGAATTGGAGAGTTTGTCTTCCAGCTTTTAGCCGCACAGAGAAGGAGAATCGTTGTGATTGCCTTGGTAACCGCATCATTAGACGAAGAAGGGCTTGCCGATTTGAGGAAGTATGGTGAGGTGCGCTACCAGCCGTTGTTTGAAACACGTCAGATGTTGGGCGGAAGCCGCTTGGTGCGCGCCCTAGAAGGGGTTGATGTGTTCATCACCGAAGCCGACAACCTCAAGGAAGCTCAAATTGAAGCGTTGGAGACCCTACAGATCATTGCCTCCTGCCGCGGAAATCCGGTCAATATTGACATTCCCTCGGCGACGAGGAAGGGCATCCCAGTCATTCATGCGCCCGGTCGCAATGCCGATGCCGTAGCTGATCTGACCCTGGCTCTGATGTTGATCCTCGCACGCAACATCATGCAGACCGCTGCTTTACTGCGCGATCCTGATCGAGGTTCAGATATGTCTGCTTTGGCCCGCGTCTATTTTGACCTCCGAGGTTCTGAGATGTGGGAGAAAACGGTGGGGATCGTGGGATTGGGTGCTATTGGACGCAAAGTGGCAGCGCGACTTCAACCATTCGGCAGCAAGCTGATCGCCCATGACCCATACATCTCCGAGGATGCAATGGCCGAATACGGAGTAAAGAAAGTCGATTTGGACACCCTCATGCGGGAATCGGATTACGTGACCCTTCATGCAATGGTCACAGACGAGACCCGGGGCATGATCGGTGCCCGTGAGATAAGCCTGATGAAACCGACAGCCTATTTCATCAACACTGCGCGATCCGCGTTGACCGATGAATCAGCTTTATATGAAGCTTTGCGTGAGAAGAAGATCGCCGGGGCTGGATTTGATGTCTTCGATAAAGAACCTCTTCCTGTTGATCATCCGTTTATGCGCCTCGACAATGTTGTTTTACTGCCTCATATCGGTGGGGCTACACATGAGATTACAACCCATCAAACTCAAATCGTCGTGCCGGACATCCTACGATTGATTAACGGTGATAAACCTCTCTATGTTGTAAATCCGGAAGTTCTTGAAAGTTTTAAATTCAGAAAGAATTAAGCTCATGGACAAGGATTGGACTTGGAAAACGCTGCGGGTAGATCTCCAAGCGCGTGATTACTCGATCGAAGAAAGGTCAAGTGATTGGGTACGCAAATTCGCAGGAGGTCGAGCCTTTGGAGCCTACCATTTGTTTCAAGAAGTGCCGCATGATGCAGATCCGTTGGGCCCTGAAAATAAGCTGATCTTTGCTACTGGGATACTCACCCAAAGCAAGTTATCCGGGGCTTCCCGTTTTAGTACATTAGCAAAATCTCCGCTTACCGGGGGTTATGGGGAAGCTGAAGCTGGTGGATGGTGGGGGCCGGAACTGGTTGCTGCCGGGTTCAACGCCATCATCATCGAAAATCAAGCCGACACACCGGTTTACCTATGGATTCACGATGGGGAGGTAGAAATCAGGGACGCCCAGAAACTTTGGGGCATGACGAACGAAGAATGCTACGCTGAGATGCGAGCTGAACTCGGGAAGGTTCGTATTGCTCAGATTGGCCCGGCTGGCGAGAATCTTGTGCGCTATGCCCATATCGTAAATGAATTGCATCATGTGAATGGTCGAACCGGGATGGGCGCGGTCATGGGTTCGAAGAAGCTCAAGGCGATCGCCGTGAGCGGTTCTGCAACTCCGAGGATTGCTAACCCCGAATTATTCGGGGAGCTTCGGAGTTGGCACAACAAATATCTTCTGGAGTCTTTCTATGGGAAATATTTCCGGGAGCATGGGACGGCTTCTGGTCTTGAATATCAAAATGTGATGGGAGGACTTCCCACACACAATTTCCAACAGATGACCTTTACCCATGCCTCCGAAATTAGTAGTGAAGCTCTTGAGAAAACATACCTTGAAGGACATGGCACCTGCTATGGATGTGTGCTTCGTTGTAAGCCTTTGGCTAAGGATGAGGCGGATAAAAGAGTAATCCCCGAACTCGGTGGGCCTGAGTATGAGACCTTAGCAGCCCTGGGTTCGCTCTGTGGAGTTTCGGACTTGGCAGCCATCGTGCGCGCAAATGCCCTCACCAACAGCTATGGTCTAGACTCGATCTCCCTCGGCGCTAGCATTGCATTCGCGATGGATTGCTTTGAGGCAAGTCTGCTCACAAAGGAAGATACGGGTGGTCTCGAACTCACATTCGGGAACGCCACAGCCATGTTGACCTTGATCGAGGATATAGCCTACCGCCGAGGCCTGGGCGATCTCCTTGCGGAGGGAGTAAAGCGGGCAGCACAAGAGATCGGACCCGATGCGGATCAATTCGTATTTCATGTCAAAGGTCAAGAATTTCCAATGCATGATCCGAGAGGAAAGATCAGCCAAGCTTTGGCGTTTTCAGTGTGTCCCACTGGTGCAGATCATAATACATCTCCTTTCGACGACATGTACGCCAAGAAGGGCGTTTTCCTCGATAATGCTGCACCGCTCGGTATCTTGGAGCCCGTTGCGCAGGACAGTCTCGGTCCGGAGAAAGTGAGATTGTACACATATCTTCACCTCGAACGGAGCTTGTATAATTCCCTCCTCTTGTGCCAGTTCGTGGCGACCCCGACAACCCCGCTCACCATCACCAAACTGACAGAGATTGTGCGGGCAGTAACAGGCTGGGATATGAGCGAATGGGAGATGATGAAAGTGGGTGAGCGAGGTATAACCCTGGCGCGATTGTTCAATGTTACCCATGGGATCGATAAAGCTGATGACTGGTTGCCAGACCGTATGTTTCAAACGATCGAGATCGGTCCCAAAATGGGGAAAGTTGTGAGCCCAGAATCCCTGCGAGGTGCGATTGATCTATATTATGGGATGATGGGTTGGGACTCTGAAGGTGTTCCAACAAAGGCGAAATTGGCCGAACTGGGATTGAGTGAGTTGATATCTATCTGAGGATGTCGGTGACGAGAGGATAGTAGCAGTCTCTAATACCTGGAGCTATACCATTTGGTTCAATCTCATGAAAGGAGCAAAAACACATGGCAGGCTACGAAACCAAGGAGCAGATGCAAGCAGTTGTCGAGCGATTCTTGGCCGGAATCGAGAAGAGTGAGGCTCTTGCCAACAGGTGCAAGGGAATCAATGTCAGCATCGGATATGAGATCGTCGATCTTGATTTGCACTTCCATACAGAATTCATGGATGGGGTTGTCAGCGGAGGAATCGGAGAAGCTTCTCCACCATCAATGGTTTTTTTGGAGACCGATAGTGAAACTTTTGACGGCATGATGACCGGAGAAATCGATGGTGCCTCGGCCGCCATGTCGGGCGCTCTTTCTTTCTCAGGAGACATGAGTGCTGCCATGGGTTTGCAAGCGCTGCAGGACGACATGAATCAGATCTACATCGATGCCAAAGCTTAAGGCGTCGGACAACACACTCGGAAGGATTGCTGCGTTTCGTTGTGTGTAGTAGGACCACCCCGGCAAGAGGTGGATTAGCCGCGAGGCATTCTTATGTCCTCCTGATATCAAAATGAACTGGATGGGCTTGTTCTCGTGGTAGAGGGTCAACACATGCATTAGGTGCAACTTATACTTCAGCTCCAAGATGGTATGGTTTGTCCTTTTGGATTCCAGGACATCTTCGCACTTGCTTATGGACGAACGATAGGATAGATGCATGTGCTACAACACAATGTGGACGGTACTGGCAAGCCATGCCGTAGGACAATCCCAGTGGCCGAATACGAGACTAAAGCAGCTGAATTTGTGTTCACATGATCAATAATGACATGCATGTTGTGGGGAAGGAAGAAACGAGGTTGTTGAAGAGGACTTGGTCTCTCGTGATCTGCTGAGAATGATCACAATTTGGCACCAGTTCATGGGGTATTCTGGTTCGCAACATTTCCGTTTTATCGTCCCGAGAAACCAGGTCTTGCGCGATCCCAATGTGATATGCAACGCGCTATGCTTGAAAGCTCAATCTAGCGGTCGTAGGATCCTATGCTTGGATGGATATCACGACACCTGTTGATTACTGGTATGAGTCCCAAGAGCTTATAACTACAAGCTTTGCTAGCGTTAAGGAAACCAGTTGGATGTGAATATTAAATTGCCATAAACTTGGAGTATGCGAAGGAGGTATCAAAGTGAAAGATCATGAATTGAAACAGCAGCTATGTGAAATCACAACAGAGCTATATTACGCGAAAGTTATTACTGCCACAGGTGGCAATATTAGCGTCCGAAGTGTTGAACATGAGGATGCCGCTTGGATTACGCCGAGTCAGATCTATAAAGGTGCTCTCGAACCCGAGCAGATGTGCCTCATTGACTTCGATGGCAAGAAGATGGATGGAGATTTCAAACCCTCCGTGGAATCCGTGTACCATGGTGGTATATTCCGCTTGCGTCCTAAGATCAACGCGGTAGTCCACACACATGCGCCTATGGCGACAATCTTTGGCATGTGTGACATGGATATGCTGCCATTTAGTACAGAAGCTATCTTTCTTATGGACTACCCTGTGATCGAGTGGTATCTCGGGGGTACGAAGGAACTTGCTAAGGCAGTGTTGGATAAATTCGATAAAGCAAATGGCGCCTTCCTTCGTAACCACGGATTGATCACTACAGGGAAGGATTTACGAAAGGCCGCAGACGCGACTTTAGCGGTTGAACATACGGTCAATATCTTGCTCACCTGCAAAATGGCGGGTCTTGAACCCAGTCTGATCCAAGAGAAAGCGGTCGACTTTCTCAGGCAATTCGCGGGCGCCTTCTAATTGAGTGATGTAAGTGATTAACTTAACCCAGAGGACAGATTTTCTATAGCGAGGAATCTTGCAGTTAGGCTGGGGGAAAGCGAAGAGAGAAGGAGTTTCTACATCGATGGCTCCGCCAATTGGCGGAGATGTACCAGCAACAATCCCGCACCATACTGCACTATGAGCGGATCATCAAGACAAGTGCTAAACATGACTCTAGAACAAGTGCCAACAAGCTAGTGAGGTGGTGAAATGTATCATATGAATCTTTCTTTCGTCGCTCTACAAATACCTGGAATGGGGTGGCAATTCTTCGTGGCTGCCCTCGCATTAGTCCTAGCGGGGCTTTTCCTGCTGATCTTTCCACTAATCAGAGCTGTTCGATCCAGGCGGCGGCGACTGCCTATCCCACGGTGGTTGATGAGTTGGCTCGTGGGGATTGGGCTCAGCCTCTTGACTGTACTCCTCGTCGATATCTTGAGGTCGAGTCTTTTCATCCGCCTGATTTTTAACTATTACCGTGGATGGTCCCCGATTCTCCCGATCAGTATCCTCTCGCCTTTAGGTATGCTCTTGGTCTTTGATCTCGCCGCGATCCTGTGGGGCCT
>DUEZ01000069.1 GCA_011174825.1 Anaerolineae bacterium | reverse complement strand
GCACATCAATGATCAATCCTGAGCCGATTAACTTCTGCCAGGTTTGTGGCACTCGTCTCGAGCGACGGGAGTCTTTTGGACGCTTGCGTCCTGTTTGCCCAAGCTGTGGTCGGGTGCATTTCAGCGATCCCAAAGTTGCAGCCGCTGTCCTTGTAGAGCAAGATGGACAAGTACTGCTGGTGCGTCGGATTAATGTTCCCCAACAAGGTAAATGGACATTACCGGCCGGGTTTGTTGAGGCGGACGAAAATCCTCAACAAGCTGCAGTGCGCGAATGTCTGGAAGAGACTGGCTTGCACGTCCGTATCACAGGTCTGCTCGATGTTTTATTCGGGCTTGAGCATCCTCGAGGGGCGAGTATTGTGATCCTCTACAGAGGCGAAGTGCTTAGCGGGAGTCTGTCCCCGAAGGATGATGCTGATGCAGTTGGTTTTTTCAAGCCGGATGAGTTGCCGCCCCTGGCCTTTGAAGCGACACGTAAAGCGATCCAATATTTGCGCACCGACACATGAGTGCATTGAAATAACCGCCCGCGAGGAGCAGGGAGGGCAGAGGTTCCTTTTGAATGCAAGCAAGCTTGAGTAGGGGCGGGGTAACCCCGCCCCTACAGCATTGATTGCGAGCCAAAGGCGAAGCAATCTCCTCAACGATAAGATTGCTTTGTCGCACTGACGTGCTCCTCGCAATGACAATCTGTGGTATAGGATGTTACCGCCGTCCATGGGCATGGCTTTTAAGACAGCCCCCTACAGCATCCCTCAAAGGGATATCGGGAATTTGGTTCAGAGCAGGAAGTTAATTATAATTATTCAGGGGTTTCAGCTCACGCAGTTCTTCCTCATCCAGCTAAACAGGCTGGTAGAATCTTCTCTGATCATGTACGTAAGAAGGTAGCTTTTCAAGCAAAAACGAGTTTATGATTTGACGAAGGATAGAGCACTGCGATGCGATTTGATGTCTTTACCCTGTTACCCGAAGTGATGCATACATACTTAAGATCGAGTGTCCTCGGAAAAGCGCAGGAGGCAGGTTTAATCGAGGTACATTTGCACAACATTCGTGACCACACATTAGATCGCCACCACACGACGGATGACGAACCATATGGAGGTGGTGGTGGGATGGTGATGAAGCCGGAACCGATTTTCGCCGCCGTCGAGTCGGTAGTTGGTGAAGCGCTAGAAACAACACCCGTTCTTCTCCTTACTCCGCAAGGCAGAGTCTTCCGTCAAGAGGTGGCTCACGAACTCGCCGGGTATGAACGACTAGTCCTGATCTGTGGACGTTATGAGGGAGTCGATGAACGAGTTCGACAGTATCTAGCGACCGATGAGATTTCGGTAGGAGACTATGTGCTGACTGGTGGAGAATTACCTGCCTTGGTCATCATTGACACCATCGCACGGCTGCAATCCGGTGTGCTCGGTGATGTAGAGGCTACAGAAAAAGACTCCTATTCCAGTGGACTTCTCGAACATCCCCACTACACTCGTCCGGCTTCTTTCCGTGGATGGGGTGTACCGGAGGTCTTGCTTTCAGGGGATCATGCCCGCATCGCGGCTTGGCGGCGTGAGCAGTCCTTACGAAGGACATTGCTTCGACGGCCGGATTTGTTTGAAACTGCCAAACTTGATGAAGCAGACAGAAATCTATTGGATCGGATGAAAAAGGGTAATAAAAGAAACACCCTCAAGGAGTAGGGAAGGGTCTATGTGTAGGCGCAGCCCGCATCCACACATATTCCCCTCCTCTTCTCGCGGTTGACTTTTTTGGGGACCGGTAAAGCGTAAAGTCAGGATTGGCACGATGATAAATCAAGCCGGGAGGGAGGGATGCTCTATGCGTAACACTATGGGTTGCCATCGATCTTTTCCCCTCGTCTTCATTTTGGTTAGTTTAATGTTAGTCGGTTGCAGTGCGTCAACCGAAGTCGACGTACCTTTAACATTTGTCCCCACTACAAAACCGACATCTACAGAGATCGCACCGACGCCTGAGCCTCCACCACCAAAAACGCTGATTGTGTGTCTTAATCAGGAACCCGATTCGCTGTTTCTCTACAGTGATGCATACCTGCACGGAGATGCCTACCAGGAGACCAACGCTATCCTACAAGCGCTTTATGACGGTCCTTTTGATATCGTTGATTATCGAATCCAACCCGTCATCTTGGAGAGGGTTCCCGACTTACAAACCGGTGAGGACGTCATCTTGGAAGAAATCACCCTGCGTGAAGGTGATGTGTATCTAAATCCAGAGACACTTTTGCCAGAAGTTATAACAGCCGGTAAGCCTTTCCTCCCCAGTGGGTGCCAGGATCTGAGCTGTATGGAGGAGTATCAGGGAGGCGATGTCACGGCGGATCGGATGGTGGTCGATTTTCATATCCTGCCCGGTTTGATGTGGTCGGACGGCGAGCCGCTGAAGGCGGAAGACTCGATTTTTTCATTCGAACTCGATCGACAATTTGCTACGACGACAAAATATCTGGTGGATCGTACCTATGAATATCTTGCGCTTGATGAATTAACTGTACGTTGGATTGGTATACCGGGCTTCTTCGACAAGGAATATAGGATGAATTTCTGGTCCCCATTGCCTAGACACGCTCTTAGGGACTACTCAACAGCAGGTTTGGTTGATGCGGAGGAAGCCAACCTGCGACCGATAGGTTGGGGACCGTATGTGATAAGCGAATGGCGAGCTGGGGAACAGATTCTCATGCAGGCGAACCCTAATTATTTTCGTTTCTCGGAAGGCTTACCGAAGTTTGATTTTCTTATCTATCGGTTCATCGGAGACGATGTGAACTCCGCTGTCCAGCAATTGCTGACCGGTGAGTGTGATCTACTGGATGAGTCTCTCCTGCCGGATGAAGCGCTTCCAGCTCTGCTTAACCTGCAGGAGGCAGGGAGGTTAAAACTGGCGTGGTCGCCAAGCGCGGAATTGGAACGCTTTGATTTCAACCTCGCGCCGATTGGAGGAGAAGACAATCAACCCCTATTTGCTGATGCCCGTACACGGCGAGCGCTAGCAAGTTGCATAGATCGTCAAAGGATTATCGATGAGATCCTCTTTGGTATGAGTGTGGTGCCTGGCACATATCTCTCCCCTTCACATCCTGACCTTGCAGATTCTTTGGAACCGATCATCTATGATGTCCAAATCGCAACAACGTCTCTGGAGGAAATTGGCTGGATCGACGATGATGATTCACCCGACACGCCACGAGTAGCCATGGGGGTAGCAGGTATCCGTGGTGGGACACCCTTATCCTTCACCTATCTCACAACAGCAGGGTATTTTCGCCAAGCGGTGATAGAGCAAATACAAGAGGATTGGGCATCCTGTGGTGTAGAAATGGAAGTGGCGTTCGAGGATCCTTATCTTATCACGGCCGTTTGGCCTGAAGGTCCAATCTTCGGCAGGGGATTCGATGTAGTGGGCTGGTCCTGGCCAGATTGGATCAGTCCACTGTGTGAGATGTTTTCTGGACGTGAAATCCCATCCAACGAAAACCCATTTGGCAGCAACGCGAGCGGATTTAATGACCCCGATTACAACCTCGCTTGTGATATGATTTTACTTGGGCTTCCTGGGAGCGAAGCGTATCAACAAGCCGTACGCAAGACTCAGGAGATCTTCAATGCTGAGAGTCCTGCCCTCCCACTCTATCTCAAGCCACGCGTCGTGGCTCATGTGAACGAGATGTGCGGAGTTCAAGCCGACCCATTGACGTTCAGCGTTTTATGGGGGCTGGAGGGCTATGATTTAGCTAAAAACTGTGGGGAATGAGCTGCGAATTTAATTGAACCATTTAACCTTTTCACTGGTATATTAAGGATAGGAGGAGAAGGCCGCGGTGCGCCAACTCCAAGACAATCAATTAATCACAAGACTCCAGGATGGAGATCTGGAGGCACTTGGTTCGCTTTATGATCGCCATCGTCAGATGGTCTATCGGACCGCGCTTGCGATCACCGGTGATCCGGAAGTAGCCGCCGATTTGTTGCAGGACGTTTTTCTTCGGCTACACCGTTTTGCTCACCGAATTGATTCGGAACGGCCCCTAGCGCCGTGGCTGTATCGCGTAACCGCCAATCTCACCTACTCATGGATGAAACGTCGAAACCGCTTAACACGTTGCTTGAAAGAGATGGCGGAATGGCTTTCAAGGGAGCGGAAGACCACTCCTGACCATCTTGCCGAACAGGATGAGGAATACCGTTGGGTGCAGCGTGCGGTCGCGTCTCTCCCCATGACACAACGCGTGGTCATCGTTCTGTATTATGTTAGTGACCTTTCCTTGCAGGAGATTTCTGAGATCCTGGACATCCCGGTTGGTACGGTTAAATCACGATTGCATTACGGTCGGCGTACACTCAAGAAACAATTGGGTTTGCAGCGGGAGATGTTGCCAGAGGTACGAGGTGCAATATGAGTAGGCATGATGAAGTTGGTCGGGATCCTTTTGACATCTACCTCGGTGGTTGCATGAAAGACTTCGTGATGCAACATCCCCTCCCCCCCTCCGGGAAAACAGAATTACTTGAAGCGGCTTCTACATTTCCATTGAATACGCGGAGCGGGGGTCTCTTTGGCCTGGTTTTCCTTGTTCTTCGGCGCAGCCTTCGAGCGCTGTCCTACCTCTTTTCCGGCCAGCCTGAGCTAGATCCGTTGCCTGGCAAGATGGCCATGGTATTTGTGAGCGGCGTGTCCTTGACCTGAGTCTTCCTGGGCATCACAAGTCTATCCGAGTTCACCGGGAAAGTTTCTTTGATCAAATGGATTGATGTGAGTTGAACTGAAGGTACTCATAAACTTAGGTTTTTATCCTGTTGGAAAAATAAAACAACGGGATTTTTCGGGAAGGTTCTGAAGTTTTAACCTAATTTTGGGTCGGTCGAAGAGAGCCATTCTGATATTTATGGGTCTTCGTTAGCCAAAACAATGAGGAGGTTGACTCCCCCATGTATGAGGGCTATAATCGGACAACTCTCCAATCCGCAGGAGCATTTGCATTGTGGTGGGTTTCCCAACATAGTCATCCCAGTTTGACAACCAGACCTCTTTCTGCCTAGCGGAAAGGGCGATTTTTCTTTAACACCAAGCTTAGAAGCTTGATCTAAAATCAGGAAGGAGGTGAGGCCATCGGAGAAAACGTACTTTCATGAGCGATCAGAATCCAAGAATCGCTCAGCATTTTCGAGGTTGATTTAGAAAAATAAGTAGGAGGAGAAAGTTATGTATTCCCGCTCAAAGTGGTTCGCACTAGCTGGATTGCTGGTAACAGTCAGCATGATCCTGGCTGCGTGCGCAGCAGAACCAGTGGTCGAGACCGTGATCGTCCCAGGCGAAGAAGTGGTCGTCAAGGAGACCGTCATCGTACCCGCTGAACCAGAAGAAGAAGTTGTAGCTGGAGGCGAGTGTTGTGACGTCTACCGGATCGGACTCTTCGAGGACCCGGTATCCTTAAACTACTGGAACTACCTCGGCCCGGGCAGCTCGGTCTGGACCCAATACGTATTAAGCGGTTCGGCACCGGCCCTTTTCACACTTTCAGATCAGCGCTTCGACTTCGTGCCCTCCCTGGCTAAGGATTTCGCTACAGTAGAGCAGGTGGGCGATGTCTGGGAAATCACGGTTGAGATGGCTGATAACGCGGTCTGGAGCGACGGTACGCCGATCACCGCGCATGACGTGGTCTTTACCCAGAACGCCTGCGCAGATTTGAAGTTGACCTCCAACTGGCCCAATCAGTGCTGGCCCAGCGTCCATTCAGCGACCGAGGCTGTCGATGACTACACGGTGAAGTTCACCTTCACAGAGGCACCCGGTCTTGGTACATGGAACGCGGGTGTGGCGCAGGCGATAATTCTGCCTCAGCACTTCTGGGCTGATACGATGGCATCGTCCTATGCCTTCATCGAGGGCGTGACCGAGCCGGAAGCAGACTGCACCGCTGAGGAGCTCAGTGAGGCGGACCAGGCTGCGTGCGACGCTTATGCCGAAGCCTACGAGAACGCCCGCAAGAACCTGTATGAAGCCGATGCGGCTGGTGCGCCTTCGGCCGGCGGTTACATCACGGAGAAGTGGGAGCTCGGTGCTTTCGCACAGCGCGTGGCGAACGACAACTACTTCTTCAAGGGCTCCAGGATCGTCGAGTATGATGATGGTACGTGGATGATCACCATGCCTGATGGCACTTCCTTCCAGGCCTATGGTGATGCCACCGGCAACGAGATCCTGAACTTCACATCGGGTCCATACGCCCCTAACATCATCTTCTCGATCTACGGCTCCCAGGATGCGGCCTTCTTGGCTCTGGCCGATGGCGAGGTTGACTACGTGATCAACCCCTTGGGTCTTGCGCGCGGTTTGCGCGAGCAGGCAGAGAGAGGTGAGGGCATCCTCAGCTACACCAACGCCGACTACGGCCTGTTCTACATCGCCTTCAACCTGCGCGAGTATCCACAATCGTTGTATGAATTCCGACAGGCTTTTGACATCATCATCGACAAGGAATTCGTGATCAACAACGTCCTGGCAGGGGTCGTCTTCCCGATGTACTCCACCATGCCTCCGGGCAACGGCTTCTGGTACAACCCAGACGTTCCCACGCCCTATGTCGGCCTCTCGCGTGAAGAGCGCGTAAACATGGCCATCGAGGTGCTGAAGGCAGGTGGTTGGTCCTGGGCGGAAGAGCCTTACTGGGATGAGGATCTGGTGGATGTGGTACCTGGCGTAGGCATCACCATGCCGAACGGCGAGCCAATGCAAGAACTTACCATCCTCGGTCCTGGCCCGGCGTACGACCCCATCCGCGCCACCTTCAACCAGTGGATCTCCGAGTGGGCACGTGAGCTGGGTATGCCAGTGAAATCTGAGTTGACCGGCTTCAACACCATCCTCGGACCGGTGTTCGTCGATGCGGACTTCGATATGTACATCCTGGGTTGGAGCCTCGGCAACGTGGCTTTCCCGGATTACTTCGAATCCTTCTGGCACAGCCGCAACGACACCGCTGTCACCGGCAACTCCAACACGCCTGGCCTCAACAGCCCAGAGTACGATGCTATGGTTGACGAGTTCATGAGCACGGGTGATCTGGAACGGGCTCGGGAGTTGGTCTTCGAGATGCAGGTCTTCCTCGCTGATCAACGGCCGTACATCCCACTTTTCTACAAGCAGACGGTGGACCTGGCCCGCAACAACATCATCTTCCCGTACACTGAAACACTCGGTGGACTCGAGTTTGCGTCTGGATTCCAGACAGATGCACAACCGCTGTTCAAGTAGCATCTGAATAGCGCTTCAGGACATCGTGTGTTACGACTTAGGGAGCGGGCAGGTTCCTGCCCGCTCCCTTATCCAAGTGAAGCTTTCGGTTGTGACATCCCCATTGGGTGAGTTTGTAAAGCATTAATAAAATTTATTTTAGCACTACAGAAGATTGGACTAATTTCTTTAAACATCTATTATTTGAGGAGGGAGTAATATGTGGAGATTTCTTGGCCAGAGATTTTTACAAATGGTCATCACCCTCTTCCTTTTCCAGGCGGCGACCTACTTCCTCATTGACGCTCAACCTGGCGACATCGCTGATTTGTTGACCCTTGATCCCAACATTCCACCAAGTGAGCGCCAGCGCCTACGTGCCGAACTGGGCTTGGATCGCCCCCCGGTTGAAAGATTTTTCAAATACATCGGTAACTTCTACCAAGGTGATATGGGCGTCTCCTTCCAGGAATATCCTAAGAAGGTGATTGACATCATCGAAGAGCGGTTACCGCGAACATTGGTCTTATTCCTCTCTGCAAATCTTGTTTCGTTTTGGGTTGGCTTTGTCACCGGAAAGATCTTGGCCTGGCGGCGTGGGGGGTGGGTCGAATACGCATCAACCATAACCGGGGTAATCTTATACACGGTCTTCCTCCCCTGGTTCGGATTGATGATGATCTGGCTCTTTGCGGTTACGATAGATTTGTTTCCTGCCGGCAAGTTTCTAAGTCCGATCAATTGGCTGACTGCCCCGGTCAATGCCAACTATATCTTCATCCGGATGACCATCAGCACTTTCATCGCGCTCATTGTAATATTTATTGGCACCGTACTTTCTAATCGCATCGAGTCCAGGTACCGCTTCGGGGCTCGTTTGGTTAGCTTTATCGTTCCACTGGCTGGTTTGCTCTATTATTGGCAGACGAGTGAGTTTGGTGCTTTAGCGTGGGACATCACCAGTCACCTCGTTCTCCCCGTCCTGACACTGACTCTGTATGCTTATGCGGGCACGATGCTCATAACACGCACCAGTATGCTGGAAACATTGCGTGAGGATTTCATCTTTACGGCGCGGGCGAAAGGGTTGCCCGAGAAGGTTGTACGCGACAAGCATGCCGCACGAACCGCCCTCTTGCCGGTGTGGACCGGTTTGATCTTCAGCCTACCTGCTGCATTGAGTGGTGGTATCATCACCGAAACCATTTTCTCCTGGCCAGGCATTGGGTTGGCTTATCTGCAAGCCGCGGTCGTGGAGGATATCCCTGTCGTGATGGGAATACTGACCATCATCGGTATTCTGACCCTCGTCAGTCATTTAATCGCCGATATTGGTTATGCGTTTCTCGATCCACGAATTCGTTATAACTAAGTAGGTTTTTGTCATGGAATGGAGCGAATAATGACTGCAACGACGCCTCCCGATGCGACGATTACGATCCCAGAAGTCCCCTTGTGGCGTGCGCGTCTGCAAATGGGCTTGAGCTCCCTGCGATCGAGTTGGGCCATGTTTGCCGAGAACCCCATCGGGATTATCGGGTTGGCTGTAATTATCTTTTACGGGCTTTTCGCCGCAGCCCATCCAGTATTGATGAGCACTGTCTGGGATAGAAAAGTCTATGATCCGGTCAACGGGTTTGATATAGAGATTGCCTTCCACCCATCATCACCATCGCTGCGTCACCCTTTGGGTACCGATGTTCTAGGCCGTGACGTCCTCAGTCAACTCATGTTCAGCACACGTTATGAATTCGCTTTGGGGATGTTGGCGGCGCTCGCGACGTCGATCGTTGCTACTACGATTGGGGCGGTCTCTGCGTACTATGGGGGGGTAATAGACTTGCTGCTTATGCGTCTAGCGGATCTAGTATACATGATGCCATTATTGCCCATCTTGATCGTACTTGGAGCCCTGATGGACATCGGCATGATTGAACTGGCAATCGTTCTAGGACTCTTGTTCGGCTTTGGCGGGACGGCCATCGTCGTCAAATCGCAGGCTCTTTCGGTCAAGGTGAAGCCGTTCATCGAAGCAGCTCGCATCGCTGGTGGGAGCGACTTCCACATTATCTTTAAACACCTGGTCCCCAACTTGTTGCCCATCTCCTTGCTATACATGATGTTTACAGTCAACACCGCGATCGCTTATGAGGCCATTCTCTCATTCTTTGGTCTTACAACGATCACGATGAGTTGGGGCCTGATGATCAACGTCACCCAAGTTTTTGGATACCTGCTTCGGTTCGATACCTGGTGGTTGTTATTCCCTGCCAGTATTGCCATTACGACACTTTGTGCCGCGTTTTACCTTGTAGGCCGAGCGCTGGATGAGGTTGTGAATCCAAGATTACGTCGACGCTAATTTCTCAATCGAAGAATGACCTCCTAGACCATTCAATTGCTATTATTTGGCAATCAGGAGAAGGATAGTGGAAAAATCGGATAACGTTCTTGAGGTTGAAGATCTGACAATGCATTACACCACCCGCAAAGGTCCTGTGTATGCGGTGGATAATGTTAACTTCTCGCTGGACCGTGGAGGGTCGCTGGGGTTGGTGGGGGAGTCAGGTTGTGGGAAGACCTCGATTGCCATCTCGTTGCTGAAGCTGCTACCCGAGAACGCTGAGATTCTAGGCGGGGCTATCAGAATCAACGGAATTGATGTAGTACCCATCACTGAAACTGAGATGCGGAAATTCCGTTGGAAGAATATCTCTATGGTCTTCCAGGCCGCGATGAATTCTCTCAATCCCGTTTACACTGTAGAGGATCAGATCCTCGAAGCCATGCACCAGCATATACCACACGTAGCCGAGGCGGAGATGAAAAGCCGGATAGATGATCTCTTTGAGCTCGTCGGCCTCGATCCGTCTTTCAAGGATCAATATCCTCACCAATATAGTGGCGGGATGCGCCAACGTGCCGTAATCGCTATGGCCCTCTCGTGTGATCCAGATTTGATCATCGCCGATGAACCGACGACCGCCCTGGACGTGATTGTCCAAGATTCACTCTTGGAGCAAATCAAGCTGGTTCAGGAGAAGCTCGACATGGCGATGATCTATATTTCGCACGACATCGCAGTCATCGCTGAGGTAAGTGAGCGCGTAGGGGTCATGTACGCGGGCAAGATGGCTGAACTATCATCCACGGAAGCGATTTTCCACCGCCCCATCCATCCTTACACAATGGGGCTGATGTCCTCTTTTCCCAGTATTGCAGGTGAGAAAAAGGAATTGGTGATGTTGCCTGGTGAACCTCCGGACTTGCTTGCGCCACCGCCGGGCTGTCGTTTCCATCCACGTTGTCCGTACGCTACCGAAATCTGCCAGGAAGAAGAGCCCGAATTCAAAGATCACGATAGCGGGCACTTCGCTGCATGTTGGCATCCGGGAGGTGAGAGCTAATGGCTGATGACAATATCCTCGTTGGAATTAGCGAACTCTCAAAGTTGTATCCCGTTGGTTCGGGTATCTTCTCGCAATCTGATGTCTTCGTCCATGCTGTTAGCAAATTAAACCTTAACATCATGCGGGGGGAGAGTGTGGGTCTGGTGGGTGAATCGGGCTGTGGCAAAACGACAACCGGGAAATTGCTGACACGCTTAGTCGATCCCACGGAAGGCATGATCGAACTACATACTGAAGAGGGTGTCGTCGATATCGCTAGCTTGCGTGGTAAAGATCTAAAGAGATTCCGCCGGCGGGTTCAAATGATCTTCCAGGACCCCTACGAGTCGATGAACCCGAGATTATCCATTTACGATACGGTAGCTGAACCGTTGGATGTGCAAGGAATCGGAACTGTGGTAGAGCGCGAGGAGAGGGTGGCGAAGTTGTTGGAGACCGTGGATCTCGCCCCTGCGACAAGCTTTATGTTCCGCTATCCCCACGAGCTCTCTGGTGGCCAGCGTCAACGCGTGGCCATCGCGCGCGCACTGGTGGTGGAGCCGGATTTCGTAGTGGCGGATGAGCCCACTTCAATGCTCGATGTCTCGGTTCGCACCGGTGTGATGCACTTGATGCAAGACCTAGCCGAATTTCTTGAGGTAACTTACCTCTATATCACACACGACCTGGCGGTTGCTCGATACATGTGCGATAAGATCTCTGTCATGTATTTGGGAAAAATTGTCGAATCTGCAGAGACTGAAGAGGTCCTGCATAATGCGTTGCACCCTTATACCAAGGCTTTGCTCTCCGCGGTGCCCATCCCTGATCCGACCATGACGCGTGCTCCAGTTGAGATCAAAGGCGGGGTGAGCAAGCCGATTAATCCCATCCCGCGTTGCAGGTTTCACGAGCGTTGCCCGATCGCACAGAAGATTTGCGAGGATAACGATCATCCTCCGCTGGAAGACAAGGGGGCTGGACACTACGTTGCGTGTTATTTGGTATAGGACGAGCGGATCGATTGCCATCGGGGAGCAGAGATGCTCCCCGTTTTTTTTGCTTATCCTATGATCATGTCCTTGCGAGGAGCATGCCAGTGCGACGAAGCAATCTTACCGTTGAGGAGATTGCTTCGCCCCTGCAGGCCTCGCAATGACATTAATGGGAGTAGACCTTTTTATATCATGCTGAGTCCCTCGTCATGGCTCGGGCATTGTTCTGAGCTTATCAAATGGGCACTCTGAATGAAGACTATTCTCGAACGGTGTAGGGGTGCAAGGGTAGGCAAGATCACCCTGCGTCTTCGACCTTGCGCCCCTACGGCGAATGTCTCAGAAGGACATCTGCTCTTGGGTATGTCTTCCTGAGCCCCATGCCTTAGCTTGGGACAGGCTCCGCGAAGGATCTCGTTTTCCGAATTCAAATAGTGTTCTATCGCAACAACAAGTTCTACCCTCGATTTCGCTGAATTCATGGGTCCATGATCAGCGAGAAAAAAAATGGTGAAAAGATTGCCAAACGCAAAGCCTATGCTAAAATCCGAAATATGACCATACCGCGCATCCTACTGGTGGACGATCAGCGTGAAGTAAGTCGTATGCTTCGTTCAAGTCTTGAGCTTTCCGGTAAGGATTACGTCGTTGTAGATGTACCTTCGGGAGAAGAGGCTTTACTTGAACTCGGCCGTGGTCCGGTCGATTTGCTGGTCACCGACTTACGATTACCAGGCATCTCCGGTTTGGAACTTCTAGAGAAAGTCAATCAACTCAATCCCTATGCCAGAGCCATCATGATCACGGGTCATCCGACCGAAGAGGCACGGGAACAGGCCGAAAAATTTGGTGTGGTGGCATTTCTCCAAAAACCGATCGGAACCAATATTTTTCTCGAAGCTGTTGAATACGCCCTCAAGCTCAGAGGGCTGCCAGGCTCACCTGTTCATGTGCATGAGGAGGCGCGGGAGAAGATTTCGGATCGTCTAAAGACCGTTCGCATTGAATTGGGAGCCGAGGCAGCATTATTGATCGACGATCATCGCGAGGTCATCGTTCAAGCAGGGGAACTTTCTGAGTTAAACTTGGATGAGTCTCTGCCATCGCTCATGACAGCGTTCAGCGCAGGATTGAAAGTCAGCAATTTAGTAGGAGCCCTGCTCCCTGGAAATCTGCAGTACTTTGACGGCGACACGCACGCCCTCTATATGACCAACGTTGGAGCTTATTACGCTCTATTGATCGTCTTCCGTGGGAAACAGGAATCCGGGCAGATGGGAGCGGTGGTTCACTATGGACGACGAGCTGCTGAGGATTTAATGGACGTACTCTCAAGCTTGGGTGAGCTTGAAAATATTGACGAGGCCATGAGAGTCGAACCGCCGGAAGTGGAGTGGGTTGAGCAGATGAGTGAACCTGATTCGCAGCAGAAAAACGAAGAGCAAGAATCTGATCTCATGCCAAGCGGGGACGAGGCTGAGGTCGACGCGGAATTCGAATTGGAGAAACTTGACGTTGCAGACCAGGAAGTTGAACGCGAGGACGCTGAAAAGTATTGGGAACAAGCGATATCAACATCTCCAAAGTTAGATAGTGACGAGGGGGAAACCCTTTCTTACGAACAAGCCCGCGACAAGGGTCTGCTCGATGACCAATCAGAAGAGAAGCCCTCGGAGATCGAAGGGGCATAGGGGTCCTTGGATCGAATGTATGTCAACGAATTTGAGGTCTGGGCAGGTAGTTGAGAGCATGTGATACAATTCGGCGTACCCACCCCGAGTGCGATTCATTGGGGCGTGGTGTAACGGCAGCACACCGGACTTTGGATCCGTTGATCCAGGTTCGAATCCTGGCGCCCCAGCCTGAAATCTTTTATGAATATACTGAATAAGCTTCACGGGAGAAAGGGAATAGGAAATATAAGGTTTGGGCTTCCGCCCACGCTCTGTAAATATCCCTTTTCAACTTTGGTCATCGCTATTCTAAATTAGACTCTTTTATGTGAAATAAATCCCTGTGCAAGACGAAGACCCTCCGTTAGTGACTCTCCAGCAGATATTGATGTCTCTCCCTTGGGCATCTCAAGAGGGCAGTCTTCGCGTTGTGTTTCCTAGCTCATTATCGGAATTGTTTTACAGCAAGAGATTAATTCCACTACTACTTAAGTGGGGATGAGAGATTTTAATGTTCTTCGGTTGATTACTTCCTGATAATAGAAGGAATGTTGGTGACGATGGAGGTTAGGAATTCACGTTGAGGTGTTGTGGAAACGCCGAGGAGTAAACCATGAAGACTGAGGCCGTAATTCTGGCAGCTGGGTTAGGAACACGTATGAAATCCGATATCCCAAAGGTGCTTCATCCGCTCGGTGGTCGCCCAATGATTGCTTGGACAATCACAGCCAGCAGAGAGGCAACAGGTCGGGATCCGTGGGTTGTGATTGGACCCGATGCGGATGAGGTTCAACTCGCTGCAGGTGAAGGAATCAAGTTCGTTGAGCAGAAGGAACGGTTGGGAACAGGGCACGCGCTAATGCAATCCGCTGACCAACTCCGAGACCGATGCGATCAAGTATTGGTCGTGCACGCAGATTTACCGCTTTTACGGGCCGAATCAATGCGGCGATTAATGGAAATCCAAGAGCGTAATCCTGGTCCTCTGACCCTTCTTGTAGCTCATTCTGGGGTCTCGCGTGGATTTGGTCGAATATTGCGGGATGAAGATGGTCGCGTGGTTGGGATTATCGAAGAGGCGCATGCTTCACCTGAACAACTTGAATTACAAGAGTTGAATGTAGGGGGTTATTGTTATCAGGCCGATTGGCTTTGGGATCATCTCTCCGAATTACCACTTTCACCAAAAGGGGAGTATTACCTAACGGACTTGGTTGCGATGGCGGTCAATGAGGGTGGAGAAGTGGCTGTCGCTACCGTCGAAGATCTGGACGAGGTGATCGGAATTAATACGCGTGAACACTTGGCGCAGGCAGAGTTCGCGCTCAGAGGTAGGATCAATCGGCATTGGATGCTCGCTGGTGTGAGCATCCTCGATCCTTCATCGACCTACATTGGACCGGACGTTCAACTTGGCAGGGATACGGTCTTGTTACCTAATACTCATCTGTGGGGACGTACGGTCATCGGAACGGCATGTCACTTGGGACCGAACACGATCGTACGTGAATCTGTGATCGGCGATCGCTGTAAGGTAGAGGCCTCAGTCATGGAAGGAGCGACATTGGAGTCCGATGTAGATGTTGGTCCCTTTGCGCACTTAAGGAAGGGGGCGTATTTAGGGCAGGGTACACACATGGGGAACTTCGGTGAAGTGAAGAATAGCACTCTTGGCGCCGGAGTGAGAATGGGGCACTTCGCTTATATCGGCGATGCTACGATCGGTGAGGGGGTGAATATTGGAGCGGGCACCGTAACCTGTAACTACGATGGTGAGCGTAAACATCGGACAGAGATCGATGCAGGCGCTTTCATTGGCAGCGATACGATGCTCGTTGCACCAGTGCGAGTTGGTCGTGAGGCACGAACCGGTGCTGGTGCTGTAGTTAATCGGGATGTGCCTGAGAGAGGTGTCGCAGTAGGAGTCCCGGCTCGCGTTATACGAAAGGTGAAGTAAAGTGATCAATTTGTTAGCCGGAACGATCTTCTTAATCGGCGTTTTGTTCCTTGATATGTTGTTCACCCTGGCCCGATGTGCATTTGTGAACAGTCATCCGGCAAGGTTGAAGGGATTAGAAGAAGAAGGAACACCACGCGTCAGCCGGACCATACTTGTGGCTTCGGAGGCCAGGCGACTGATTCTATCGCTACGGGCGGCTCAAAGCCTCAGCCGCTTGATCGTGATTGGTTTAGCCATTTTTACATATACATCACCTTTCTCAGCCAGTGACGGTGGCTACTTGCTTCTTATCGCTGGATTACTATTGGGCACAGGCTTATCACTTGGCTTGTTTGAATTCTTGGCTGAACAGATTGCATTAAGAAGTCCTGAGCCTTGGGCAATCAGGATGACACCGCTGGTGGTTGTCCTTGTGAGTCTGCTTTCACCCATCGTGTGGTTTATGTTGCGGATTGCAGGGTTGATCACCGGCGTGACAGGGGAGCAAGCACATCCGATGGTGACTGAGGAAGAGATCATGACTCTCGTTGACGCTGGTGAGGAAGAGGGGGTCATTGAAGAAGAAGAGAAAGCGATGATCTATTCGATCTTCCAACTCGCAGAAACGCTTGCACGTGAGGTGATGGTTCCCAGGATTGATATCCTTGCTTTCGAAGATACTGACTCTCTGATTCAGGCTACAGAGATCCTTTTGCAGACCGGTTTCTCTCGCGCGCCAGTCTTTGCGGGCTCCATCGATAACATCGTCGGATTGCTCTATGTCAAGGATCTGTTGTCTGCATGGTGTGAAGGTAAACAGAACCGAACGGTTGCCAGCTTATTACGCAAGGCTTACTTTGTCCCTGAAGCAAAGAAGGTCGATGACCTGCTTGCAGAGATGCAGACCATGCGCATTCATATGGCCATCGTTGTTGATGAGTATGGTGGCACAGCTGGATTGGTGACGATTGAAGACCTGGTTGAAGAGATCGTGGGAGAGATTCGTGATGAGTATGATTTCGCTGAGGAGTTACCTTTCCAAGTGTTAAGGGAAGGCGAGTTCTTGTTCAGTGGGCGAATTGATCTCGATGATGTAAACCAAATCACAGAAGCGGCGCTTCCAAAAGAAACAAGTGAAACATTGGGTGGATTTATCTATAGCCAACTAGGTAAAGTGCCCTCACCTGGTGAGGTTGTGCAGGCAGGTGGCTTGTACCTCGTGGTCGAAGAAGTTAGTGGTCGCAGAATACGTAAAGTACGCGCCCACCGAATCGAAGGCCAACCGAAGGAGATGGAGGAAGAAGGGGATAACGAATGAAAGGTCTTGAATGTGCTTGTTCCTTCCACGGACGAGTTGCGAAGTGTCCTGCAGTTGTAAGATAGATCTCCCCTTTTGTACATTCCGTGCAGTCCATCGATTCCTCTCACATAGTGCCTGAGACTAACCCTGCTTGTTCAAAGCCCTGTCCTGAGCTTGTCGAAGGATGGCCAAAAGAAGCCTGGTTAAAGTAGAGGCAATTCATGAATGGCCCCTACGGCTTTAACAAGCATGGACGCTCAGAATGGCAGCGATACTCAAACGTCGTAAGGGCGCAATTAATTGCGCCCCTACATCACATGGCTCAGAATGCCGTTTGTCCTATCAGGGACTTACACCCTTTACCGTTTTATCTCTTCCCAACTTCAGCGCTGGTATAATCCCGTCATGCTCTCCCGTGAAAGGGTTTACCGTACCGAAGCGGTCGTGCTTCGAAGGCAGGATCTAGGTGAAGCGGATCGCTTGCTTACCGTTTACTCATTGGATCGTGGCAAGCTGCGATTGGTTGCCAAGGGAGCACGTCGTCCAAGTTCGCGTAAAGCAGGTCACTTAGAACCCTTCACACGAGTGAAGCTGCTCTTGGCACGCGGCCGCGAATTGGATATCATCACCCAAGCTGAGGCGATTGAGACCTATCCTGGGATTCAGGGGGATTTGATCCGTTTTGGGCAGGCGTCTTATGCGGTTGAATTGTTGGACCGCTTTACCGTTGAACGGGAGGAGAATCAGACGCTCTATCGCTTATTAATAAACACGCTAGAGCGCCTTATCTCTGGGGAAGATCCATCGGCTACCATGCTTTTCTATGAGTTACGTTTACTTGATCAAGTGGGTTATCGTCCGGAATTGTTTCGTTGCGTAGGTTGTGGAGAGGAGATTCGTCCACGGGACCAATTCTTTTCCGCAGCGGATGGCGGGATACTCTGCCCTGTTTGTGGTCCCGTGCATGGAGACGCCCGTCCTATCTCGCTTACTGAGCTAAAGGTTCTACGTCACTTTGTGCGCAGCCCGTTTCAAGTCGCGACATCAACGCAAATCCGTCCCAAGATTTACAAAGGAGTAGATCGACTGATAGAGGATTACGTAAGTTACTTGCTGGAGAGGAAATTACATGCCCCGGATTTTATTCGGCGAGTACTTCGAATGAAACAAGAAGGAGTCGAACCAAATAAGGTGTAATTTTGAGGTATTGATCGTGTCCGAAAAGCAACCTCCTACCATGCAATCATTAATCCTTAACTTGCAGCAGTATTGGGCTGATCAAGGGTGTATTCTTTGGCAGCCTTATCACACAGAGGTCGGGGCAGGCACCTTTAATCCGGCTACTTTTCTGCGTGTCCTCGGTCCTGAACCTTGGTGGGTGGCTTATGTCGAGCCCTCGATCCGACCCACGGATGGTCGCTATGGCGAAAATCCTAATCGATGGCAGCACTACTACCAATTCCAGGTGATCTTGAAACCCGATCCTGGTGATCCACAAGAGCGTTTCTTACGCTCATTGGTCGCTTTGGGGATCGATCCAGCGAAGCACGATTTCCGTTTCGTTGAGGACAACTGGGTAGCTCCCACGCTCGGTGCCTGGGGATTGGGTTGGGAAGTTTGGTTGGACGGACAGGAGATCACCCAGTTCACCTATTTTCAGCAAGCTGGGGGTCAAGCGCTTAATCCGGTATCCGTTGAGATCACCTATGGTCTGGAGCGCATTCTGCTCGCTTTACAGAATGTGGACAGTTTTGTCAACATCCGATGGAATGAACACCTCTCCTATGGGGATATTTACCTCAGAGCTGAGCAGGAACATAGCCAGTACAATTTCGAAATTGCGGATGTCGAACGTTTAAGAACAATGTATGACGAGTTCGAAGCCGAGGCTGAAAGTTGTCTAAAGGCGAACTTAGTGTTACCGGCGCATGATTACGTCCTCAAATGTTCTCATACTTTCAATCTTCTGGATGCCAGGGGAGCAGTTGGTGTCACTGAGAGGGCGACTCTCTTTGGTCGTATGAGAGACCTGGCGCAGCGTGTGGCTGAAGCGTACTTAGCCCATCGTGAAGAGCTCGGTTATCCATGGAGAGGTCGGTGGCAAGTTCCTAAGCCCGAACTGAAACGTAAAGATGATGATGTGCTGCCGCCTGACAGACCCGCGCCGTTTCTTCTCGAGATAGGGACTGAAGAACTTCCAGTGGATGAGCTTAACGGGGCACTGGAACAACTCAGCCGGTCAGTAGCCGAGATGCTAAACGAGAGCCACCTTGAGCACGGTCAAATCCAGATCATGGGCACCCCGAGACGGATCGTGGTGTATGTTGAAGATTTGGCTCCCTCACAGGCTGAACAAATTCTCATCGTGAAAGGTCCTCCTGCTGATAGGGCTTTCGATGAGGGGGGAAGTCCTACCGCAGCCGCAGAAGGCTTCGCTCGGAGTCAAGGGGTTTCCGTGCTGGATTTGGAAGTCCGTGAGCAAGATGGCGGACGGTATGTGTTTGCAGAAATTCGTCAACCAGGTTCATCGGCTCATGAGGTGTTGAGGGAGAAATTACTAAATTTGATCGCTGATCTTCGTTTTGAGAACCCTATGCGTTGGAATCAAACTGGAGTTGCTTTCTCGCGTCCGATTCGATGGCTTGTATCTTTGCATGAGAAGTATGTTGTACCCTTTGAGTACGCTGGTCTATATGCGGATCGTCGGACATACCTGCTCCGCTTTGTCGAACCAGAATCGGTTAAGATCGGCAGCCCGGGTGAATATCTTTCAACACTCGAGGAACAGGGGATTTTGTTGGATTTTGAGGTACGCAAGGCAACAATCGAAGGTCAAATTACACAATTAGCCGAGGAGATCGATGGCGAATTGGTTGATGATGCAACACTTCTCTCCGAGGTGACCAACTTGGTTGAAAAGCCGACAGCATTTCGTGGGAGTTTCGATAAAGCCTACCTCAAATTACCACGGCAGGTTTTGATCTCGGTGATGAAGAAACATCAGCGTTGCTTCCCCGTCGAACGGAAGGGTATGTTACTGCCGTACTTTATCACAGTACGTAATGGTGGAAGGGAGCATCTGGAGGTAGTCACCAGAGGCAATGAGCATGTCATTGAGGCTCGCTTTGCCGATGCGGCTTATTTCATTGAAAGGGATATTCAGCAGCCATTGAACGCATACCTGCCGCGGCTGGCGACGATGGTCTTTCAAACTGAGCTAGGTTCCATGTTGGATAAGGTCAACCGTATTGAACGTTTGACCGCAATTCTGGCGCAGGACATGAGCTTGAACTCAGAGGAAGAACAAATCGCCCTGCGCGCAGCACACCTGTCCAAAGCCGATCTTGCAACCCAGATGGTGGTTGAAATGACTTCCCTACAAGGAGAGATGGGGCGTGAGTACGCGCGGCGTCAGGGAGAACCGTCCGAAGTCGCTGAAGCGATTTTCGAACATCATCTACCTCGCTTCGCAGGGGATCGATTACCACAATCTCGACCAGGATGGATTGTAGGGTTGGCAGATCGTTTGGACACTCTGATGGGCTTATTTGCCGCAGGTTTGCAGCCAACGGGTGCTCGAGACCCATATGCGATGCGTCGTACTGCAATTGGATTGGTGCAAATACTCATAAACCATGGCATTCGATTTGATCTGCGGGTAGCCTTGAGGCAGGCTTTTGAGGGCTTACCGATTGAACCACAAAAAAAGGAGCAAGAAGCTTGCTTGGATTTCATCATCACCCGCCAGCAGACGTATATGTTGAATGAAGGCTATCCCTATGATGTTGTCGAGGCTGTTTTAGCAGAGCAGGGTCATGATCCAGCGGGTGCCGCGCAAGCAGTGAGAGAATTCGAGCTGTGGAGGAAGCGAAAGAATTGGTTGCAGATTCTACAAGCTTATGCCCGCTGTGCTCGAATCACACGCGACATTGAAACAATCTATGAGCTTAACCCCCAGGGATTCGTGGAGCAGGAAACACGTGCTTTGTATGCCGCCCTTGAACAGGCAGAAGATCGTTCGCTTACCCCTGGCTCAGTTGATGATTTCCTTGGAGCTTTCGAGCCTATGATTCCCACGATCGACACCTTTTTCGACGAGGTTCTCGTGATGACCGAGGATAATAAGCTGCGCACAAACCGGCTTGCACTGCTCCAGCGAATCGTCGCCCTGGCAGATGGTGTTGCTGATATGTCGAAATTGGAGGGTTTCTAAATCTACCAACGAGTGTTAATCACGTAGAAGATAATCATCCAAACCCGAAATCAAAGCGCTTCAATATAGTCGGTAAACATGGCTCATCACGATCTGCATAAGCACCTTTCATGTGCGAGGATTTAGAGGTGAATCCCTGGTTTACTACTTTATAGATTTTGGGCTTGTTATAACTTCGACAAATATATTTAGCACACGGCAGAGCAGATATCAGAGTGATGGTTATTGGATCGTGGCAGATTTGTAGACCAGCTGACTTCTTTGAATAATGGCGTGCTTAGGCGTGATTCTTGCACATACACAATGCGTATCTCATCTCATTCTCCTCCTGATGATGCCGGGAGAGTTGTTAGGAGATGAGCCGGAGGCTATAATCTGCCCCTCATGTAGAGGATTTAGCTAGCTCAGACAGCGGTTAAATGGCGAGGTATCCGGACGTAGAATGATTCAGCACTAGTAAGATTAGCACCTGTCCTTAGGCCATTCAACTTTCTACTTTCAGTAAATGACGGTCATGAGGGAAGTTGGAGAAGGGCAATTCGATTGATGAGCGTGATAGACGAAGTCAAGGATCGAATTGATATCGTCGAGGTCATTGGCGAGTCTGTTAAATTACGAAAATCTGGCAAGAACTTCTCAGGATTCTGTCCATTCCATCCGAACACTCGCACGCCGGCCTTTGCCGTTTTCCCTGATAGCGGCACGTGGCGCTGTTTTGGCGCATGCAATGAGGGGGGAGATGTATTTAGTTTTTTGATGAAGAAGGAGGGTTGGGATTTCTCGGAAACCTTACGCTACTTGGCGAAGCGGGTAGGCGTAGAACTCAAACCACGAGGCCCGGAAGATAGTGCCGAAGAAGAAGCTCACCGTCGTTTGCGAGAATTGATGGAAGAAGCGGTGACTTTCTATCGGCATAATCTTCTCCAAACATCAGAAGGTTCAGCCGTGCTTGAGTATCTTCACACTCGCCAATTGAGCGATGATGCCCTCGAGACCTTCGAGATCGGCTATGCCCCAAAGGCTTGGGACACTACACTCAGCTACCTCTTGGATAAAGGTTACAGCGAAGCGGAATTGGTTGACTCAGGGATGGTTACCGAACGTGAAGGGGGAGGTTATTACGATCGATTTCGTCACCGGATCATGATCCCCATCAGAGATGCAAGAGGTCGGATGGTCGGATTTGGTGGGAGGGTGGTTGATCCCAAGGACGTACCAAAGTTCATTAATTCCCCACAGACCCCACTTTTTGATAAGGGTCGGATACTTTACGGGCTGGATAAAGCACGCAAGGCGATCAGGACGGCCGATCAAGCAGTGATTGTTGAAGGATATATGGACGTGATCGCCTTGAACCAAGCGGGTTTCGCGAATGTGGTCTCGCCTATGGGAACGGCGCTATCTGAGAATCAACTGCGTTTACTGAAACGGTACAGTCGACGTATCGTTCTAGCTCTAGACGCGGATCTTGCTGGTAGTCAAGCAACCTTGCGCGGGTTAACCATCGCTCGTGAGACTCTAGATCGACAACCCGATCCGGTCTTCGACGCACGTGGTTTGGTACGTCATGAAGGACGGATTGATGCCGACATTCGTGTTATTACACTTCCTGAGGGGGTTGACCCCGATGAGGTCGTTTCTGAAGATCCATCTGCGTGGCCGGCGATGCTCGGTGAAGCTAAGACTGTGGTGGATTATGTCCTTGAGGTCTTGACCACTGATCGAGATCTTGAAGATCCCAAGGTCAAGGCGGAAATCGTCCAGCAAGTCCTCCCTTTGATCGAGGATGTAGCAGACCCAATCGAGCGGGAAGCATATCGGCAGAACCTTGCCAGGAGATTGAGGTTGGATGAACGGGCGTTGATGCCCTTACGCCCAAAACCTTCAAGGCGTAGGACTCGCAAAGCTCCTTCAGCGGAGGTATCCTTAGAAGGCTTGGTGAGCACTCGGGTTGAAGCACCCATCGAACGCTTTTGCCTAGGTGTGTTGCTAAGTGATCCTGAGTTACTCTATCGCATCGATCGGCAATTGCAGGCTCTTGATCTTGGGAGAGTATCACCTCAGGATTTTGCAGGAACGGATCATAGAGTTCTTTTTCAAGCGGTTCGTGAGGCCTTGGCTCAGGATGAAGAGGAACCGATACAGCACTGGAGGAATCAGTTAGAGCCTTCCCTCACCGCGTTGGCAGATTCGTTCCTTGTAGAGATGGCTGAGTTGGATTTTAGACTACCGAGAGTGCTCGAGGGAATAATGGCTAATTTCTTGCGCCTGCGGAAGCGCAGATTAGAATTAGCTCTAAACCATCTCAGGTTCCAACTTCAAGCAGTCCAGGAAATCGAGATCACCGATGAAGAACTGCATGAAGACCTTTGGCACCATACCCGCGAAGTACAACGTATTGCATCTCAGAAGGAACGATTGGATCGAGCCCTATCTGGGCCGACCCGTTTATAACAAAGAGTTTGATCATCCAGGGATGGTGAGCATCGATGAGTAAGCGCAAGTCAGCGTCAGACGATGAATTTCAGGAACATGAACTTGAGACTCATGATTCGGTTCTTATTGACCCAGACGATGCAGTTGATGTCGTCGACGGCAAATCTCTAGAGGTTGAACCAGATTTTGAGGAACTCACTGCGCAAGTTGAGGGGCTTGTGGAGGAGGGCCCTGAAACCAGTGAGCTTTCTCTTACGCTCGAACTAAGTGATGACCCTGTACGACTCTATCTAAAAGAGATCGGTCGCGTCGAGTTGCTAAGCCCAGATCAAGAGCTCTGGCTGTCGGTTCGCATGGAAGCCGCGCACCGTTTGGAGTTGCTCACGTCGGGCCGAGCTTCTCGTCGCAGGATTGCGGACACCGTCGTTGCAGTTCAACAGGCCTTGTTCGATGACCTGAGGACCGCGTGGAAGCGGGTGATCGAAGACGCACGACGTCTGAAGCAATCAGAGCCTGACCTGCAGCTCATCATTGAAGAAGCTCGCTATCTTCGACAAACATGGACAAACGAAACGGTCTCTTACTTACGTGCATGGCTCGATAATGAGCTGTGGGGGTCTGATCCGACTTGGGAGCACGTCGCCCGTAACGCACTGGAGGTTTTCCTGGCGCTATACCTCTTCCCTACAGAAGTCCAAACTCGGCTCACTGAGCGTTTGGCGGAGGGTAAGCGTTTCCCCAACATTCGCACATTTAAACGTTGGTTGCCAGATTCGGAAGAGCTAAGAGCACAAGCGCGAACGATCATGATTCGGGCCGAAGAGGCACAAGCTGCCTTAATCCGAGCGAATCTTCGCTTAGTGGTCAGTGTGGCCAAGCGTTACATGGGACGGGGGATCGCCTTCTTGGATTTAATTCAGGAAGGGAACATAGGATTGCTACGCGCAGTGGAGAAGTTTGATCCCGCAAAGGGGTATAAGTTTAGCACCTATGCTACCTGGTGGATCCGTCAGGCGATCAGTCGCGCGATCGCTGACCAAGCCCGGACCATTCGCATCCCAGTGCATATGTTTGAGACCATCAACCGCTTGATGCGCATTCAACGTCGTCTGGTGCAAGAATTTGGTCGGGAGCCGACCTCCGAGGAGTTGGCTTTGGAGATGGAATTACTCGAGCCTGAGGAGGTCTTGGCCATTCGGTCCAGAGATGAGGGTGAACCCATAGATCCAGCTCTTGAGCGCAAGTGGCGCAGAGCTGCTGCCCGAGTTCGACGAATTATCCGTATTGCACAGGAGCCGATGTCCTTAGAAACCCCGGTTGGGGCTGAAGAGTCGAGTCAACTGGGTGATTTCATCGAAGATGAAACCATGCCCGAACCCGTTGATGCAGCCGCGCGGGAATTGCTTAAAGAACAAGTCCAGAACGCGCTATCCGTACTCACGGAGCGAGAGCGGCAGGTACTTGAGATGCGATTTGGGCTGCGGGATGGGAAGGACTACACTTTAGAAGAGGTCGGCAGACATTTCAAGGTCACCCGCGAGCGTATCCGTCAGATCGAAGCCAAGGCGCTGCGGAAGTTGCGCCACCCCACGCGCAGTCGTCATCTGCGTGATTATCTCTCCTAAGACCGCTTATCCCCAGAGCTAACCCTGTTCTTTCGAGATTTTTTGGATTCTCCTACAGCTCTGTCAATGAATATTAGATGTATTCTGGAGGTATAAGCACCCTGAGCCAGTCGAAGGGTGCGTACCACAGTTATGCGTCATCCTTCGACAGGCTCAGGATGACTTTCATTTATGGAATCCTACGTTCCCATAGTGATAGAGCATGTTAAATCAAGTGGGTAATTGAAATATGTCCACATTTACTCTAATTACAGTGGCATAGGATACAATACCGGATCCAACGCATTTCTCTCTTAATTATCCGGCAGTTTAGGCTACCATACCTGACTGTCGGTGGCCACTTAACTTTGAGCGGGATCTTCGGCATAGCGAGCGAAGAATCCCGACGATGATTTAAGATTTGTTACACCGCGGGGATTTATCGCGCCTATCAGCGTGTGGAATGACACTTTCGAGAAGTCATTCGGAGAATCTTCAGGATTACCGGCGCGGATTGGAATGTTTGATGTCGAAGGGCGATCGACAGGTTGCCCCTACATTTTTCTAGGTTCCCGCGAGCTTCAAGCTCGCGGGAAGATAAAGACCCGAAGATGCGTTTCTGTCTTGTTCTCTCCCAATGGCATTAAGTTTATGACATATGACCGTTTGGAATAGGAGGGGAGTAATTATCGTGACACGTATGTTTGAGGTAGGCTATCGCTAGTGATAAAATGGACAAAGTTTTGCACGATCAAACTTGAAGAGAATCGGTAGGTCCACGGACCACCTTATGAGGTTGGAATGCCTAGTGACTACCTCCCCATTGCCGTTTTGATCGTCCTGGCTACTGCCGTGGCTTTTATAGCTGTGTTGCTCGGCCACCTCTTTGGTCCTCGTCGTCCCACAGCTCGAAAATCTGACACCTACGAATCAGGCATGCGACCGATCGGTCCTGGCACTCGGCGCATGTCGGTTCACTTCTATTTGGTGGCGGTCCTCTTCATTCTCTTTGACATCGAGATCATCTTCCTGCTCCCATGGGCGGTGGTATTGCGTGAGATCAAAATCCTTGGCCTGATTGAGATGGTGATCTTTGTCTTGGTTTTATTGGTAGGTTTTATATACGCGTGGAAGAAGGGAGCATTGGAATGGGAGTAGAAAGTAAACTCGGTAATTTCGGCGTGGTGACGACCACACTTGAACAGGTTGTGAATTGGAGTCGGACAAGAGCGATGTGGCCGATGTTGTTCGGTCTCGCGTGCTGTGCTATTGAGATGATGGCAGCCCAGGCATCGGATTATGACATGAGTCGTTTTGGGATGGAGTTGATGCGCGCCAGCCCCCGACAGAGCGATTTGATGATCGTCGCCGGGCGAGTATCACGCAAGATGGCACCGGTCCTACGGCGACTCTATGATCAAATGCCGGATCCAAAGTGGGTTCTCGCTATGGGGGATTGTTGCTCTTGTGGCGGTATCTTCAACAACTACGCCATTGTGCCCGGAGTGGACGAGATCGTCCCGGTTGACGTTTATGTCGCTGGTTGCCCGCCTCGCCCTGAGGGATTAATCCATGGTGTTTTGACGCTTTACGAGAAGGTAACGAGCGAGAAGATCGATCATTGGTCCTAATTGAATAAGCGCAAGACCGGCCGATGCCTCACAAGGTGCCGGTTAGCTTGATGTGCCTGGGGAAAAGAGGCTGATGAGTCACATCGAGAAAGCCATCGTAGGATTAAGAAGTAAGCTCGGAGAACAGGTGCTTTCCGTCAGTGTTTTCCGCGCTCAGACAACGGTTGTACTAGCACGGGAAGCCATCGAAGAAGCCTGCGGCTACCTGAAATCGAACCATGAATTCGACTTGTTGGCCGATCTCACGGCTGTGGATTACTGGCCGGAAGAACCACGCTTCGCTGTTATTTATCAACTGTATAGCCTGAAGCATAAGGTATTCATGGGTTTACGTGTACCCATTCATAGCACTACGCTTGAATTACCGACAGTTGAAACGATCTTCCCGAATGCCAATTGGCATGAGCGTGAGGTCTACGACATGTTCGGCATCAACTTCTCTGGTCACTCCGATTTAAGACGAATACTTATGCCTTACGACTGGGAAGGCCACCCATTGCGTAAGGATTATCCTCTAGGTTATGAGGAGATCCAGTTCAGTTTCAACTTTGACGAGATCGATCGACGTAAACCATACGCGAAAGAGTAATGGTTAACGGATCGAATGAGGTTCGTTTCGAATGCGGCAAAAGGATATCAGGCTTGACGAACTAAAGCATCTGGTCTCCGATCGGGCGATCGAAGGCGAGACCGTCCTGCTCAACATGGGTCCTCAGCATCCGAGCACCCACGGTGTGCTTCGTTTGTTACTGGAGCTGGACGGGGAGCGGGTCGTCAATTGTGTGCCCGACATTGGTTTCCTTCATACTGGGATCGAGAAGAATATGGAAGCCAAAGCCTACGAGAAGGCCTTGGTGATGACTGATCGTATGGATTATCTCAACAACATAGGCAACAACCTTTGTTACTGCCTCGCGGTTGAAAAACTGGTTGATCTGGATGTCCCGGAAAGAGCTCAGGTGATACGGGTGCTCCTGACGGAGTTGCAGCGTATCGCCTCACATCTCGTTTTTCTCGCCACGCACGCACTCGATACCGGGGCGATGTCGGTTTTCCTATACTGCTTCCGCGAACGAGAGATCATCCTCGATATTTTTGAGATGTGCTCTGGTGGACGGATGATGACCGCATTCTTCCGTCCCGGAGGACTTTGGCGCGATGTTCCCGATGGGTTTGAGGATGCCGTGCGTGATTTCGTGCGCATCTTTCCCCAACGGATCAAACAGTACGAAGCGCTGCTATCAAAGAATCCGATTTATCTCGATCGAACGAAAGGCATTGGCGGGATCTCGGCAGAGGATGCCCTCCGTTGGGGACTAACTGGTCCCAATTTACGTGCAGCCGGTGTGAAGTTCGATCTACGTAAGGCCAATCCCTATAGTGGTTACGAGAAGTATGATTTTGAGATTCCTGTCGGATCTACTGGGGATGTGTACGATCGCTATCAGGTTCGTGTGCAGGAGTTTCGTCAGTCCTTACGGATCGTTCAGCAAGCACTTGATAACATCCCTGGTGGACCGGTGCGAAGCGACAATCGAAAATTTGTGCCCCCTCCACGCTCAGAACTTGGCACAAGCATGGAAGCGCTGATCCATCATTTCAAACTTTGGACGGAGGGGTTCCCAGCGCCAAAGGGATCAGTTTTTGTGGCAGTTGAATCACCGCGGGGAGAGTTGGGATGCTATCTTGAGGGTGACGGTGGGCCAAAACCATATAGGGTCCATTTCCGCACCCCTAGCTTTGCGACTGTCCAGGCGATCCCGGTCATGGCGCGGGGGTACCTGGTAGCTGATTTGGTCGCCATTATCAGTAGTCTTGATGCGGTCTTGGGTGACGTAGATCGTTAGCCAAATTCTTGATTGGATGAAGAAGGACAAGACTTAGGAGCCTTACCAGTGCTCGCCGAAAAATGTTCATCAGAGATCAAATCTATCCTAGCAAAATATCCTGCGGACAGGAAGCGATCCGCGGTGCTGCCGTTGATGTATCTGGCACAACGCGAATATGGAACGGTCACGACTGGATCGATGGTTGAGATCGCAAATCTACTCGATATAGATGTGACCCAAGTTGCCTCGCTGATAGGCTTTTACACGTTGTTACATGATAAACCTGGTGGTAAGTATCGAATCCAGATCTGTACCGATCTTCCGTGTGCCTTGCGCGGTGCGGAGGAATTTGCCCATGAGTTGTGCGATCGATTAGGCATCCGCCTGGGCGAGACGACACCCGATGGGATGATCAGTGTGGAAGAGGTCATGTGTCTTGCAGCCTGCAATGGCGCGCCCATGTTCCAGGTGCAGGCTCCGGACGGGGTCCATTACCACGAACTTCAAACAGTAGATTCAGCTCTTGCTGTGATCGATGAGCTTCGTAAGAGGGACGACGATGGCTGATCATATCCTGCTCCGCCATCGAGACGTTCCTGATATCGATGAATTGGATGTTTATCTTGAACATGGAGGGTTTGAGGCCTTCAAACAGGTTGTCACCAGCAAGACCCCCCAGGAAGTCATTGATGTCGTCCGAGCCTCCGGATTACGCGGTCGTGGTGGAGCTGGTTTCCCGGCCGGTGTGAAATGGGGTTTCCTGACCCCTGATGTCTTCCCACGCTATGTTGTCGCGAACGCCGATGAGTCTGAGCCAGGCACGTTCAAGGACCGTGAAATCCTCGAGCGTAATCCTTATCAATTCCTCGAAGGTGTAGCTATTTGTGCCTTTGCCGCACAGGCGAACACCGCGTATGTTTATTGTCGTGGCGAGTTTTGGGACCTGGCTCACGAACTAGAAAACAAAATCGATGCGTTGCATAAATCTAAGTTGCTCGGCAAGGGGCTCTTTGGAACTGATTACGCACTGGAGATCCATGTTTATCTCGGCGCCGGTGCTTACATCTGCGGTGAGGAGACCGCTCTTCTTGAATCGATAGAAGGAAGTCTTGGACAACCGCGCTTAAGGCCACCATTTCCTGCTGCAGAAGGACTCTACGCCAAACCGACGGTTGTCAATAATGTCGAGACGCTCACAAACCTACCTCCTATTATCACCCGAGGTGCGGATTGGTATCGAAGTATTGGGACCGAAAGGAGCCCCGGTCCGAAAGTGTTTTGTCTCTCTGGTCATGTTGAGCGACCTGGGAATTATGAATTACCACTAGGCACTCCTTTCCGTGACTTGATCTTCAAACATGGAGGAGGTATTCCGGGAGGTCGGTCGATCAAGGCCATCCTTCCCGCTGGTGCTTCAGCACCTCTCTTGCCGGCGACCGACGAGGTGCTCGATACAGCGATGGATTATGAATCTGTTCCCCAAGTCGGTTCGCAGCTGGGTTCAGCATCGATCATCGTGATCGATGAGACGGTCAATATCGCTTGGTTGGTTCATAAAACGACTCGCTTCTTCGAACATGAATCCTGTGGCAAGTGTACGCCCTGTCGTGAGGGTACTTATTGGATGCACCATCTTCTCATGAGGATCGAGCGGGGAGAGGCCGATCTCAAGGATATCGACCTCTTAGACGCTGTGGCACGGGGGATACAGGGCAAGTGCCTGTGTGCATTGGGCGAGTTCGCAATTATGCCGGTGATCTCTGGGATCCAACACTTCCGGGCTGACTTTGAGGCTCGCATCAGGAACGGAAGATGACCAAAGCGTTGGTAACTTTGACCATCGATGGAAATGAAGTCTCGGTGCCTGAAGGCACGTTAATTGTGGATGCTGCGAAGAAGGTGGGGATCGATATCCCGGTTTTCTGTTATCATCCGAAGCTCGAGTCGGTGGGTATGTGTCGTATGTGCTTGGTGGAAATCGGTCGCCCGGCACGTGATCGTTCCACAGGCGAACCGATCTTGGACGAGAACGGTCAGCAAGTGATCAACTTCGGCCCTAATCTGGAGACCTCTTGCACGACGCCTGTCGGTGAGGGTTGGGTCATTCGGGTGAATAGCGAGAAAGCACTTAAGGGTCGCAAGCAAATTGTAGAATACCTATTGACCTCACACCCGCTCGATTGTCCAATCTGCGACAAGGGTGGGGAGTGCCCGTTGCAGAACCAGACCATGGAGCATGGACCAGGGACAAGTCGATTCTTGCTTGATGAGAAGATCCATCTCGAAAAACATGTTCCGCTGGGTGAGTTGATCTTCCTCGATCGCGAGCGTTGCATCCAATGTGCTCGATGTGTCCGTTTCCAGAAAGAGGTGGTCGGTGATCCGGTCCTCGGATTCACAAATCGTGGACGACGGTTGGAGATCATAACCTCTTCCGTTCCTGGTTTCGATTCCTATTTCTCGGGGAATACAACCGATATTTGCCCTGTTGGTGCGTTAACGACCGCTGACTTTCGTTTTGGCGCACGTCCATGGGAACTCAACAGATCTGCTTCGATCTGCCCTCACTGCCCGGTGGGTTGTAATCTTACACTCAATACGCGTCGCGAAGCGCGGGCAGCGGGGCGGGAAGTGATCAAACGTGTGATGCCGCGTCAGAATGAGGTTGTAAACGAGATTTGGATTTGTGATAAAGGACGCTTCGCTCACCATTTCGCCTCCAGCGAGGAACGTCTAACAAAGCCGATGGTGCGGGTGAACGATGAGCTCGTCGAGGTCGGTTGGGATGAGGCCTTAGAACGAGCGGCGGAGGGATTGAAGGACGCTCTCAATCTGTCGAAGGGTGGATTGGTTGGAATCGCCGGGGGACGTGCCTCCAATGAAGACCTCTTCTTGTTCCAGCGATTGATAACGGAATTGGACGGACAAACGGTTCTTGACGAAGACCTGGCTGGTGGTGATCTGATCGGTGAATACGGTGTTGGTCGTGATACCGATTTGGGCGAATTGGGCTCGGGGGATGTGGTTCTGGTGATCGCTTCCGATCTTCATGAGGAAGCGCCTATCTGGTGGTTGCGCCTCAAACAGGCGACCGAAAGAGGGGTGCAATGTATTGTCGCCAATGCCCGACCCACCCGTTTGGAACAATATGCGTCTCATATCATTCGCTATCCATATAAGCGTGCCGCTCATATCGCGCTAGGCTTTCTTCAAGCCGTGACTAAAGGGGATGATCTGACCCCGTTCAAGGGCGATAGGAACCTTCAGAAAGCGGCCAGATTATTCGAGAAGGCGGAGAACGCGATCATCTTTTACGGTGGGGAGGGATTGGACTACAAAGGTTCGGAAGCTTTGGCCCAAGCATGCGCAAGACTGTTAGCTGTCACTGGCCACGTTGGGCGTGCGAACAATGGATTGATCGCAGTCTGGTCACGAGCGAATACCCAGGGCGCTTGGGACATAGGTTTACGACCCAATCCAACCGGCCACATACAAACTTTCGAACAGGCTTCGGTTGCCTATGTGATGAGCTCAGATCCAGTGGCTGATGATCCATCGCTGGAAGGAATTCTCGGAGAAGATATTTTCCTCATCGTTCAAGACCTTTTCATGACACCAACCGTGAAATTGGCGGACGTCGTTTTTCCGGCTCGATCATTCATCGAGCGTGAGGGGACTTACACCTCAGGTGAGCGAAGGGTTCAACGCTTCTACCCTGCGGTCCTACCGCTCGGTGAGACGAAGTCCGATTGGCGTATCGTGATGTCGTTAGCGAACGCGATGGGA
Source organism: Anaerolineae bacterium (assembly GCA_011174825.1). Taxonomy (GTDB): domain Bacteria; phylum Chloroflexota; class Anaerolineae; order Anaerolineales; family E44-bin32; genus DUEZ01. The sequence goes on along the minus strand of DUEZ01000069.1, from coordinate 70,784 downwards.
ATAGAAATGGATTACCCCTCGGCAGCTGCTGTTATGCTGGAAATCGCTGAGAATGTTGCTGGATACGAAGGCTTGTCCTACCAGGCACTGTCGAGGGTTGAATCTCAATGGCCCCATGTCGGAGGACGAAATTTGGCCTTCGGTGGGACCGCTTTCGAGAACACACAAGGTCTTGGGATCCAAATTGGGCCGACGATGATGCCTGATGAGCCAATAGAGACCGCATTGACGATCCCTGCTGAGGAACCGGAGGAGGAAGGCCTATTATTGATCCCGATCACACGTCTCTATGATCAGAGTATCACGGTACATTCTTCAAAGATTCTCCATCCGCGTCTTGACGTGTTGCATTTGGAGCTCAACCCCAAAGATGCCAATCTCTTGGGTGTAGGTGATGGTGCTGAAGTTAAATTTCGGTTAAATGGAAGAAGCGTGCAACTACCGATACGACTGCTGGAATCCGTGCCAGAGGGCGTAGCACTGGTGCCCCGCAACCTTGGGGTTCAAGTCGTTAAACCGACTCCCATCCTAATTGTGCCAGTGGAATAGTGGAAAATCAGATGGATTTACGCTTGCTCATAGAATGGTCGATCAAATCGATTGTGATCATACTGATCATTCTGGGTGGGTTCGCGTATCTCACGCTTTATGAGAGACGAGCGAATGCGCGTATCCAGACGAGGATTGGACCTAATCGAGCCGGACCGTGGGGATTGCTTCAACCCATAGCTGATGCCATCAAGCTCATCTTCAAGGAAGAGCTAATCCCTGAGAAATCCGATAAAGTTCTCTTTGTCTTAGCGCCGGTGATAACCGTCGTGCCAGCCTTGATCCTGCTGGCCGTGATTCCCATGGGCCCTGATATTCTGGGGATTAATATCGGACTTGCCGATGGGATCAATGTGGGTGTGCTCTACATTATGGCCGTAGCATCCATCGCTGTGTATGGCATTGTGATCGCTGGTTGGGCGTCGAACAACAAGTATGCGTTGCTGGGTGGGTTGCGTGCTACGGCGCAGATGGTCAGCTATGAGCTCTCACTCGCTTTAGCGTTCGTAGGTCCCATTTTGCTCGCAAACACGCTGAACATCCGGGAAATCGTCGTAGCTCAGAAGGGACTTTGGTTTGTTATCCTGCAACCACTTGGCTTCCTCATCTATTTTATAGCTGGGGTGGCTGAGGTCAACCGGGCTCCATTTGATATGCCGGAGGCGGAGCAGGAACTCATCGCCGGCTACCATGTTGAATACTCCGGATTGAAATTCGCCTTATTCTTCATGGCCGAGTACGGCAAGATGATCGTGATCAGCTTTATCGGTGCCACACTCTTCCTGGGCGGGTACTGGGGGCCTTTCGTGGATCAAGCGCCTCTATTAGGACCGATCTATCTCTTTGCTAAAGTCATCGTTCTGCTTTTTGTATTGATCTGGATCCGGGCGACTTTCCCCCGTATTCGATATGACCGTCTGATGGCTTTCGGTTGGAAAATTATGCTTCCTGCGGCTTTATTCAATGTAGTGATTACTGCTGCAATCGTGTTGTTGGTGGGAGGCTGAGGAATGAGGAAGAACCCGTTAGAATTTTTGCGGGGGCTGTGGACGACCTTTCGGAGCATGTTTGAGAGGCCGGTGACTTACCAATACCCGGAAATCAAACGTCCGGTGAGAGAACGTTTCCGAGGGCGACATGAGTTGAAGCGCTACGATAACGGATTGGAGAAATGTATCGGATGTGCGCTCTGCGCCGCAGCCTGTCCTGCCGATGCGATCTTTGTGGAGGCGGCCGAGAACAACGACGAAGCGCGCTACTCTCCCGGAGAGCGCTACGCGAGCACGTATGAGATCAACTTGCTCCGCTGTATCTTCTGTGGCTATTGCGAAGATGCGTGCCCGACGGAAGCCATTGTTCTTGAGCACAATTATGAGGTCTCGTTCACTGAACGCAGACAAGCCATTTATACAAAGGAAAGGCTTCTCGTCCCCGTACCGGAAAACGGTCGTCAAACACCGATGAAGGTTTCGCCTGGATCCTTTGACCGGGCGATCCCTGAGATGGAAGATCCGAAATGATAAACGGCACCAAGGCACTTAGGCACCTTGGCACTAGGGTCTTCGATTTATTTGGAACGTTCCACACCTCCAAGGTGCCCCAGCGCCTAAGTGCCGTGGAACCCTTAAAAGAGAACCAAAGATGACCATTGATCTCATCCTTTTCTTCGGTATCGCCACCATCGCGGTGATCTCAGCGATAAGCATGTTGGTGAGTCGTAACGCGGTTTATTCGGCCCTCTTCCTGGTTCTGAACTTTGTCGCCATCGCATCACTGTATTTGTTGCTCAACGCAGCGTTTATCGCCATGGTTCAGGTCACGGTGTACGCAGGGGCCATCATGGTCCTCTTTCTCTTCGTGATCATGCTGCTGGGGGCCGAAAAGGTCGAGACCAGCCCAAGCCTTCCGTGGCAGATGCCAGTGGCGATACTCTTGGGTTTGGTGCTTATAGCAGAATTTGCCTACGTGCTTTTTGGTCGTGTGGCGCAAGTCGGCGGCGAGTTGGTAGGAGTCGGGGAGGGGTTTGGCAGCCCAGCTTCAGTGGGGCGAACATTGTTTGATCAGTATCTCGTTCCTTTCGAGGTGACGTCAATCCTGTTGCTGGTTGCCATGGTAGGTGCAATTGTGCTGACAAGGGATGACCGAAAGGAGAGCCGATGAACGTACCGATGGATTACGTATTGGCTCTCTCAGGCATCCTCTTTGTGCTCGGAGTATTAGGTGTTTTGGTTCGACGCAACGCGATCGTCATTTTCATGTCCATCGAGTTGATGTTGAACTCGGCCAATCTGGCTCTCATAGCATTTGCGCGTGCCATGGCGCCAGGGATCGAAGCGCAACGTGGGCATGTGCTGGTCTTTTTCGTCATCGCCGTAGCAGCAGCCGAGGTTGCGGTTGGTTTGGCCCTAATCGTAGCGATCTTCAAAACCAAACAAAGTATCGATGTCGATCAGGTAAGTAGCCTTCAAGGCTGATCTCGGTAGCGGAGGGTATGGATGTCCTTTAGCGAAGTCTTGCAGGGTGGAAACTTATTCGCCTATGCACCTCTGATCATTGCTTTCCCCCTTCTTGGCTTACTGGTCAATATGATCTTTGGACGCCGCTTAGGAGAACGGGCTGTCGGCATCATCGCCAGCGGCGCTGTCGGATTGTCCTTTGTCGTGGCGATCCTGCAATTCCTCGCCCTAAGCTCACACCCTGAAGGCACAAGCGTCCTGATTGCGGATTGGATTACCATCGGGCAGCTAGCCGTTCCTTGGTCGTTACAGGTCGACACGCTGTCAGTGACCATGATGTTGATGGTCACCGGTGTCAGCACCTTGATCCACATCTATGCGATCGGCTATATGCATGAGGATGTTCGCTTCCAAGGTGAGCCCGGTCGCTTTACACGCTTCTTTGTCTACTTTAATCTATTCGTCGCCACGATGATGGTGTTGGTGACAGCAGACAATTTCCTGATGATGTTCGTTGGTTGGGAGGGTGTTGGCCTCTGTTCTTACCTGTTGATTGGTTTTTGGTACGAGAAAGGCGAAGCCGGGATCGGTAATGCTGTTGCCGGAAAGAAGGCATTTATAACCAACCGTATCGGCGACTTCGGCTTTTTAATCGCCATGTTCTTGGTTTTTGGAGCCGTAGGAAGTTTACAATTTACCGACGTTTTCCATTGGGCTCACGAGCATGGGCTTGAAAACGTTGGTGTGATCACGGCCATCACCCTCTTCCTACTACTCGGAGCGACGGGCAAATCCGCTCAGATTCCACTCTTCGTTTGGTTGCCGGACGCGATGGCAGGCCCAACCCCGGTCTCAGCCCTTATTCATGCCGCCACCATGGTCACAGCTGGCATTTACATGGTTGCGCGCAATCAGGCGCTGTATGAAGTGGCAGGACTTTCATCGAACTTGGTAGCCTTGATTGGCGCCGCCACGGCTTTGTTCGCGGCGACGATCGCCGTCGCGCAATTTGACATCAAGCGCGTCTTGGCCTACTCAACGATCAGTCAACTGGGTTTCATGCTCGCTGCGGTTGGCATTGGTGCGCAAGTGGCGGGCATGTTCCATCTCGTTACCCACGCTTTCTTCAAAGCTCTCCTGTTCCTCTCCGCGGGGTCGGTTATTCAAGGAATCGAACACGGTCATCATCACCTAAAGCATGCTCGGGGGAACCCAGATGGGGAAGAAGCGTTCGATCCAAATGATATGCGAAACATGGGCGGACTGCGCTCAAAAATGAAGATCACCTTCTGGGTGTATCTGATCGGGGCGCTCGCGCTCTCTGGCATCTTCCCACTGGCGGGTTTTTGGTCCAAGGATGAGATCCTAACTGATGCCAGTCATGAAAGCACTGTGGTATTTCTGCTTCTCACTTTAGCGGCTTTCTTCACTGCCTTCTATATGGGCCGCCAGATTCTGATGGTCTTTTTCGGCCAACCACGTAGCGAAGCAGTCAAACACGCACCTGAGAACCCACCTGTAATGACCGTGCCGCTGATCTTGCTGGCAGTAGGCGCCATTCTTGGGGGTGTCCTCAATATACCTGGGATGCATACATTAACCGATTGGTTAGAGCACACGCTCCATGTGCATGTTTCTGAGTTCAACATCACGGTGGCGGCTTTATCGACCGCATTGGCACTGCTGGCGATTGGTATCGCTTGGTGGGTGTATGGCCGTGAACCTATGGGCAAGGGTAAGCCCGATCCGCTGCGCCGGGTATTGGGGCCGGTTTTCGTTGGGATGGAGAACAAATGGTGGGTTGACGAATTGTATCAGTTTCTGATCGTGAGACCTTATATCTACCTTGCGGACATTCTCGCTGATGTTGTCGATGGACGATTCTGGCACGACTGGTTCCACGATACAGTTCTGGCCCGGTCATTTCGAGAGGGAACACGTTGGTTGAATGAGGCATTCGATATGCGGGTCATTGACGGTATCGCCAATGGCCTTGGAAATCTAACCCAAGCAGTCTCTGATCGGATGCGATTTTTGCAAACGGGTTATGTGCGAAATTACGCGCTCTCATTTTTTGTCGGGGTGCTATTGGTTTTGAGCTATTTTATATTCGGATAAGCCTAGTTGAGGAATGGCTATGATCTCATTGACATCGATTTTGACTTGGGTGGCATTCTTCCCGCTTCTTGGTGTTGTGGTAATTCTCTTCATTCCCAGAGATCGCCATAACGCCATTCGTTGGACCGCACTTCTCGCTTCAACGGTTACCTTTGTGATCTCCCTGGTGATGTTGTCACAATTCGACGCAACGGATCCAGACGTACAGATGGCCATACGCCACCCTTGGTTTCAATTGGCAGGCGTTGAAATAGCGTACTCCCTCGGTGTGGACGGTTTGAGTATCCTGCTCGTCTTACTCACAACCTTGCTCACTCCGATATCGATCCTCTCGACATGGACGGCGATCGAAGAGCGAGTGAAGGAATTCATGGCTTTCTTCCTCCTGCTCGAAGTCGGCATGGTTGGCGTCTTTGTCTCGCTTGATCTGTTTCTCTTCTACATCTTCTGGGAATTCACACTTGTGCCTATGTACTTTCTCATCGGCATCTGGGGTGGTCCTCGCAAGATCTATGCTGCGATAAAATTTTTCCTCTACACCATGGCCGGATCGATACTCATGCTCCTCGCCATCCTGTGGCTCGGCTTACGATTTGAGACCTTCTCTGTGCCGGATCTCATTGCTCAAGGTAATATCCCTCCCGACATCCAGACATGGTTATTCTTGGCTTTCGCAGCGGCGTTTGCGATCAAAGTTCCTATGTGGCCACTCCATTCCTGGCTTCCGGATGCCCATGTTGAAGCGCCCACAGCTGGTTCTGTGATCCTTGCTGGTGTTTTATTGAAAATGGGGACCTATGGCTTCCTGCGTTTCAATATCCCTATGTTTCCTGAGGCAGCCGCTCGCTATGCGCCATGGATGGCTGTTTTGGCCGTGATCGGGATCCTTTACGGTGCAGCTGTATCCTACGCCCAGCGGGATGTAAAGAAGCTTGTCGCCTACTCATCGGTCAGCCACCTCGGATTTGTGGTGCTGGGCTTGTTCGCTTTGAACTCACAGGGTATCCAAGGCGGGATTTTACAGATGGTGAACCATGGTCTGAGCACGGGCGCTTTATTTATCATCGTTGGCATGATCTACGAGCGTCGGCATACGCGCGAAATGGACGATTTTGGAGGATTATGGCGGGTAATGCCCGTATATGCTGCGTTGACCTTGATTGTCACCTTGTCGTCGATGGGTTTGCCTGGGCTGAACGGTTTTGTCGGTGAGTTCACCATTTTGCTCGGCTCTTTCGGGTCCGTGGCCATCGGGTCGAGTTGGTTTGCTGGACTTGCGGCGATAGGAGTGATCCTGGCAGCTATTTATTTGTTGTATATGTTCCAGAAGCTCTTCCTTGGTCCATTAGACAAGGAGGAGAATAAAATACTCAAGGATTTGACCTGGCGAGAAATTGTCACCTTGGCGCCGTTGATCGTATTGATCTTCTGGATCGGACTTTATCCGAAGCCATTCTTCGATCTGATAGCGCCGGCGGTGGACCAGCTCGTGTCCACTCTGCAAGCGGTAGTGATGGTGGTTCATTAAGCCATGGATATATGTGATTTGGTTTCCATACTCCCATTGCTCATCCTCGCGGTTTGGGCTTGTGTCTTGTTGTTGATCGATCTCTTTGTGCCTCGAGAACGAAAAAGTATCACTGCAATACTGGCAGCAGTGGGTATTTCGGTGGCGCTTGTATTCAATTTGTTGCAATTAGGCGAAGTCCAGCAGGCCTTCAACGGTATGATCGTACTTGACGGTTTTGCACAGCTTCTCATCACGCTTTTCTTGGCCATTGGTTTGATCGCCGTTGCCCAGGCTTATGATTACATAAAACGTCGGAAGATCGAGCGTGGAGAATATTACACACTTTTGCTCTTCACATTAAGTGGGATGCTGCTCATGGCAACCGCAGGTGATCTCGTTATTGTCTTCCTGGCACTTGAGCTGCTCTCGATCCCGCTCTATGTTTTGGCTGGCTTTGCACGTCCTCAATTGGAATCTGAAGAAGCGGCGATCAAGTACTTTCTGTTAGGTGCCTTCGCTTCCGGCTTTGTGGTCTACGGTATTGCGCTTGTCTATGGCGCGACAGGGACAACTTCCTTAGACGGTATCATGGCTTCATTTTCCTCGATTGAAGAAGCCCCCATGTTACTCTTGATTGGGGCTGGGATGATCCTCGTCGGATTAGGATTCAAAGTAGCCGTGGTTCCATTTCACATGTGGACCCCGGATGTTTATCATGGTGCACCCTCGTCGGTGACAGCGTTTATGTCGATAGGGGCGAAGGCAGGGGGATTCGCTGCCCTACTACGCGTATTCCTGGCCGCATTTCCTGAGCTTTCAAGCGCTTGGGCTCCGATAGCGATGTGGATCGCCGCGCTCACAATGGCCTGGGGGAACATCGCTGCTATCGCTCAAAAGAACATCAAACGCATGCTCGCATACTCAAGTATCGCTCATGCTGGGTATATTATGATAGCTCTTCCAGCAGCAGCTGATCCTGCTATGGCACCCGAAGCTCTACGGGCAGCCCTTTTCTACCTCTTGGGGTACGCCATTGCAAATCTTGGTGCTTGGGGTGTGGTCATGGCGATGGAAAAAGCTGAAGGAACCGGTTTGGCCATCGAAGATTATGCAGGTTTAAGCACCCGACGACCAAGTTTTGCACTTGCGATGGCTCTCTTCATGCTTTCATTAACTGGTATGCCGCCAACAGTTGGCTTCATTGGAAAATTTTACATCTTCAGAGCGGCTATCGACGCTAATCTCATCTGGCTGGCGCTGATAGGTGTGATAACATCTCTGATCTCTGCATATTATTACTTGCGTATAATCGTGGTTATGTATATGCGAGTGGGGGAGCCAGAGACTCGCTCGGAGAGCTGGCTGAATGCCACCGTATGGATGACCGGAATTGGAACGATCCTCTTTGGCATCGTGCCAGGCCCCTTGCTGGCGTTGGCGAGCCATTCATGGTTATCCTCTTTGGTGCCGTAGAAGAATTGATTATGTGAACCCAGTCGCAGGTGATATCCTGCGACATCTATTTAAAAATTAATAACAGTATTCAATAATGAGTCCTACATAGACAACAAGAAGGAGTCTGCACGATCTCGGCTTTCGTTAAAGACCTATCCTATGTACACTTTCCGCCCTAAGTGATACGATATTCACCTCATGCGTAAAATAATTTACGTCCTCCTTATACTACTTACGATCTATTATGTGTCCACGCACTACGAAGAACTGAAACAGGTTCTCGAGGTGTTCGGGGAAGGTGATGGGCGTTGGTTATGGGCCGCTGTTGGTATACAGATCCTCTGGATGGTAAACATCGCCGCAGCTTTCCAGGCTTGTTACGCTGTCATGGGTGTGAAGGTACGTCTGGTTCGGCTGGTGATCCTGACCTCGGCGGCGATCTTCGTTAACGTAGTCGTCCCCACCTATGGAGTAGGAACGGTAGCGGTTTTGGTTACAGATGGCTACCGACGTGGTAGACCGGCCGGGAAGGTCTGGACCGCTGTTTTTTTATACACATTATTTGACTACCTCGGCTTTATGGTTGTTTTATTGCCAGCGATGATCATTCTTGATCAGCTCGGTGCGATGAATATTGTCTTCATCACCGCGGGGATCTTCGCAGCAGCGGTGGCGGTGGTCCTGGTTGCTATGGCATTACTAGGGATTTGGTCTGAGATGAAGTTGGTGGGAACGGTTTCTACAGTGGTACCACTGGTGAACAAATCCCTACGCCCTTTTCTTCGACGTGAGCTCATTGATCCTCAGCGAGCGAAAACTTTTGTGCGTGAAATCTCTGAAGGATTGATGCTGATTCGACGCTCGCCAAAATATCTTCTCGGACCTGCTGCCTTAGCGTTGAGTCGAAAATTACTGATGATTATGATCCTTTATATGGTCTCACGAGCTTTTCATCATCCACTTTCTCTTGGGGTGCTCATAGCTACTTTCGGCATTAGTTATTTATTCTCCGTCGCCTCTCTTACACCTTCTGGCGTTGGTATTGTAGAGGGTGCGATGGTGATCACTTTGGTGGCCCTGGACATTCCCCTGCCTACCGCAGTGGCCATCGCGCTCGCGTACCGCGGGATTACCCTATGGCTCAGATTGGCGTATGGGGGTCTCGCTCTACTGTGGTTTGGCTACACCCCCAGCCAACCCATCCGAGCAGATGCAGTCATAGGTAATCCATCCATGGAAAGCAATCCTCATAATTTCCAGGATACCGACAACGCGTAGTCACCACTCACAAGTAAATTCCCCTCCCGGAATAGAATTACAAGGAATACACCGCGAATCTCAACAAATTCTTACCGTAATACTTGATAAATTTATGGTCGACCATGAATTGGGGCAGAACGGCTATGGTGGATTTATTTGAGCCTTTGCCCACTCAGCACAGGTAACGTATCTGGTCCCCGTCTGTGCTAATTCTCTTAGGAGAGTATGGACGATTTTGATGGCGTCCTCACCTGTGTTCCTGCCCGTTAGGTCAGCAGGCGATGTTGGTCGACCAGTCATAAAGTCCCAAAAACCTCTGAGGAGGTTCTGCTTCATCCTGATCTGATGGACCGTATTTCCTCTCCAAGAAAATTCTCCGGAGGGTGAACCCATCCTTTCAAATTCCCAGAGGTGGAAGTAAAAGTGATTGACCGTATCGGGCAGGTAATTTACGAATCTCGTCGTGCCTAGAAGACGTAAGGCGGAGAGAGATAGGGGTAGCTTTAACGCGGTAAAAGTCTGTATGGGGATCTCGAGGATTCCATCGACTTTCATCCTTGTGAATGGAAAGACAAGTCTCTGTGCGACGAAGAGACTATCGACTTGGCTGGAATCGTAAATGAACCCATTTTCACTCAAGATTTGTCCTAAGTATGGAGGAACAACCAAGTGGGGGCAACGGAACCCTAGGCACTCGACGCCGATCCTTTCGAATGCTTCTTGAGTCATTCGGATCTCTTGTCTTAGCTCGTGCGGTTTAAGTCGTTTTAAATTGCGGTGGTAATATCCATGAGCGGCGACCTCATGATCTTCAGCGATCCATTTGATGATATCCTGGTGTTCTAGTACCGATTCGCCACAGATAAAGAAGGTCCCCCGAACGCCGTATTCAGAAAACAAATCCATTATTATTTCGGTAAGGGTTCGAACCTTCTCCGAATTAAACTGGTGGATTCGATCGACATCGACAGTTATGCAGGATTGGTTACTCATAATTTTCGGATAAAGTCCGCGGTTACTTTAAATACGGCTTCACGATCAACATCTAACACTACGACATGGCCTGAATTTTCTGCATAATATAGCTCTTTGACTTCTGAGCTTACGGCCTCGAGGATCTTTTCCGCGCCTTGAGGATCGACCCGGTTATCATATTTCGCCTGGACGACCAAGATAGGCGCGGTGATTTTTGAAAGGTTTTCCCGCACATAACGCGCGAGTACGATGCCATGGTAGGTAATATGGGAGGGCAGTTTTTTGAATCTTGGAAGATCTTTGGCTAATGTCCAATCTCTTACCATCTGATAATCGAATCGGGGCAGGTATTTAAACCTCCGGCTGAGCCATTGAAAAACTTTCTCATGATTCATGTACCGGAAAATCGAGAATCCTGGGATGATGGGTGGACATATGGTGATTACCCCATCCGGTTTCTGGGTGATAGCTAAGTAGCATGCCAGCGATCCACCATTGCTGATCCCACCTACATAGATTTTTTGGAACTTCGAGAGTTTAGCATAAGCGTTCTCGGCGTCTTCTTTCCAAACTTCGATGTTAGATTTCTCGAGGTCTTTCAAATCGCGGCTTTCGTGAAAAGAGAGTGTTGGTGCGTAGACAGTCAAGCCCTCTTGGTGCAGGTGCTCAGCTAAGCCACGAACCTCAAAGGAGGTTCCAGCCAATCCGTGGATAAGAAGTACGGCTTTATCGCTTTCACCCTCTAACCAGATCGAACGGGTATCAATTTCCATGATTGACTCCTGCGGATGATCTATGGACACTCGACAAATCTATCAAAGCAAAACGCCGGTCCTGGTTCTGGATGATGGACGCAACGAGATGATGGGCTCCTTGAACCGGCGTTTCTTTGTCATACGTTTATGGCACCGCGATTGACCCCAACACGACTATAAAGCGAGAACGTATCGCTGTCAATTTCATCTGATTAATCTCAGGCTGGTGCTCTCACTCTGTAGTAAAACTGTATCATCTGAGGAGGAGCGAACTCCTACAAGATTTGCATGTCGAACTACCATTACATCATTAGTAGGAGCAGAAATCAATTGTTTCCCTTCATATTCTCCGTCAAGTTAAACGTGCTGGGTTTCTGTCATGAACGGATCAATGATGGAACTTTGGAGATGATTCCCGCTCGTGAGATACGTAACCTTGATGTATATTTTAGGAAGCAGCTTGATCCAATAGGAGACAGAGGATGGCGGCAACGCGGGCACATCTTTGGATCACTGGTCGCGTCCAAGGAGTGAACTTCAGGTATTACACACGGGCAGAAGCACTGCGTTTGAACATCACAGGCTGGGTCCGTAATCTTTGGGATGGAAGAGTGGAAGCGGTGTTTGAGGGTGAGGAGGAGTCAATTCGAAAAATGGTGGAGTGGTGTCATGTGGGGCCTCCTGCGGCTCAGGTTATCGATGTGGAGGTTGCATGGGAAGCGCCATCAGGTAACTTTTCTGATTTCGATATTCGCATCACCGCGAGAGGAGCCTGGGAATAATGGCCAAGCCGAGGATCGATGCCTATCGCTTCGGTAGGATTGAGATCAATGGCCACGTTTATCATCAGGATGTGATTATCTTACCTGATCGTGTTTTACCCAATTGGTGGCGTGTTGAGGGCCACACCCTAAACTATGAGGACCTCCAACAGGCTTTAGGCTGTAATCCCAGCGTTCTCATCGTCGGTCTGGGATCCTACAGTCGTATGCATGTACCAGAAGCCACGCGGGCAGAGATCGAAGAGGTTGGAATTGAACTGATCGCACTTCCTACCGGCGAGGCGTGCACTCGGTACAACCAATTACGCGAAGAAGAGCATGTGGTAGCTGCGTTACATTTAACTTGTTGAAGTCAATTTCGGAAATGATCAATATCTTTACCATGAATACGATTCATCGATTTCAAGCACAGGGAGTGCACAGTGAGTGAACCCATTCAAGCCACGGACTACGGATTTCCTATTCCTACTTTTCGATTCGACCAGAAAAACGAGATGTTCAAGCGAAGTCGTTGGGACGAAAAAATGGAAGTATTAAAGGTGCGCTTCTACGAGGACATCAAGTACCGGGAAGAAATCGGTTACCGGAAGCTGGATTACACCTTTCGCAATGCGTCATGGAATCTCGAGTGGGGTTTCGGTTTTGGCGTCTCTCGAAGCAACGCCGGATTGTATTCTTGGGATGAGATGTCAGCCAAGTGGCATCCTTATTTAGAGGTCGGGGATGTGGTTCGTGAGTCTCCTGAGGAGATGACCCAAAGCATTAAAAAGGTGGCACGTTTCTTCGGGGCTGACCTTGTAGGTGTTGCTAAAGTTCATCCAAACTGGATTTACTCTCACGAATTCAACACACAGACCCATGAACATTATCCGATTGAGATCCCCGAAGTTTGTGATAAAGCCCTTGTTATGGCCATCGAGATGGACTATCACGCTATTCGTTCCTCCCCGACCGGCGTAGCAGGCGCAGCCACAGGCATTGGATACTCCAAGATGGCCTTTGTGGCTAACGCGGTTGCGGCCTTTCTTCGCGGTTTGGGATACCAGGCTATTCCATCTGGGAATGATACCGCTCTGAGCATTCCTCTGGCCATGGCGGCAGGATTAGGAGAGTATAGCCGAATGGGATTGCTGGTTACTGAGAAATATGGCCCGAGGGTTCGCCTCTGTAAAGTTTTTACCGATGCACCGTTGCTATGTGACTCTTATCGTCCGTTCGGAGTGGTAGAGTTCTGTAGAGATTGTAAGGTGTGTGCGATCAATTGTCCCTCACATGCTATTTCACAAGACGACATGACAACAGAGGGGCCGAATATCAGTAATCAATCCGGCGTGAGGAAGTGGTATGTAAATGCGGAAAGGTGCTTCGCATTCTGGGCTAAGAATCGGATGGATTGTACTGACTGTGTCCGTGTTTGTCCCTTCAACAAACCACCGGGATTGCTTCACGAACTTGTTCGAGCTGTAATCAAGAAGACGACCATATTCAACCGTTCCTTCGTTTGGATGGACGGTCTGCTTGGATACGACGAGCGTATTCCTGCGGCAAGTTTCTGGGACAATCCTTGAGTGATGTTTCTTGACCCGAGCGATCTCACACTTCGATCCTGACTCTTGGTGAAGAATCCCCGGCTCACTGAGTGCATAGTCCTGGTTCCATCGCGTGGATAAACCACCCTTTCAACAATACCCTACACCCCTTGAGGTGGAGATTGGATAGTTTCCATAATTTCTTGGAGACGTATCCCTCCACCTTTCGCAAGGCGTAGATCTTCGGTAGTGGAGAGGGAACAGGATTGGGAATTATCGGATCCACTTCATGACGATGTTGGCTTAGTTGAAATGCAAGACTGGCAGCGCCCGGTTAAAAACCGGGCGCTGCCATCTTCGGGTCATTGTTGTGTTGGAGGTTGCCAACTTATCCCAGGGCGAGGAGAATGACCCCGTATACGACAACGAAAACGCTGCCCAGTGCAAGAGCGAACTTCGAGAGGGAGTGAAGTTCGCTTTTCCCCTGAGCAGAGGTATCTCGATTCATTTGTGCGGCTTTTAGTAGAAGTTCTTGTCGAACCTTCGCAAGACGCAGATCGTTAATCATCGAAATCTCCCATCGCTTTAGGTGTTCTGAAATCAATCGCTCGTAATGGCTCATGGGTGTTTATAACCCGGGTTTATGAGACCGGCTCCCTGCTGGTCATCACCCTCGGGCTGTATCCCCCTTATGCCTGGGGGACCCGCAGGGAGCCGATACTCGTAAGGCGGCCTGATTTATTTGGGCAAGGCGCTTGATCCTGAACTGATGGCCGTATTGCCCAGTTCGAATTGCAGGAGTTCATCGACGCTCAGCTCCTCGAGGGCCAAAAAATCCTCACCGCTTAAGAGCTCGGCTGAGTGCTCCACTGATCCATCATCGATCGGGCGAGTATCGATAGCCGCTGGCCCAATGGCTTGGATAACCATCAAACCTGCCAACGTTACGGTTGAGAGTGCCATGATGAGGTTGCGGCTGATCACTCCGGATCGGCGGTTCGATGAATCTCGGCTGGCTACCTGCCTAGCGTCCCCCCACTGTGTGGTGCTAATGCTGATGTTCATCTGATCCTCCCCTGGCCTCTGTTTTGGTTCTTTGTACTGGTTGTGCGCTCGTTAGCCCGTTTTCTTGTCTAAAGCTTAGCAATGCAGCGTTCCGCCAGTGTGGGAGCGATCGTTTATTCAGCGTGTTTTCTGAGGGAAAGTAGCGGAATCGGGGGAAAAATCGAGCCAAAATGTGGTTAAAACACGATTCAGTGCGGTTAAATACCTTGTGGGGGAGTTTGATGAATGTGGGATTGTGATGGAGCTATGTGATTCATCATGACGTTGGGTCCTTCTGATGCTATACTCATGAATACCTGTTTCGTTTATCGTTTGCGTAAGCGTGGTACTTCTCATTGAGCTCCACGCAAAGATCAACGGTTGACAAGAGGATGTTAGAAATCCGCTTACTCGGGGAATTCGATGTCCGTTTGAATGGACAGCCCGTCGAGATTCCCTCACGTCCAGCACAGTCGCTCCTGGCTTACCTCGCTCTAAACCCAGAAACGAAACATCGTAGAGAAAAACTAGCAGGATTGCTTTGGCCAGAGTCGGAAGAGACCAACGCCCGTAGCAATCTACGCCATGCGTTATGGCGACTGCGAAAGGCGATCGGAGAAGAGTATTTTGTTGCCGACAAAGTTACGATTGCTTTCAAAGTCCTCGAGGATTGCGAGTTTGATGTCTATTGTCTAGAAGGTGAGAGGATAAAAACGGAGACATTGGATGCATTAATCAAAGCGGTCTCCGTGTATGGCGGTGATCTTCTGCCGGGTTTCTATGAGAGCTGGGTCGTCCTCGAAAGAGAGCGGTTACGATCCGCGTTCGAACATGTGATCCAGCGATTACTGGATCTGTTAATGGAGAAAGGATCTTGGCTGGAAGTCCTTGAATGGGGCGAGCGGTGGATCGCGCTGGGACACGTGCCGGAACCTGCTTTCCGTGCCTTGATGGCCGCGTATGGTGCTCTCGGAGATTCCTCAGGTCTAGCTGCAGTGTATATACGCTGTTGCGATGCCTTACAAGAGGAGCTAGGTGTTGAGCCTTCAGAGCAAACGCGGTCGATGTATGAATGGCTTGCCAAGGGGGGAGATCCTAAAACGGTTAGACAAACTTACGTAGAGCGGGAGATCTCCTCGGCGACCGCGATTCAGATGCTCCTCAAACAGTGGCGAGAAAGGGGTGTCGAGACCCTCGAGTTGGCTAGTCTAGCGATGGTCCATGCAGCGAGAACCGATGAGCCCTACGAGCCCGAGGATGCTTCATTGCTTATTCGAAGCGCATTACATCACGAGGTGGATGTAAAACCCTGGATTAAGAGGACCAGTTCGCCGCAAGTGGCAGTTGCTGCATTAAATGCTGTGCTTGAAGGATATCCAAAACCCAGCACGAGAATGAGGATCGTGGAGGAATTGGCTGACTTGAAGAGTCGGGAGGCGGAGGAGGCTTTGCTACAAATCGTCGAGGGTGATGATTCCCCCGCGATTCGATCCGAGGCTGCGGTGGCTGTCGCTCGTAAGGGACGGCAGAGGAAAGTCGTGGAAATCCTCTTGGATGGCCTAAATAAACCCGGAGAGGATACGGCGTTGGCAGCACTTGCAGCGGTAGCTGACGAGATTGGGCTTCCTGAGGATATTGGTCCCTACCCTAAGCTTCCTGTTTTCCTTGGTTATGTTAAACGCCGCTGGCAGTTTCATCGGGATTCCATTCGAAGGCAGGTGATACTTGGCTTACGTGGGGCGGCCATATGTTCGGCCCTAATAGGGACGACGGCACCCTTCTTCATTTCAATCACTTCACCAGAGGCGTTCCGTACCAGTGTGGAGGTCGTCCCAATTGCCCCCTGGATACTCTTGGGAGCGTTTACATTGCTGGTCATAGGAGGCGTACAAGGGGCCGCGTCAAGCCTGGCAGTGGGATTAGCGGACATCATATGGGATGATCAGCGCAGGGGAAGGAGGCGGATTTACTTAGGGATACTCGCGGGATTTGTCTTTTCGGGATATCTTATTCTGTTCACATCATTAAGACTTTACGACCTACCTACACCGCCGGTGGTTTATATCCCGGTTTACCTCCTTTACGGCGTGGTGCTTGGAGCCATGTTCTCATTTATGATCCCTCAGTTGGGTACGCATCTGTCGTATCGAGGATTACTTACGCGATTCTTATGGGTAGCAGCGGTTATCGGATTCGCGACCACCCTCCAGATGTATTTTTGTTACCGTGAACTTGATATTCGTTACTATATTTTCCGAGCTCTTTTTCCCATTATGCTTGCTTTAGGTTTGGGATGGTCGCTTCGCGAAAACAAGAACAGTAAGTGAAGGCAACAAGGCAATGATCTCTCACAAAGTCATCTAGAATGGATGCACGATATTAAGGAGGGTTAAGAACATGGAGAGTAGGGAATTAAGCACGCTGAAGAAGGCAGAAAAGCTTATCGCCTTGCTGAAAGAGGACGAAGAACTTCGGGAGATGCTAAAGAGTGATAGACCAGAAGTCAGACAGGAGGTCCTCGAGAAAGTTGATCTGAATGCGGAAGAAATGGAAGACTTTTTATCCGCCCTGGATGCTATATCCGCCAAATCACTTGCCCCAGGGTTTTGGGGCTAATAGTTATCGATTTTAATATATCCCTCGATCCATTAGGTGCCTCCACTGAAAAAAGATCAACTGCGGGAGGAGGAACAGGGACTGTCTTAAAAGTGGTAACCAAGCAGGGCAGTGTAGCGCCTGCAGCATCGATTGCGAGCCGAAGGCGAAGCAATCTTCCTGTTGTAGTTTGGAGATTGCTTCGTCGCGGAGCCGAAGGTCCTGAGCCCCTCGACTTTGCTCGGGATAAACTCCGCCGAAGGGCTCCTCGCAATGACATCACGTGATGTAGGGTATTCTCGCTGTCCACGGGCATGGCTTTTGAGACAGGCTCCTATTCCTACTCTTCGAGGGATTTTTTTCGATGCATTGAATAGGTGAAATCAATTGTCATCTATAGAGCCGCCTGAAGGTAGTAGGGCGGATTGTCTCCTTTCGATTCATCAATCACGATTGGCCGAGTTATTCCTTCAACTACCGCAGCCATTGAAGGATCTGGCTCGATCAAAGAGGGCTTTCAGGGATTTTCAACCCGAGACAGATTTATACTCATCCCGGGATCCGGCTGCTTCGCCTTGGCTTTTCTGGGAAACGTTCAGTTGCTTGGAAGATGATACCTTTCTACAGCTTGCCGGGGCTGGAGCGGTGCTCTATCTCTCCTCGATCGTTTTAGATCATCTCGTCGACGGTCATTTAGTTGAATCCGGAGCGACGGCTCTGCTATATAAGGCGCTTTATGACCGTGGCGTATCGACCCTTCAGGACAACTTTCCTCGGACATCGGAGTTCTGGGCGCACTTTGAACGTTTGAATGCTGAGCATCTAAGCGGCCTAGCGGCTGAGGTTGAAGCACGAACTAAGCCGGAAGTATTTACTCGAGAGAACATGATCGTCATGGCGCAGGGGAAAGTCTGCCCTGGTGTCATGACCATCGCGGCAATGGCGGAGGCTTCAGGTCAGCAGGATGTCTTGAGACCCGTTGAGAAATCGTTAAAGAACTTGGCTGTCGCCTCGCAATTGATCGACGATGTTCAGGACTGGGAATCTGATGTCGAGGTGGGTCATCTGACCTATTTCCTCGCCTGCCTCGTTCCTGTTGATGACTGGGTTGCTGGAGAGCGGCCATCCATCGAAGAGCTTCAACAACGCATCAACGATCAATGGATCGATGTTGATCATTGGCGAGAGGCAATGTATTGGCATGATCGGGCCATCGAACTGATGCACGACGTTTTTTGTCCTACTTGGACCGATCATGTGCACGATAAGCGGACCCTGGCGGATAAACATCGAGAGGTCGCCATCGCACGTCATTTGACAAGAGAATTGCGACACTTTGCACCTAAACAGGCGACCCATCGGAGCATCAACCTATCAGCAGAACCGAAGAAATCCTCAACTCGTGTTCCTCGGATGGATGCTGTTCTTGATGAGGCTGTGCGATCTGCCCTCGAGGCGGTGCTTACATCGCAGTCTGACGATGGATCGTGGGTTGATTTTGATCTCCCAACGGTAGGCGCCTCGGATGCTTGGGTGACTGCCCATGTGGGTTTAAAGTTGGCGACCCTGCCTGAGCTATGGTCAAACGATTCATTGGGTGACGCCCTCGAAGCTGCGGCGAAATTCTTGTATGTTAAATGGCATCATGGATGGGGATATAACGATTCTGCCCCCGTAGATGCGGATTCGACCGCGCACGCGCTCTTAATGCTCAATGCTACTGGGAGTAAGCCGCCTACTTCCACGATCGATGCACTCTTGTCCTTCCAATACTCAGACGGCGGTTTCGCTACCTATACACCTTTTCGAAGCAGATCAATGCCTCAAAATTGGCTTGTCTCGCATCCCGATGTGACCCCTATTGTTGTTCGTGCCTTGGCTCCGTATTCAACCGATCCACGAGTAGCGGACGCTATCAACCGGGCCATGCGCAGAATGGATACTGACCGTTTGAGCGATGGAACGTGGCCGTCGTTTTGGTGGAAACTGCGTTGGTATACAGCGTCTGCCTGGGTGAATGCAGCGATTTCGATAAAAGAACCATTGTCCTCTATCCACTGGCATGCGGGCAGGGAATTAAACGCTGAGTGGACAACAGATCTAGACGCGGCCCATCTGCTTGAATGCTCGATGAACATAGGGCGCATAGATATCGCTGAACAAGTTGCTCAACACCTTCTTCGAAACCAGCTTGAAGATGGTTCCTGGCTACGAGCGCCTGTCCTTCGTCAACCAAAGCCCGGCGTTCATCAACCCTGGAACGCCCCTGATGATGAAATCTGCTATGCTGATGTGAGCGGTGTATATTCCACCGCGACCATCCTTTCGGCTATCGCAAAATGGATGTCCTATAAGAGTGGGGGTTCGTAATTTCCTAGATGAGTCCGTATCGAAGGAGTTAGGAACGTGCGATATGATTTATCCCTCTGTAGATCTTGGTAGAGTCAGGACAATAAACTCGCCACCAGCAAGGGAGACACATTCTGAGTGATAACCACACTTTTCAAAATCCATGAATAGTGGATAAGAAATGATAAAGTTCATCTCTTCGGCAGCTCTCCGTTCTGCTTCGACCACATAATCAGATTTGATCTTTTCCCTACAATCCCCAATGGCAATTTTGCCGTTTGGTTCCATGTGTTCCTTAAGCCTGCACAACAATTCAAAGGATGCATTTGTGGGAAGCAAGCCCCAGAAATTGTTCATGATCACATTCGCGAGAGAACCCAATGGTGAAAAATTAAAATCCTCAACTCTGCTATGGAAAACCTCGACCTCTTTGAACTCATCTAGCTTCTTTCGTGCTGCTTTCACCATACCAAGGCTTCGATCAATCCCGTAAACGGGTTTAACGCCGAGGCTTGCTAATCTTCGCATGAGATCACCTTGACCACAGCCAATCTCAACAACTGTCCCCGGTTGTAATATCGGGAGCATGCTCATGGCTAGCTCGCTGTAATCGGCGTCCTGAAAAGCCAACATCCATTCAGGCACGTGTTCATAAAGAGACGCTGAATCCTGTATCTGTCCATCTAGAATAAGATCAAAAAGCATATGCTTCTTAGCGAGTGTAAGGATGGGTTTGGGAACAAAATAAAGCAAATCCTCAAGGATTCTATATTTCTCTTCCATGTGGCTAAACCTTACTTATCTTCACTTTTCAATCACTAATCCACAACCTCTGCCCTATATCATAATCCACGTAGGAACCAGAAATGAAACAGCGCCGGTACACCGGCGCCGCCTACATCAGGTTCGAGGCTACTTTTTTCTATATCCCGCAAGAGGAGCAATTGTGGGTACTGCATGTATTGCATGTATTCCCATCTCCAGCAACGACACGCCCATCGCTGTGCGCAGCGAAGAGCGAGATCGTACGCGAGGTGTGGGCGCTCTCGCAGTTGCTACAAAGAATAGGAGCATCCGCGTCGCTCATCGATCGCAAAGCGTCAAATTTCGTCTCACAATCCAGGCAAATGTACTCATAAATTGGCATACCTCTCCCTGCTTCTCGCGGCTGTTATTTTCAGCGTACTCATGGATTCTATCGATAGTCAATTGGTAGGTCAATGCCGAATCAAATCTATGTGTTCATCTAGTGCAAGAGTGCTCAAGTCTATTCACCCTCATGCTTTGGACGACGAATGTTAAATTGGTCGAAATCTCTCACCACCGTGACGTGGGGATAAATGGCGCTCGCTTCTTCGAAAACCTCATTGACCCTATAGCGGCGTGAGATATGGGTCAGGTAGAGGTGTCCTACCATCGCTTGCTGGGCGAGTTCAGCGGCTTGACGTGCGGTGAGGTGGCCAAATTTGCGAGCCAGGTCCGCCTCGGATTCTAAGTAGGTTGCTTCGATAACCAATCCATCCGCCTCGTGGCAGGCCTCAACCAAGTTATCCACCCGGCCGCAATCACCAACATGAACCAGACGTGCACCGCGTCGAGGAGCCCCGAGCACCTCATCAGGTGTCACGACGCGACCATCAGGTAGCGTAATGCTTTTACCCCTTACTAAATCACCGCGGATAGGACCAGCAGGAATGCCAAGCTCGTCAGCACGATCAGGGAGAAATGGTCGGTGAGGCAGCTCATCAAAGACGAAACCGAAACAGCCTGGACCTCGATGCGAAACCGGAAAAGCAGAGAGACGCATACCGTTCTCTTCCAGGAGTACCCCGGTCTCTATGGATTTCATTTGGATCTTCATCGGAGGCCGAGCGCCGCGTAATACCACGCCGAACAACAAATCCTTGATGCGTTCAGTTGCCCATTCACCAGCCCAAATCTCCAGATCGTCAATCGCTTCCCAACGAGCGAACGTTGATAGCAAGCCAGCTAAACCGAGTATGTGATCCAGATGTCCGTGTGTGATGAGGATCCGATTCAGACGGCGGAATCCAATTCCCGAACGCAGGATTTGGCGCTGTGTTCCTTCGCCGCAGTCGATAAGGAAACGTTGATGACGATAGCTGACCACCTGGGAGGTGAGTCCCCTATGAACAGATGGGGCTGAGGCGGAAGTGCCAAGAAAGATGAGTTCGAACAAGAGTAAACCTGGCTTCTAATAATGAATCCATTGAAAAAGAGTCATCTGCGAGAGGGGGATCGGTATATGTGGGTGTGTGGGTTACGCCCACACACCCACATATACCCTTCCCTGTCCCTCGCGGTTTTTTTCAATGTGCTCAATAATGTAATCCCGTTGACCGGGTGGTTCATTGTACCTTAAACGAGGTTTCTTCAGGAGGAACGGACAATCATTTGCCAGGATGCAGCCCCTACAAGACTAGCGGGGATGGAGATGAGGATCGGTGTAAAAGTATGTGTCGCAAAGATCGCGCTGATACCCCAAAGCATGATCAGAGCCAACACGACGGTGAAATAGCGCTGGCCGAACGCTCGCTGCCAAATCATCGTAGGGACCCAATTTGGCTGAAGGGTGCTCAATATCATTATGATGAGTCCTGTACTTAACAAGCCGTAACGACCAATGACTGACCATTCTTGGTGACCAAGCAATAGGATTGATGCGGGGAGGAAGAAGAAAAAACCATGAGTGATTGCTAATGCCCAATAGGGATGACTATGAGGCTTGGAAAAGGTCGCCTTTAGCAATATTCCCATGACTGCACCATATCCCAAATAAAGGGCGGTCGTGCTTAACCAAAAGGATGCCTGTTGAAAGAACATTGTTTCCCTTATCTGTCTATCGTCTGGCTATGAAGGGTGCAAGTTGTATGCCCGAGGGGGAAATGATCGGAGAGGATCTCCACGTCCGTTTCTACGGTGTGTTCGAATATAAAATTTGGTTCCTTTAAGTTATGGGGGTAATAGTCATTTCTCTATATTGACTTCAATCCCGACTGAGTAGAATACCATGCCCAATCCGATACAATTCTACTTGTCATTGCGAGCCCTCCTTCGACAAGCTCAGGACAGGCTCCGGGGCGAAGCAATCTCCTCAAGCAAAAGATTGCTTCGTCGTGTCCTCGCAATGAAAGATGGAGGGAAGGCTCCAACGCCCGACCTACTCTATCTAGTAGAGGCGGCTCCCACGCATGTCCTGAGAAATGCCGAAGGGCCACCGTTTGACTGGGCGTGGGTGCCTGACCTACTTCTAGATAATGGTCCCCTCTCCCCTGTGGGGAGAAGGTTAGGGTGTGGTAGGTTGATGGTTAAAATACACCCTCACCCCTGCCCTCTCCCTGAAAGGGAGAGGGACAAATAAATTGACGGGCTCCCACGCCCAAACGAACGGCGGCATGGAAGCCTTATCTATTGGAATGAAATGGTTCTATCTCAACAAGTCGATAACCCAGAGTCTGGATGGTCCTACCTGTCATGCTTGACCTTAGCTTGTCGAGGAGAGCATCTCGAAGGATCGAAGGGAGCACATAAGTTGTGTGCTTCATCAACAAATGGTGGTCGTAGCCATGTGGAACCATTAGGTAAAGATTAGAACCAGGCAGGTATGTTATTGTTCCGATCCCAAGATCATGGATCAGGAACCTGGTGTGGGGGTAGCAGATGGTGTTGGGGATGGTGTCGCAGAGGGCGTAGGCGTGGCTGGTGTGGGTTCCTCGGATGGCGTGCCATCCGGTGTTGGCGTTTCAGAGGGTGTGGCTGAAACTGGTGGGGGTGCTAGGGCCGTCGCGCATATATTCGCTGCTTCTGTCGCGGTTGGGAAACGCACGTCCCACTCCCAGCTTGATAAGGATCTGTCATACTGTTCCATGGCGGAACAAGGATCGGAGGCCGCCATCAATTGATCGCCGAAGTACCAGGCCGCTTCGCCAAATTTGTAGCAGGAATCAATCGTGGCGCCTTGCGCACAAAGCGTTTCAAACAAATCGGCCGCGCGTTCCCAATTCAAACCGAAGTAGCTATTGGCGAACAAATATTGTTCCGCAAGTGTCCGTCGGTAGTGGGCATCCCGATCCAGCGGTCCGAATCGCTCTGCTAAGCTGAGGTCGTAAAGACCTTCTTCCATCAAGCCTTGGGCGATGAGCTCCATCCCGCGGTTGCGCAGCGCGATGTACATCATTCCGTCTGCTTCCACGGAGCGGTAAGTCGGATCCTTGGATCGCAAGGCCAACAGTTTATTGATAACTGTGGTCCAATCACCCTCAGCGAGCGCTGCTTGAGCGTGGGCGAAGAGTTCTTCTGGTGGGGAGGGATCGGGTGTCGGGGTGGGTTCAAAGGTGGGCGTAATTGAGGGAACGTTGAGAGCCACATAGATCTCGATCAGGATCTCCTGGATACCAGGAAAGGAGGGATCATAGCGTGCAATGGCTTCGAAGCGTTGCCTCGCCAATTCGTATTGTCCTGCGTTAAGATCCTGGATCCCTAGTTCAAACTGCTCTTGAAGGAATTGTGAAATCTGATCTTGTTCACGTGTTAGTTGTGAGCCCCTTCCCTGGAAGAAAGCTATACCTCCTACCACTACAACGACCAGAACGTAAAGTAACACATACCAGATCCATCTTCGACGCCTGGAAGCTCCAATCGATGGTTCGATTACTCCCGGTGGTGGATGGATTTCGGGAGCAATTTCGTTAGGTTGAGTATCGTCGGGTACAGGCGGAGATACACTTGGGGGCATGGGTGGCATTATACCCCAATTGGAGGGCATCCTACAGAAAGCAGTGCACAAGAGGATGCAAAAAGATAAAGATGGGTGTGCGGCAACCTGCATTTGTAAACCAACCCTCACACCAACGATGTGAATGGAAGTGGGATGTCCCGTTCTCAAATGCCCTTCTTGACGCTGGTTGGTAAGGGGTGGTAAGATGCAGTGCTTTAGCCACAATGGTCGGATTTGTGAAATGCTATGTATCTTCGTGGTAGCAAATGGGATCTACGGAAGAAGCGAAGCCGGTCTCGGCCATGGCGGATATTGCTGCTCCTGATCCTCATCATAGGGACGGTTTACATCTGGCAGATTTACATCCCCACAGTTCCGCCACTGTTCATCCCCACTTTGACCCCAACACGTAGCCCTGCTTCCTATGTGCTTGAAGCTGAAAGTTTATTTCAGGCTGGCAAATTATCTCAAGCCGAAGATTCCTATCTGCAAGCGATCGCGGTTAACCCACGCGAGACAACCTACTACATAGAATTGGCTCGGATCCGGGTGTTCGCAGGGGATTTTGCTGACGCCGAGACAGCAGCTCGAGATGCTTTGGTGATCGACCCTAACTCCGCGCTTGCTCATGCTGTGCTAGCTTGGTCAATTGACTTCCAAGCCGGACAGGAACAAGATCCTGCGAAGAAATCTGAACTCCTCGCTACTGCGATGGAGGAAGCCGAACTGGCGGTGAAAATCAATCCAAATTCAGCCCTAGCGCATGCGTACTACGCAGAAATCCTGATCGACAACAATATCACTGAATATGGACAGGCTCTGGAGGAGGCACAAAGAGCGTTTGAGTTGGACCCGAATTTGTTGGAGGCACATCGAGCGATGGGATATGTGTGGGAGTTGACTGGCAACCGCGAAGAAGCGCTTGAGGCCTATCAAGCCGCGATGCTGATCAACCCTAATCTTCCGAGATTGCACATCGATATCGGTAACATGCAACGAGCGCTGGGTGATGCCGAGGGCGCTCGTGATAGCTATCTAAACGCCGTAGCGCTTGCACCAACTAGCACTGAGCCTCTATCCCTTCTGGTGCAACTCTATGCTGGGATTGGAGAATTCGGCAGGGCAAGCCAATATGCGAAAAACGCAGTGGATTTGGAACCTACAAACGCTCGCCTGCGTGGAAACCTTGGTCGAATGTATTATCACAACAATGCCTTGGAAGAAGCGATTGTCGAATTGGAATTAGCTATTCGTGGGGGACCGACCGAGGACGGTGTTTGGGTCGAGGGGGTTCCCTTGAATCCAACTGATGAGCGAGTAATTGAATTTTATTACACCTACGGCTTAGCCTTAGCTAAAATGGGACGTTGTGAGGAAGCGGTTCCAATTTTTGAGGCCTTACTGCGCGGTGTTCCTGAAAACGAGGTCGCCGTCTACAATGCTCAAGAAGGTTTGATTTTATGTGGTCAGCTTGAGCGGACACCCACACCGGAAAGTGAAGAAACCCCTGCGCCTTAATGACTTAAGAGATGACACGAGATGCGGCTGAAAGGTGAAAGATTACGTCTGAGCCGTGGAGGAAGGCCTTCCAATCCCTGGAGGATGTTGGTATATATCGTCATCATCGCCGGGGGCGTGCTGATCCTACGCTTGAAACAGGTTGGGGAGGTTCAGCCACTCTTTCTACCTATACCAGGTCCGACGCGTGGCGCAGGATCCTACGCTGAGGAGGCTGAGGTTCACTTTTTTGCTGGGGACCTTCAAGCCGCTATTGATGCCTACCAAGCTGCCACTGTAATGGAGCCTGGTAACGAAGAATTGTTTGCTAAACTCGCCCGCCTGCAAACCTACTCAAGCAGCCTGTTGACAACGCTTGATGACCGACGCGCGCGTTTAGCAGAGGCTAGGGATACAATTGATCACGCAGTTGAGATCAGCCCTGATAACGCTACCGTACACGCGATTCGCGCTCTGGTCTATGATTGGTCTGCAACCGCTGAAGTCAAGGATACGCTTGTGGTTGGAGATGTCGTCAGGGTGCAGGCTAATCTAGACGATACTGGTCTCATGATCGCCCGGATTATCGAATCAGAGGACACCATCGTACCTGTAAGCAGCGAGGGCATGGTAGAAGAAGGGACGATGTTCATTTTCTCTGGTGTGGTGGAGGAGAAGAGTCAAGGTGAGTGGGTAGTTGGAGGAAGAACGGTTGAGGTAACACCTCAAACCCTGGTCCGAAATCCCAACCGGAGGGATGAGTTCCTGACCGAAGCTGAGAATGCAGCGAATCGGGCATCAAAGCTTGACCCCGGAAACATTCTTGCCCAGGCTTTTAAAGCCGAGGTCCAAGTCGACCAGGGGGAATTTGCGCTGGCGCTCGATAATGCCCAGCAAGCTGCAGAAGCAGTGGAAACCATGGCTGGTCAATTCGAGTACACCATGGATGTCCATCGCGTGTACGCGACGGTGCTCGAGAATTTTGGCTATTACCTGCAGGCGATCAATGAATATCAGAAAGCGGCAGAAATTAGCCCCAACTTGACGTTCCTTTACCTGCAAATCGGTGCAAATTATCGGGAACTTCAAGATATCGACAATGCGCTTTATTACTTTGATAAAGCCGTTAAGATCAACGATCAGCTTAAGATTGAAGATCCGACCCCCTACCTGGCCATTGGTAGGACCTACCAATGGGAAGGGGAGTTCTTCATCTCTGCCATCAACATCGAGCGTGCGCTAGAAATTGATTCCGGAAATCCGGATATCTACGGTCGCCTCGGAATTGTCTATTTTCTGGCTCGCAATTACGAGAGCGCCATCGACATCTTGAAATGTGCTGTTCGAGGGTGCACGGTCGAGGAAAACCGCGAACGCATCTGCGAATTTGTCTATCGGATAGACGATCCCGAATGTGAAGAGGCGCAAGACATCAACGAGGAAGTACTCGGCCTTGAGCTCGGACCGAAGAGCGTTGAGTATTATTACACGTACGGCTCCGTGCTCTCTGCTTTTCAAGGACATCAGGACTATCCCGGTATATGCATCGAAGCGGAAGAGATCTTTGCTGAACTGATGACTCAATATAGCGACGATGCGCTCGTCGTAGCCATTGTAGCTGAAGGGCGAGCGATTTGCGCAGGTACAGCCATACCCCCTGAGATCTCTTCTGAAACAACCCCAACTCCTGGCCCTTGACATCTTTCCTTAGATTGGGTAAACTTGCTAAGCAATTTAGCACTCTCCCTTTGCGAGTGCTAAATTGCTGTGCATGTCCGTACACCAAACATGAGGAGGATCCACATGGCACTAAAACTTAAACCATTGGCTGACCGTCTGCTTGTCAAGCCCCTCGAGGAAGAGGAGGTTACCCCGGGCGGCATTGTGCTGCCTGAGACAGCGAAAGAGAAGCCGCAGAGGGGCGAGGTTTTGGCGGTAGGACCGGGTTCCCGCGATGATGAAGGCAATCGCATTGCGATGGATGTTTCCGTCGGAGATAAGGTCCTTTTTGCCAAGTATGGAGGGACCGAAATAAAAATGGATGGCGACAAGCTGCTGATCCTGCGGGAGAGTGATATCCTTGCCATTCTCGAGGATTGAAGTCAGTCGTGAGATTATTATTTCTTGAATGAACTCAAATATCATGAAGAGGAGTGAATGAGCAATGACTGCTAAGCAAATTGCATTTTCAGAAGATGCCCGTAGACGTCTCAAGGCAGGTGTTGATATCCTGGCTAAAGCAGTAGCCACTACACTTGGCCCAAAGGGGCGCAACGTGGCCATTGACCGTAAATTCGGTTCACCCACGATTACTCACGATGGTGTAACCGTGGCTAAGGAAATTGAACTGGAAGACCCGTATGAGAACATGGGCGCACAGCTGCTCAAAGAGGCCGCCACAAAAACCAACGATATCGCTGGCGACGGCACCACAACCTCAACCGTATTGGCCCATGCCATTGTGACCGATGGACTGAAGAATCTGGCAGCGGGTTCCAACCCCATGCTGCTTAAGCGTGGGATCGAAGCGGCGACCAAGGCTGCTTCGGAAGCCATCGCGAAGCAGGCGATCGATGTGACCACCAAGGAAGAGATCGCTGCCGTCGCATCAATTTCTGCGCAGGATCGAGAGATCGGCGAATTAATCGCCGAAGTGATGGACAAGGTCGGAAAAGATGGCGTGATCACGGTCGAGGAATCCAAGGGCTTGGAATTCGAGACAGAATACGTCGAGGGGATGCAGTTTGACCGTGGCTATATCTCACCCTATTTCGTTACCGACCCAGAGAACATGGAAGCGTCAATCGAGGAGCCTTATATCCTTCTACATGACAAGAAGATATCGGCTGCCACTGACATTGTCCCTATCCTGGAGAAGCTGGTGCAAGTTGGTAAGCGCGAGCTTGTGTTGATCTCAGAAGATGTCGATGGCGAGGCTTTAGCGACCTTGGTCCTCAACAAGCTACGAGGCATGCTCAATGTGGTAGCGGTCAAGGCCCCCGGTTTTGGCGACCGACGGAAGGCCATGCTGCAAGACATGGCCATCCTCACGGGTGGTACGGTTATCACCGAAGAACTGGGACGCAAGCTCGAGACGATCACGATTAACGATCTGGGTAAAGCAGGCAAAGTGGTTGTCACGAAGGATGACACCACCATCGTCGAAGGCGCGGGTGAGGCCGATCGCATCAAAGGTCGCATTGAGGAGATCAAAGTTGAGATCGATCGCTCAACCAGCGATTACGATAAGGAAAAACTCCAAGAGAGGTTGGCGAAGCTTGCCGGTGGCGTGGCTGTCATTGGGGTGGGCGCTGCCACCGAAACGGAACTCAAGGAAAAGAAGCACCGCGTTGAGGACGCCCTCTCAGCAACACGAGCAGCCGTCGAAGAGGGGATCGTCCCTGGTGGTGGCGTGGCGTTGCTTAATGTCTTGGAGGCGATCAAGAAGTTAAAGATGGACGATGGTGACGCGAACATCGGTGTTAACATCGTGCGTGATTCACTCGTGAAGCCGATGGACGGCATCGTTGAGAACGCCGGTAAAGACGGCGCCGTGGTCATCGAGACCGTGCGCCGTAAACACGCCGAAGAGAAAAACAAGAATATCGGCTACGATGTCCTCGAGGAAGAGTATGTGGACATGATAGAAGCCGGAATCATCGACCCAGCGAAGGTTACCAAAGGCGCGTTAGAAAACGCTGCTTCAATTGCGGCTATGATCCTGACGACTGAAGCGTTGATCACCGATGTGCCTCAGGAGGACAAGCCACCAATGCCACCGATGCCTGAGTATTAAACACAAAGTTGATCGAGCGTATTAAAAGGGGCTGTCCTAGAGGGGTAGCCCCTATCTTTTTATACCGCCCATATTCTATGTAGAGTCGCCCTCCCTAAGGCTATCACGAAAGCATACCGTGATCGATTATCGTGGGTTCATAGGCAGTAGGGGATTGATGTCCCTTTTTGAAAGCCCCTATTTCATGTGTCGATGTCGGGTTGTTAAGGAAGATCTGTTTTTCTATGCTAACGAATTGCAACTTTGTGGGTTATCAGCCGTAGATCATAGTACAGGCTGTATTCCATTTGAGTGCGGGTTTCTTTTTCAGTTGACTGTCAGTGTCTTGTCACGAAAGCTAACCGTAGTTGTGTATAAATGATCGAAGATGAATGGAGGTATGGATCACGATGAATGATACACGTTTGTTGAGGCGTTCGCGAACGGATCGTATGCTTGCTGGTGTGAGTGGAGGACTGGGGAAATTCTTTGGTATTGATCCGGTTTGGTTCAGGTTAGGATTCGTGATCGCCGCTATACCCGGAGGCGTTCCAGGGATTCTAGCTTACTTGATCTGTTGGATCGTCATACCAGAAGAACAAGTCTGATCTTCCATCAGCGTTTAAAAAGTTATCACGCTTTATGAGCCTGTGGTGGAGTGCGGGGGATTCGGGGCTAAAGTAACAACATAAGGATTCCTTGTTGCAAGGCTCCTCGGAATGACTCAAAGTATCCCTGTAGATGTAGGGGCGACTGGCCGGTCGCCCCTACATTGGTATATGATGTCATTCTGAGTGCTACCAGGCACGAAGAATCCCGTTGTCTGGACAAAACGGTCCTTCATTACAAAAAAACGAGATCCTTCGCTCCACTTTGTTCCACTCAGGTTGACATTAAAGTTAGTGTCATTCTGAGTGCCGCCAGGCACGAAGAATCCCTATGATGTAGCAAATTCAAAAGCTTCATCATAGGGATTCTTCGCTCGCTTCACTCACTCAGAATGACATTTCCCTATCTGCAGTATGTGATCGAAAAAAATAGCGACCGAAAGTATTCCATCTCACACCCTCGCCAGCGCCCTTCACGATCGCTGGTTCATTCCCCGGTAGTTACTGTGAACCCCTGAGCCTGTATAAGATCCCTAAGCTTCTCGAGGTGCTTTCGATCCGGGGGCTCGAGGGTTCCGAGCCGGTATTCTTTGCCTAACATGATGTACTTGCCAATACCGAGCTTATGGTATGGCAGGATATCAACTTGTTTCACAGTATCTAGCCCCTCGATGAAGGTCACCATTTCTTTAATTTCCTCCATGGAGTCATTGATCCCTGGAAGAAGCGGTAAACGGATGATAAGGGGAACCCCTGCCGCGGATAATTTCTTAGCGTTCTGTTTTAGAACTTCGTTCGACGTGCCCGTATATCGGGTGTGTTTATCGTTATCCGCAAATTTAATATCGTATAAGACGAGATCAATAACATCGAGCAGCTCTTGAAGATTCTCCCAAGGCACATTACCGCAGGTATCCAATGCGATGTGGATTTGATCCCCTTTCAATTCCTGAGCGACCCTTCGAACGAAGCGGTACTGCAAGCTGGGTTCACCACCTGAAAATGTGACACCTCCACCTGATACCTCATAGAAGACCCGATCTTTCACAAGCTCTAGCACGAGCTCGTTGACGGACATCGATCGACCGATCAACTGATATGCACCAGCAGGGCATACTTCAACACAGACGCCGCATACGGTGCACAACGTTCGGTTGATGACGTACTCGTCTGCCTCTTCAAAGATGGCATCTTCAGGGCAGTTGGAGAAGCATTCGCCACAATGAACACAAACTTTTTGGTCTTTGAGGATCTCTGGGTGGGGATTGATCAACTCAGGGTTGCAGCACCACTCGCACTGCATCGGACAACCTTTGAGGAAGACGGTTGTACGAATGCCTGGACCATCCTTGATCGAATACCTTTGGATCTTGGATACGAGCCCGTACTCAAGATCTTTTTCAGAACTCGGCATATTCGGTTCGTTTAATGATGTCTTCTTGTACTTCGGGCATCAATGAAGTGAATAGCGCGCAGTAGCCTGCGACTCTGACCATAAGATTGGGATATTCTCGTGGGTTTTCCATGGCATCGATGAGCGTGTCTCGATCGATGACGTTGAATTGTACGTGGAAACCATTGAGTTGGCGGAATGCTTCGAGGAAGGATACAAATTTATCAAGATTCTCGTTACCCTTTAACAATCCGGGGCTAAATTTCATATTCAATAATTGTCCACCAGCCATCTTCGAATTGGGTAGTTTTGATATGGACTTTACTGCAGCCGTGGGACCTTCTCGATCCGCCCCGCGACATATCGAAGCGCCTTCGTTCAAAGGCTCTCCTGCAAATCGACCATCCGGTGTTGCCCCGACATCCATCCCGTAGGGGACATTGGAGGAGATATTTGAAGTGGACATGGTGTAACCGCAGCCAATCGGACCCTTGCCATGTCGTTCAGTACGATATTCAGGCAATAGTTCTAGGTAAGATTCGTACACCGAAGCCACGATCTTATCCACGTAATCATCATCGTTGCCAAATTTTGGGGCAGATCTGGCTAGCTTCTGGATTTTCTGAGCTTGAATTCCCTTCCAATTCGCGGCCATCGCATCCTTGAGTTCGCCTAAAGTAAGGATCTTATCGTCGTATACGAGTTTCTTGATCGCGGTCAGGGAATCCCCGACCGTTGTAGGACCGACCGTGGAGTGACTGATAAAATCGTAAGTCGCTCCTCCGTCTTTTAAGGTCATACCGCGTTCAAGACAATCATCCACAAGCGTAGAAGCGAAGGGATCTTTGTCGTGCTTTTGGAGTGATCGATCGCAAATCCTGTCACTCTCGACAGCTAAGTCGGTATAAAACTTGAGGAATTTCTTCCAAGTTGTAAATAATTCGTCATAGGAATTAAAACCAACCTGCTGATCTTTCCCTTCATTAACGCTGAGGAGTCGAATCCCGGTCTTGGGGTCGAAACCGTTGTTCAATACCAATTCGAGGATCTTCCCCATGTTGATGTAACTCATCCCAGTCGCTCGGTGAGTCCACTTTCCCGGGATGCCGACCTCCACGCACCCGATGGAGGCGTAATCGCGAGCCACCTCTTCAGGTATATCAATATAGCCTAATGCCTTAACAACCGTCTCGTCACCAAACATGGAGGGCATGCCAAAGCCTTTCCGGATAAGCTTCGCGGCTTCGGCGAGCAGTCTTCTCGGGCTTCCTTCCCAGTATCGAACAGAGAAATTGGGTTCCGGTAACTGGACCTGATCGACAGCCTGGATACATAGATAAGATAGTTCATTGGTTCCGTCTGTTCCATCCGGTCTTATGCCACCCACCATCAGGTTTGAATAGAGTGGGTATCCAACGCCGAATTCGGTATGGTCCCAAGGCCTCACTTTATTTAGCGTATTGAGTTTGATGAAAAACAGGGACAGGAGCTCTAGCGCTTCCTCAGGATCCAGTGTTCCTGCGTCGATATCAACCTGATAGAAGGTGTACATGTACTGGTCAAACCTTCCAAAGGAGAACGAATGACCGTTGCTCTCGATCATCATAATCAGGTGGCAGAAATACACCATTTGCAGAGCTTCGTGAAACGATTGCGGCGCGTTCTCAGGGATCCGATCGCAGATTTGCGCAATGGTTTCCAACTCGTCTTTGCGTCTGGGGTCCTCCTCTTCCGCAGCCTGATTTCTTGCCTGGCTAGCAAATCTCGCAGCGAATTTGATCGAGGCATTAAGAGCGATGATCGCCGCTTGGTAAAACTCTTGCTTGTTTTCCGACGCTGGGTCGGTGTTATCAAGCTCGGAAAGCTTTCTTTGAGCAGTGTCGATGTACCACCCAAATCCCTTGGATAAGATCTTCTCGTGGTTTGGGATGATGTGCCCATCGCCTGACATACTGATGCCGCCACGATGAATAACGCCTTGTTTTTCTGCAAGCTGATTGGTCTCGGTCATGGTCCGGGACACTTCATCCTTGTGTGTTTTACCTTTCCAATAATCGTAAATGCTATTAAGACTTTGTTTTGCCCCCTCGCTTATCGTGAATATGTCCCCGGGTCGTTTATCAAAGGCATCCAATTCATCGATGATCCAATTGATGGAATATTCGGGGAATATCGGCGCTGCTCTTCCCATACTGGCTTGATTCCCCACGATCAATTGGTCGTCTTCGATGTAGATCGACATTTCACCTAAGATCTTGTCCAGCGCCTTGGCTCTCCTGATGATCATCGGAAGCCCTTCGGTTTCACCGTAGGATTCAGTAATGATCGTTGCCCTTTCCGAGCAGATCATTGGCGTGAGCTGCATCAAGTCCTCTCGAACTTTAAACACACGTTTCAGCCGCTCGCTCTCGAGCTCACTCACATAGGTTGTTTGAGTATTCATGATATTGGGTCCTACAGCTTTGGATTCTCTTGATTGTTGCACTTGTGTCTGACCTCCATGCAGCAGGGGTTGCGACGGAGAATCCCAGTTTGGAGTGGTCGTTTCATCAACAATCTAACCTATAGCACAACATTATATCCAATACCGAACCACGATGGACGATTACCAATAGGCGAGAATCATAATTGATGATCAACTGGACACTGTTCTGGGGAATAATTATTCTCGATAAATAAATCCATGGGAGTAATCAGAAGATCTGAAAAATTTTATATGGGAGGATAAGGTTAAACGCACCCTAAGACTTATCTCAGTAGCAGGTACGCGATCACTCCAACCGCTATCAGAAAGACACAACCACAGGTAAAAAACCGCATCGTGAAGCGAAGTACAAACTTGAGGACGATCCAGGCGACGCCCAAGCCGACCAGGATCAGAATGGCATATAGGAGGTTCGATCCTTCAAGTAGATTCATATGATCTCCTCGCCTCCGCGTGAGAATACAATCTTACCGCGTTTTATAACCGTCGAGATTAAGTTTACCCCGAAGCGGTACCCCAGGTGTCGGTAGTCAGGTGTGTCTATTATTAAGACGTCAGCTTGTTTTTCAGGTTCCAAGCTTCCGACCGTGTCTGCTCGTGCGACCGCTGCAGCAGCGTTGATCGTCGCTGCGGCTATGGCTTGCGATGGCGTGAGGTGCATATAGCGACAGGCCAAAGCGATAGGGAACTGCATGCTTTCACACCAAGCTGTTCCAGGGTTGAGGTCGGTTGCCAGGGCGAGGATCCCTCCAGCTTCGAGAATTGCTTTCGCGGGCGTATAGTCGCTTTCCGCCAAACCAAAAGGCGTGCAGGGGAGTGAGACGGCCACGGTTTTAGATGCTCCGAGAGTCTTGATATCTTCCTTTGGGGTACGGACGAGGTGATCAGCTGATGTTGCACCTAGTTCGACAGCCAGACCCGTCCCACCGAGGCCATCAAACTCGTCGGCATGGATTTTTAATTGGAATCCCAATTCCTTTGCACGCTCCAAGATACGTCTGCTTTGGTCAAGGTTGAACGCGCCGGTTTCACAAAACACATCAACAAAAGGCAGCGACCTCTCCGTTGCGTTTTCTTCCCACCATTGCACCAAACTTGGCAACATTTCGTCGCATATCAGATCAGTATAGCCAACCGGATCATCAGAGAATTCAGACGGTATAGCGTGGGCACCGAGGAACGTGGGGATCAACTCCACAGGGTTCTCGGTATCGAGGCGGAGGATCGCCTCCATCATACGCAATTCGGTTTCGGTCTCAAGTCCGTAACCAGTCTTGACCTCCGCAGTCGTCGTACCATGCGACAACATGCGATTCAATCGTCCTCGCGCCTGAGCGACCAGATCGTCGACACTCGCGGACCGGGTTAGGCGAACTGTTGATAGGATTCCCCCGCCAGCGTTCAAGATTTCCATGTAGCTGGCGCCTGCAAGCCGCATTTCGAACTCCGCCGCCCGGTCACCAGCCCAGATGAGGTGCGTGTGGGGGTCTACAAAGCCAGGCATGACCACACGACCTGCCGCGTCGATTTCCTGTGTGGCTTTGTATTTCTTTGACAATTCAGGGGAGGGTCCTACGGCGATGATCTTCTCGTCGTTAATGGCTAAGGCACCATTTTCGACGACCTCGAGGTTGCCGAGATCATGACCAGGTTGTGGTCCGCCAGCCAATGTGAGGATTTGTGATGCGTTATGGATTAATAGATCTATGTTCATTTTGGTTTAAATAGAATGAATCTCGGTTAAACTTTCCCCTTTGATATTGGTAAAGATCCTGCTGTTGATAATTTTACCTTCAGGATGTATCCGAGCAACTCTCATGATGGTTATTGTACGGTAGTTTAGAAATTCCAAAGCGTTCACTATCCAAGCAAGGGATTGCCGAAATATGGTAATCAAGCCTCAGGAGAGGTTAGTTAAATAGTACATTCCATTTAACGAGAATGGGTATGATTGAGCATATAATAGTGTTTGTCTTAATCGCGTAAAGGACCCATGGGTCTTATGGATTTCCACCCTGTGAATGATGGTGATATCCTAATGCTATAAACCTCGGATCAGAATTTGTGTTGTGATCCTATTCGATGATTCATTCTAACTGGAGAAATTGATGACAAGAAGAAATGTGATTATCGTAGGTGCAGCTGGAAGGGATTTTCATAATTTCAACACCTATTACCGCGACAATGATCATTTCAACATTGTCGCCTTTACCGCTACTCAGATACCGGATATTGAAGGACGACGATATCCCCCCCAATTGTCGGGGGAGCTATATCCAGAAGGGGTTCCTATTTATGCTGAAGAAGACCTTCCTAAGCTGATCAAAGAGTTGAATGTTGACGAATGCATCTTCTCCTACAGTGATGTCTCTTATCAACATGTGATGTCCGTCGGCGCCATTGTGGAAGCTGCTGGGGCGAGTTTTGTGATGCTGGGTCCTAAGGACACTCAGGTCAAGAGTTCAAAACCACTCATATCTGTGGGCGCAGTTCGAACGGGTTCCGGAAAAAGCCAAACCTCACGCAGGATCATCGAAATATTGATGGAAAACAGCTTAAGTGTCGTGGCCATCCGACACCCGATGCCCTATGGCGATCTTGTAGCGCAGCGAGTGCAACGCTTTGCAGAATTGGCCGATCTGGATAAGCATAACTGTACGATCGAAGAGATGGAGGAATACGAACCCCATATCGTTCGTGGCAACGTCATATATGCTGGCGTTGACTACGAAGCCATCTTGAGGGAGGCAGAAAATGATCCCAATCGGTGTGATGTTATCGTATGGGACGGTGGCAACAATGACTTTCCGTTCTACGTTTCCGACCTCCATGTGACAGTTGTGGATCCACATCGACCGGACCATGAGCTGACCTACTACCCAGGCGAGATTACCTTAAGGATCGCTGACGTCGTTGTGATTAACAAAATCGACAGCGCAGAGCCTGTTGGTGTCGAAACTGTGCGCAGGAACATCACCGCTGTAAATCCCAATGCGATCGTCATCGACGCCGCATCAGACCTGACGATCGATGATCCCTCTGTGGTCGAAGGAAAGACCGTCCTGGCGATCGAGGATGGACCGACGCTCACCCACGGTGGCATGAAGATCGGCGCAGGCGTAGTCGCTGCGCAAAGGTTTGGTGCCGTAGGTTTTGTAGACCCGCGACCCTATACCGTTGGCACACTTAGCGAGACATTTAAAATCTATCCGGAGATCGGAACGGTATTACCGGCAATGGGTTATGGCAAACAGCAGTTAAGAGATCTTGAAGCAACGATAAACAACATTGAATGTGATGCGGTGGTTATCGGCACCCCCATCGATCTCAGCCGTGTCATCAAGATCGAGAAGCCCTTCACACGGGTATACTACAACCTAAAAGAGATCGGACATCCAAATCTGAGCGATGTGTTGGAGGATTTCATCAGAGAGAAGATCAGGTAATATTATTAGGCTCAAGATAAGTTACTTCGATCGTAGATAACTTCGACCTTTGGACAGGAGTTATCCAAGTTTTAAAATACAATTTATCCGTGTGCTTGTAGCTTTGGGGAATGCTTCCCCGATTCTTCTGATAAGTGTGTGGTCAGAAATTTATATGTCTCGATCTGTGCGTACAAAATTTCAAATACATGCCGGAGGCCAGGATCATGCCAGGGAAAAAAGTGGCCGTAGTCGCCGTAGGGGGCAACTCACTCATCAAGGATAAAATGCATAAAACGGTCCCCGATCAGTACGAAGCAGCAGCCGAGTCGATGGCACACATTGCAGACATGATCGAAGCTGGCTGGGATGTCGTTATTACTCACGGCAACGGCCCTCAGGTTGGTTTCATCCTCAGACGATCTGAGCTTGCTTTGCACGAGTTGCACCCTGTTCCCTTAGATTACTGCGGAGCGGATACACAGGGTGCGATCGGTTATATGTTCCAGATGGCACTCTATAACGAATTTCATCGGCGCGGGGTTGATAAACAAGCTGCAACGGTGGTAACGAAGGTGTTGGTGGACAGGAAGGATCCTGCTTTTGAGAATCCGACCAAGCCCATCGGGTCCTTCATGGATGAACCTACCGCAATCAAACATCGCGACAGTGAAGGGTGGTCGGTGGTGGAGGATGCCGGCCGGGGCTGGCGACGAGTAGTCCCATCACCTTTACCAGTGAGGATCGTCCAACGAGATGCCATCCTGGCGTTGGTCCAAGCTGGTTTTGTGGTCATCGGTGTAGGGGGCGGTGGGATCCCGGTCGTTGAAGATGAGAAAGGGAATTTGATTGGTGTGGAAGCGGTAATAGACAAGGATTTCGCCTCCGCGTTATTGGCGTTGAGCATCCAGGCGGATTTATTCCTGATCTCAACAGCCATTGAGAAGGTTGCACTGAACTTCAACAAACCGGACCAACGCTGGCTGGATCAGGTCACGTTGGCTGATGCCAAGCGATACCTTGCTGAAGGGCATTTTGCCAAGGGAAGCATGGAACCTAAAGTTCAAGCCATCATCGGTTACTTGGAGGATGGTGGGAAACAAGCCATCGTGACGACTCCGGAGAATATCGGTCGGGCGTTAGCTGGCGAGACAGGTACTCATTTTGTTCAAGGATGATGACACAGATTATTAAAACTTCATCTTAGCTGATTAGTTCATGATCAATCGAAGGCTAATTGAACTACAGGATGGGAGAGATGGAAATGTCGAAAGTGGACCAGAGAATCAGTGATTTCGCCCAGCATACGTACGGCACCTGGAGAAGGCAGGAATTATGGAAGCGCCCTCTGCTCATTGAAGACGCAGAGGGTGTCTACATGTTTGATGCAAGCGGCAAACGCTACATGGATTTCTCGTCTCAATTGATATGCTCCAATCTTGGCCACAAGAACAGGGCTGTCATGGAAGCTATCGTCAAGCAGGCAGAGAAGCTTCCCTACATTGCGCCGGGTTTCACGACGCAGGTGGCCATTGATGCAATCGAGGCTTTACGCACTGTCATGCCTCAAGGCTTGGAGAAGTTCTTCTTCTCCACCTCTGGCACGGAAGCGAATGAAGCAGCGCTGAAGATGGTGAGGCAGTTTAAGGCGCCCAACTACAAGATTTTGTCGCGCTACCGCTCCTATCACGGCGCTACTGCCTCCAGTCTGACTTTCACTGGGGATCCGAGGAGAATCCTCGCTGAGCGAGCGAGGTGCACAATTGATGGTGTGCGCTTCGCTCCTGATGCCTACTGCTACCGGTGCCCCTTCAACCTGAAGCACCCCGATTGCGGCATTCAATGCGCACGATATGTGGATTACATGATTCGTGAAGAGGGGAATGTCGCGGGTATCATTGTCGAACCTGTGGTGGGGACCAATGGCAGGATCGTTCCACCACCGGAATATTTTCCCCTTCTCCGAGAGATTTGTGACGAGAACGATGTTCTCCTCATCGTAGATGAGGTGATGACGGGCTGGTATCGGACCGGAAAGGCATTTGCGGTTAA
Source organism: Anaerolineae bacterium (assembly GCA_011174825.1). Classification (GTDB taxonomy): domain Bacteria; phylum Chloroflexota; class Anaerolineae; order Anaerolineales; family E44-bin32; genus DUEZ01. Next base: position 31,434 of record DUEZ01000069.1, on the reverse strand, counting down.
TCATTGGAACGTGAAACCAGACATATTGACCATGGCAAAGGGATGCACGGCAGCTTATGCACCTGCAGGTGTTACCGTGACAACGAGTGAGATCGCAGATTTCTTTGAAGATGAGACCTTCGATCATGGACATACCTATGCTTATCACCCCTTGGTTCTCTCAGCGATCCCTGCGGCGGTCGCTGAATACCAGAAGCTCATGGAAAGCGGTCTTCCCCAGCGTGTCAGTGACCACATAAAGAATAAGCTTTACGAACTTGGTGAGGATCATCCATGTGTCGGTGACGTTCGAGGCCTTGGACATTTCTGGGCGCTTGAGCTTGTGAAGAACCGAGAAACGAGAGAGCCCTTTAATGTGAAAGCGGACAAGTTTAGCAGAAAAGCCCTGACCACGAACAAGGTTGCTGCCGATGCAATGGATCAAGGTTTATATGTGCTCGCATGGTATGACAACTTGATCATCGCACCACCGCTGATTATCACTGAGGCTGAAGTGGATGAAGCAATCAAGATTCTTGACAAGTCACTTACGATCGCCGACGATGAGGCTGAGAAGACTGATGTTCCTCTCTCGAGATCCAGTGAATTTGTGACAAGCTAAATCGGACAACAAGGAGAAAGGTCATGACCCCCAATGTTTTAAAGAATTACATCGATGGTGAGTGGGTAGAGTCCAAATCGCGTGAGATGCTGGATGTAAAAAATCCTGCGACAGCGGAAGTGATCGCCCGAGTGCCCCTTTCAACCATTGATGAAGTTGATCATGCTGTTCAAGCAGCTAAGGCGGCATTCCCGGGTTGGCGAGAAACAACACCTTACACACGAGCCCGTTATATGTTTGAGCTGAAGAACGTGATGGAAGATCGTTTTGAAGAGCTTGCAGCGGTTATTGTTAAAGAACATGGAAAGATCATCGATGAAGCGCGAGGGGAGGTCCGTCGATCGATCGAGAACGTCGAGGTAGCTGCTGGAATCCCCTCACTCATGACTGGCTACAACCTGGAAGATGTCTCCCAAGGGATCGATGAGGATTGTGTATACCAGCCGGTAGGTGTCTTTTGCTGCGTTACACCCTTCAATTTTCCACTCATGGTCCCAATCTGGTTTTTACCATACGCAATCTCTTGTGGTAACACTTATATTGTCAAGCCATCCGAAATATGCCCACTCAGTCAAATCTTGTTTTTTGAGCTTTTGGATGAAATTGATTTACCCCCCGGCGTGGTTAATATGGTCAACGGGGACAAGCGCGTGGTGGACGCTTTGCTTGAAAGTCCGGATGTTGAGGGGCTCTCTTTTGTTGGTTCAACCCCGGTAGGCAAGTATTTGTACGCCACGGCAGCAGCGCATGGTAAGCGAGCTCAGTGCCAGGCCGGAGCCAAGAACTGTTTGGTAGTCATGCCGGATGCGGTATTAAAACAATCGGTGCCTGCCATCATGAGTTCGGTATTCGGGACGGCTGGGCAACGATGCTTGGCTGGTGCGCTGGTGGTCGCGGTTGGTGATGTTTACGAGCCATTGGAGAAGATGCTCGTCGAAGCGGCTTCAAATCTCAAAGTCGGTGACGGAATGGATGAAACGGTCCAAATGGGGCCAGTTGTCTCCCAGCGATCCCTTGATAGAGTTCGAGGCTATCTTGAGAAGGGGATCGAGGAGGGCGCAAGGTTGCTGTTAGATGGTCGGGAACTCCAGATGGAGGAGGACTTGGATGGATACTTCATCGGGCCGACGATCTTTACTGATGTGACCCCGGAGATGGCCATCGCGCGTGAAGAAATATTCGGTCCCGTAATGGGGATCATACGTGTGGACGATTTTGACCAGGCGCTGGAAGTGATCCACAGTTCACCCTATGGCAACGCAGCGTCAATCTTCACGACAAGCGGTAAGTGGGCGCGAGAGTTCAAGTATCGTGTCCAAGCAGGCAACCTTGGGATCAACATCGGAATCGCAGCGCCCGTCGCTTCCTTTCCCTTTAGTGGGATGAAGGATTCCTTCTTCGGCGATCTGCATGGGCAAGGTCGGGACGCGATTGAATTTTTCACCGACAGGAAGGTGGTCATTACCCGTTGGTTCTAAAGGGTTGTGTCCATTGGAAAACGCGATAACTAATAGGAGAATAGGAATATCTACCGCGGGTATGGTCGAAGCTTATACTCCTGATGGATTGGACTCCTTCACACATACGAGCTTCTTTCTGTGTAGTCATTTATTGAAGTATCAAGGAGGATGGAGTATGGATTTAGCGACCTTCGGGGCGATCATGACCTTCGCTCTGGAGTTGGAAAAACGGGCAGCTGCATTTTACGAGCAGGCGGCGCGCGGTTCTTTAGAAGAACCTTTTTCAGATCTAGCCAGAAAGGCCAACAAGCGTGCGAAGCGGATGGAACGTACCCGTCGAGAAGGTGTCCAGGAGATGATCCTTGAGCCAATCAGGGGAATGCATGGAGACGATTATCGAGTAGAACTTTCATCAGATGGAGATGAATCCGAGCTGCTGGATCAAGCGATCAGATTGGTAGAGACATCCATTCGTTTTTACCAAGACGCGGCGGGAAAAATACCGGTGAAAGAAGTTGCGCGAACCTGCCAACGAATGGCACAGGAGAGCGAAAAGCAGAAGGTTGAATTGGAAAGGTTGCGGGTCTAGAAGTCAACCTGATCTGGTTGTAACCTAGGCACCACGGCACCTGGGCACTAAGGCACTTAGGACTTCTGATGTATGGTTTTCATGCCTTCGAGGAATATCGTGTTGTGCAGAAATCAGCCATCTAATAAATTGTTGATCCCAAGTGCCTTGGTACCTAAGCGCCCGAGTGCCTAATTACTTGATCCCTAATCCCTGATTCCCAATTCCTAATCCCTATCTACTCCAACATCGGCATCTTGATCCCAAATCGTCGTGCGGCTTCAATTGCCTCACTGTAACCCGCGTCTGCATGGCGTACGATCCCTAAGCCAGGATCGGTGGTCAGTACCCGCTCCAATCGTCGTGCTGCTTCTGGTGTACCATCCGCGACGATTACTTGACCCGCATGTTGGCTAAAACCGATGCCTACACCTCCACCATGATGGAAGGAAACCCAAGTCGCTCCCCCCACAGCATTGAGGAGGGCATTTAGCAATGGCCAATCGCTGATCGCATCCGATCCGTCTCGCATTCCTTCCGTTTCTCGATTGGGTGAAGCTACCGATCCGGAATCCAGATGATCGCGGCCAATAACGATCGGTGCTCTTAATTCACCATTGGCCACCATATCATTGAACCTAAGCCCAGCCTGTGCGCGTTCGCCATATCCCAACCAGCAGATACGAGCCGGTAAGCCCTGAAAATGCACTTTATCCCGAGCCATCCTCAGCCAGCGATGCAAGTGATCATTCTCAGGGAATAGCTCTATGATAGCTTCGTCAGTGTGGAAGATGTCTTCAGGCTCACCTGAGAGCGCTACCCATCGGAAAGGACCTTTCCCCAGGAAAAACAGGGGTCGGATGTATGCCGGAACGAAGCCGGGGTATGCGAAAGCCTCCGTGACGCCTGCATCATAAGCCCGTTGGCGCAGGTTGTTCCCGTAGTCAAACACCTCAGCTCCACTGCGTTGAAATGCGAGCATGGCCTCAACATGGCGGGCCATCGATTCCATGGATCGCCGAGCGAATTCCTCTGGATCGTTAATCCGCAGCGCTTCAGCTTCTTCGAGATTTAAGTTGTGGGGAATATATTCAAGAACATCATGGGCGGGAGTTTGATCCGTGACCACATCTGGGATCACACCTCTGATGACGAGCTCGGGATAGATGTCCGCCGCGTTGCCGATGAGGCCAACCGAGAGAGGCTCTTCAGCCTCGATGGCATCCCCGACCAATGTCATCGCCTCTTCCAACTCGTCCACCACCATATCAATGTAGCCAGTCTCCAATCTTCGTTGTGCACGTGCAGGGTCCACCTCGACGATGAGTCCTACCCCTTCGTTCATTGTGATGGCTAACGGTTGGGCACCACCCATCCCTCCTAATCCCGCGGAGAGCACGAACTTGCCTTTTAGTGAGGGCCAACCTTTTTGCCTGGCGAGGGAACCGAGGGTCTCGTAGGTGCCCTGCAGGATCCCCTGGGTACCGATGTAGATCCAGGATCCGGCTGTCATTTGGCCGTACATTATCAGTCCCTTAGCGGCGAGCTCATCAAAGTGCTCTTGGGTTGCCCAATGCGGCACCAAATTTGAGTTGGCGATAATCACTCGCGGTGCGTCTGGGTGGGTTTGAAAGATCGCCACGGGTTTACCTGACTGGATGAGCAAGGTTTCGTTCTCTTCCAACGCTTTGAGAGAATCGAGGATCGCGTCCAAGCTGGCCCAATCGCGTGCGGCTTGACCACGTCCACCATAAACCACTAAATCTTCAGGGCGCTCAGCAACATCTGGATCCAAGTTATTTTGAATCATACGGAATGCTGCTTCCGTGAGCCAGGATTTACACGTTAGTTTAGTCCCACGTGGGGCGCGAATGGTACGCGGGGTCATCATCTGTCCCTCCGGAATGTATCACTCGTATTCATGAATCGGCTAAACAAAGATTAGTGCCCATCTCCTGCGTCATTATGTAGTTCTTACCATTGGTCGAAGTGCACGACGTCCGGTATTAAGGATGTGGTGGACGATATCTTCTGGGATCGGTTGCTGAGTGTATTGACGCACTGCGCGGTTCATGCGGATGCTTTCCGATACGTCCATTTTTCGATCTCCTATCGAGTGCTGAACACATTATAGGACGGTTGACTGTAGCTTCAAATGATGGAAAGTAGAAATTATGGAGGTTTCTGAAAGTCAGACTTTCGCTGAGGTGATATGCAGATTGACTCAGATTTAATTGACCTGCATGGACATCTAGGCAGAGACTTGGCTAGAGATTCTTAATCAATAGTAGGACGAGGGGGTTCGGGAAGTGGCCTAAGATACACAAGCTGATTGGTGTAAGACACGACGCGCCCAAGATCCTTGAGCCTGTCCAATTCACTATCCGTGATCGCACCACCGTAATCCGATTCTTGAAATTCCAGAAAATCACCGGTCTGAATATCTTGCACCCGACCACCGCCCCAATCCACGACGATCTCGCCTGTTTGAAGCATGAACACCAAACCTCTAGCGACAGGTATGCCACCGGTCATTGTGCCCTCCCCTAGTCTATCCATTACTGTGCCAAAGAAATGAAAAAACCGCAAGCTTCATGTAACTGCATTCTATGATCTACTAGAAAAAGGTCAACTGCAAGAGGAGGATTGGTCTATGTGAGCGGCGGATATGTTTCACAACCCCCAGTGTTCACATACACATGAAGGTACACGACAGGTGAGATGCTCATCCCTTTCAAATGTACAAGGTTCAGTGGGGTAGAATGCGGTTCGAGAATCAATCTTCGCTTTGTTACACCATCAGCGTAGATCGAGAGATGGAGCCTGATTTCACCTACGAAGCAAGCATGCCAAAGTTGGTGACCGCCAATCTTCTTATGAGGTCGCGTTGGGCATCAAGCCATATCTTGTGTACGGGGCAATCCTCACCAAAAGGGCAGTCACTAGGATCAGGCACACATTCGTTTAAGGTGATCGGACCGTCAATAGCCTCAATTACTTCGAGCAGGGTAATCTCTTCAGATGGACGTGCGAGTGAAACCCCACCGCGTGCGCCACGTGAGGTTTGGACGACACCGGCCACGGATAGTTGCGAGACGATTTTGGCCAAGAATGAGGAGGGTATTGCCTGCTCGCGCGCAATCTTGCTGGTTGGCGCGCGAGTCCCATTGCTCAGACCTGCCAAGTAAAGAACCGCACGGACCGCATAATCCGCCTGCCGAGTGATCTGCATATCAACCTCCTGCGCTTACTCCTTACTTATACCATCAAGGTAGGAGTTATCTAGTTCGCAATCAGTGTATGCCTTAGCCAAATCAACGACAAGTGAATTGTGTCACCGTGCAGGCATGACCTTTTACGACAGGTCTACTGAAAAAAGACCAACTACCAGAGGAGGACCGGTACGTGTGGGGGTGTGGGATGCGCCCATACCCCAACATATACCGGTCCTTGCTCCTCGCAGGTTGTTTTTCAGTACGCACAAGTATTGCCTGATATCTCAAGCATGGTATGATTGCGCGATGTAGTACGGAACATCCCCGCTTGGAAAGGATTTGATGTGAAGAACATTACGGTGATCGGAGCCGGTTATGTTGGCTTAGTGACAGCGGCATGCTTCGCCGATCTAGGAAATCGAGTGATCGCTTTGGATATCGACGAGCTAAAAATCGAAAGCCTTAAGAAGGGGATCATGCCCATCTATGAGCCGGGGCTTGAGGAGATGGTCTCCCGGAATGCGATGGCTGGACGGTTAGATTTCACCGTATCTTATCCAGAGGCCCTACATGAGTCTGAATTTGTCTTCATTGCGGTAGGAACCCCCTCGGGAGTTGATGGGGAGGCTGATTTGAAGCACGTTCAGCAAGCGGCCGAGTCTATCGCCCAAACGATGAGGGGATCGTTGATCGTGGTGAACAAGTCGACTGTACCCGTAGGAACTGGCGACTGGGTGGCGGATATCATTCGCGCTAATCAGCCAGAGCCCATTCCTTTCTCAGTCGTATCCAACCCCGAATTCTTACGAGAGGGCTCAGCTATCCTCGATTTTATGAATCCCGCCCGTACTGTTCTGGGTTCTCTCGACCTTGAAGCGGTGGAGAAGGTTGCCCAGCTACACCTACCATTACGGGCACCGATCGTGATCACTGACCTGCGTACGGCTGAGATGATCAAATACGCTTCGAATGCCTTTTTAGCCACTCGTATTTCGTTTATCAATGAGATTGCGAATATCTGTGAGGCGCTTGGGGCAGATGTAAAGGAAGTTGCCAATGGTATGGGTTTTGATCCACGGATCGGCCGACATTTCTTGGAAGCAGGCTTAGGCTATGGGGGTTCATGCTTCCCCAAGGATGTGCAAGCGCTTGCACATATGGCGGCAGAGAAGGGACGCAACCCGCAATTACTTCAAGCCGTGATGGATATCAACACGGATCGGACGCGATTGCTCATGGAGCGCGTTCGAGAAATGCTGGGGGATCTAACAGGGAAAACGATCGGATTGTTGGGTCTTACATTTAAACCCAACACCGATGATATGCGAGAAGCGCCTTCTCTGGAGATCGCACACAGATTGACGAAGAATAACGTGGTTGTCCGTGCATATGACCCGGTTGGTATGGAGCGTGCCAGTGACATCATGCCCGAATTGATTATGGCGGAAGATCCATATGCGTTAGCTCAAGAGTGTGACGCCTTGATCGTCTGCACAGATTGGAATGAGTTCAAACACTTAGATCTTGGACGTATTCTACGAGCTATGAAGCAACCCGTTATTGTCGACGGACGAAATATCTACGATCCAGTTGAATTGTCACGACTGGGTTTTCAGTATCGTGGGGTTGGTCGCGGTTATGGTCCCGATGGGGAACCGTTTGAGGAAGCTGCGCCTTAAGTTAAGGTAAACAAGAAATGATGGCAGGCCGGGATTCCATTCTTCGTACTAAACTGCGCAATGGTTTAGAAGTCCGCTTAAAAGAAATCCACACCGCTCCCCTCATCAGTTGCTGGATTTGGTACCGCGTTGGCTCACGAAACGAAAACGCGGGTATTACCGGCGTCTCCCATTGGGTGGAACATATGCAGTTCAAGGGGACACCGTCCTTCCCTGCTGGTGTGCTTGACCGAGCGATCTCGCGCGATGGCGGATATTGGAACGCGCTAACTTGGTTAGACTGGACGTCATATTTTGAGACCATGCCTGCAGATCGAATTGATCTGGCACTACGTTTGGAGGCCGATCGCATGGTCCATAGTAAGTTTTCCCCTACCGAGGTCAAATCTGAACGGACGGTGATCATCTCCGAACGTCAGGGACACGAGAATGAGCCAACCTTCCGACTGTACGAAGAGGTGCAAGCGGCTGCCTTCCGGGTTCACCCGTATCATCACACTGTGATCGGTGACATGGCGGACTTAGAGACGATGACTCGAGACTCTCTCTACGAGCATTACCGCCGATTCTATATCCCAAATAACGCTGTATTGGCCATCGCTGGTGATTTCCGCACGAGATCGATGCTCAAACGCATTCGTGAGTTATTTGGCACGATCCCGCGTGGGAAACGACCGGAGTCCCGACCTCGTCTGGAACCGGTACAAAGGGGTGAACGACGCGTGACAGTTGAAGGACCGGGCGAGACCCCTTTCCTCTATGTCGGATACCACGCATCTCCTGGGGCTGATCCTGATTTCTACCCTTTAACTGTGTTAGATAGCATTCTAACTGGCGCCTCAAGTCTGAACTTCTTCGGAGCAGGTATTTCGAATAAAACCTCACGCTTGTATCGAACTTTGGTTGAAGGGGAGCTAGCCGCTTCGGTCCGAGGCGGATTGGCCGCGACGATCGATCCCTATTTATACTCGATCAATGTGACTGTCCGGCCGGACCACACTGCGGAAGAGACGCTTGAAATCCTTGATCGTGAACTTGATAAATTGCTGGATCAACCTATTGAGATGGTGGAGCTGGTTAAGGCAAAAAAGCAAGCCCGAGCTTTGTTTGCATATAACTCCGAAAGCATCACAAACCAAGCTTTCTGGCTGGGTTTCAGTGAGATGTTCGCCACCTATGAGTGGTTTGAGACCTACCTGGATCGATTGGTTGAAGTCACCCCTGAGGATGTCATAGAAGTCGCTCGTAAGTACTTGTTGTCATCGAATCGCATCGTGGGTATCTATCGTCCACAACTGGATGAGAGCAATGACTAAGGTCGCCTTCTCCCTTCCTACATTGGACATACGTAGTTTGCCAGGACCGGATTCCATTCTGCGCCGGGAGTTAGAGAATGGCATTGTGGTCCTGGCAAGAGAAAATTTCGCCAGCCCCTCCGTAGTGATCTCAGGCTATCTTGTCGCTGGTTCCTTGGGTGAGACCCGTCAAGAGGCTGGATTGGCGTATCTGACAGCACAGGCTTTGATGAGAGGGACGAAAGTGCGATCCTTCAATCAAATCTTTGAATCGATCGAATCCATAGGCGCTGTACTTAGCTTGGGAGCGAGTACGCATATCACTTTCGTGCAGGGAAAAGCGTTGGCCGAGGATCTGCAGATCCTCCTCAGTCTTTTATCTGAAGTATTACGCACTCCGACTTTTCCTAAGACACAGATCGAACGGCTGAAGGGCGAACACTTAACATCGCTCGCAATTCGTGATCAGGATACAGGCGCTCGTGCACAGCTTGCCTTCGATGAACTGGCCTATAAAAAGCATCCTTACAGCTTGCCAACTTCTGGATATAAGGACACCATCAGCGAAATTTCGACCACCAACATCCGCGCTTTTTACCGCCAGTGTTTTGGACCTCAGGGTATGGTCCTCGTGGTGGTAGGAGCGGTCGAGGCCCAGAAAGCCGTTGAAGCGGTCGAGGGTGCCCTCGGTGGATGGCGCAATCCTGAACAGCATACTCACCCTGACTTACCACCAATTGGGAAACCTTCGGGTTTGCTTCGTAAGGTCGTCTATCTTCCCGGGAAGAGCCAATGTGACATCGTCCTCGGCACACCTGGACCGAGTCGTTTCGACGAGGACTATATGGCAGCTTCTCTAGGTAACAGCATACTAGGTCGGTTTGGGATGTATGGTCGAATAGGCGATGCGGTTCGTGAGTCAGCTGGATTGGCTTATTATGCTTATAGCTCCGTAACTGGTGGCCATGGACCTGGTCCATGGCAGGTAGTTGCTGGGGTTAATCCAAACGGTGTAGAGAAAGCGATAGACTTAATCCTTACTGAAATACGGAAATTGGTTACAAAACGTGTGACCAAACAAGAATTGGTCGAAAACCAAGCTAATTACATCGGTCGTTTGCCCTTACAGCTTGAATCAAATGAGGGCGTAGCAGGTTCGTTGCTTCACATTGAACGTTACAGTTTGGGGTTAGACTATTATCAGTGTTTCCCAGATCTTGTTGCAGCTGTGACGCGAGATGATGTTATCCGTGCTGCAAAGCGATATCTTGATCCTGATCACTTGGCTATCGCCATCGCTGGTCCGATTGGAGAGGAGGCGTAGGAAGTGATTCGTTCAGGTGTGGATTTAATCGAGGTCGACCGAATTGATCGTGCGATTCTTCGACACGGTGAACGCTTTTTCGATCGTTTTTACACCGCTCAAGAATTGATCGACGCTCGTGGGCACACACCAGCGCTCGCGGCGCGATTCGCCGCAAAGGAAGCCGTCGCGAAAGCACTGGGAACTGGAATTGGAGATGTCAGGTGGAAGGACATTGAGATCGTCAATGGACCTCGTCGCCAACCTGTACTTCAGCTTCATGGTCGCGCATTGGAACTCTCTGGATCGTTGCGAGTGACCCACTGGGCGCTCAGCCTCAGCCATACCCATGAGCACGCGCTCGCAGTCGTTGTTGCTCTCCAAGCTCCGCCTGAGTCTGATCAGGACTCATGAGGGCAATCGGATGAAGCTGCCCCCCTCCATCAAAGTCGGATTAAAAGCAGAAGCCACACAGGAAGTCACACCTGATTTGACCGCAACGCATATTGGAAGCGGTAGCCTCAGTGTCTATGCTACGCCGGCTATGGCATCCCTTGTAGAGCATACCTGCGCGTCAATGGTAAGCGGGTTGCTGCCAGAAGGCCAAACTACGGTAGGGGTGGAAATCCATCTTCGCCATCTAGCACCTACACCTGTAAACAGTGTGGTGAATATACGGGCTGAGGTTGTCTCTATCGATAATCATCTGATCTCTTTTAATGCTCAGATCTTCGACGAGGTAGAGTTGGTTGGTGAGGCGGAACACCGTCGCGCGGTGATCGAGGAAGATCGGTTCCTGAAACGCGTCGATGCGAAGGTATCCGAACGGTTATCAACTCAATGATTTGATACCTCCAATCTATTCCAGTAAAGGCGGCTTTAGTACGGATATACGACCGGGCGGGGGAGCCCGGTCCGCTTATTAATTATGCATTGGAGTCTAACCGGCAGGAGAAATGGTGAGGAATGTGTTGGATGGACTTAGAGTTCCCTAGGAGAAGGCTCTCTAGTGTGAGACGTGAAACGTGAAACGTGATACGTGATGCGTGATGCGCGATGCGTGATGCGTGATAGTTTAGCTGCGGCTAGAAGCTTGAAGCCTGTAGCCTGTTTCTTGTGGCTTGAAGCTTGCGACTTGAGACTTGCGACTTAAAGCCTGAAGCCGGCCGCGGTTTACTTTGACGAATGAACGGGGTCGTGTTATACTCCCACCGCTCCCGCCAGGGCTGCAAAGCTGGCGGGATAAATTTCGCCCAAATCGGGCAAATACACACGTCTCCAGACTAGGTTAGGCGTGCCGGTTAGCCAGCCGGTTCTAAGCTAGGTCGAAGGAGGCGGAGGTCAAACGCATTGGAGGTAAGATCCCCATGGCTGTAGTAAGCATGAAAGCTCTCTTGGAGACGGGGGTTCATTTTGGTCATCGCACACGAAAATGGGATCCCCGCATGAAGTCGTACATCTTCACTGAACGAAATAACATCCACATCATCGATTTACAACAAACCCTTGAAGCACTTGAGATCGGTTATGCTTTGGTTCGCGATACCATCGCTGCAGGCGGACGGATATTATTCGTTGGGACCAAACGACAGGCTCAGGAAACGATCGAGCTGGAAGCTAAGCGATGCATGATGCCCTATGTCAACGCGCGCTGGCTTGGTGGTACGCTCACCAATTGGCAGACGATACGCAGTCGGATTGATGAATTACAAGGCTTAGAACGGCGGCGCGATTCGGGTGAAATAGATCGCTTAACCAAAAAGGAAGCCTTAGGCATCACGCGCAGGATCGACAAACTCGAAGGTCGCTTGGGCGGTATCCGAGAGATGATATCGGTGCCAGATTTGTTGTTTGTCGTCGATGTGAGGCGCGAAGAGACCGCCATTCATGAAGCGAATCTTCTCAACATCCCAGTCATCGCATTGGTGGACACCAATTGCGATCCAACGAATGTTGATTATGTGATTCCCTCAAACGACGATGCCATCCGTGCCATCAAACTCATGACTTCGAAAATCGCGGATGCCGTGCTTGAGGGGTTGGCGCTTCGTAAGGATGAGGAAGAAGAACTAGCGGCAGCTGGTATACCCTTAGCATTGGATGCAGCGGCCGAGATCGAGATGACTGATGAAGAACTCCTCGGAGAAGCGACGCTTGCCAAACTTATGAGTGGAGAGTTTGACGAGAAATTAGTCACCGAGGTTATGGACTTAGATTCTGAAGAGGATGAAGACAAGCCAGAAATGGAAGCTTTGGATCTTGAAGAGGCCGAATTACTCGAGGAGCTAGAGTTAGCTGAGGAGAGTGAGACCCTGGAGGAATCAGAGGAAGAGGGGGTTGACCTTTCAGAAAGTGCAACGGTAGACGAAAAGGGAGACGAGGAAGAGGAAGTTGACCTTTCAGAAAGTGCAACGGTAGACGAAAAGGAAGATGAGGCGTGACCATCTCAATTGACTTGATTAAAGAACTCCGTGACAGGACGGGGGCGGGTATCTTAGCCTGCCGTGAAGCGCTTGAAGAAACGAACGGCGACCTGGAGAAAGCGGTCGCTTTACTTCGTGAACGAGGGTTGGCGGCTGCTGCGAAAAGGGCCGATCGTGAAACCCATGATGGCGTCTTGGATCTATACAATCATGGTGATGGACGTGTGGGAGTGATCGTAGAGGTTAATTGCGAAACCGACTTCGTAGCTCGCACAGAAGAATTCAGGCATTTTGCTCACGAGATGGCATTGCAAATCGCTGCCACATCGCCCCACTGGATCCGGGTTGAGGACATACCGGAGGCGGTCATCGAGGAGGAACGTCAGAATGCTCGCATCTGGGCGCGTGAGAGCGGCAAACCTGAAAATGTGATTGAGCGCATTGTTGAAGGCCGGTTGGGAAAATTTTACGACGATAACTGTTTGCTTCGTCAGCCATATATTCGAGATGATGCGAAGACGGTTGATGAGTTGCTCAAGGAGATGATTGCCGCTACTGGTGAAAATGTAGCTATTAGGCGCTTTGTGCGCTGGACGGTGGGCGAAGAGCTTGAGTAAAAACGACGGGCCAACTTCTTGTTGGCCCGTACTATGATCGAGGAGATGATCGTAAACGTGACGAAGAAAAAGCCGGTTCATGGCCGTATACTGCTTAAGCTAGGGGGGGAAGCCGTAGCTGGTCCTCAGGGCTATGGGATCGACCCTAAACGGGCAGAGAACCTAGCTGGAGAAATCCAACGGGTTCGAGATCTAGGTGTGGAGACTGCGATCGTGATCGGCGCTGGCAACCTCTGGCGTGGTCGAGATGGGATCGAACGCGGCATGGAACAGGCTACCGCTGATTACATGGGTATGCTTGGTACGGTGATGAATTCGATGGCATTGATGGACGCATTGGAGCGGTCGGGGATTGTTACAAGGGTGATGTCCGCCTTAGAGATGCGAGCAGTAGCGGAGCCATACATCCGCCGCAGAGCAATCCGTCACCTTGAAAAGGGGAGAGTTGTGATCCTCGGTGGAGGGACGGGCAATCCGTATTTCTCAACGGATACTGCCGCAGCGCTGAGAGCAATGGAGATCGAAGCAAAAATCTTAATCAAAGCAACCCGGGTGGATGGCGTGTACGAAGCCGATCCGGAAAAAGATCCGGATGCTAAGCGATTTGATCATTTGACATATATTGAAGCGCTCAATCGCCGATTGGAGGTCATGGACAGCACGGCGATCTCACTCTGTATGGACAATGAGCTTCCGATCATCGTCCTTAGTATGTGGAAAATGGATAATCTCATAAAGGCCGTAATGGGAGATCCCGTTGGAACGCTCATCAGCGACCACTCCAAGGAGCTTGGGGGAATGTGATCGCAAGCGCAAGCCTTTCTACGCTTCATAAATCTAGCGAAAACTCAACACAAACCAAATGTTTGAATCATGACTGCACCGAAAATACGAGCTTCAGGGAGTAGGGAGGGGTGGTCATCTTCTCTCGATTATTTTTTTCAGTGGAGTTAAATTAGATCTGTCCAGGGGGAAGACTGACTCCTAAGACGGACATCGCATTTTCCCAAGTTTTGCGCTATCCTATATGGGATCGATTCCGCTGGTCCTTAACCTTGACCGAGGAGTTTGGTAATGGTTATTGATGCCCTGAAAGAGGCTGAAGCCCGCATGAAAGGCGCGGTTCGCTCCTTGGAAGATGATCTGGCTGTGATCCGCACTGGTCGTGCCTCTCCAGCGCTCATAGAACGTCTCTCAGTGGAATACTATGGTAATCCGACACCCTTAATGCAACTTGCCACGATCTCAGCGCCAGAGCCTCGCTTATTGACGATTCGACCCTTCGACCCCGCAAGCCTGAAGGACATTGAGCGAGCTATCTTAACATCGGATTTGGGGCTAACCCCAAACAACGATGGAAAGATGATCCGGTTAAGTATTCCTCCCCTTACCGAGGAACGCCGTCACGACTTGGTTCGGGTTGTGCGTAACCGCGCGGAAGAAGGGAGAATCGCGATTCGCAATGTCCGCCGCGACACCCTCAACGACCTGCGTGAGTTTGAGCGGGAGAAAATAATCTCGGAAGATGAACGAAGACGCGGCGAGAGCGATTTGCAGGATCTGACCGATCGCTATATTGAAATTATCAATGAACAAGGCCGGCGTAAGGAGGCTGAGGTCCTCGAGGTCTGATAGATAGCCTCTCGTGCGATGACCAAATCGAACGAAGAAAAATTACCCGAGAAGATTCCAACGCATGTAGCCATTATCATGGACGGGAATGGTCGTTGGGCGCGCGCCCGAGGCCTCCCCCGTTTGGCGGGCCACCGAGCAGGTGTAGAGAATCTCCGTCGCGTGATTGAAGCCAGTGTCGAATTCGGTATCCAGTATTTAACTATCTATGCTTTCTCCACCGAGAACTGGGATCGACCTCGTGCTGAGGTTCGTGGATTGATTAACATCCTGGAGGATGTCATCGATCGCGAATTGGAAGAACTGCACGAAAATGGTGTCCAGCTGCGACATATTGGCGATTTAGATCCCCTTCATTCTAAGCTGCAAGAGAAAGTGCGTCACGCAATTGATTTAACCCGCGATAATCGTAAATTGGTGTTAAATGTCGCATGGAACTATGGTGGTCGTGCTGAGATTGTCCACGCCATCCAAAGGATGCTTGCGGATGGTATCTCTGAGGGAGAGATCAACGAAGAGTTAGTCGGTCGTTACCTCTTTACGGCCGATTCTCCAGACCCAGATCTTGTGATACGCACCTCTGGGGAACTCAGGGTGAGCAACTTCTTAATTTGGCAGAGTGCCTACGCAGAGTGGTATATCACACCCACATTCTGGCCGGATTTTGGCCGGGAAGAACTTCTTCAGGCGTTGTGCGATTACTCGCAACGTGAACGTCGCTTCGGACGAGTACCCGGAGCCATCTCGCAAAAGTAGCATGCTACGCGAACGCGTCGCAGTCATCCTTGTTATCCTGCCGTTCTTACTTTGGGTGGTTGTAGGCGGCGGATGGTTGTATGTCTTCGCCATCTCGGCAGTGCTCTCCTTGGCCGTGGTTGAATTCGGTTTGATGTTTCGTGATCACGGGCTAAGACCAGCAATGCCGTTGCTCGTATTCGGCGTTATCATTCTGGGTTTTTCCCGATTTCTCTTTGGTTTTAAGTACACACCACTTCTGTTTGCGAGCTTTTGTCTCATAAGCCAAGTTTGGCATCTCACAGATTATGAACGAGGCGCCTCTCATTCAGGGACAGATTTTGCCATCACGATCGCTGGTGTTTTATACGTAGGTTTTGTGGGATCCTACCTAATCTCACTTCGATTTTTACCGGAAGGTCTCTGGTGGCTGCTCGTGTCATTGATCTCAATTTGGCTGGCTGACGGAGCCGCATACGTTTTCGGGCGGGTTGTGGGGCGGCACAAGTTGTCGAAGAGGTTAAGCCCGAAAAAGACATGGGAGGGTTATTTATCAGGTGTTGTTATAGGCACGCTTGGGACGGCAGGTCTTACATGGGTGTGGCGAACCTGTGCTGGCGCGGGGTCTGCCCTCACCCCAGCACGGGGGTTGATCGTGGGCTTTGTGATTAGTAGCCTTGCTCCCTTTGGGGATCTCGGCATTAGCATGATCAAACGTGAGTTTCAGGTAAAAGACACCGGCTCATTGGTGCCAGGCCATGGGGGAGTGCTCGATCGATTGGATTCTATGATATGGGCTGGTGTCCTTGGTTTCTATGTTACAACCTGGCTGTTGGGCTGAGTTTTGCGCAGCGGAGCTTGTCGTAAAAACATCGGGACGGTCGGAGTGGAAATCAAAGTTTGATGAAACCGTCCATTGAATATAGAAAAAACGAGAATGGATATTTATGGCGCGTGGGGAAGGGCAGTGTCCTTCAAGAACTTGTTCCTGATTTTTTCACGGACAACGATTTCGGTTAAGCAATTAAATCCCTCAGGAGAGGATGAATGAAAGAGCAACCATCACGCAATTTAGCGCTAGAGTTGACACGGGTGACAGAGGCAGCGGCGTTAGCAGCCGCCAGGCATATGGGACGTGGAAATAAAGAAGCCGGCGATCAAGCCGCAGTTGATGCAATGCGTTTGGTGCTCAACTCGATCGAGATGGATGGTGTTGTGGTCGTAGGTGAGGGAGAGAAGGACGAAGCCCCCATGCTTTTCAACGGAGAGAGGCTTGGCACAGGGGTAGCACCTAAGGTTGATATCGCTGTTGACCCGGTCGACGGTACTCGTCTCTTGGCACAGGGGAGAGCCAACTCCATCTCGACGGTAGCGCTCGCAGAGAGGGGATCGATGTTTGATCCCGGACCCATTGTATACATGCATAAGATCGCTGCGGGGCCGGAAGCTAGGGGACATATCGATATCGATGCATCGATAACGGATAATATCAAAGCCGTAGCGCGGGCAAAAAGTGCCGATGTTGATGATCTGACTGTGGTCATCCTTGAACGTGATCGGCACCAAGAGTTTATCGATGAGATTCGACGGGCTGGTGCTCGTATACGTTTGATAACGGATGGTGATGTGAGCGGTGCACTCATGACCGCATGGCCTGAATCGGGTATTGATTTGTTGATCGGTATCGGTGGGACACCGGAAGGGGTTTTGGCCGCCTGTGCGCTTAAATGCATGGAAGGGGAGATTCAAGGTCGTCTCTACCCGCGCAATGAAGAAGAGGCTTCCTTGGCGCGAGAGATGGGTTACGATCTAGAGAAAGTGCTTACCATCGATGACCTTGTGAGTAGCGATGAAATATTTTTCTCCGTCACAGGTATCACGGATGGGGAATTGGTCCAGGGGGTCAAGTTCTTCGGAACCGGCGCGCGAACCCATAGCCTGGTGATGAGATCTCAATCAGGGACGGTGCGAGAGATCACAGCGACCCATCGCTGGGAGAAATTAATGGCTTACAGCCAAATCCCATATGACCCATCCAGGTAGATAAGAAAGGGGTTTGTTGTATTTGGTTAGCTAAGTGATCTGATCATGCAAAGCTTACCGATGTCAGGATGAAGAAAAGAAGAAGATCTTATTGGGTCACTGTTCTTATAGATTTTAATGTTTGCACGATCCTTTGATTTCGCTGAACACGATCATTGCTCACCAGCCATCCGATGAAGTGCGTATTTTCCCACTAGGAATAGGGTCCTCATTCGTCGGCTTGCAGGGGCCATAGCTGCATGCTATAATGAAACATCCTGAGAACTCGGTTGTCTTGGGACAACACCCCCACTGCAAAATCCAGACTCGACGAATGCGTAACTTCATTTATCTGTTTGCGGCCGTGTGACAAGGTACATGTATGATCTCGACGCCCAATAGCGTCATATTTAATGGTTGACCGTACTGAAAAAACCCCACTAACGTTATAGAAGAAGGCATATGTGGGCCATGGACGATCCCCACACCATACATATACCCCTTCCTGATTCTGCTGGACGCTTTTTCTATGTAGGCGTATTTGATTTCCCAAGGGGAGTTTTCCAATGAATATTGCTCAACTGGAAGCGATGACACTCACAGATTTGCGCGCCATGTCGAAAGATCTTGAGATCCCTGGCGCTACTCGGATGAAAAAAGAAGACCTCATCATACGCATCATGCAAGTTGATGCAGAACGGCGAGGTTTGGAATTACGAGGCGGCATCCTTGAGATCATGAACGAAGGAATGGGATTTCTGCGCTCTGACCATTACTTGCCAGGGCCGAATGATATTTACGTCTCGCAGTCTCAGATTCGTCGCTTTAGCCTTCGGACAGGAGACATGGTCATTGGTCAGGTCCGACCGCCGAAGGAATCGGAGAAGTATTTCGGGCTGCTGAGGGTTGAATCGATCAACGGTATGGATCCCGAAGAGGCGTGGGAACGACCGACATTCGAAAGTATGACACCCATCTTCCCTGAAGAACGCTTCGATCTTGAAACCGATCGTCACACCTTGGCCACTCGGATGCTGAACCTGATTGCCCCCATTGGCTATGGACAACGGGGGTTGATCGTTTCACCCCCAAAAGCGGGGAAAACAACGGTGTTGAAGCAGGTCGCGAATGCCATTTCGACCAAGTACCCCTTAGTGCATTTGATGGTGGCATTAATCGGGGAGCGCCCGGAAGAGGTGACCGACATGGACCGCTCCGTCGAAGCGGAAGTGATCGCCTCCACTTTTGATGAACCAGTCACTGCTCATGTCCGGACGGCGGAAATGGCCCTGGCACGCGCGAAACGATTGGTAGAATGTGGTCGCAACGTGGTGATCTTGATGGATTCGATCACGCGACTTTCGCGTGCCTACAATCTCATGGTTACACCATCTGGACGAACGCTATCAGGAGGTATTGACCCTGCGGCGCTCTACCCACCCAAACGTTTTTTCGGAGCCGCCCGGAATATCGAGGAGGGTGGATCGTTGACCATTATCGCTACATGTCTGGTTGACACCGGCTCGCGCATGGATGACGTGGTTTATGAGGAGTTCAAAGGCACAGGGAATATGGAACTTCATCTTTCCCGTCGTCTGCAGGAAAGACGGATTTTCCCTGCTTTTGACATCGATCGTTCATCAACCCGGCGTGAGGAGTTACTTTTAGGACCCGATATCACTGAGAGGGTATGGTTGATACGTCGTATGTTCTCCCACATGATCACACCTCCCCCAAACGGCGCCGGGATGGACATCACCAATGCGACGGAAGCCATTATCCAACGGATTTCGCGGACCGAAAACAACCAGGAATTTCTGGAAACGCTGACGGATGAAGAATTCTGAGCCGGCTGAACCATCGATCGAAACCCGGACCCAACAACTTCGCAGAATGGCCCCGCTCCTATTAGGTTTCGTGGGTCTCTTTGCCGCTGTTTGGGCGGTTAAACTCAATCTACCCTCAGCACTTGCTGGGCCTCCCTCATTCCCTACCAAGACTCCCGACCTTGCCCAACCTTCCTATCAAGTCAAAGTCACCCTTCCCGATTATCAATCTCTGAATCCTACGGATGGCATTTCACGCTGGGTGGACATCAGAACTTTTTCCCCTCATCGGTCACGAGTCGAGGTGCTACGATACACCGTTCAGCCAGGAGACTCAATTTTTGGTATTGCTGGCAAATTCGATCTCGAACCGGAGACCATTTTGTGGGGGAATTACGAGGTGCTTAATGATGACCCCCATATGATTGAGGTTGGTCAAGAGCTTAATATCCTTCCTATCGATGGGACGTACTATCAATGGCAGGCTGGGGACAGCTTGGACTCCGTGGCCGGTTTCTTCGGCGTGGAGACAGGGACGATCATTGAATGGCCTGGTAACGGCATTGATTTCATCGACCCAGTGATTGAGCCTGGGTCTTGGTTGATCGTTCCCGGAGGGAAACGGGAACTTCGTCGTTGGTTGGTCCCGACCATCGCGCGGGGTCAGGCTGGCGTAGGCACCGCCCTTGGCCCTGGCGGTTGTACGGGGGACTTTACGGGAGGCATCATCGGGACGGGAGGTTTCATCTGGCCCACTGCAAATCACTATTTATCTGGCAATGATTATTGGTCAGGCCACTTGGCGATCGACATCGCAGCCGGTTATGGGGCAGCGATCTGGGCCGCGGATAGCGGGGTGGCAGTCTTTGCTGGGTGGTCCACCGTTGGATACGGGTACATGGTGATGATCGACCACGGGAATGGATGGCAGACCCTGTATGCCCATCTTAGCCAGGTCAGCGTGGCATGTGGCCAGAATGTAATCCAAGGGCAGCAGATCGGGTTAGGGGGGTCGTCCGGCAATTCCACGGGTCCCCATTTGCACTTTGAAACGCGATACGAAGGTGGTTTCGTCAACCCGTGGTACGTCCTCCCCTAAGTTGACATAATTGCTTATCTTGACGGCGATCCAAGCGGCTGATATCATCATGTCTGCCCCGGAGAATTTGGCGTATGCCTGAAACTGAATCCGACATTTCCCCTGAAGGTCTTGAACCTCGGCAGATGCGAACACGTCCTCGTCGAACAGTTGAAGTCTGGTTGGGAATTGCACGCCAGACACTCCGAGAACCCATCCTGCGCTTCGCAGGACATCTAGCCTTGCTGGCCGTGATTGCTCTGGGTGTTTGGGCCGCGAGAGTGGGCTTGGACACCTTGCCAGCGGATGCCGCTGGTACCGTCGAAACAAGTACCGACTTGTTACAAGCGACTGTTACCGTTGCTTCTATCCAGGAGCTAGAAGAACTTCCCCCATTCTCTGGAGGACCCCTGATCGTCGAAGGGGTCACGCGGGTCGCGGATGTCCATACGATTTTCCCCACACGGCCTCGGCTTGAGGTGATTAAGTACGTTGTGCAGAAAGGCGACAACTTATTCGGCATTTCGGAGAAATTCGGCATCAAGCCAGAGACGCTGCTGTGGGGTAATTACGATGTTTTGGAAGATAATCCTCACGCGCTAAAAGAAGGTCAAGAGCTTAATATCCCACCCGTAGATGGAACGATGTATACCTGGCATGCGGGAGACGGTTTAAGCGGGGTGGCTGATTTCTTTGGTGTGACCCCACAGGATATCGTTGATTGGCCGGGAAACAATCTCGCCCCCGATATCGATATTACGAACCCATCCATCGAACCAGGAACGCTGATTATGATCCCTGGAGGAAGTCGAGAACTCGTGACTTGGAGTGCCCCACGGATCACTCGTAGTAACCCAGCTGCCGCGAGGATCCTTGGAGCTGGATATTGTGGTTCGGTGTACGACGGCCCGGTTGGCACGAGTACGTTTGTATGGCCCACACCGGGCAGGACGATATCAGGCTATCATTATGATCCTGTTATCCATCCTGCCATTGATATCGGTGGCGCGACCGGTCATGCCATTTACGCCTCCGACACCGGTGTGGTCGTCTATTCGGGATGGAACGATTATGGGTACGGCCTCGTAATCGTGCTCGATCATGGGAATGGTTGGCAAACCCTTTACGCACATTTAAGTCAGATCAACGTGGTCTGTGGACAGGCGGCCTTTCAAGGGAATGTCATCGGACTCATGGGAACCACAGGGAATAGTTCGGGCCCGCATCTGCACTTTGAGATGATGCACGATGTGTATGGCAAGGTCAATCCGTTGAATTTCCTGCCGTAGAAGCGGCATAGCTAAATCCATTATTACCGACTGACCTGGAAAGTCTAATTGTTGGGGCGCACGGGCAGGGAAAATCACCCTGTATCTTCGACCGTGCGCCCCAACATTTTTACGCACGATCAATGAAATAAGGATGTCTTTGGGTCTGTAGAATCGACTGCTGAGCGATCGCCATATCTACGGAAAGATGACAAATGTGTTCTCGAACAAATGTAGGGGCAATTCACGATTGCCCCTACATTTTGTATTCGAGATTGATGTCGTTATTTTGAGGCGTTCTTAGATTCCTTCAAACATCCGCGCGTTTTTTCATCAAATAGAGGATCCGGTCGGAGTCTCTTACTTGCGTCGTGTCTTGCATAGTGTAGTGTTCACTGAACGCGCGTTCGAAGCCCTCTTGTGAGTAATCAGGGAAGATATCCTCTCTCGTAGCGAGCAGGCGTCCAACCTGTGGATCACTTTTTGGCACGAACTCGATCACAAGCCACGGGCTCAGGGATGAGAAGAATTTTGCTAACCATTCCAACGGGACGTTATTCGAAATCGCCAGGTGGTGTATCAACGCAAGAGCGAGGACGACATCCGGAGAAGACCGGTCAAATAGCGACATCCGTTCATTATTATGCCAACCCAGGTTAGGACTAGGATTTGTCAAATCTAAGACCAATGGGAGTAAATACGAGGAGCCTTCACCCTTGCTGGTGAGATAATTTTGCTCGACAGCGTTGTGATCGACGTCAAAGGAAACCGTTACAATCCCTCGATCGCTGGCAAGACGGCTGAAGAGGCCGATATTCCCGCCCAGGTCCCAGAGGCTGCCCGGTTGGATGATGTCGATATATTCACCAACAAGTAACAATTTATGTTGCAGTCCCTCAGTGGTGTAACTGTGTGCCTCTTGGTAATAATCCTCCCACTCTGTTTTTTGAATCCTCAAGCGTAGACGGCGTATCGCCCCCTCGAGATTGTCGATCAACCCTAAGAAGGCTGTTGGGCTCATTTGTCGAGTGACGGTCGATTTGTCAACCGTTTTATCTGCGTAATGTTTTTGGCTGGCAGCGTGCAGGTGTATGTGGGAGAGCAGTCCGAAGTTTAACCAGGTACGTCTTTGTAACAAGTTGCTCGCCAGATCGAGTGGGATGCCGTCGATATGGGTCCGCATTAAGGCGCTCAGTCGGACATCGCGGTAAGTCATGAGGGCCAATGGAGCGAGGAAGTGTTGGCAAAATTGTCGATAGGCCACCCAGGGTTCTCCCTCTCGATAGGTTTCGAAAGAAAGCGTATCGATGAGGAGAGGGTGACCGTGGTGAAATTGGATGTTATATGCGCTGCAGTCTTTTAATGACAACCCATATTCAAATGCGATCTTCTGGATCTTCAGGGTTGCCAATGCGGCATCTTTTAATTGGCTGAAGCACCATTCATATGGATAAGAGATAAATTGGAGAGGTTCAGGTCGGATGATCTTATAGGCCCGCTGGGGGTCAGCAGCCTCGATGTCAGATTCCTCATGAGGGATCAGAAGATGCGAATTGACGAGCTCTCCATATAAACCCGAGTCCATCAGGTTTTGGTAATTCTCGCGGTAGATGTGATTGATTTGTCGGTATAACAGACCCTTACGAATAAAGAGAAAACCACTCGGATCTCGGAATGAGGCACCCAGATGTTGATTACTCTTCATCGCTTGAGTCGTCATCCCGGCGTGAAAACAATCTTCGGAAGAAGGTCTTAATTCTGTCCCAGGAGGCTCTAATAACAAATAGACTTCCAAGCAATCCGGCGATGAGAAGCTGAAGCAAGTAGCTTCCGGATCCCGGATCGAGGTAGGCCATATTGTTGCGGAGGAAAACAGTGATCAAATTCATGCGTGCAGCGATGTCGCCGCTCAGGTTAAGAAAATGCATAGATACCTCTACGTGTTGGATGTGCTGATTTTAAGCTAGGACCTTCGTTTCGGGAAGGGGTTTTCATATGCGAAAGATTTACCTAATCCTGCCGTTACGAATAATGAAAGTGAGCTGCCTTTGATTCCTCAGTTTGTAGCAGGGCAAATTTGTCTTTCATGTAAAAAGCCCTGATTAACACTACAGCTTACTTTTGTTTAGGGGAAAGACCTTTTTAGAGTGCGCAAGCGCTGCTTGCGTACCTTTCGGCTGGGCACAGAAGAAGACAGAAGTAAGGTTCCCTGGCTTCCAAAGCTGCTGAGAATCAAGAATCATTTGTAATCAAACTCGGAAGGTGATATAGTGTGTATACATTTGGGCAACTTCCGCTCATAGTGTGCCAGCCATTATAAAATCCGGGTCGCAACATTTCGACCCAGGGGTGAGAGTGAACACGGGCGGAGGTTGCCTTTTGTATTTCTCCCTCGTGATAAGTCCTCGGTGGGATCTTGACAGGCAAGTTGCGGACCCAGTTCTGAATTGTGAATTCATGTTCAAACATCATTATGCGGGTTGAGATCCTGCGCTTGACCGGACGGCGATCCTTCGGCTTTGCTTAGGACAAGCGTGGGAGCCGCCTCTACTTCAGCATGAGAGATTAAATCAAATCGCGGGTATTACTATAAAACCGTTCGACTTATGTCCATGGGTCAATAACCTGGATTCAGATTTAGAAGTTCAATCCAATGGAAGGGTAAAGGTAGGGATTGATTGCTGACTTATTTGTATTTAAAAACCGAGGTCGCCTTGTGGCGACCCAGGTGTGAGAGGGAACACGGACGGAGGTTGCCCGTGTTAAGGTACATCGGAATTATCGCGCATGATCGCAAGATATGGGACTTTTGAAAGCTAATTGCAAGGTGGGGGTTTTGAATGGGATGGGGGTGAGAATTTACATTTCAGATAGTATCTCCGCCTCTTTGGTTTCATTTTATTGGATGAGCGGGTTCCTCCTCGATGGCTTCTAAAATTCTGATGATCCGCTCAACATCTTTCTGGGCTTCTGTCTCTAGTAGAGGTTTTCCTTTAAGCCAGGTGATGGTTAGCGAAGGATCCTCGCGAATAGTTCCGATCGGTTTTATCCCATGTTGCTCCAATCGCTCCTGGAGAAAGTTTTCCATTTCCTCGTCCACAACCCGATTCAAGATCACCAAGACATCCTTAATTCTCGCTTCTCTGAATATAAGTTTAGCAAGCTCAGCTAGTTCAGGACTCTCAAGATGTTGCGTTGAAGGTGGCTTCCCGGCCTTTATTTGTGCCACCATTTCCTTCATGTGGATTGCCATTTGGATCGCCGCATTGGTAGGATCCACCACAACGATAACCCAATCCAGGCTCGTTATCGCACCTCTAGCAGAATCTTCAAAACCAGCCTTGAAATCAACCAAGGTCACTGGGGAGGGATCTTCACTCCGTAACTTGAAGTCCCTCGCGATTTTATTGATCGGACCGTCACAACCTGCGCCAGGCCCTCGATCTCCGATTTTTCCTGCCGTTAGCAGGATGATGCCTTCTCGATTTCGCGCGTAGTATCCATCTGAAAGTTGATCCAGAGTTACCTCTGCGTCGGGCAGGGGCGTAGGGTCATCCACAGGACATGTTACTGATCCCCCGCTGAATACCATCCCCCCAAAATAGTCGATCAGGGAGGCGGGTGCGCTTTTTAGCTCTAGAATTTGATGAAGACCTACATTCGTCGAATCAGCGTCAAGTACGATAACTTCATACCCGCGCTCTCGAAGCACCTTTGCCATTAATACCGTCGTGGTACTTTTACCGGATCCACCTTTCCCTACTATGCCGATTCTTCTCCTAACTAGAGACTTTACTTCATCCATTGTTGTGCTTCTCCATAATTTCCGGCTCCCTTTACCCGCGATTGCATTATCCCTTAGTCGCTAGAAGGTGCTGATGTGAGTAAAGATAGCCAAGATACTTATTGTGAGCATGTGCGCACGCTCAATGCTTGCTAGGAAGGCCTGGAGCTGTGGTCTGGCTGTGAGGTTCATTGGGGAAAAATGAAGGTGCTGCGCACCAGAAACGAGTTCCATAACGTTCAATGACTTGAGCTCGATCATCGGTTTTTAGCTCAGCCATCGTCTTATTTAGCTCATCTGGTGCCCATTGGGTTAACGTTCGCTCCAAATCCGTCTCGCGCATCGGATGACGGGAGATGATCCCAATCAAAGCATCAACGAGACTTTCATAACCACTGAGATCGATGGTGCCTTCTACCGGTTGAACCAAACGGGCGATGTCGCCCAAGATGGCGGTCGCTCGCATCAAACCTTCCGCTTCCGGAGGTTGAACCCAGGTCTCCGCAGGTGGGCGGGTTGGCAGGTTGATATGAACCTCATCAGGATCGATCCGATGAAATAGATTGACAAGCTCTAATAACGCCTGCTCTGTGTCGTTTAGATCACGAACGAGCATGACTTCAGACCACAGTTTCCCCTTGTATTCGTGACCGAAGGCGATCAAGCCCTCTAGATGGCGTTGAAACGTAATCTCGGGATGTGGTCGGTTGATCCTACGGTACAACTCTGCGGTACCGGCATCCACGCTTGGTAGCACTGCATCAGCCGCGGCTAATTCTTCACGAACTGATGGCAGGTGTAACAGCGCGCCATTCGTAATCACTGCAACTGGCAGATCGGTGAATGCCTTAACCTCACGGATCATCCACCCGATATCAATGTGTAATGTTGGTTCTCCTGACCCGACAAAAGTCACCCAGTCAATCTCCTCCGGATCTTGAGTATTCAGGGTGTCTTCAACCTGGCCAACAATCTCCTTGGGTGGGAAGTAGCGTCTACGCTCGTTAACCACCGGTTTCGTCCGACCAAGTTGGCAGTATACGCAATTCCAGTTGCAGGTTTTTAGCGGGATCGGGTCGATCCCCAGCGATTGACCCAAACGCCGAGAGGGCACCGGACCATAAACGAACTTCATGCTATTCCCCAACTTAAAACGATCACTTCGTCCTGTGTTCTTATGGATACAATTAACTAACATAGATCCGGTTTATTCTTCTTCTGTTGATCATTCCCCGACTGTTTTCTTGTTAAACCGGACGATCTGGCAACTTGTTTCTAGCTGAACGCAAGTTTCTTCTTGTCTGCGACTTCGATACGTCACATCGATTATTCACGCGTCATCGTTGTGCCGCACTTTGGGCAATCCTTCTCGAAGCAAGGCTCCCCTGCAAGATGTGGTTCCTTGTGACCGCAATTTGGGCAGATGCATTTCCCATCCGGACCGGCAGCTTTGGGTCCCCCCATGCGACCCGGTCCCCGTCCCCGACCACGACCGGTGCCCCTATCACGACCTCTCCCTCGAAATAAAGCCATTTAACTTCCTCCTAGCAATTCGAGAATAATGGAGCAACGCCTACACTATTCTGCTCCATCGTGTTTGGGTTTTTGGTGAACTCTTACTTAACATCATACGCTCTAGGCTTGACAGCTATAGCTTCTCAATTACTACTCTGACATATCACCTTCATCGTGACTGTGATGATGTTGACGGGCGTGTTTGACGCTTTCTCGGCAAGGCTCTGCTGTGTTCAAGTTCCCGCGCAGATAATTGTCAATCGCAGCCTTTACCGTCCCGGTAGCACCAGTGGCGATATCTATGCCGTATTCCTGGAAGAAAGCGATCGCTCGGCGTCCCATGCCGCCACTGATCATGACATCAGCGTTCTGATTGTGGATGAAGCCCGGCACCATACCCGGCTGGTGCTGTGCGAAGTATGGATTATCGATCACCAGGACCTCCCCAATCTCCTCTCCATCGACATCCACCAAGATGAAATAGGGGCAGCGTCCAAAGTGATGGCTGATGGTGCTTTCCAGCCCGTTATTATCTTCGATCGAAAACGCAAGTCTCATGCTTTATGCCTCCTTATTGATGAGTTCTGTTAATTGTTCTTCAGCGATGTAGCCTTCTACCTTGATCTCCTGAGCTGTTACACCAGGGACCTCAGCTATAGCTTGTTTTATCTGGGTCGCTAAGAATACAGCGATCGGACACAATGGCGAAGAGGGCTGAAATGTGTATTGAACCAAACCCTCTGGATGGACCTCAAGATCCTTGATCAATCGCATCCGTATGACGTCCGCATTTGTCTCGGGATCGATGACCTCACGTAAACGTTCGATAACAACTTCACGCAAGCGAGACAACGCATCTTCGTTCATTCACCCACATCCCTGATCGCTGAGATCGTTCGTGTCCAAACCTCGCGCAACGCCTGACCAGCGGGCCCAGATGGTTGATAGACCGTCACGGGTTCGCCCTGTGTCATGGCTTCAGTTACCCCAATGTCGTAAGGAATGGTGCCGATCACCTCGAAGTTGTGATCGTAACAATAGGATGTGATCTCTGCCGAGCCCTCTGGGTAAAGATCGGATTTGTTAATGCATACCAACGCTCGGACACCGAAATGTTCGGTGGTTCGCAGGATTCGTTGCATATCGTGGACACCGGCAACTGAGGGTTCAGCGACGATCAGTGCCAAATCTGCGCCTGAGGCGGCTGAGATGACGGGGCAGCCGATGCCAGGAGGTCCATCTACGATGACCAATTCGTGCCCCTCGTCGAGCGCCAACAATCGAGCGCGCTGCTTGATCAGGGTGACTAGTTTGCCGGAGTTCTCCTGAGCAGGATATAGCTCGGCGTGGAACAACGGTCCGTAGTGACTCTCGGACCTGAACCACTGTCCTGCGATTTGCTTTTCCATGGTGATGGCCTCATAGGGACAGTGATAAACGCAGGCAGCGCAGCCTTCGCAGGCAATGGGATCCACATGGTAAAGACCCCCGGACTCGTGGATGGCGTCAAATCGACAGACGTCTACACAGTCGCCGCAACTGATGCAGGGCGCTTGACTAATCTTCGCAACCTGTCCTCCCCAAAAATCATCTCGTTCGAGGATGTGTGGAGCTAACACCAACTCCAGATTGGCGGCGTCCACGTCAGCATCGGCGAGTACAGCTGAAATCTGGTCGTGACCCTCTGTCGCCAGGTGTGAAAAAGCGGCCGCCACACTGGTCTTCCCAGTCCCACCCTTTCCACTCAAAATCACAAGCTGTTTCATTATGATCTCACCTTCGCATCATCTACAGGTTGAGTTTCTGTGTTGGTAGATTGGTTTGTAGATTCCCGGCGGTCACTCAGCAACAGGATTTGATCGTAGAGCTGCCGGAATCGTGGCATATATTCCGGTAACGCCTCGACCAGAGCCTGCCCTCGGGCAACGGCTTCTCCAATGCGGCGTTCCAATGGGATGCGCATAAGGATGGGAATGTCAGAGCTTTGGCAGTACTCCATCACGCCACTGTCTCCAACGCCATCCCGGTTGATTACCACTCCCGCAGGGAGATTCAGTTCGCGCGTTAATTTGACCGCTAATCGAAGGTCATGCAGACCGAAAGGTGTAGGTTCTGTGACGAGGAGCACAAAGTCGGCATCCCGAACAGATTCCACCACTGGACATGATGTGCCCGGTGACGCATCGATGATGACCTTATCTCCATCCGGAAAGAGTTGCCAGTGTTTGAGCTCCCGGATAATTGGCACGGCCATTGGTTCACCGATATTCAGAACGCCCCGGGCGAAGCGAATTCCAGCCGTCCCTAGACCGGCTTGCAGCATGCCAATAGGTCTGGACACTTCAATAATCGCTTCTTCCGGGCAATGAAGGGAACAACTCCCACAGCCATGGCATAACTGGGGAAAGACGAGCACCTTGCTCGCCACGCATACAATGGCGTGATATTGGCAGACTTCAGCACAATGACCACATCCGGTACATTTGCCTTCATCCACCTGAGGAATCAGTATGCCAACCTCTCGGCTTTTCTTGAATTGTGGCTTCAAGAAAATGTGCGCGTTGGGTGCCTCGACGTCACAATCGAGAACGATCGGAGAGAGATCTGAAATCGCCAGAGCCAAGCTGGTGGCTATGGTCGTCTTTCCGGTGCCCCCTTTGCCGCTGGCAACGGTGATGATCATCGGGTTAGCTATCCTCGTGGGCCACGCCCACCATGTCGCTGCGGACTGGTGGGTCCTGAGACTTGCTCAAGCTGATTGGTAAGAAATTTCTCTAACAGCGTGCTGATTTGTTCAACTTGAGCACGATACATATCGATACCAGCCGCTTCTAATGCTGTGTAGGCGTTGGGTCCAATATCCCCACTGATGACAGCCTTCACATCTTGGTCAGCAAGGAACTGCGCGGCTTGCGGGCCTGCGCCGCCCATGGCTTCTGCCGCAGGGTTTTGCATCGGCTTCCAATCTTGGGTCTCGGTATCCACGATCATGAAATAGGCACAGCGGCCAAATCGTGGCTCAAGCTTTGCTTCAAACTGTGGTTCGCTCGCAGTAATCGCTATTTTCATTCCAGTACTCCGTTCTTTAATGAGCTTAGGTGTTTGTACACAGATTCGAAGATCATTCCATCGGATATAGCGGAGTTCCCAATATGTTGCCTAATAGTCTTACGCTCAGTCGTTGAATCCTGGTCTTTTCACCGTCACAAGACGAACGCCCGCTCGATGAACCTGACGGAAGTTGGCTCCTTGGCTCACAGCCCTCAACACAGGCTCGATCTCTGCCACGATCGAGCCGGAGAGCATATCCACGCCGTAATCATAGAGAATCGGACTGAGTGGAGTACTCGGCCCCAAGACCATGACAAGCGCCTCAGGCTTGCATAATGTCAAGAGCCCCTCAAGCGTGTGGTTAGCCAACGCCATTCCTGTAATGGCGACGACATCGGATTGGGGCAGAACCTCCGAAGCCGCTTGTGCAGGCATATCGCCTTTCCGTGGATCACGTTCGAGCACGATGAGTTCTGCAACGCGCTCCCTTAGTCTGGGAATAAACGGAAAGTGACCGACGATCGCTACTCGTTTATCGGCACCACAATCGGCTAAGACATATTCAGCATTGACCTCAGAGAACACTTCGGGCAATGGCAGTAGAGCATTGAGTGCGGCAACGCCAACGCTCGCCAGTGTAGGTTGATCTTTTTCAAGGGCTAGTGTCGCTAACTCTCTTCCGGTGAGTGTCTTTAATTGGCCAGCCTGCGGTACTTGAGGTTCATGGCTATGTTCATGTGGGCTCCCCAAAGTTGAAGCCAATCCACAGCGTTGCTTCCCTTCAAGCTGTGTGACCACAGCCGTCCAGTGGAGACCAATGCGTACATCGACGACATCGCCATCTGGAAGGTCCAAGAGCAGTTTCTCGAGAAGCTTCATGATCCTGAAGTTAGCCTTACCTGGTAGATCTTATCTGTTCCAATTTCCTCGCCTGCGACGACCGCGACCCGACCCACCCCCACGCCCAAATCCGCGCCCTGATCCAGCACCACGACCGTATCCACGCCCCATGACGAAACCCCCTCCTATGAACTCGGATTCAGTCTGACGTTCCCTGGCCCAGCCGCGATCCTCCGGTGCTCGGTGGATGTTGCGGCTCTCACATTCGGGGCAGGAAAGTCCGGATCCCATCCCACCCTGACCGAAGGGAAGCTGCCAAGTGTGTCCGCAGTCGAAGCATTTAAATGTCCTCATCTTATTCTCCATTCAGTTCCAGAGTTCTTTTCCGTGAGATTTTTCCCTTACCCTGATTTTGTGGGCCTACGATCAGATGTGATCAGTCTCCTGGTCGTCGTACGCCCTCAACAAACGATCGATCTCACTCTGTGTCCGTTG
Source organism: Anaerolineae bacterium (assembly GCA_011174825.1). Classification (GTDB taxonomy): domain Bacteria; phylum Chloroflexota; class Anaerolineae; order Anaerolineales; family E44-bin32; genus DUEZ01. The sequence goes on along the minus strand of DUEZ01000069.1, from coordinate 27 downwards.
TAGATCTTCAATCCAAGCCACCAAATG
>DUEZ01000068.1 GCA_011174825.1 Anaerolineae bacterium | reverse complement strand
GCGGGGAGGTTTCTTTCTTGGAGATTACGTTTTCCCCGGACTACAAAGGGGCGTAATTAATTGCGCCCCTATCTCTCTGGTCATCCACTAGAATTTATGTCAACTTTCTGAGCGTGTCAGTGAGTAATACTATCGACTCGCTATGGCTATGCGCAACTTTTCCGTCATTCCAGAACGGAGATGGTTTCTCGTACATGCGAAGCGGATCTCTCTAACGCTTGTCGCTCCTCCTCCGTTAACTCATATTCAATAATTCTCTCCAGACCGCGCCGCCCAAGTTGAACCGGTACCCCAAAGAAAATCCCTGATTGACCATACTCACCTTGAAGATAAGCCGATGCCGGGACGATCAGATGTCTGTCGAGAAGGATAGCCTCCACCATTTGAGCCAACGCTGCTCTGGCGCAAAGTATGCGCTTCCAGTTTTGAGTAGACTCACAATCTCACCACCGCCTTTACGTGTTCGTTCTACGATCGCCTCTAGGCGCTCAGGAGATAAGATCTCCTTCAATGGGACACCAGCAACATTTGAATGTCGCGTTAGCGGAACCATATTATCCCCATGCCCACCGAGAACATAGCAATGTACATTCTGTACGCTGACACCTAACTCCATGGCAACGAACGCACGCATGCGCGCAGAATCGAGGATGCCCGCCTGTCCAATGACCCGCTCCCTCGGCAGACCGCTTACTTTCATCGCCAAATAGCTCATAGCATCCAGCGGATTTGTGAGGATGACAAGAATCGCCTCAGGTGAAACCTTCAACGATTCACTTACCGCACTGCGTATAATCCCACCGTTCGTCGCCATTAAATCATCACGGCTCATCCCTGGTTTTCGTGCCACACCAGCCGTGATCACAACAATATCGGAATTGAATGTTTCCTGATAACTGTTCGATCCGACGATCTTCACGTCAGAGCCAACCACCGGCATCGCCTCAGTCATGTCAAGCGACTTACCTTGGGGCATACCATCAACGATATCCACGAGAACCAGGTCAGCTAATTCTCGTTGAGCAAGCCAAAGGGCAGTTGTTGCGCCAGTTTGTCCCGCTCCTATGATACTTACTTTCGCCATATCTCCTCCAAAGTTGATACGAATAAAGTGATCCTAACTATATCAAAAGCATGTGTGTGATTTCATGGATGAAGGATCAAATCCCTCAACATACGCCTCACGATTCTGGCATTGAAAACCACAATGTCGCATCTCGATGTCGTTGCTCATCGAAGGATTTATCAAGGACCTCGATCCCCTCCCCCTCTACCACTTCACCGATCGGCCAAACATCGACACCTTCCTCATCGGCTCGTCCAAGAAAGGCGTTCACTTTTTGCCTCTCCAATGCCAACAGTAGCCCTCCCGATGTTTGTGCGTCGAATAACAACATCTGATCGTACTCGTCGATAGATTGCTTGAAGCGCACTCGATCACTGAAATACATGCGATTGTCTGCAGTCCCACCAGGGAAATTCCCTCCCTCGGCGTATCGACGAGCGCCAGATAAGAAGGGAATTGAAGGCAGGTGTAAACGAAAAGCGACCGACGAGGCTTCCGCCATTTCTACCCCATGGCCTAAAAGGCTAAATCCTGTCACGTCCGTAGCAGCTTGAACACCAAATTCCGCAGCAAGATTAGCGGCGGAAGCGTTCAACTTCTTCATCCAAGTTACTACCTGCACAATGTCATCTGAATCTGCCTTTTTGTGCTTCAACGCCGTCGTCGTCACACCAGTCCCCAACGGTTTCGTCAAGATGAGGACATCACCTGGCTTCGCCTCGGATTTGGTCATCAGTCGGTCAAGAACGCAGGTTCCCAATGCCACAAGACCATACTTGGGTTCCGGATCTTGTATCGTGTGCCCGCCCGCGATCACCGCGCCCGCTTCTTTAACTTTCTCCGCCCCTCCTCGCAGGATTTCTCCCACAATATCATCAGGCAGATCGGGTGGCATGGCAACGATGTTTAAAGCCAGTATAGGAGTCGCTCCCATGGCATACAGATCAGAGAGAGCGTTCGCAGCCGAGATCGAGCCATAATCGTAAGGATCATCTACAACTGGTGTGAAGAAATCAGTCGTTACGACTAGGTTAAGATTATCACTCAGGCGCCATACAGCTGCGTCGTCCGGCGATCCTAGACCGACAAGCAAATCTGGATATTCGGCTGGCATGAAAAGTTCTCGTAATGGTCGCAACACGTGCGCCAGAGCCGCTGGACTCATCTTAGACGCTCAGCCAGCGCAGGTTGCGAGGCTGGTAAGACGAATCTGCTTGCCCGTAGAACCAGGAACCTCGCCATGTGTACCATCACGCGGATCATTCATTCACTGCTCTCCCCAAGCAATCCCTAATGCTATAGAAGGCGAGGTGATACTCCACACCTCGATTTCTCCCCTGGGCCCTAAGGCCAAGACAGCACCTCTTGGCAGCCCAAGCGCATAAGAGAGTTTGTGTTGGGAAAGAAAGTCCTTTACGGAAGGTATATCCCCCGGATTTTCAACATCGGGAAGGACTATGGCTCCTATCAGCCATCCAAGTCCTACGGCTGGTCCCTCATCCCCAGAGAAAAACCACGAGCCCAGAGCTGATGAAGCCGGACCCACAGTAAACACGAGCCTCCCCTCACCCAACATATCATCGACATCAATCTCCGATTTCACCGGATCGAACACATCGATCCAAGTATGCACGTCCCCTCCCGCCATCACCAGCATGTTCGCGCTCTCGATGATCTCGTGAAATGTATTTCCGGTTAATTCATGTATACGTATCACGGTTACCGGAGAATCAAGCAGAATCTCGATGTCCTCAAGAAAGGACTGGAGATCTTCACCTATCGCGATATCCCCTGAAAGGCAAAACGGCAATCGGGAAAGATCAAGCCTCGGAAGAAAGTGCTCCGCTAATTGAGGCATCTCGCTGTTAAGGGACGGCACAAGCCCGGAGAGGACAATCCAACCTTCAGTGGATGGTCGACGAAAAACCTTACGCGGCTCGCTCACGACGCCTCTAACAAGCTCCAAACGGACGCAGCCATAATGGAGGACGCCAAGGGAAGAGCTCCTTCGTCAAAGTCAAAACGGGGGTTGTGGTGGGGTGCGTCTAAGGATCGGGAGGCATTACTCGATCCAATAAAGAGATAACTACTCGGAATCCCCCCCATAAAGAAAGCCATATCCTCGGAGCCCATAGTGATCTCATTAGAATCAATTGTCGCTTCGGGGAACATCGATTCGACCAGAGTATGGAGTTTAGCGGCTATTGCACGATCATTGACAACGGGAGGGGTAAGCCGTGTAAACTCCACTTGCGCAGCTGCGCCCATCGCAGTCGCCACGCCACGGGATACTTCTTCAACACGTTGCAGAACAAGTTCCCTCACCTCTGGAATGAAGGTGCGGATCGTCCCATGTAAAGTGGCATGAGATGGGATGACGTTGAATGCTTCCCCTGCCTGAAATTGTGTCACACTCACAACGGCGGATTCTCGCGGATCGACATTACGAGAGACGATCGATTGCAGGGTGGTCGTGATCTGAGCGGCAGCAAGGACAGGATCGACAGCTCGATGCGGTGCGGCTCCGTGCCCACCTTCCCCTCGGATTTCAATCTTAAATTTTTCCGCACCCGCCATTGCAGGACCCGATGTGATCCCAATCCATCCCAGCGGCTTGTCATTCCATAGATGCATCGATAAGGAATAATCTGGTTTAGGATTTTCTAGAACGCCTTCCGCCACCATACGCTCTGCTCCACCCAAACCCTCCTCTGCAGGTTGGAATACGAATTTCACCTTCCCCGGAAGATTGGCTCGATGCTCATGGAGCAACTTGGCCACAGCTATCCCAACGGCTGTGTGGCCATCGTGCCCACAGGCATGCATCACGCCATCATGGATCGAGGCATACGGTGCACCTGTCTCCTCCTGCACGGGCAAAGCGTCCATGTCGAACCGTATAAGGACTGTGGGGCCAGGTCTCTCACCAACCATCAAGGCCATAACACCTGTTTCTGCTATCTTAGTGCGAACCTCGAGATCCAGGTTCTCCATTTCAGTCGTCACCACACCTGCAGTGCGATGTTCTTGAAATCCCAGTTCAGGATGACGATGAAAATCCCGGCGCAGGGCTATGATCTCGTCCTCGAGCGCATGCGCTTGTTGTACAAATTGCGTGAAATCCATGTAGAAACTTATCTCCTTAAATCAATACACATGAAGCGCTCGATATATCGTGGAGCATCCGGTGGGCTATCAGCATCCAGCATTCTCCCCCGAAGGACCTCCTCAAGTGATACCATGTTCGGGATCTGACTGGCATGCTCTTTTAACGCTGATAGTTTGTGATCGAAGAATTTTGTGACATTTACGATTGTGTTCGGATGTTGCGCTCCCGCCACATAGACTTGTTCCACCTTGTGGGGTTGTAGCCCTTCTTCTTGAAGCAGTTCGGGGAAATACAATCCTGAGCCGGCTGCAGGAAATACGGCATCTAGCGTCGCCTGTCCAGCAGCCCTGTGATCGGAGTGGTTTATATAGCGATCGCTGGGGAAGAAATTCGTGGGATCACAAGTTACGATGATCTTCGGTCTCACCTGACGAATGACTCGCACAACATCACGACGCAACGTAAGATCGGGCGTGAGATAGCCATCCGGATGATCGAGGAAAATAACCTCCTTGACTCCTAGAACCTCAGCCGCCGCCCGTTGTTCGGCCATCCGCTTCTGAGCGAGCAATTCGGGATCGGTTCCCACATCATCATTGCCCTTATCCCCCCTTGTCAACAAACAATAGGTAACCTCACGACCTTCCGAGACCCAGCGAGCGACGGTACCTCCACAGTAAAACTCCGGATCATCGGGGTGTGCTAAAACCACCAAGACCCGGAGAGGCTGATCAGATTTCGTCACAGAGGTCCCTCATCTTTTCTCGCACGTACATTCTCCTCTTGATGATTGTCACAGGGTTGATTAACTTTATCCTTCAACGCTTGAAGTTCAGTATAAGGTTCAATCTCATCACGGGAAAATTCTATCTTCCGTTCGTCCTCGAACTGCACAACCACGGCATCTTTGAGAGGTAAGACATCCACAACCTTACCCTCCCCTCTCGGAGTCACAACACGCTTATTCCGTTTAGGAAGGTGCTTACGAGCTTCGATATAATCTTCGTATTCAAAGAGCAGACAACATCGAAGCCTTCCACACAACCCTGTGATTTCTTGAGGGTTAAGGGAGACACCTTGGGCTTTTGCCATACGGATGGAAACTGGACTGAATTCTGTGAGGAATTTCGAGCAACAACGCTCTTCCATTCCACAAGCTCCCATTCCTCGATAGAGCTTCGCCACATCTCGAGGACCAACCTGCCTCATCTCAATCCTTGATTTCCGATGGATTTTTCGCAGCTGTTTACGTAATTCTTTAAGATCAACGCTTTCATCACCCTCAACACTATAGAGGAAGGTCAAGCGTGAACCATCGTAGGAGAATTCTGCTTTCGCAAACTTAACCCCTCTCAATCCCAGCTTTGCTGCTTGATCTCGACAGTTGATCAACATTTCAAGCTCGCGCTCCTGCCAGATCCGCCGCATCACCATTTCTTGCGCTGTGGCTAGGCGTTCGATCGCCTTCACACCCTCTTCATGTATTTCAGGGCGATTGGTTACAAAGCTGACAACCTCTCCTAACTCTTTCCCTCGACTGGTTGAAACAAGAACATAATCCCCAATTTTGATATCCGCAACTTTTGAGGCATCGAAATGATATACCTTCCCGATGGGTTGAAAGCGGATGGCGACAATTTTGGCACCGACCATTTTGTCCGTCATAATTTACCTTCTGTAAAAACCGTCTTTACTAGGAACTTCACACTCATCATATTGTATTCATCGTGGATTGGCAAAAGGACCGAATTCAATTTCGGCCCCAATAAGATCTTTAACAATCTGTTCGCCGCGCCCACGAATTGCAGCCGAAAACTTTTTCCAGATACAAAATCAATCGATGATCTCAATAGGTATGCTCTGACCGTGTCCTTTGACCTGGACAGACACTTTGGCTGCCAAGTCTTCTGCTACTGCAATTAATGCCCTTGCGACTGGGGATTCTGGCTTCGAGATCACGATCGGAACACCGACGTCACCACCTTCACGTACAGCCGGATCTAAGGGGATTGCTCCAATAAACGGCACAGCGGTGTCCTGTGCAAGCTGTTCGCCGCCTCCCTGACCAAACACATCCATACGGCCACCATCTGGCAGCTCAAGGTAGCTCATATTCTCGACTATTCCTAACACGGGGATATCCATTGCACGGAACATTTCCAACCCACGCCTTGCATCTTCTATGGAGACTTTCTGTGGTAAGGTCACGATTACACCACCCGAAAGTGGGATGGATTGGGCGAGGCTCAATTGTGCATCTCCAGTGCCAGGAGGGAGATCGATGATCAGATAATCCAACTCGCCCCACTTCACATCGTTGATGAATTGCTGAATGGCGCTATGGAGCATAGGTCCACGCCAGATCAGAGGTTGGCCTGGTTGGACCAAGAAACCTATCGACATGAGCTTGACGCCATGAGATTCTGCAGGCAGCAGCTTGTTATCCTCAGTGGCGGGGATGGCATCCACCCCCATCATAGTCGGGATATTGGGACCATAGATATCGGCATCCAGTAAACCGACGCGCGATCCACGGCTAGCCAATACGACCGCTATGTTCACTGCAATCGTAGACTTCCCCACACCTCCTTTTCCGGAGGCGATGGCAATTGAATTCCGTATCGGTCGCTGGAGGCGATTTTGAATCTGATCGTCAATGGGAACATCCGAGGTCAGATGAATCTCAACTTCCGAAACACCCGGGAGTGATTCTACGGCTTGTCGTGCGTCTGCTTCTATTTGTGATCTCAAGGGGTAGGCAGGGGTTGTCAACTCAATGGTGAAGGTAACTTTGCCATCTTCGACCGTTAAATCTTTGACCATACCTAAACTGACGAGGTCTTTGCCAAGTTCAGGTTCGTTCACTTTACGAAGTGCCGATTCAACATCCTCTCTTAAAAGAGAACCACTGTCAGTGCTCATTGCTTTCCTCCAGGAATTGGATGATCGAAAAAATCTGTTAAAGGTTGCCCGCTGTCTTCAAACGCAACGACTTCGGTTCGGGAAAGCTGAAAGAGCCCTAGCAGTTCAGAATCAGCACCTCGAAAACGTCGCACAGTTTGTGTCGCGCAAAGGGTACATCCCCGTAGAGCTCGATAGGAATGTGTGTAACAAGTTAGGCACCCACACAAGCGAACCAAGAGTAAACTGAAGGCCAATTGATCGAGCGAAGCATCTGGGGACCAACAAACCTCGTCAACAAGATCCCTCCAAACGTCACCGCGCAAGTCCCTCAGATAAGGTGCGACACGCATGGGGAATATTATTTCTGTATCACTGTGATACACCTACACACCTACCCGCGTGAATTAACCAGACAAAGTGATTATCTCGCTTTCCGCTTTGCCTCCTTGGCGGCCTCCTTTTCCGCGCGTTTAGCTTCTTCGAAAGCGTGATTTGTCGGTCTTATCGATTGATAATACGAGACGGATTTCGATAGTCGTTCCTTATTGAATATATGATCAGCTAAGCGATCATAGGATGCCAATTCATAATCGTGATCCATTTTGATGGCATCAAATGGACAAAACTCGGCACACAATCCACAATTCATGCAGATGTCAATGTCGATGAAGAATTTCGTTGGTGAAGGTATGGGGCGGCCAGTTTCTGGATCATTTGAACGCGTGATCCAAATACATTGCGGTGGGCAAACCTTCGCGCAAATACCGCAAGATGTACAGCGAAGCTCCCGGTCTCCATCCTTACCGTCTTCGTACACAAGGAAAGGAATGTAGCGGAATTCCTCTGGGACCGGCAGCTTCTCCTCTGGGTATTGAACTGTGAAAACCCCACGCGCATTGGGTCCTTGTCGTTCAGCTATCGCTCCTTCGCGATAATAACGCCGCCCCAACCATCGGATGTCATCCAAATAGGTTTCAATAAAATGTTTAAGGGTAACACCAAGACCTTTGATCAGTCCAAGACCATACATTCAGTTCTCCATCACGCCACATTCCATGAAGTGGTTAACGATCGACCTCTCCCAATACGATGTCTATCGACCCTAAAATCCCCACTACATCAGCAATCTTATGGCCCTTACAAATTTCACCAAAAGATGTCAAATTGATAAAAGACGGCGACCGGATATGATAGCGCCACGGATTAGGATTACCGTCAGAAACGATATAAAAACCTAATTCCCCCTTCGGGTTCTCCACCCGTCCATATGACTCACCAGACGGCACTCGAACCTGATATTGGGATTTACCGGTCTGGATTTCGCCATCGGGAATATCACGTACGACTTGTTGTAAAATACGTAAACTCTGTCGAATTTCTTCTAATCGCACGAGGTAACGATCATAAATATCACCATTGTGACGGACGGCAATATCGAAGCTGAGACGATCATAAATAGAATAAGGTTCAGCTCGTCTCACATCATATTCGACACCAGATGCTCGTAGGACAGGGCCTGCCGCTGAGTATGCGATCGCTTGCTCACGGGTTAATATCCCGATCCCGATGGTCCGGGTCCGTACAATCTCGTTATCCGTCAGATAGGTGTCCAACTCGTCTATCTTACGTGGCAAACGCTCAGTGACCAAGTCACGCACCCGTTCCAAAACACCCTCCGGCAGATCTCGTGCGACACCCCCGAAGCGGAAGTAATTACACATCATCCGTGAGCCTGAGACTGCTTCAAAGACATCGAGAACCAGCTCACGCTCCGTAAGTGCATAGAGCATGGGTGTAAAGAAAGCGCCTAAGTCGTTGAGCAAAGTGCCGATGGAAAAGAGATGACTAACGATCCTGGTGAGCTCGGCCATCATCACCCGAATATAATCCGCTCGCTCCGGAGGTTTGATCCCCATCAACTTTTCAACCGTCAATGCATAGGCGAAGTTATTCCCCATAGAAGCGAGGTAGTCCAGGCGATCCGTAAAAGGCATGTTCATGATGTAGGTGTTCCGTTCACCGATCTTCTCGTGATTGCGATGCAGGTAACCTACAACCGGCTGCAAATCGGCAATCTCTTCCCCGTCTAGACTCACGACCATCCTGAATACGCCATGGGTTGATGGGTGTTGTGGCCCTAAATTCACGATGATCTGATCTGTCTCCAAAGTGCGACCGTTGCCAGAGTCTTGCGCGCCTAGTTGAACCATTCCTGAATAGAGAGCTTTGTCATCTTCTGGTATCCACCCATCGGGTGAAAATTCAGACGGGTATTGGACATTCTTCTTGAATGATTTTTTCTCCTCACTGCGGATAGCTTCTCCCTCAGGCCAACGATTCTTGAAGGGCTTTCCTGGTTCCACGAAATAAGGTTCTTCCCAATCTTTACGCAGAGGATGACCGTGAAAACCCTCCCACATTAAGATCCGTCTCAGATTAGGGTGACCATCAAATCGAATACCGAGAAGGTCCCAGGCTTCTCTTTCCTGAAAATCTGCACCAGGGAAAACCGAAACTAACGAAGGGACGGTAGCCTCCGCACGAGGGGCTTGGACCTTAAAAACTAAAGCGGAGCCGCCCTCTGATCGATATGCATGATAGACGACTTCAATTTTATCGTCCGGCAAATAGTCCACACCTGTAACCGAGGAGAGGTAATCGTACCCCAGCTCATCTCTGATAGCTTGAGCAAACTCAATCAACCGCTCACTCTCGATGACATATCCTTCATATCCTTCACGTTCATCGGGTTTAATCACCCCAGGAAAACGATCTGCTAACACATTTGTAATCATCTGATTTGTATCTTCACTCATTCGGTTCTCTATCCTATTATCCGACTACCGATACCTTAGACATCTTTTTGGGCGTCCGGCTTTTCAACCGAGGATCGTGTCGCATCAAAAAGGTGGATATCACGGGGATCAATAAGATCTGGACCTAACACCGGAATTGGGATTGGTTCTGATGCTTCTCGTTTGTACCATCGCACAGTTCGGATCGACTGCTTATCAATCTTCTCCTGAAGGGTTATCAAGCCGTTCAGCAATGCTTGAGGTGTCGGAGGGCACCCAGGGACATACACATCCACCGGGATGAATTTATCCACACCTGAGACTACGTTGTAACCTTCTTTGAAAGGACCACCGCCTGAAGCACATGCACCCATGGCAAGCACATACTTGGGTTCAGGCATTTGATTATACAAACGAACGATCATGGGGATCATCTTCTTTGTTACCGTTCCCGAAACGATCATCAGATCACTCTGACGAGGGCTTGGTCGCATCACTTCCATGCCGAATCTGGCAAAATCGTATCTGCTGGCTGCAACACAGATCATTTCGATCGCGCAACACGCAAGACCAAACATCATCGGCCACACCGAGGATCGACGACCCCAGTTATAAATCCTATCTAATGTCGTGATGGCTATGTTCCCACGCAGCTCATCAGGGAAATCATATTCAGGTTTGTTTATCTCTTCACCCATACCACCCTCCGCGATAAGGGGCCTGGCGCCTTCTTGCACTCAGGCCCCCCGCCCTTGGAAAATTATACTTCGCGGTAAAGGGGTGTCAAGGATTCGTTGTTTGTAGCGCTGTTCGATAGCTTGGATCGGAGGTTTCTGAACCAATGGATCCTCATCGAAACCATGCCTCCAAGTAGCATTTTCGTTCACAGATCACGACCTCCCCGCGAGTTTGGAGCTCGCGGGGAGGTCGTTTGATAGCTTGTAGCTTGAAGCTTAAGACTTGCGACTTGTGTCTTGCGGCTAAAATCTGCGGTTGTTAGCTCAAACTCTTGAAAGACTCAACTCCCGCGTAAGAAGGACACAACCAATCCAAATATTCCAACGACGAGCAGTCCAAGAATGGCTAAGATGGGTGGGAAACCCTGTCCGACTTCATTATCCAATGGCGCCAAAGTTGGGTAGATCACTGGAGCTGCTGATGTGAATGTTGGTAAACGTGTCGGAGGTGCTTCTCCCAGATTGAATTGAGCCGCAAGGGTAGGGTCGATGGTTGGCGCGACCCGAGGGGTTGGTGTTGGAGGGGGTTCGATAATCGGCAGCAACTCCTGCCCAGCGTCCAAAACGACAAAGGGCGCATACACCCATGCTACATTTCCCGGGACACCGGGGTATGCAATCTGGATCCAATCCCCGCCAGGTGAGCGACCAAGCGCTGGTGCTTCTTGACCTGCGATTAACACCCCGACCTTAGCATAATTGGTGCCAGGACCTAGTCTGACATTGACTTGATCCGGTACAACGATCGTCGGGCCCTCTGGTGTGCCTGTTACCGTTACGTCAACCAGAAGTTGTCTGGATTGTGTGGGTGAGGCTCCCAACAATGCCAATGAGATGAGGGTCAAACCACAGAATGCGAGCAGAAACCTTCGCATATGGGTTGTTTTACTCAGTAAATCGAGACTCCGTTTGCGTGGACTTTTTGTGTGAGAGTGAGGATTTGAAGATCCATGGTATAACATCTCGTAGGATGTACCTCTCTTTATATTGCCCACTGAATTCGGGCGCATTATACTACATCAAAATCTCCCAAAGAGAGGGTGACCAACTTGTTTGATCTAAACCGTCGACGCCCACAAAGGACCTTCCACGGTCCAATACAACCAGATGACCTCGGACGTGCATTGATCGCCGAATTCGACCAAGGGAATTTAACCACGAAACAGATCGGCCGTGGTGATCACAGGGTTGTCCAAATCGCCAGTCGCATCATCCCAGCCTCTGGTGGACGCACCGCGATCACCGTACATCTTTCGAAAGTCGAAGATGGTGTTCTCGTCAGCATAGGTCAGCAAGCTTGGATGGGGATTGTCGCAAGCTTAGGAATTACCACGCTTGCCGCTTTGCGCAACCCTCTAAGCTTGATCGCTCGATTGGATGATCTAGCTGAAGATATCGCCTCGCTTCAGCTTACCGAGAGGGTATGGGATACATTGGAGAGAACTGCAGATAACCTTGGCGCTTCCTACGAAATCTCTGAGCGACTGCGGAGGCTTGTTTGTGAGTACTGTTACACGGCGAATCCCATGGGAGAACCTCACTGTGTGGCATGTGGCGCACCGCTCGGTCACGTTCAACCCAAGACCTGTCATGAATGCGGATTCGTTGTAGAGGCCAGGATGCTTACCTGCCCTCAATGTGACTCTCCCCTTGGTTAAATCCGTCCTTCCTCAAACCTATGAAACAGCTTCCTGCTCGCCTTGGGCTCGCGTGAAGCTTAACATCCCAAGAGGTAGGGGCGCACGGCCGTGCGCCCCTACGATCGATCTTGATATTAAATGGTTGATCTCAGGTGGTTAGCTTCTCTGCCATCGCTAGAGCAGCCCCTCGTTCTAAAGCGTTCAGGTTACCTTCCAGAAGATCTCGATGGTGCTTTGGGATGTGACGGTCAAGTGAAACACCAACATCCTCGATAGACAGCACGTCCAGCTGGTTGATCAGCGCGCCTAACATGACCAGATTCGCCAAGCGTTTGTCACCCAACTCCTCAGCAATGTCGTTTGCTGGGACCAAAACGATTCGCAGATCCTCCCTTTCGGGCTCCCGATCGATCAAAGAGGCATTGATGATTAAAACGCCATCGGTCTTCAACAAGGGTTCGTACTTATCCAAAGAGGGTAGATTCATCACGATTGCAGCGTTCGGGTTACGAATGACGGGAGAGCCGATTTCGTCATCGCTGATAATCACGGTGCAATGTGCCGTCCCGCCTCGCATCTCAGGCCCATAGGACGGGTACCATGTGACATGTAAGTCCTTCTCGAGAGCCGCATAAGAAAGTAACTGCCCAGCGAAGAGCACCCCTTGTCCTCCAAAACCTGAGATGATGATCTCCGTCTGCATCCTACTCTCCTCCACCCTTCTTCGTCCCTGTAATCGCGGGGCTCACCTTATAATCCCCGAGCGGATAAGCTTCAACCATGTGCTCTTCGACCCATTTAAGCGCCTCATCAGCAGTCATCCCCCAGTTCGTCGGGCAGCTAGAGAGCAATTCAACCATTGAGAAACCCAAACCTTGTCGTTGCACCTCGAAGGCCTGCCGGATGGCTTTTTTCGCTTTTCGTATGTTGGCCACGTTGTGCAGACTTCGTCTTACCACATAGGATGCACCATCGAGTTGAGCCAAGATTTCAGACATCCGGAGGGGAAAACCATGCATCTCAATATCACGACCCAGTGGAGTTGATGTCGTCTTCTGACCAGGTAAGGTCGTAGGCGCCATCTGCCCCCCGGTCATTCCGTAAATCGCGTTGTTGATGAAGATCACGGTGATGTTCTCACCCCGACCTGCTGCATGCATGATCTCCGCCGCTCCGATTGACGCCAGATCCCCATCGCCCTGATAGGTGAAGACGATCTTTTCGGGGTTCACACGTTTAAGACCCGTTGCCATCGCTGGCGCTCGGCCATGGGCGGCTTCAGCAAAATCCATATTGAAATAATCGTACGCAAAGACCGCACAACCGACCGGCGCGATTCCGATCGTGTCCTCCCGGACACCCATCTCGTCAATCACTTCCGCGATCAAACGGTGGGAGATGCCATGCGTGCAACCGGGACAATAATGAGTTCCAAGGTCCGTTAGCGTTTCTGATTTGGTGTAAATCAGGGTTTCAACCATTTTTTTGTCCGTCATTCATTCATCTCCCGAGTTATGTTGAGGCGCCTGATTTTGAGTGGACTTTACGTATCTCTTCTAAGACCTCATCCGGCATAGGGACAACTCCACCTTGTCTTCCATAAAATGAAATTGGGACCCTTCCCTCGATCCCAATTCTCACATCTCCCAGCATTTGGCCGCTGTTCATCTCGACCACCAAGATTTCTTGTACTTGATCCCCGAGTTGGCGCACACGATCATATGGAAAAGGGTATAACGAAATTGGACGTAACAATCCGACACGGATACCTTCTTCCCGTGCAGTTTTAATGGCTGATTGGGCAATCCTGCCTGCTGTACCAAAGGCGATCACCACGATCTCAGCATCCTCAATCAGGAGCTCTCGGAAGCGAATCTCATTCGCTTCGATCTCGGTCTGTTTTGCCATCAATTTACGGTTGATTTCTTCCTCTTTCAGGGGATCGAGATAAAAGGACGAGATGACATTCGGAGCTCGGTCCTTTGCACCGGATAACGCCCAGGCTGGTCGTTTTTCAACCGGTCGAACATCTCGCATCTCTGGAAGCTCAGCTGGCTCCATCATTTGACCCAAACTGCCATCAGCGAGGATGATGACAATGCAACGATACTTTTCAGCAATGTCAAACGCTTCGACGGTGAGGTCAATAAATTCTTGTATCGAAGCGGGAGCGAGAACGATTGGGCGATAATCCCCGTGCCCCCCTCCCTTGACGATTTGATTGTAATCGCCTTGAGAGGGTGCGATGTTGCCTAAACCAGGACCGCCGCGCATAACGTCAACCAAAACCACTGGAAGCTCGGAACCAGCAATATAAGACAAACCCTCCATCATGAGGCTCACACCAGGGCTGGAGGAGGAGCTCATCACTCGAACACCCGCGCATGCGGCTCCGTAAACCATGTTGATCGCTGCAACCTCGCTCTCGGCTTGCAGGAATACCCGCCCGAGCTCAGGCATGCGTTTCGACATATGTTCCAGGGCTTCCGTCTGGGGTGTGATCGGGTAACCAAAATAGGCCTCACAACCGGCCCGAATTGCTGCTTCTGCAAATGCAACGTTACCCTTGAGCAGTTCCTTTGCCATGTGTTCTTCCTTCCTCAAACCGTAGGGGTCTTTATCTTGTCTTCGGGAACCAATCGATATACGGTAATTGCAGAATCAGGGCAAATGACTGCGCAAATTGCGCAGCCAGTGCAGTTACCATCCGGGTCTACCAACTCAGCCGGATGGTAGCCCTTGGGAGTCAACCGATCCATCGCCATGTGGATCAAATCCTGAGGACAAACGGATGTGCATAATTCACATCCTTTGCAATACATCTCGTTGACGACGATGCGTCCTTTTGCCATAGATATGCCTCCATCAGATTCCACCCACAGCATAATTCTACGTTAAGATCCCCTCCAGTGCTGACTGTCATAACGCCGGCATACAAACTTCCTCATATCGGAGAAGTCGTGTCCAGTTTCAAGGTTGAGGCACTTTATAGAAACCCTTACAACGAAACACATCACATTTCGCTTCTCAATTGAGCCCGTAGTACAAACAAACTGCACCGCATTTGCGGTGCATGATGATGAGTGGATGCAGTCACTCACCCTAAGGCGTAGCGTCAGATTTGTGAGGGTTTTGATCGGGAGTACGTTGTGTAGCATCCCTCTCATAGTTCTCCTGGGGAGATGCGCATTAGGTCTCGACTTCTTGATCGGTCAATGCAAGTACTTCTATACCGGTCTCGGTTTCAATCTCGTCCGCGAATGCTTGTAAGGCCTCGCGTTTGAACAGACTACTCTTCTCACTCGGATTACCCATGACGATCAAGTCTACATGTTGCTCATCTGCGATCGCTTGGATTTGTTCCCGAAGGCTTCCAGCCCGAACAAGAACCCTGGCTCGAACCCCCGCCTGAGTGGCCTGTTTCCGAGCAGTATTGCGGAGGAAAGCACGCATGTGATCCATCTGTGAGGAAACATTGATCAAGATCGGAGTCGCAACTTGCTGTATAGCTTGTTGATCGAAAACATAGAGAAAGATGAGTTCAGCGTCACGCTCGAGTGCGATTTCGATGGCCCTTTGGTGGGTAGGCTGACTGGCATGCCCGCCGCGCGTTGCACATAAAATCCTTTTCCTTTCCACCTGCCCAGCAGCTCTTGCAGCCCTCGTAGAGACAATAACTATCGCAGCTTTACGAACGATCAGCACAGAACCCACCACAAACACGACCAAGGCAAATGGCTTCCACCAACTCTCAAAGCTTCCCCCAGCTGCATCCACAACAAGGTAGGAGATAAAACCAAGATAGGTAATCACGAGATATGCCCCGGTAACTCGGGTTATCGTTCTCGCTCGACCTACCCATTTGAGATCCATGAGGAGCAAGACAAGCAGAGCAAGATTGACCACATTGATAAACACAAGACTTAGGATAGCCGTCTCTCCTACCGGCAGAGGACGAATGACTGCTGGCAAACCCAAACCGAGCGATAGGTTGAACAAACAACTACCAAACACGGTCCCCAGCACCAAGCTAGCGTGTCCGCGACGAGCCGCCTGGATGGAGGAAGCTATTTCAGGCATCGAAGTTCCTGGTCCGATGATCACTAAACCGATGATGAACTCAGGAATACCAACGACGGTAGCGACCGCCGCGGTATTGAGTATCAGAAACCGTGATGAAAGGACCAGAAAAATAAGGCCTCCAATCAAAGCTTGAAGCGCTTGGCGACGGGTAAGGCGTTTTGCAGTTGGGTGGGAGATGGCTTCGATTTCTTCCGCCTCAACCAGAAGCACACTGCTTTCCCGCTTCGATCGGGCATACTGAATGACCAAACCAAGAGCGGTCACGAAGATAACCAGTCCGATAAGAGCTTCTGAACGGCTGATCTGACCATCACTGGCAAAGGCTGTGACCAATCCTACCGTCGCAAAATAAAGAGGAATGTCTTTTTCAAAAGCACCACGAGGCACGAGGATCAACCCAGCGATGAGAGCGGAAACACCAAGCTCGATACCAAAATTCACCAAGTTGGATCCAAGCAAATTCCCAATCACAGTAGATGGATCACCATCTGACAGGACGATAACCAGATTAACGGTATTCTCCGCAGAGGTTGTACCCATCGCGACGACGGTCGCGCCGATAATCAGTGGGCTGATATGATACTCATGGGCGATGCTAACCGCGCCGTCCACAAGATAATGTGCGGCGCGGGTTACTACGTAGAGAGCGATGACAATAAAAAGGATATTGATAGCGATGGGAAGATTGATGAATAATTGCTCCAGCACCGTCTTGACCTTATCAATGATCGAACTTCATACCTGGTGGAACAATTTCATTATACTTCAGCATCATCCTTAGCCGGTTATACGCCTGATATTCAGGGAGTACGAGACGACTTCACCGACATTCCTCTGGGAACCATTCATCATGGAATTTCAGAACCCCAAAATCCACCCCTAGATATGGTCGCCTATTTCATACCCTCCTTCGTCAACGGAAAAGATGCACGATGGAAACCAGATGAGAGTAAAAAAGAAACATGGTGTGCGCATGCTGACCCCCAGGTGTAATTTAAGCACATCCTCCTATGGGAAGATGACCTCTTACCTTGCATCTGCATCGATTTCGCGCTAAGATGAAACGCACAACGTAGTCCGACCAGGGAGGAGGTGAAGTTATCGAAGTAGCATGATGAGAAACAAAGAAGACGCGTCTTAACAAATTCGTATAGCTCATATTGAGGAGGAAGAAGAACATGCGTAAAAACCGCCTGTTCCTAGTTTTGAGCTTCATGGTAGCCATGGTCATGATTTTGGCTGCCTGCGCCCAGCCGACCGAGGCTCCACCAGAGCCGACGAAACCCCCACCACCCCCGACTGAGGCGCCACCCCCCACCGAACCCCCACCACCGCCCCCAACCGAGGCACCCCCGCCGGAGCTTGGTAGTGAGGAGCATCCCATCAAAGTGCTCTTTGTCCCCTCTGTTGATGTGGACTTCATGATCGCTGGTGGTGAACTGATCGAGCAAGCACTCAACGAAGCCACGGGGTTGTACTTCGAGGTCAGCATTCCCACTTCCTATGCTGCGACCATCGAGGAGATGTGCGCTTCACCCGATGACACCATCGGCTTCATCCCGGCCATGGGTTATGCACTGGCCAGTGAGCTTTGTGGTGTGGAGCCGGGCTTAGCTTCCGTACGCTATGGTTGGAATGTGTACTGGACCGAATTCGTCGTCCGTCGGGACAGTGAATTTCAGACCTTTCAGGATCTAGAAGGTGCCACTTGGGCATACCCAGATGCAGGCTCGACCTCTGGTTACCTCTATCCCAGTGCCATCTTCGATGACCTGGGTATCACGATCGGTGAGACCGTTGAGGCTGGAGGTCACCCACAAGTCGTGAAGGCCGTTTACAACGGCGAAGCGGATGTCGGAACCTGCTACTTCAGTGCTCCCTTGCTTCCTGAGGGCACATGGACCATGGATATGGATCCGGATATCCCCGATGAACTGGTTGAAGATTGCGCACGAAACGAAGAAGGTCAATTGTGGTGCGGTGGCTACCGCGTGCTTGACGCTCGCGCAGCTATCTCAGAGGAAGCACCGGATGTGGTGAAGGTCGTCCGCATCCTTGACCTCTCGGGGGAAATCCCGAACGACACCATGTCCTACTCGCCTGATTTCCCCGAGGACCTGCGTGCGATCATCAATCAAGCGATCATCGACTATGTCGCTTCCGAGGCATGCAATGCGACGCTCTGCCATGAGAGCTTCTATGACTGGACAGGCGCTGCACCCATCTTCGATGAGAATTTTGACGGTGTGCGAATATTGATGGAAGCCCAGGGCATCACGCTGGAGAACATTGGCGAGTAAATCGCCTTGAATGTCAAAATTTTAGCCCCGGACCGTTTTCTGTCCGGGGCTAAATTCAAGAACCCCTCACAATGACGCACGTCCGCTCGTCATTGCGAGCCCCATAGGGGCGAAGCACAATCTCTCCTCAACCAAAAGATTGCTTCGTCGTGTCCTCGCAATGACAGGTTGAGGGAAGGCTCCTCGTTATTGTGATCGAATTTTTACTTGCGAGGGATTGCTGTTCGTCTAGACAAGAAAATTATTACCGAAAGAGGGGAAACACCTAGGGATTCCTTACCTTCTCTAAGTGTAATTTATTGATTGATACATATACCAGGGAGAATTATCCGCAGTCCTTATAGAATAATTACAGGCAGCTCATCTCAGATGGGAAGCCGTCGACTTGATCTCCTCCATCCCCCGAAAGGCAGGTGTGTTAAACCCCCATGTTGGAAGTAAGAAATCTCACAAAGATCTATGAAGGCGGGGTCAAGGCTCTGGACAATGTCAGTTTCAAGGTCGAACAGGGAGAGTTTTTGGCCTGTATCGGGTTAAGCGGTTCAGGGAAATCCACCCTACTACGCTGCATCAACCGCCTCATTGATCCGACCGAGGGACAAATCATCTGGAACGATGAAGACATTACCAAAGCAAGCCAGGATGAAATGCGACGTATTCGCCGCAAGATGGGCATGGTCTTCCAACATTTCAATCTTGTCTCCCGCTCGAAAGTGATCATCAATGTGCTTGCCGGTCGGCTAGGTTATGTAAACCCTGCGATGAGTGTCATAAACCGCTTTCCTAAGAGCGATGTCGAGATGGCGCTCAAACAAATGGACCGTGTTGGTATCGCCAACCAGGCATAT
Source organism: Anaerolineae bacterium (assembly GCA_011174825.1). Lineage (GTDB taxonomy): Bacteria > Chloroflexota > Anaerolineae > Anaerolineales > E44-bin32 > DUEZ01. The sequence goes on along the minus strand of DUEZ01000068.1, from coordinate 118,435 downwards.
AAAAGGGCGGACGAATTGAGCGGTGGTCAACAGCAACGCGTCGGAATCGCTCGAGCGATGATGCAGGAGCCAGAAATGATTCTGGCCGATGAGCCAGTAGCCAGCCTGGATCCCGTCCTGGCGCATTCCATCATGCAATACCTCGAACAGATCAACAAGGAAGACGGTGTGATGGTGATTTGCAGCCTGCACTTCTTGGATCTGGTTCACCGTTACGCTGACCGAGCCATAGCCCTCAACGAAGGCAAATTAATGTTTGATGGTACGCCCGAGGAAATCGACGACGATAAATTCAAAGAAATCTACGGTAAAGAAGCCGAGCGAGTCGGGTGAGGAGTTCAATATGAAGACTCAACGATCTCTCCTCAGATCAATACTGCTAGGTCTGGCCATCCTTTTAGTTCTTGTCATATATGCTTACGGTTTCCAGGTCACCAAAGTTAATTTCAAGGAGACGAGTTCTGAACGTCGTTTGACACAGTTGACCAGGATCCTTCGTGCGTTAGCTCACCCAGATATTTTCGAGTACGAACAAGAAGAAGTGGATGTCGTTGTACCGATCTATCTCCCCTGCCCGGATCCGGTACCCGATATCCCAGAACCGGACACAAGCGGACCTTATATGGTAACCGATGTCTCCTGCGCAGCGTCGAAGGAATTCATCCTTTTAGAGGGGGTCAACTTCCAGCCAGGTTCGCGAGGTCCGATCAATTTCGTTGCTGCAAGTGGAGCGAAAAGGCAGCTTGAAAACTTCGTGGCTGATGAAAACGGTTATTTCCAGGTCAGCGTACAAATGCCAACTCGTCAGCCTGTTGCTGAAGCTCAGTACCTGCGCGCAACGGCTCGCGTACCAGTTGGAGCACCCAAATTCACGGATACCGCAAAAGTCACCTGGGACAAGATCATCGAGACTGTATTCTTGGCGTTGTTGGCAACCACCTTCGGCACACTAATGGCCATCCCGATCAGCTTCGTCGCTGCACGAAACTTGATGAGCGATGTCAAGAGTTCACTTACGAGTATCGCTCTCACGATCATTGGCTGGCCACTGGGCATAGGACTTGGCATCCTCGCAAATCTTGGGATTGGTGAAGTGAACAATCTCTTGACAGCCAATCTCGGATTAAACCTCGGAGGGGTAATCGTTGGACCTGTTGCAGCTTACGCACTAGCCCGATGGGCGCTCCCCCAAGTAGAAGTCGAAGAGCCAGGAAGAGGGATGCGGGTTACCAGGATCATTACACTGATCGTGGTAATCGGCCTCATCATATTGACATTTCAAATGCTAGCTGAGTTGGCCTTGAGCGTAGGCCAATCCCTTATCAAACCTCTGGGCTCTCTCGGATTTCTGGGCAATTTTATCTCCCAGTTGGGTGATGTTGGCAACATGGTCATTCCGGCCATGGTCGCGCTAGGAGCTGGTGCCGCTGTAGGTAATACGCTGAGCTCGTTCGGACAGTCAATCAGCGATCGTCTGTCTGGAAGCAGCGTAAAGATAATCAACATCATTCTGGCAGCCATAGCCGGAGCTTTGCTTTTCATCATTGTCGCCGTGATTATCAATTGGTTCTACCAGATTAACGACCCGGTAAAGATCTACTGGTGGCCAGGTGGAATCGGCGCAGTACTAGGCGTGTTGCTAGCTCTGCGGGCGACTCCCAAAGCCGCATTGCCCATCGGAACTACGATCTACTTTGTTACACGCACGATACTTAACGCCACACGATCCGTTGAATCGTTGGTGATGGTGATCGTTTTCGCGGTCTGGGTCGGTATCGGGCCTTTTGCTGGAGCGTTAGCGCTAGCATTACACACCGTCGCTGCACTAGCCAAGCTGTATTCAGAGCAGGTAGAAAGCATTTTGCCTGGACCACTAGAGGCCATTGAGGCCACCGGTGCTAACCGATTACAACTGATCGCGTTCGCGGTTATACCGCAAATTATCCCACCCTACATATCTTTCACCATGTACCGTTGGGATATTAACGTACGTATGTCGACCATCATCGGTTTCGCTGGCGGCGGTGGGATCGGTTTCTTGCTCCAGCAAAATATCAATCTGCTCGATTACCGCGCAGCCAGCGCACAGATGATCGCGATCGCCATCGTCGTTGCAACGATGGATTTTGTCAGCTCGACCTTGAGGGAGCGATTTGTATAACAATAAAACCCAATCGCACACACTCGGATCGTTTCACGCATGACAATGATAAATGTAGGGGCGCCGGGCAGGGAAGATCACCCTGCATCTTCGACCGTGCGCCCCTACGATGATTCTGGGAAACTAGCATCCTCTCAGGGTGGTGAAATCCACTGAAGCCGGACTCCTAAGGGTGCGTTTGGAGTGCGCAAGCTCTGCTTGCGCCCCCTTCGACAGGCTTCCTTCGGCAGGCTCAGGACAGGCAGGACGGTGCTGAAGCAGGGCTTCTGGATTCCAAAAATGTAAGGGCGGGGTCACCCCGCCCCTACATCAAGGATAATGATCTCCTTATTATGCCACCAAGATAAAATCTAGCCGCGTCCTTCAGAGTACGCAAGGATGGGTAGGCTAAAGCCTGCGGCTACAAATGAAGATTGATAAGTGTCTTTATTAACTAGAAGCCGAGTGTAAATTACTCCCTGATGTCGGTGGAAATCGCAAGAAGTCTTCTGTAGCTTGAGATAAATTCGCGTAATGACCACGGTACGTGGCTGGTAAAAGCGCCGCCAATTGCCACATAATCTCATCCGTCATCTGTTGTCGGATCGCCTGTGTAACCTTGATGCCCTCTGCATGTAGGTAGAAAGAGTTCCCTACAACAACATCGAAATTCGTTCGACGCAATCGAGTCAGATTATCCCAGAACTTTTCCCCCCCGAAATACGCGAGCGGAAGCAAAGGGGCGCCACTTCGAAGGGCAAGCAAGACAACCCCAGGTTGGCCCTGCTTTAAACGACCGTGGCCACTGCGTGTGCCTTCTGGGGCAATTGCCAGGATCTTCCCCTCCCTTAATGCTTGTAGCCCTTCTCGAAGCGCACTGATATCAGCCTCCCCTCGTCGTATCGGAATAACTTCCCATAAATCAAAGAGATAACCCAGGATCGGATTGTCCCAGGTCTCAACTTTTGCGAAACCCGTCACAGAACGAGAGCCCAGTCGTGTGATGAGAACCGGAACTTCTAAGAAGTTGACATGATTGGCGACGACAATAAGCGGCCCATTTGCTGGTATCAACCTCAACTTGTCAGCATTGATTCTACAAAGTAAAGACGTTATGCGATTGAAAGTGAAATTTACCACCTTCTTAGCGATCGTCATTCAATCCCATCCTATGCCTGGCAAATAACGTCGATCTCGCCTGCTAGCAATTCCACGGTGAGCCGTTTTCCTTCCGTACAGATTGTCTCTCCGTCCGCGTGAGCCGGTAAAACGCCCTCGATGGCGGTAACCACAATTTTATTCGTTCGCCCGGTATTCACCGCAGAATGTGAGGCTTGCGTACCTTGCATGAAGCGGGGGATAAGAGCCAGTATCCCGAGTTTGCTGACCTGATCTGCGATGCAAAGATCAAAAAGACCATCGTCAATCTTCGCCTCGGGTGCCATCCAAAAACCACCTCCCATCCTGCGACCATTCATGATGGACACCATCAGAGAAAGCTGCTCAATGGTCTTATTGTTGTATTCAATCTTGACCAATGGCGCTTGATAATACAAGAAGATCGTTTTGAGAGCCGCAAGGAAATAATTTAAAAATCCATGAATTCGCTTCATCTTCATGGCTTCAAACCCGACCACAGTGTCGAATCCGATACCTACTCCGTTGCCAAAGAAGCGTCCTTGAGGGAACGTTCCCCCTTTCACAATTCCAACATCAACCGTTCGTCGGTCGCCTTGGAATAAAATCTCTAGGCCCTTTTCCAATCCGCTCGGCACACCCATTCCGAAGGCCAGGTCGTTTCCACGGCCAACACCGATCAACCCCAATACCCCGGTACCTGCTCCATCCTCCTTCGCCAACATCAATCCATTGAGTACTTCGTTCGCAGTACCGTCACCGCCTACAGCAACGATAATATCGTATCCATCCGACACAGCTCCCTGCGTGAGTTCAACGGCGTGCCATGGGCGCTCCGTCCTCACCAGATCAAAATCCAAACTATGTTCTCGCAATTGGTTTTCTAGGTCAGGAATAACACTTTCTCCGGCGCCTCTGCCCGAAATCGGGTTGACAATCATCTTGTAACGAGACATGACGATATCCACTCCATCGATTCATCTACTTAACACATAATGACGAATCTGGGTGTACAAGACTTATCTGGACTACTCCATCATCTCAACAATGACACGTTTATATTCCGGGAAGTATCGTCCAATTACTGGCAGGTCGAAGCTTCTCAAGATGCTGGTGTTGGGCTCACGAGCGAGCAGGAACTCAAAAGATTTCTCAACCAATACCTCCACTGGCACCCGGCCTCCGGTCAACTCTTCATAATATGTTGGGGAGACTGTGACCTTGTGCGTCGTCACCGTCCGCCCTTCTACGGTAACCTCAAAAGTTGTGTCGTTGATCTTCTGAACTCTAATCATGTTGACTCTCCATTCTTTACGAGTTGAGATCGAACAGAACTATGCATGTATGAGGATCGATTGTAAATTCTTCCAGGTACTTTCAGAGTACCAGATGTCCACAAATTCCTTAATCGAATCGGCTTCTCTCTGCTGCATCCTCTTAGCAACAGGACCCTTAATCAATCGCTTTATACTCGCGAAAGCTACCAAGTCCGTATCGATGTAGTCCTGAGCCATCGCTTTTGACACCTCCATAAGCTCACTATCCTCCGCGATACGATCGATCAACCCCATTTCGTGCGCCTCCTCTGCGCTATACATACCCCCAGAGAAGAGAATCTTTTGAGCATCCTGCTGACCAACACAGTATTTCAGCATCTCAACGGCTCCTGAAGTTACAGAGGCGCCGAAACTTATCTCATTGAGAGAAATCTTCGCCTTCCTAGCTACCATCAACCTGTGGTCGCAAGCCGTAGCCAGCATACACCCACCAGCGATCGCATGTCCGTTTATCACCGCGATCGTGGGTTTCGGGCAGAGAAACAGGTGATGGTAGAGGTCGGTAAACTTTCGTAAAAACCTCGTAAATTCATCTCGCGAGTACACAAGGAATTCAGGGACATCGAATCCAAAAGAAAAAAATTTCCCCTCACCTTTGAGAAGGATGACGCTAATGGTCTCGTCCTTCTCTAGCTTCATCAAATCGGTGTGAAGCTGCTCGACCAATGCTTCGTTCAATGCATTGACTTTCCCCCTGCTTAGGATGAGTGTCGCGATGCCATTTTCCTTGATCATCGATACACCATGCATAATGGCCTCCTTGTTAAGGTTTATTCATGACAACCTGCAACCCGGCTGCTTATAATGACGTTGTGGATACCTTTTTCATTCATTTTCCCTAAGGACAATATTCCCTCTGAAATATGTCACTCTGAGCGCCTGGAGGCGTGAAGATTCCCTGAGATTCGATCGCTTCATCAAAGGGATCCTTCGCTTCGCTCAGGATGACATAAAGGTGATCTGATGTTGTATTTGAGCTATTTTCTTCTTGATAAGAATTACACAATCAATCTGTCCGATGACCGTCTTTCTGATGAGTCATCCGGCGGAGTTCAGGATGAGCATGGGGTCCATCTTTCTTGGATACGCAGAGTTATTTCCCGCGGATTCCCTCCCCATGTTCATCACGTGCACATCAACTGACCATTAATATTCCACAATCTGTGGTAATTTCCTTGCGGTTTCAACGGCGGATTTGGCTTCTTTTAGCCACGGCGCGATTCCCTCAAAATCCGTTTCTTCAACAAAATCGACCAACATCGCCCTGAGCTCTTCCGGATCCCATGCCGCGAGTTTCTCGATGTTGTCCACCCCTGCTTCATAATACAATCGGGCACGGATGTTCTTTAAGCCAGGAATTCGTGCGAGGTCTGAAAGCTTCACGAACTCTAAAATCACATCAAGAGGTACTCCACTCTTCCTTGAGAGCGTTTCTCTTTCGCTCTTCGTCCGACCTGCCTGCAACATCTCGCTTACGTCCTTGATGCCAACAGCCAAGAGCTTCTCTACATGTTCTCGTCTTACCCCGAGGAACTTCTTGAGTGCTAAAGGCTGCCTCTTGATCTTCTTCCCACGTAATTCCCCAGCCGCACGACACATGTCAGGATTTGAGACGTACTCGTAGTAATACCCAATTCCCCATAGAAATTTATTTACTGATTCCAACTCCTCTTGTGCCCATACTACGAATTCCTCAAGATCTTCTCGGCTTGCATCTTCCAACCTCTTCCCGGCTTTGAAATTCATGAGATAACTTTCAAATGTCTTAATGAACTCGACGCATCGCTTGATCGTATTCTCAGAGCGTCTGTTCCTTTTCATGAAATCTGTAAAACCTTTTTCTTCCATCATTCCACCTTTTCATACTTTTCAATCACATCTTATGATTACCAAGACACCAAGAGGAATGGTTGTCAAAGTTTCATCGTCTTACGATGTAATTTCTAACACCGAATGGATAATACAGACATGATTTTGTGGCTATGCGCATCGTCTGGGCTTTTCTGCGATTTACTCAAGACCTCTTCCCTTCACCCCACATGTCGCGAGATAGAGGACAAACTCATCCTTTCCATCTAAAAACAGAAGCTCGTTTAGCCGATCATCATCAAAGGCAGCGATGGCACAGACACCATATCCAATCGATTCAGCGGCTAGATATAGATTTTGGCATACATGCCCAGCATCGAGGAAGAGATAACGGTATCCCCTCTCTCCGTATCGCCACGTCATGCGATAAACCGTGGCCGACCAGATGAAGGTTACGGCACTGCCCGTGATATGCCATTGGTCTAGGCAGGCTTCTTGAACTTGGTCTGCGATTCCTTGAAATAAGGTGAGCTCGTGTAACTGATGTTCGAGAGCTCGATATCGGTAAAGTCCTGGTTGTAATCCTTGAACCCGGTTGACGAGTAGATACGTCTCGATAGCATGCCGTGCTCCAGCAGATGGAACCGTCCGGAGCGTCGCTTGAGTACCTACAACCTCCTTCACCCCCTGTGTACACCAGAGCAAGTAAGAGAGATCTTGAAGTGAGATTGGGGCATCTGCATAGTTTCGGATGCTTGTTCGGCTATCGATCAATGATCTCAGATCCGTAATCCCTTCCGTCGAATCTGGGAGAGGGATCACTTCACCCCCCTCCTCAAGAAATGTCTCTAGGGGCGGTTGAGGCAATTTGCGTTCCTGATCCGAAGGAACCATATACCGATATTTCGTCCTCTTGATAAATTCCTGTCCGATCATATTCTTATCTCCTGGAATGTTGCTTAGTGAACTGGACGCTTAAATCTCGAGCCATATTGAAATCGCTAAAAACGGTTGGTCTTACTTAAGAGCACCTTATCACCCAACATTTGATATTCAAAAAAATTATAAGCCTGCATTGTCCTGCCTGTCCTGAGCTCGCCGAAGGAAGCATGTCGAAGAGTGCTTTTGGAGTGCGCAAGCTCTGCTTGCGCCCTAAAACAGAGCTTCTGGATTCCCAAAATGTAGGGGCGGGGTCACCCCGCCCCTACTTAATTTCGTTAAAGTAGAGAGTGGTTTCAAAACAGCCTGTCGTTGGTGATTTAATCCTCACACAATTCAAGATCGAAGAACATGATCCTATCATTTGCGCTATCTGTGATCCAGACGGAACACGAGGAGTCAAATGCAATCCCGACAGGTAGTCCAAATTGCCAGACCTCGGCGCCGAATTCACCCCAGCCCCTCAGGAATTCACCATTGACACCAAAGCACAACACCCGAATGCTCTCCGGATCTGTAGTGCAAACCACGCCATCATCGCTCACCGCAAGGTAAGGTTTGTTGTCGAGCGATTGACCGATCCAACCGCCTATCGGCCACTCCGAGATCGCGTCGAAGGCAGCCTCTCCGCGATCTTCGAAAATCTGTATTCGCCGATTCCACGTATCAGCAACGTAGACTCGCCCCTGAGCATCTACTCCCAAACCTACGGGCTCATCCAACCCTCCCAGGTCAAGACCAAAACCCCCAAATTCACCTAACGCAACTCCCTGGGCATCAAAGATGACAACGCGCTTATTGCCCGTGTCTGTGACAAGCAATCGTCCTCTCGAATCAACTACCACATCGCGAGGTCCCCAGAAAGCCTCTGGCGCACTAGCTTGCCCAAAATATCCGAACATCCCGAGAAACACACCATCAGCGGTGAAATATTGGATCCTATGGTTCCAAGTATCGGCGACATACACGGTACCATCCGGGGCGACAGCGATCCCCCAAGGTTCGTTGAAGGTCCCAGCAGGCGCATTACCCTCCTCTATATTGCCATACTGACCCCACACTGATATCACCTCTCCATCTGGATTCAGGTGCTGTATGCGGTGATTCATCGTATCTGCAACATAAATAGATCCGTCCGGTCCCACTGCAATACCACGAGGTCGAGCAAATTGGCCAGGAGCAGACCCGCTTAGACCAACTACCAGATCTGCGTTAATCACCTCAATTCGGTCTAAATAGGGATCCACAAATTCTTCGGGCTCCAAGACGACCGGCGCTACGCCATAATCCCAAACCAAGCCGGCAATATCTTTCCGCACATAAAGTTTCATGCGATTGGAGGGGGACCAGTTCTCCAAGGAATAATCACGCCCCGTCACTTCACCATACGCCGTATAGTTTCGATCGAACCAGATATCCCATAATGCCTCTCGGTACTCCGCTGAGGTCAGCATTTCACGAATACGATCCCATGTGAGGTTGTAATAATCCTGCATGGGCCACCAGATACGGTGGTATTCAAAACTGTAATACTGGTCTGTAAGGAAGGAATCAAGTTTTGACCAGTTGGGATCACCCGCAAGGATCACTGGATAGTTCAACAGATCCCTGCTTGGACTTGCGCCGTAATACAAAGCGTTCTTGTAATTTCTCAAGTACCACCAATACGGGTACGTTGTCTCATTATCATAAGCAACCATAATGTCGAGATTGCCTGTGGTTCGGATGGAGAGATCCTCAATCTGTTCCAGGGCAGTTTTCGGTCCCCTTGCTGAATGCGCGTACACCAGGAATTCGGTCGCATAATCGTAATTGATATAAGCCGCGCGAAATGCAGCCCTCGCTGTTACCAATGCCAATAACGCCAAGAACAAAACTCCTGCCAATCTTGTAATCCTGGAAAGCGGCCATCCTTCTGCTAGCTTTGCTATCCCAATCACACATGCGATGGAAACCCCGAGAGAAGCGAGGAAGCCTGCTGTAGTGTAAAGCTGGTCAATCTCGGTTCCTTGTAGAGGCGGATCGGCTCCGAAGAGAGAGACGAGCATCTGGATCACCGAAATCAACAGGAACAAGATCAATCCTACGACAATCCACCCATTTACCTTCCGTATTTCCTGCCATTCAATCGAGTCCAGAAACTTGCCGATCCCCCACCCTGCAAGTAGGATCATCGGCAATGCAATGTGTACGGTGATCCATGGCATCCGCTCACCAGCGTATGAGTAACCCACAAGGGATGTTAAGGCCCAATAGACGACAAATGCTAGAAATGGGAAGGATGAGCGATCGATTGTTCTTGGTTCAGGATCAGGATTACTCTCCTCTGTGACTTCTGGCACCCTTTTAGATCGCCAGCGATTAAAACCAAACCATACCGCGATCAGTGAACCTATCGCTGGCAGAAATTCATAGATCGGTATTTGGACGAGGAGATAGTAATAGTGAGGTTGACTTCCCCGTTCAACACCATGTTGAACCAACCAATACCCTAGCGAGCCAACCAAACCCGTAGCAACCCCTTGCCCATTGGTGAAAATCGTTGTGTAAAGAACGATAAAAGGCACAAAGAATGAGCCAGCGACAATCAACCACTCCCGCCATTTCCACGCCATCCCGATAGCGATGCTAATGCCTACCAATACAACCACCGTTAAAGCGGTACTTCGAAACGCCTCAGGATCGTTGTAGGCTAAAGGATCCCATCCGATCAACATTGCTGGTACCGCAGCAAGCTGAGGGAGAGTCATCGTTCCCAATACGATCACCAGGTCGAGGAGTGGAAAATCAGTCCTTAGACGGCGACCGAACTCCGAGATCAGAGCAACGCCGATGATGATAAGCCCCAGGAAAGCCAAGATCCCTCCAAGAGCTATGACCGGGGATAGTACGGCCCCAGGCAAGCTGGATCCTGGATCTATGACTTCGGATGTTAGTTCGGGATCTACACCCCTCTCCCGAACATAGGTTAACAAAGCGACCAAGCTGCCTAACGCAGTCAATACAAATCCGGCCAAGAATGTGAGCCGCAGATTGGAGCGGCTCCATTTTTCTTTGATCAATTGCCATGCCAATAGTGCACCCAGAAACAAGAGAACCTGCGCGGTGAAGATAAAGGCCGTTTCCTTTGTAGCAAAGTGGAGTGACGAAGAAATCGCAAGAACATATAGCCACTTTGATTCTCTGGTCTCCACATAGCGCGTTATGGCCCAGACGGTGGCCATGACTAACGGGACGACCAACGCCTCGTTGCGTACATAGCGCGAGTAGAAAAGCATATAAGGTGAGATGAGCATTAGAACAGCGGCAACCATTGCGCCTGTACGACCGAGCCACCTCCGGAATACCCATACAATGCCAACCGCGATGACCCCAAATAATGCCGCCGGGAAACGCGCCGTTGCATCGTTATCCCCGAAAAGAAAATAAGACAATGCGACCAAATGGAACTGGAGAGGCCCATGAGAAAGGGGATCGTGGCTGTACCCTCGACCTTGCTCAAGCAACCACGAGAAGTAGACATGGGTGTTCTCATCGTGACTCATTACGCGATGTTCAAGACCGCTGAACCGCGTAAGGATGGCCAGAACGATGAGAAGAATGTAGAAAAACACTTCGCGATTGATCTGGATCTTTGAATCCAATACTTGGTCTAACCAATGGGTAGATGGTTGATTACCATTCCCCTGATCATCCATCATGACTCTCCTGATCCGAACAAGTGGTGACGTAAAATTCTACCATTCACCGTTATGAGATACATCTGAGAAGAATAGCCCATACCTGGCAATTTACCAGAAAACAGCAGATAGACAAGTGAGGTGCAGGAATTCGGCCAGGAGGAGGGACACTCAGGTTGAGGTGATTTATGGATCAAGTTGGTTCAACAACATCTTCCCGCGAGCGTAAAGCTCGCGGGAAGATTTGACGGGGGGCATTATGGAGGCACGAAGGAGATTTCCCTTCATCCTCTCATCGTTGTAATTCTTTATTCACGAATCCTCGGTCAGCGATCCACCAAATGTATTGAGTGCGAATCGTGTCCCAATTTCGTCCCTCAAGAGTGTCTTTATCGTAATACAAACTGATGACTTCGGTATCCTCAAGGGTGTTGTTGATATCCACCGTCATTGGGTGCCAGGCACTGATAAGTACTTGATCATACTCTATACCGCTCTCAACAACTGTTCGGAGGATTTGGACCGTATCCTCTTTAGCGTTTTTAGCAATGAGCTCGTCCGAATAAGCTCCTTGTAAATTCCAACAGATGAACACCGTTCCTGGTCTACTCTTGTAGTCGAATATCACATCTTTGAGCTCGCCCGACAAGACTTCACTGAGAAGATTCCCCAACTCTTCTTCTGTGATGGTCGTCTTAACCGGCTTCGGTGTTTCAACGGACGTTGGGGTTGCTTCAGTCCGAGAAGGTTGCCGCGACTCGAGCGTAGATTGCGTTGTGCATGCGGTCAGGAGGAAAAGAACACAAAGTATGACAGGCTTTATCCATGGACGATCAAGATACGTGGACATTAAAAGAACCTCAAACATCAATTGGTCTTAGCTTTAATATTATTACCTCTTTTGTTTTAAAAAAGATCACTCAAGGCGGACAAATCTTTGTTAAAACCGACTGCGGATAGATCATCTTGATTTCATGACTCTCTCTAAGCCAAACTATTTATCGATCACCAATCTTTACCGCTGTTCGAAATGCGATCTGTGTGCAGAGGTATTGGGCCAACATTACGATGATTACGATGCCCATAACGAGTCCAATACCCAATGGCTCAAAGAGAACTTCAGGATCTAAGCCAAATCGTGATTGGATGAACTCCGCTACAAATAGTTCCCGTAATCCTAAAAACCCTATGAATAACGACTCGATGCCAGTTACCAGGGCGGTGAAGACACCGATTGTCCAGGCATTCGTTCTGACATCCCTCTCAATCGACCCCTGAACAACCTATCTCCGGCCATAGTAAAGCCCTGCAAGAGTTCCTAAGAGCAGATTCCCAAAGGGCATCCCCATGAAGAAAGCCAACGCAATCGCAGACCAGAAGAAATAGAGGGGTATCAGGAATTTGTAACCGAAGTCGTAAAAACTCTCCCGTAAGTCATTCAGAAAGAAGATATTGACAAGGATACCGATTCCAAGGCCAAGAAGGGAAGCAATGATAATCGTGTCCTCCTGTATCTTGAGGACACGGGACATCGCAAGCGCTGAAGTCGACCACCATAACAATACAAAAAGTGAGGCTGGAGATGCAATGGCAATAAAGATACTGATCGCGACTTTTTCCACTCGGTTTATCGTCATTGCTGTAGTTTTCTCAGCCTCCTTTACCTCATAACAGTCCCTGTATATACCGCAATGACTGTGAAATCTTTTCTTATGCTTTTCCTAACTGTTCTTCCATCCATTCTCTTATCGCCTTGTCATGCTCATCATAGTGCCAAAAGGTATTAGCAGCAACAATGAACCATAACGGCTTACCTTCCCTCCATTCAAATCGATCCGGATCGATCAGATCCTCCTCAGAGACGCTCTTCACCATATCGAACGCTTTAGGGAAGGATTGATGGAATTCATCAAGAACCTCCATCAATGGTTTATCCTGATTCTCAAGATAGGTCTCTTCATTCATTTGATCCAGGTCATCCCATGTCATCCCAGGTGGAAGCATCTGAGGGATCGATCCTCGTTGTATGTCCTCTAACCAGCGAACCATTCGTGTCTCCCAAACCCGAATATGTGCCAAAACATCCTTTACTGACCATCCACTCTCTAAACCTGGTGTGGTCATTTGATCTTCATCCAACTGAGACAGCGTTTCCTCGAATTTTCTACGGCCATTCGTAATGGATTCGATCAGTTGGGGTTTCTTCATTTCATCGTTCATAGGTTTCCTCCCGTTTTCGCGTATTGGATAACCGGATTGTAATCGATGTCATTCTGAGCGCCGCTAGGCGTGAAGAGTCCCTGCGATTCTACAGTTCCACAGGCTTCATTATAGGGATCCTTCGCGGAGCCTGTCCTGAGCGCAGCTGAAGGGCTCAGGATGACATGCCAAATTAACTTTCATTCCATACATTAAGATTTAATTCACAGAAACCCAAGTCCCAACCTTGGCTACAGATTCCTTCTCACACCTTCAACCTGCGTCTTCGATGATAAGCGAATGCCATTGATACGTTCATGCTTGATGGTGCAAGAGATCTTAGATATGGAGCACTGAGGCTCTGGAGGACTTGGTCGGATACTGAACCAAGGGGCTGAATCTGGACGACAGAATCTTGATGCAGTTCAGAAAACCGCGCTCGTAGCCATCTTTCAACATCTCCTGCACTCCAACCTTCAGCTTCTAATGTGAGCTTGACCATGGGGCGTGTCGGTAAAGGCACAAATGAAATTTCATACTGGTTGCCGAGCGCAGCAGAGTTGTCGAATTGTACGATGACGTAGCCCTTCTCCTCGTTCCTCTCGGCAAATGAAGTGCGTTCAATCGAGCCAGGATAGATCACGGGGGCAGCTAAGGGAAGATTTTGGATATCGTGGGTGAGGATCTGACCTCGGTGGATATGGCCTGCTAGAATTGCCTTAAAGGCACCTGGGATATCCTTACCACGAATGATGTCCGGTCCACTTCGGAAGGTGTAGTTAATCCTGCCAACCTGAGCACCTTCGACAATCTGATGCATACACAAGAAATGCAAATCCGTGTTAACTTCTCTATACCCCGTCTGTTCCGTTAGCTCCCAGAAAACGTCGCGTATACGCCGAGTAAAAGGGAATCCCGAAAGTGCGATCGATGTGTCACCCACGGTACAAAGAAAGGTCCTCGGTCGATCAAATATGTGGATCATTGGATGTGTGGACCACAGCTGAAGTGGGATCCGAGATCGTTCGTGGTTCCCTGGCACGATATAAACCGGTACACCATTGTCAGCGACTCGGATCAAGGGCTTCATCGCCATTTCAACCAACGCCATCGGGATCCTGCTCCGGAAGAATACATCACCTCCATGAATCACCAGATCCACTTTTCGTTCCAAGGCTGGTTGTAGTGCCCTCTCGTAATTGTCAAAGAAATCAGGGCCCCTCCGTCGCCGTTGGACGCGCGGACGAAAGGGCAAATCAAAACCCAAATGCGTATCGGCAATGAGGAGGATGCGGATGGAAGAGGACATATCCATCGTGCTTAGATGAAACACATTGGCTTACTTACGGGAAAGTAACTCAATTTCAACAGGGTTTGTCCCGCGTTGTGCTAACCCAAAAACATTGCCGTCAGGGTCCTTGAGGGCCGCGAGGATTGCACCCCAGGGTTTCTTAGTAAGCGGATAGATTACGACCGCTCCTAAGGATTCAAATCGTTCAAATGATGTTTGCAGGTCGTCAACTTCAAACCAAGCTGACACTGCTCCTGTAGATACAGTCTCCTCCTCACCCACGAGGTCAAACCCAAAATAGGCATTCGGGAGCGAGTATCCCATGTGGTCAAGGCCAAAAGACATCGCCTCTTCAAGCTCCAAACCCTGCCCATAAAAATCAACCAGTTCAGTCATCTTTCTGGTTTTGATGATGACTGTGTGTAAGACCGCGTTTGAAATACCATTCATGAAGTATCCCTTTCATTGTAGGTGCAAGGTGAAACGATACTTTTTGAAATCATTACCCCTTCAGTAGATTTTGAAATATAGGTAGACACAAACATTTCAGATACAAAATCTAATCATTGGCACTTTGTTTCTAAAATTGAATGATCCCTAATACCTGAACCACCACAGGCTTGTATTCACCTGAATTTGCCGAAGGGAGCCTGTCGAAGGCTTGAAGGATCTTTCTATTAACTAGGTCCCACCCTGCAATAGGCTTGATGAGGAACTCTTTAACAAACTTGCTTCAGTTTCGGTTACGTTGCAGTGAAGCCTTGTGTGGTTAATTAGCACATGAAATTACATTGCAGCCCTAATCTTATCTAACCTCTTTTTCGCATCCGGCACCATGGAAAAGAAACCTTCTAACTTGTTACACGCGTAATCGGTGCAATAAGCGCAATTCGCGATCCCTTTTTCCATTCCGCATTTCCTGATCTCGCACTCATAACAATGACTGAAAAGAACCCCACCCTTCGATAGGCATCCCACGCAGTTGATATCCTGTGGCTGAATATCGGCGTTGAATTCATTTGACCACAGTTCTGCGACCTCCCTTCTCTTTGCGTCATCGTTTTCTCTTGTAGCTATCAAAACCCCACATTCATGACAATCTATTCCGCAGAAGGCAATCATTTGGTTCATCCTCTACTCCTTCCTTCAGTTATCGATATCCAACTAAGATCACAATACGGTGACACATTGTGTCACGGCGTCGGATGAGCAGTTGGAGGTGCAGGATGACCTTCAACCGAGATGTCGTCATAATAGACCAACGACAGATTACCGAGTTCGTCGCGGTATTGGACCGTAACATAAAACCCGACCCAATTAAGGGCGACTTGTACGGAAAAGGTTTTATAAGGGACAAATTCCTCCCACTCGGTGTATGTCATCTCGTCCTCGGTGAAGTGAAGACCACCAATACGGACGCGCATATCGGTTACTTCAGCCAATGGGCTTGTCGCCTCAAAGACCACACCTATCTCAATCGTCTCCCCGGCGATACCACCGATGCAACAATGACCTCCCTCGATAACAACCGATCCGTACACCGGTCGATAGGGAGTCAATGTCGGTAGTGCAGGTGTGATGATACGAGGTGGAATTCTAGTGGCCAAATAAGAGATGATTTCATTCTGTCGAGCGACTTGTGTAACCAGATCGGCGTTGGATCTCTCGAGTCCCGATAACTGCCGTAAAAGGCGTGCCTGTGATGTGGCTAGCGCGGCCATAGTGGCCTGTCCAAAATCAGGAGTTGGACTAGGCCCGGGCGCTCCGAGGGGGTCACACGCAAGTGTGACAATGAGCAGAGAGAGGATCACCAGAAGAGAATATCCAAGTGATCTTATACGATTACGATTGATCCTCATCATCCCTCCTTCTTATTAATACTCCGATTGCCATTCTGATTTGTATCCCCTACAGGGGTGAATTTCCTTGACATCCACAAAATACAGGACATGAAGAATGATCAACTATATGCTAACAGGGCTAAGAATCGTTCCGTGTCATAGGTCGCTGCTTGAGTCGCAGGTGACCATTTCGGCGGGATTAGATCGAATCCGTGTTCAGTATTATGGAATTCAACCAGGATCGACATCACTCCTGCATTGAATAACGCTTCGTGAAGCGACCTCACCTGATTGACCATTCCACCAAAGTCGTGTAAACCTTGAAGTAACAACGTCGGTGGGCAATGGGCTCCTACGTGATTTATGGGGCTGAATAGATTGTAGAGGTCAGTGGCTCGGTCAGGCAGATCACCTATAAGATTTGGCAAGATTTCTATTGGTGTCACAAATCGCCCATCAGGAGGCAAGAAGCCCGTGCGCCGAGCCCGCTTTTCCCAACGGGTGATGGGCACTTTTATTAGAAAAGATCTGCGAACGGGAATCCTTCTAAACTTGGCTTCGAAATAGCGGTGCAGTTCGATTAAGTCAGTGGGACCATAATACGAGACTACGCCGCATATAGAAGTATCCTGTTGGACATCCAAGGGTTGAAATCTTGGATCATTGGGAGTGTATGCTGCCAATAATGCTAGCTGCGCTCCTGCGGAGCCACCCATCAGCACAATTTTATTTTCGTCCACACCATAGTTAACCGCGTTGTTCTTCATCCAGCTTATCGCGCGTTTAACGTCAAAGATCATCTGATAAAGGTCTACCCTGGGGGCCAGTCGATAAGCAAAATCGATAATCACATGGCCTTGATTCGTTAGATGCCGGAAGAAGCGGCGCGTTCGCATATCTTTTCCACCATAATGCCAACCGCTTCCATGTAGATAAAGTACCACTAAACCAGATGGGGTGACGCCTTCATGGGGAATCCAGAGATCTGCATAGAGCCGATCTCCATCTTGGGGATCGGTAGCGATATGGACATCTTGGATCCATGGGGTCCGGGGAGGATCGAATGCCCTTAGCGACCACCGTCTCGAAAGCATCTCTTGTCTCACCTGTGGCGGGATACACGCCTCCCAATCTGGACCGAAAGCCCTTTCAAAACCATGATGGGGGCCGGTTACTTTATAAACATATCTTGTAGCCACAGACGCGCCAAATAGCCCAAGGACCATTGATCTCAAGTCTCGATTGACCAAGCCTAGAGCTGCTCCCAGGAAACCCGAAAGTGCAGCAAGAGGCGAAAGACCACACGCGAGCACTTTTGGAATCCATAAGAATATACTCAAGAGCCCGAACCTCGAACGAACGAGTGTAAAGCAGGCCACGAGGGCTGAGAAGGTACTTAAGAATCTTGAAAGTTTGGTCATCGCACTGGGATGTTATCCTTCACTTTCTGTTCCCCTAATCAAAAACCAACCCCTGAAAGATCTCCCACGAATTGAGGTAAATCCGAATGTCCCAACAACTGTCGTACTGCATGAGCTTCGCCGAGGTGAAACCAATAGTGGAATATGTTTCTCAACAAAGAAACGCCGATATTCTCAGGAATAGGTTTATCCTTCCACTTCAGGTGAGTGTATAACATTTCGGGCGTCAGATCGTCAAAGAATATATCTGCCGCACGGGTGATATCCTGCCACAAGATCCACATCTCCTCCCAAGGGGGTGTGGATGGCGGTCTACCGAAACCAACGAGATCCCGTAAATCGGGAGCAATATTATGATCCTGAGCCATTTGAACCCACAAGTAATGTTCTTGGCTTGCTAAATGACCGACGATCCAACTGAGAGAATTCATCGGCTCTACTCTACGAATCGCATCGTCGGGGGAGACTCCGTCTAAACAACGTATCAATTCACTCCGGGAAAATCGCAATTGGGTAACGAGTGGATGCGCCATGGCCAATTCCTCCATCTGGTCAGTTTTCATCCCGAGTTATTAGGAACAATCGCTCGATATCCTATGACCTAATTTAACTTCATTACAAGTGTATTGCAATCCTTAGCAAGATCTCAATCCGAATAAAGGTCTCTGACCTGGGACGCAAAGTCGATGATACTTAAACGTAACGCTTCAGGCTCCAAAACCTCAATCGCTCTCCCATATCCCAGGAGACGATTGCGCGCAGCCTCTAATGTCTCAAAATGGAGATTGGCTGTAATCCACCCCTCCTGTGAGTCAGTTTGTTTATACAAATCGTCAAATGAGACGCCAAAATAACTTCGAAGGTGAGGGAGAAGCTCAACGGACACGCGAGTTTTAACCGAGTAGCGGGGGCGGCTATCTTCCACATCACTACACCACGCTTTCCAACATTCGGCTAATTCGAAACCCTCAGGACGGTCAAAGTGGTCATCCAGAGCCTTGGCGGCTAAGACCTTCGAAACACGGTAAACACGTATTTTCCCTTCCCTGGAGCACACCAAATACCATATACCAGCCTTTGTAACCAGCCCATATGGATCTACCACCCACTTGGCCCGCGCATCGAAGTGGAGTTGGTAGGTAAGCTGGAGCCTACGATCCTGACTGACTGCTTGATGAAGTGTCCCCAAATGAGGCACAGGCTCTTCGGGTTGGAACCACGGCACGACATCCACATGGATACGCTGGTGAACCCATTGCTCCAGATATTGAGGTGCAGCGGACATCTCGGTGGTTATTTTTAGTAAAGCATTTTTAAGCTTTTGGCTCACACCCAATTGTGCTAGAGGAGCGGGTATGCTGACCATAAATAGCGCTCGCACTTCATCTTCATTCAAACCCGTGAGACTTGTTCGGTAACTATTGAGCAAATCGCACCCACCCCCGGGTCCTCTCGTCGCGTAAACAGGAACACCTGCGATGCTGAGAGCTTCGATATCCCTATGGATAGTGCGTTCTGAAACTTCTAGCTCCGCAGCCAGTTCCTGGGCCGTTCTGCGACCTTGCGTTTGTAAAATCATTAATAGTGAGAGTAATCTGTCTGCTCTCATAGCTGGTCCCCTCGATTGTTGCGACGATCACATCTTACTATGAAATCATGACACATGATGTCAGGTAATGTGTCGTAATGTAATCTTAGAATTTATTTTGTAGGAGAGGAGAATATTCGATGAACAAATTAGAAGTCCGTATTGTGATCCTTGAGCCAATGCGAGTCGCCTCCGCTCTCGGTTATGGAGAGGGTCCCGAAGTGATCGCTTGGGACAAGATCGTCTCATGGGCAAGGTCGAAGGGCTTGTTAGATGATCTCAAGGCATGCAGATTCTTCGGGTTTAATAATCCAAATCCATCGCCGGGAAGCCCGAATTATGGCTACGAACAATGGATCGTGATTAACCCTGATGTGGAAGTTGAGGAAGAGATTCAGGCGAAAGAGTTTCCCGGTGGTCTTTTTGCCGTAGCACGATGCCAGCTCAGTAACATCACTGAGGTATGGAAACAATTGGTCTTATGGCAAGAAGACAGCAACTATAAGATGGGGAATCTTCAATGTCTTGAGGAAGCCCTCACACCGGAGGTTTTCATTACTTCGGAGGGAATGCTTCCCATCGATGAATCCATGTTCGATCATTTGTCGTTTGACCTCTATCTGTCTATTGAGGAGTAATGGGAAGTAGGTCATCGGTGCTGGCGTAGTCGTTTTCCGTGGCACCTGGGCACCTGGGCACTACGGCCCCAAGGTGCCCAGGTGCTAAGGTTATAGGCACCTTAGTGCCCATCCTCATAGCATAACCTCAATCTCCATAACTTTCCCGGTACATCTCTTTCGACATTTCCATGATCTGATGATTACGCCAAGATCTCATCCCAGTGAATAACTTAAACCCAGCCTTCTCATAAACTCTGTATGCCGCTGGATTCTTTCTGTTAGGCGGAACCACAAACAACTCACATATTGTCGCAGTAAAAACGTATCGAACCACCTGCCTCATACCTGCTGTGCCCAGCCCTTGACCCCAATACTGCGGTAGGAGTTTTATATCACCCATCACACTTACGATTCCCTCAGGTTTTGACCACTTGCCAAAGGTATACCCTTCTTCCAGACAAGCGAAGAAGGATTCGCCGATAGGCGTATCATCATCCAATCGAAGGACTAGCTGAGTGTACTCCTTACCTAACTCACCTCGCATCACTTGATAGCGTCCCCATGCGTATTCAATGTCGTCAGATTTCGACCAACCCCGTAATCGAGGGAACTCATCGGCGTAGCGCATGACTTCACGCATATGCCAGAGATCGAGAAGAAAAGGTAAATCCCCCTTCACCATTTCCTTCACCACGATCCTTAAAACCATTGAATACCTCTTGGAGAAGCATGCTAATCCTACTCATGCATGATTGATGAATAGAGCCAGTGTTTCTTTATCGTGGTGCCTGATGCTCGTTTCTTCCCGAATGACATAGGCTTTCACAGATCACGAATTGCCCTCTAGATGAATCTGCTCGTCACTTGCGGCCTATATTTGTAAACGAATCGTTTCATGTCTGGTTTTCAGTCTGCAATTCCGCATACACACCAAAATGGTCGGAGGGCCAAACACCTTCGCGTTCTGAGGCACAAACGATTTTGCACGAGAGGATCTCTCCCCAGCCACCTGGTTGTGGAAGCCCGACAAATATGTAATCGATTCTCCGATCAGGATCCAACCATTGCATCACGTAAGGATTTTTCCGGCTCCAGGTCAACCCCTCGCTTCCATCCCCTGCGTGAGACCACGCGTCCCGAAAATAAACACTTTTACCGTCAAGGGATTGGAGACCTTTCAGGTAGCGTATCTCCGCTGATTCTGGCACGGCATTGAAATCCCCGACTAGGATCGGTGGAAACTCAATCGAAACGCACTCAGACAAGAGGTGATCTACGAGAGCAACCACCTGCCGTTCACGAATCGCCCCCTGGTCGACTTTCCAATTTAGGTGCGTGCAACCAATGCACACGGATCCAATCGTTGATTCGACCGTGCAGTAAAGTGCCGCTCGTGCCTCATTACCCTCGACATTGGGTAGGATCAACTCCGCACGACTCGCTATTGGCCAACGAGATGCGATCGCGTTCCCGAAAACCACACCTGGGCGAGGCAACGACTCTTCGGCAACCACAAAGTCCCGGTGGTAGCTAGTTCCTGCCAGGATTTCATCCAGGAGATCCACCCCTTCCCCACGAAGGACCTCCTGAAATCCGATCAGGTCCGGTTGCAATGACTCAATCTCATCGCGGATGAGACGAGCACGTTGAGGCCAAGGTCCCTGATCGTTCCAAATATTGAGAGACATCACCGAAATCTTCTTCATCATCTATAAGGAGCAATACCATTCAAAGAACTGCACACCCGTTAACCCTGCCCAAGCGTTTAGAACTTTACGTTCCTTCGGTTTCGCCTTCTTGACGCCCTTGGCTGGAGGGTTCTGTTTCACGATTTTCGTCGGTTGTTTACCTTTCCAGGGTTTCAGCGGACCACCCTTGGCTTCGTCGGTGAACATCACACAGCGACCGGAATGGTCTCTCACCCAACCGTCCGCGAACCATCCGAGGTGTTTTCCAGAATAATCATAAATTGACTCCTCGTGGATGTGTCCGATCGCATGACCGCTAAATCTGTGTATGTGAATCCCGTCATCCGAGTAAGCAACAGGCCTAACTGAGTGATCATAGAATGTCATTTCCATTTAAGACCTCCATGTGCCTATAGCCTTGAAAGACAAATCAATTAATGAACCGATGGAGTGATCATTGAGAAGTATGATTAAGGAATGCTTGCCAAGAATTCATCCAAGATCGCGTTGAACTCCGCCGGCTTTTCCAAATTGGATGTGTGTCCTGCACCCGGAACAATGATCTTCTGCGATCCTGGTATCAGACGCCTCATCTCCTCAGCATGCCGATATACGCTTCCAGACTCGTGCTCTCCAATGGTGATAAGCGCTGGGACAGCTATCGTCCCGAGATCAACGATATCGAATTCGTAGATCGCATCATAGATCTTCAGGTATTCCTCCATCGTGATTCGCAGCATCCTATCTTCAAGGTAGGATCTCGTTCCCTCGTCTCTACCGAGCCAAGCCTCACTTCTGGTTACCTTCGCGAGCCAGAAGGAATACCTTGTGAATCGTTCGACTCCCATCAATCTGATCGTGGCTACCATCATCCATTTAGGAAACAAGATATAGCGTTGAAATTTATCGTTTAGTGTCAAGCTGGTTGATACCGCTGTATCAGCCAGTACGAGAGCTTTAAGCATCGATGGATATTTCACCGCAAACGCCTGTGCGATCATCCCCCCTAACGACAACCCACAGAGGATCGTTTGCTGAACATCAAGTGCTTCAAGCAATGCACGTAGATCATCAGCGAACATCTCCATCCGATACTTAGATGCAGAAGAGGGTCCTGTCTTCCCGTGTCCTCGCAGATCGTAGCAAATGACTTGATATCGATCAGCAAAGTGCTCAACTTGCGGATCCCACATATGAAGGTCCACAAACGCACCATGGACAAGCACGAGGGGCGTGCCTTCTCCAGTGGTTTCGTAATATTGCTGGATTTCTCCAGTTTCTATCGTCGGCATTCTGATCGATCCTTACAGCTCAGCGATCGTTCCACTTTCTTTGTAAATCTGATCGTAGACCTTTATAAATATCCTATGATGTACCTGTAAAATCAGAGACCAAAAAGATCGCGCGCGGGTTCTTCTATACACGACTTCTTCCTCAATCAACATCCCTCCGCATGATCACTGAGATCACATGAGCAGACCATTCTATTGAGTCGAAGAATGTATAAGAGGTAAAGATTTCTTGAAGTTAGATTAAATGCGTAACTCGACGACATCGCCGTCATGTAGCACGTAATCTCGACCTACCATCTGTCCATCAAATGCAGCGCTACCCCATACGCGGGCTGATTTCAGATTCTCATAGAAATCCTGATGAACCTTTCTGGCAAACTCTTCGACTGTAGATCCCTTCGTCAAGATAAAAGGCGAGGCGTGGTCGGGTTCTTTCCCAGGAGCTTTAGAGTAGACACGGATGACATCGAGGCTTTTAAAAACTGCTCGTTTGAGCTCTTCTAGGTTTCGACCTGTCTTTGCGGATAACGGGATTAATGACCAATCTCCTTCAATCAATTGGCGGAAGATCTCAAAGTGATCATCTGTGTTTTCATCATCGTTTTTATTAACCACTACAAAAAACGGTATAAAGGTATACATGTAAGCTTCCGCGACCCTATCCTTATGGCGGAGTGATACGATCCTGTGTTCCTTCAGGATCTCGACAGTGTCTTCAAGCTGTTGCATAGGATCCGCTCTAAGGTCGACAACTACTAGGATTAGATCTGATCTGCGGATTAGATCGATCAATTCAGATTCCACAACTTCCCTGTCCAAGGATGGTGTGTCCACCAATTGGATCTGGATATTTTCCACAGGCATCATGCCTGGAGTTGGAGTCCAGGTGGTGAAAGGGGCATTCGATACTTCTGGATCAGCGTTTGTTAGTGTGGCGACTAAAGATGACTTCCCGGCGTTGGTAGGGCCTACCAATACTGCCAAACCCGCGCCTACATTATCGATGTGATATGCAGACGCGCGTTTACTTACGCTTTTTCTAGCTTGGGAGGATGTCTTTAACTTCGAGAGCTTCCTGCGCAGATCACCCCTTAATTTATCCGTGCCTTTGTGCTTGGGGATGACGCTGAGCATTTCTTCCAGACAACTAATCTTCTCCTCGGCCGATTGAGCCGCACGATATCGTTTCTCGACTTCGAAATACACGGGGGGCAGATTCGTTGGCATGGTGTTAAACGCTCTAGGCCATTTGATCGCTATTTCTTATCTCAGTCCGCATCATGATTAAAACGACTCTGGACATACTTTACTATCATAATTCAAACACAACTGACCCAAGAAAAGCGGTTTTCTCTCTAGACTATTATAACTCTCTGATAGCCTCACCTTGCTCCTCTAATCGCTCACATAATCACAATCGTGCATGATCCAATCTAAGAAACGAGCGGTCTTAGTTGTATTCATAGAACCAATGAAAATCGATCAACAGTAAAAACATCGTTATTCGAGGCTGCGGGGGAAACTCCCGCACTCTTAAAGCAATTCTGCCTACTCAGAGCACTCCATAATGAGTGAAATCTATACGTCCAAGCCTTCCCTGCCTAATAGCCCAAGGATCAACGACAATTCGCCTCGATGATGGATCTCATGCTCAATCACATGCCACAGGATCCAACCCAAGTAGAATTTTTCGTCCCAAGGCGCTACGATGATCCGAGTGAGGTCGGATTCCTCCAATGGATCTATGAACTCCTCGGTTCGCTCATGAACTTCTGTCAACACCTCTTTTATCGCTTCTCGCGTCGGATAGTTATCCAAGGTATATTGCGATGGCCACTCTTCAAGTTCCTTCGTAATTGCATAGCGAAGCCAACCATCCTCCGCATCAGCAATGTGAAGCATCGTCCTTCCGACGGTCCGAGAGATCCCTTCGGGGGTATGCTGAAGCTCATCCTCTTGGAATAAGTTTATGGTATGCAACAAGCCATCCCGGACTCGTTTCCAATGAGAAAACATTTCACTCGGTTTCACGCTACACTCCTCCCGATCCCCTTCTTTTGTGAAGCCATTCCATATGCGATATAACCTCTCCCCAATAACGATCTAGAAAAAGAGAAAGTAGCGGGGCACTTCCTCCATGTAACTCGCATAAGATGCACCATAGTGTTCAAGACACGATCTCTCTTCTGCAAGAACCCGAACGTGCGCGAAAAATGCTCCAATCCCGAGTATGATCACGGCAAGCCACGACCCAACCATGAGACTGATGCCGAGAAATGCGATAAGGATGGTTACCTGTTGAGGATTGCGTGAGATCTTATATAGCCCTGCCGTGACAGGTTGGTCGATAGGGGCGTCCTTATAATTTAGAAGCGCAACGACCATGCCTGCCAAACCCATAAGGTAGACCGAGAGCCCTAGAACAAAGGTGCCCCGGCTGAATGTGAGGGGAGCGAAGATCACAAGAAATAGCCATGAAAAGATGAACAGCTTCCCGAATACAGATAGATTCCTTTGGGTTTTGGTCCAACCTGACCGATCATAAAGCCTCGCCACCACAGTTTTCGGGAAAGAAATTAGCATAATCCCAAAGATGCTATAGAACAACGCCAATGGCAGCCATCCATTGAGTAATTCGAGTCCAATTTCAGGGATAAACTCCATGTGATTCTCCGTTAAAGATCTTTCCGGCTCGGTTGAAGCGGGACGAGAGGTAACTGTACTGAACCAAATTGTTCAATCCACTCGTGGAGGTCCTAGCTGGATTTCGGATCGCATTTTCTCCAACGAATTTCGGCTCATGTAAAGGCTCTCTAACCACCACGTTGCACCTGCTTCACGGAACAACGCCACCTTCTTCTCCCCCTTCAATCCACCCTTACCACCTGTCCATCGGCTCCCGATAACTGCGATATCAAAGGGATCATTGTCCTCTCGGTGCTCACGGATATATTTGGCGATATCCTCAAGATCCTCCGGCTTCATCCTGCCACCCTTCTTGAGTGGGATGACGCCGTCCCATTTCGCCGCGCGTCGGAAAGGTGCTCGATTAGGCCAAAAGCCCCCGACCCAGATCGGGATCCTTGGTGATTGCATCGGTTTTGGCCGAAAGACCATCTTCTTGATCCTGTAGTGCTCACCCTGGTATTGGAACGGCTTCCCTCGCCAGAGACCAACCAGGATATCCAAACCCTCGTCTAGCTTCGCCGCTCGGACTCTATCATCTCCTTCTTCGCCGAAGTATTCAAATTCGGTCTCCCGGGGATCTCCTAAACCCACACTGAGAATTAATCGACCACCTGACAACCTATCGAGTGTGGCTGTCTCTCGGGCCAATTTCCATGGTCGGCGACGCGCTACTGGAGTGACGGTCGTGCCAAAACGAATGCTCTCTGTATTCATCGCCACTGCCGTCAAAGCCACCCAGGGGTCCACCATCGGCAGCCTCTGACTCTTGCTATAGAGAATATGATCCCAGAGAAAGAAGCCATCCCATCCAGAATCTTCGGCTTCTTTCGCTAACTCCGCCAGAGCCTGAGCATCGGTTTCTTCTCCAAAGTTAGGCAAATAAATCCCATAGCGCATATCTTGTCCACGTCTTTCCTTCGTTTATAGAATAACTCTGACAACACGATATTAATTAATGGCTGCACATTCAAACCACATTGCCTATCGTTCTATTCCTCGATCAGGGTAGTAGCTATTCAAAGGACTACCCGATCTTGGGGAGGGAGAAAACAATATATGGAGTAATCAGCGTTCACCTCCACCCTGCATGTCTCCCCGCATACGCTGCATCAAAGAAATCCACTCGGACGTCTCGAGCCAGGGTTCGAATTCTTTGCATCCCACGAGGCTTTCAACCTCAGTCCATCCTCTCTCCGCCAGCTTATTGAGATAGGCAAACATCATCTCCCCATTCCCCAGCCCAGCCCAACCCCGCGCCGCATCATAATAGGCCCATATAGGTAAATCATCCCTGAGGGCGAGACTCTTTTCAAAGATATCAACCGCTTCTCGGTACTGCCTTTTCTGCAAATAAGAATATACTAGGTTACCTAAATGTTCTACCTCATCAAAGATCATGTAATACATCCTGTAATCTCGTTTTCGATTGAAGCCTAATTTCTCAGCCGTGCGAATAGACGCGATGTTGCTCTCTATGCAAGTCCAATTGACCTTCGATAGCTCATGTGACAGCCCGTGCTCCACTGCTGCAGCGGTTACAACCGTTGCTAAACCTCGTCGCCTATAGCCCTCCAGCGTAAAGATGCCAGCCTCGCCAACGCCGCCAGAGATAAAATCCATCGTCGCCCAGGACACAATTCGATCACCATGTATACACACAAATCCAAAGTCTACAAACCGTGGATCCGAAATCGATCGCCACTTCTTCAGCATTTTGATGATCTCATCTGGAACTTTCAGTTCTGGGTGAGTTAGAAACGTTTCGTCGAGCTGACGGATTTCATAACCATCGGGGACATCGGATCGCCAATCGGATGCAAATTCATAACATTCGTAATGTCGTCGCAACATGGGTATCGGTTGTTGAGGGTGAAACACAACTGGCAATTGGCCATACCAATCTTCGGGGTAGCAGGTGAGGAAGACGACAGGTGCCTTTGCGCTGATGATTTCACGATTGCGGATGTCCTTATTCAAGGCTTTATTAAACACTTCGTTGCTGGGTTCTCCTGCCAAAAATCCCCACACACCATCGTCTTCACTGCTTATGAATGTAGTTATAAACGCCGTCCTCGGGTGGTTTAAGTCATCCACAAAGACTTTCCCGGGATACACTCCTTCAAGTACGGCAGAACACATCGGCTGATACTCTTCCAGCGCATTAAAAAGAGATCGGGCTCTTTCGTAGTTGGATGGATCAAGCTTGTAAATCATCTGTGCCTCAAGTCTCTGGGGCGATTCGTAATTAAGAATATCCCTCTGCCCGTATTAGCCTATTTTCAATACAGCCTCATAGATAACTCTATCATCGAACAAGAGAGAGCTTGTTTATAAGTAGAATAGGAGGAGCCCTCCTTCAATTTGTCATTGCGAGGAGTCGTTAGGCGACGAAGCAATCTTATCGTTGAGAAGATTGCTTTGCCCCTGCGGGGCATGCAATGACTATTAGAAACTTTTCATTCTGAGTGCCTATCAACGTGAGGAATCTCTTTGATTCGACGATTTCCAAAGCACCTTCAACTACGCTCAACCTTTGTTGCCGATTGATGTTCGATGGTCATCCTCTTCTTTAAGGATCCCAAATATCTCCAGGTCTTCAAACCTCCCCCACTTCTTAATATGTCGTCTCAATTTCCCTTCATGCTTCATCCCAATTTTTTTCATCACTCTTCCAGATGCCTTATTGCTCGAGAAATGTGCGGCATGAATTCGAAACAACATGTATTCATCAAAACCAAATCGAACGACTGCTTTCGCCGCTTCCGTACAATAACCACGGTTCCAATAGGGCTTACCTATCCAATAACCAAGCTCAGCCCTTTCATGCAGCTGATTGATCTCTAATCCGATAGCCCCGATCAGATTTTCTTCATCGCGGAGCGTAATGGCGAAAGTAACGGCCTCACCTTTCTCAAACCACTCCTGGTGGGAGCCGATCCACTCTTCAGCCATCCCGTCTTCATAGGGATGAGGGATACTCAACGTCGTTGCAGCTATGGCCTTATCGCCTGCCAACTTTTTCACGACTGGTGCATCAGTGAGTGAAAACGGTCTTATTCGGAGCCGTTTGGTTTCCAAGATCGGTTGTTTAGTGGCCATTTGATGTTCCTCTAGCTTGCAACCTCGTGATGGATGATCACACCTGAGTAGGAGCCATGAATTCTAAGTTGATTGACCAGAGTCTGAATACATCACCAAACTCGGCTTCTAAAAGCATGATAAGACTTCTCGAGAGTGTATCATTTCCTTTAAGTGATCATGAAAGTTGGTCAATAAATGAGTAGAATAAGTGAGTCTTAAATGTAGCGCTTCTGGACCAACAAAACAACCGGGAGTGGAAAACAGATGACCCACATTAATGCCCTTCCTCAAGGCATCGAGCCCAATATGATCTCATTCTCACAAGGACATCCGGATCGAACATCTTTTCCGGTAGCAGACCTTGAAATTGCCGCTTTAACGGCATTTGGATCACGCGCGGTTACCATGTTCGAGTATGGCCCCCTACAAGGCGAAACTACCTTGATCACACACATTGCCGATAACCTTAACCGTACTGAGGACCTCAACCTCAAGCATGAAGACCTAATGATCGTATCCGGCTCGACTCATGGGATTGATATGATCTGCCGGCTTTTCGTAGGAGCAGGCGGCGGGATATTAATGGAGTCGCCAACATATAGGGATGCCATCCACATCTTTCGCGATCATAAGACTGAACTACATCCTGTACCGATGGACGAGAACGGTGTCATCATCGAAGCCATGACTGAAATCGTTAAGCGCTTATCCTCTGAAGGAAAACATCCAAAACTTTTCTATACGATTCCTAACTTCCATAATCCTACAGGTAGAACGACGACGGAGGAGCGGCGTAGAGAAATACTTGACTTAGGGAGGAGATTCGGATTCATCATCCTCGAAGACGACGTGTACCGCGATATCTCATTCGAGGGGGCTCCCCCGCCGAGTTACTTCGCCCTGGCAGGTGGACGTGATGTTCTTAGAATAGGAAGCTTCTCGAAGAACCTTGCGCCTGGATTACGCCTTGGATGGCTGATCGGGGCACCAGAGCTTATTGGGACATGTGTGAATTGCGGTACGACAGAAATGGGTGGTGGTGCTAATCCTTTCGTTTCTCACATTGTGACGCGCTATTTAGAAAGTGGTAAGTGGGAGGCACACATCTCGAAGCTTCGAACGATCTACCGGAATCGTCGCGACATCGCCCTTTCCGCGCTCGAACGTTTTATGCCAACCGGTGTTCAATGGACAGTACCGTCTGGGGGTTATTTCCTCTGGATAACCCTTCCTCCTAATGTAACGACATCTGCGCTGCAAGTAGCTTCAGCAGCAAAGAAAGTGATTTTTTCGGTGGGTTCAGATTTCTTTATCCATCCAAAAGATGGGGATCACAATTTTCGACTGGCGTATAGTTTTGCCGAACCAGACGAGTTGGAAGAGGGGATCAGAATCCTCGCAGAGACAATAGAGGAATTAACTCACTCAATGTAATACCGCATAATGACTTTACTTTTCGAAGGTCGAGCACATTCGACAAATCCTACGCTCTCATACAACGATGGAAAACCCATAAAGCTAGAGACTGGTGGCATTCGCTCTCCCTTGGGTATTGACGGGTAAGCTTCGACCACCTTCCCGCCTTGACTTCGCACATAATCGATCGCAGCATGTATCAGTTTCCGCACGAGGCCCATGTGCCGATGGTCCTTCGCAACGAAGAAGCAGACGATCGACCAAACCTGTTTATCGTCGATCCTCTTGAGCACGGGTGAGCGATTTAACGAGCCGTATGTTTCTCGCGGGGCAACCGAGCACCACCCTACGGCCCTCCCTCCTTCGTACGCGAGGATGCCCGGCACATCACCTCGCGATACGATCGAATGCATGGCTTCCCGATTACCTTCACCCTGACCTTCTTCAAACTCTCGTCGCGTCAGTCTCCACCACATGCACCAACAGCCGCCATACGCGCCTCGCGCGCCGAAAAGGTCCTCAAAATCCGCCCACCTCTCCCTTATCAAAGGATGGAAATCCAATGAGGAATTCGACTGATCGCTTGAGGTCATTCTCACTCCATGAATATGAATCAAGTGATTAACAACACTTGAGCAACACCTAGAAGGATTGTACTGCTATAAAACAGTCGTCGAGGGAGTTCGGCAAACTCGACTTACAGTGATTCGAATGGAATCATGCCAAATGAACAGGAGAGACAATCCATACGTGGCAATTCCCCAGACGACTATGTGATCGTTGCTAAATCATCTCCGAGAAATTTCTTTTCATGTTCGTCCGTCAATACGGCTAATAATTTATGGGCTTCTTCTAGGTATTCCTTCACCTTTTCTTGATTCCCGGCGATCATTTCAGCACGGGCTAAGGCTTCATAGGCGTAGCCAAGCGTGAACGGTTGCATGTCATCACCTTGGCTGACATCCAAACAAAGTTCAGCATATCTCTTTGCATTACTGGCCTGGCCCAAGATCGAGTAGATCCTTGAAGTCTGCCAATATGCAATCGACATATTCTGATCCGTGCAATCATCCCTTTGAGTCCAGTGCCAGGTGGATGCCAGGCTTAATCGGATCATCTGCTCATCTTCTTCAGCCGTTCGATCGGTTTTATTGATAAGCTCCCAAGCCTTATTGAAGCATGTTGCAGAAAAAAATTTATGGGCAGAATTAATATCAAATTCCGGTTCTTTTGCCATTTCGGCCTCCATTACTCCAGTCCGTATGTGAGTGATTATACTCTCGGCATCGATAAGATATCCTAAGAAGTTGGTTCTCAGATGGCGCAATCACGGCTTTTTTTATGGCTCAGAACATTTAGGGATCCAAAGGTCAGTCATACTTAAACCAGGTCTATAGATCGGCGACTTGCGTGTATTAGAATATCTCGAAGATTAGAGATCAAACGGCAAACAAACTTCCCTGTCCAAACGCTAAACCACCTAAATATCAATACCCAGAAATGTGCGGACCACAAACCCAATTGCGAAGCTTAAAACCGCCACGCCGAGACTCAGTACCGCCATTTCGAGAAATCGCTGTCTGAACTCAACTTCCTTCGCGATGGAGATATAGTAATTGAAGAATGCGATGATCAACAGCGCAAATGCCATGGTCAAACCCAAGGCAAGATAGAAATTTGCGATGATCAAGTAGGGGAGAATGAGTATAAATACCGTGACGATATACGCTCCACCAGTATAGATTGAAGCCCGCAACGGGTTCTTAGCCGTCTCCTCTGACTTTGTGGAAAGATATTCAGATGCTCCCATGGATAGCGCGGCGGCGATCCCTGTGATCAAGCCTGTTACAGCAATAAGCTGTGTATTTTGAAGCGCTAGGGTCAGTCCGGCAAGGGCTCCAGTCAATTCCACAAGCGCGTCGTTCAAGCCCAGCACAATGGATCCTATGTAGCGAAGCCGCTCCTCATCAAGAAGATTGAGTAAGACCCTTTCGTGTTCGTTCTCATCCTGGATGAGAACATCAATATCAGGGATAGACTCAACCAATTGTCCGTAGTTATCCTGGGCATCTTCTTCGCCCATTTCCATTAGTTTGATACCAAAGGTGAAACCAAACACCCGACTGATCAAGTAGTACATCCAGACCTTTATTCTCTCAGGTTCGATATCCTCTTGGGTATATTCACGCCAATACTGATAGTGTTTAAGTTCATCTTGGGCGATTTGCTCCATAACTCGTCTGTTTTCGGGATCTTTCGTCGATTGAGCTAGCTTTATGTAGATATGGTGTTCAGTTATTTCAGTTTTCTGATACACCTTCAGCTGATTCCGCAAGTCATTGTCAATAGCCATCACCAAATATCCTCTACATTAAAAATGCCTATTTCCTCATCTTCATATGATGAGGCATTTTTTTAGAATTGGCTCCTAATCCTTAACTCAATCAAGCTTCAAGCTGTGAGGTGCAATGTGGGCAGCGGGACGCGTTGATTGAGATCACTGATACACAATAAGGGCATTCCTTGGTGTTAGGCTCTTCTGAGGGTGCCTCCTCCTCCCTTTCAAGTCGATTGATGCTCCTTATGAGGAGAAATACAGCAAAGGCAACGATCACGAAACTAACGATGGTGTTGATGAATACACCATAATTGAGCGTAACCGCGCCAGCTTCCTGCGCATCGACAAGGGAACCATAAGGCCCTGCGATCACCCCTTCCTGCAGGGTTAGATACAAGTTTGAGAAATCTACTTTCCCAAGAATCAGTCCGATAGGTGGCATGATCACGTCAGATACCAGGGAATTTATAATCGATCCAAATGCTGCGCCGATGATGATGCCGATCGCCATGTCAACGACATTGCCGCGCATCGCAAACTCTCGAAATTCTTTCAGCATCTTGGCCTCCTGAATCAATCTAATGATGATTTAGACAGCAACTACCTAGTCACCACCTACAACCACGACCGACCTCAAAGCGACACCCAACCAAATCCTTATGACCCCCGATAGGATCAATGCCAGACCAATGAGCAGACGCCATCCAAGGAGCACAAAAGGCAACGAGAGAACAGCGACAACAACCCAGGACCACATTGCTAAAGTCGGCAACCTCCCTGTGGGCAAATTCGCAATAGCAAGGAGCGCGAGACCTATAACAAACAGGATCGAACCAAGTGGATCAAAGAAATTGGCTAAATCCAGGAGTAGTCCAATCATCGAAAGCACAAACCCTGCAATAACTGTGTTTCCGGTCTCTTTGATTTGAACAATGTAGACTGCTATCAACAAGAATCCAGTGAGTACGTTGGCAAATAAGACCAATGTAATAAAAACAAGCTCAGGAATATCCGTCACAAAGACAGATGTGAAAAGAGCAAGCGCGGCAAGGATGAACAAGATCCCACTGGCTATCCCTGCCGATCCTCCCAAGCGATAAAGCTTCTTAAAACCCAGTTTCTGAACCTCCTCCCCCTTCTCTTGTTGTCCATCGTTTCTTCGCTAGAATTTACCAAGCTACTCTCAGAATTTGGTTTGTGTCTATCAAACCTCTTAACCAAGAACTGTTACGTTCATTCAAACTTGAGAAATTGATCATCGGCAGTAATGATGGAGAGTTGATCTTCTTGGATCTCGAAACTCTCAGCAGCGGCGAACATCGCCAAGAAAACCTGCTCCTGATCCATAACCCCTTCGGGCGTGATACATGCCATCTCTGTCCAGCCAATATTGGATAGAGATAATCCACTTCCTGTGACTTTGTAATCTCCAAAATAATGATTACACCCTGAAGAACCACTAACCTCAGCTTCATCATGATTAAATGTAGCCGTAATCTCCACGCCCTCTAATACTGTTTGTAACTGACCCTCTGTCCCAAATGAAATTAAGACCCAGGTTTTCGACCCCAGTATAGCGGCATCACTGTAACCTGTGTCCCCACCTATTACGCTACAAGCTGTCAGTATAAATGCGATCAGAATGAAGATCATCACGCCAATCTTCACCTCATCCCTCATGTGCCACCTCAAATCTTATCTCTACGAATTGCTTGATACTTGATAAATCATATCACTACCCGATTGTCCTAGTACAAACCCATCAGAGTGAGCGGACATCCCTCCCCTGTAGAATTGATGTGCATCGTAGTTGATTTTCTTTTTGAGCTAAGAGACTCTTACCCCCATTACATCTTTTTTGCAGATTTCAAGCTAATTTCCTATCCGTTCGATATGTTTCTCTAACGCAGATTTTGTATAAGGATCGATTGGAAGTTCTAAGGCTTCTTGTAAAGAAACCCATGTGTATTCATGTGCTTCATCATTCAAGGTGACCTTCGTTGAAATGGTCTTGCATACATAGTCAAAGAAGATGAAGTGCTTGTTCTCCCAGAAGTTATCATCATAAATGAACTCTTGGATACATAACAAATCGATATCATAGACATCTAATCCCGTCTCTTCTTTGACCTCTCGCCTTAGCGCATCCTCAATCCTCTCTCCAAGTTCAATGTGACCCCCAGGTACCACATATTTATCATGCCACTTGTGAGAGCGCATTAAGAACAGGTCTCCATCGGAATTGAAGATGAGCGCACCTACCGTGGGTTCAGGATACTGTTGTTCTGCCATCACCGTTCCAATCTAGTCCGTACCAGAAAAAATGATCTGACCGTGCACCTAATAGACACCATCTGCACTGTCTTGAGCGATCAGAGACAAACACCAGGTAAGGAAAACACTCGCTCCTTGAACTCTCTCACATGACCTTG
This sequence comes from Anaerolineae bacterium, assembly GCA_011174825.1. Lineage (GTDB taxonomy): Bacteria > Chloroflexota > Anaerolineae > Anaerolineales > E44-bin32 > DUEZ01. The sequence continues at coordinate 83,498 of DUEZ01000068.1, read as the reverse complement.
CCTTGTCCAGAATGAGATCGGTTCACTCGTCTCAAGCAGGTGATGCACCACCCCCAACCCGATATTATCGTTAACTAAACATACGTTCTTAATCGATCTGGAAGATGTCCCACATCATTGTACGACACAAGCTTCATGCAACGGTCAGACTCAATGCGGATTTCGCTGATCCCACAATTATCAATGCACATGTTGAACCACGCATCCGGTTGGACATGCAGCGCACGACATACAAGATAACGAATGAGATTCGCATGACTAACGATGATTTCGTGCTTGTCAGTCCCCCGCGCGATCTTGAAATATTTGTTGAATGCCTCGTCAGCCTGTCTGCCCCATTGATGGACATCCGTTTCAGATATGTACTTGAATTGTTCATGTTGTGCGAAGGCATTGGGGATGGTGGGGATGCATTCCCACAATAGAGGCGATGTTTGAATCGTGATTCCAGGAAATGCTTGGGTGATGAGTTCCGCCGTCTCCAGCGCTCTTCGCAAGCTGCTTGAATGGATGGCATCGATCAGGTGCGAACGGAGCCGTTTCGCCGTCAGCTTGGCTTGTTTTTTCCCTCTGGGCGTTAAGCCGCCCTCTTCTTTATGCAGCTCGTAATGTTGCTCCATTGTTAGGTTGTGATCTAACCTCGTGATTTCATCAAGCTGATACTCGCCGTGGCGAACTAAGAGAATCGTTCTCATTATTTCCCCTTCGTTGGATCTCCCAGTTCTTCATTCAGCTTGATGGCTTGTCGCACAAAATCACTAAACACCTTCTGGTCAATATCTTCCAGCTTTGTGAGTTTGACGTGACGCATTTTCTCGCCCGATCCCAGGAGTATCCCCTTCGGGTCTTTTAGATCTGCGCCTCGCCAGAAACCAAAATTCACAGAATCCTTTAATGCTTTTATATAGCTGAACGGGCCATTGGATTCGTAAACCGGTTGAGCCCATTTGATGGATTCTTTTACTTCCGGCGATTCGCTTAGGATGATCTCTCGCAGATTCGCCACGACCTCACCCCTCCAATCTTCGAGGGATGACATATAGTCTTCAACTGATTTAGCACCCATATCCAAATACCTCCATTAGGCAACTTTCTCGTCCAAATATTTAAACGACACATTATTAAGTAATCTAGACCAGTAATATCTAATTTGTAGTAACCTAAACCTCAGACCGGATTACGATTCTCTCGGTTGATCCTCATCTATCCACTGGAGTGTATTTTCCTAAGGATTAACGATTGATAGTTACCCTCGTCCTCCGATTCGAGGCCTATGGTGTTAAAGGAGATTACTTCGAAATACAACTCACCGATGGTTCGTATTTGATCGTCCGGTAGGAGCGAGAAAAAGCGTTTTGGCTCGTAATCATCCTTTGGCCAGGAGCCCTCATGTTCAATCCCACCATATTGTCCCCAATAGAACAGACCCCCGATGACCAATTTGTTTCTAAGTGAGTCGAGCACTCGAGGTAAATCCCCCTTAGGTACATGTAGTAAACAATTCATGGCAAAAATAGCATCGAAGGTCTCATCATCAAAACCTACGTTGAGAAAATCCATCACGGATGCTGCAAGACCCTTTTCTCGACATCTTCGTGCGTTCTCATAGGAGAGATCGGCACAGATAACATCTATCCCCTGATCCTGGAAGAATTTTCCATGAACTCCCGTACCAGCACCGACATCAAGAAGTTGATATTTTCCCTCCTTGCGTAAGAGTGAAAGGAATCTCAGACGTTCATGTTGTTTCCACTCGGAGATCCCGAATTGATCCCGTTCAGCTGCCTTGCGATCGTAGGCCGTTTGAAGATCTTTGAAGATTTGTTCGTACATCGCAAGAAGATTCTCCTCTGGCCAAAGTATGTTGGATTAACACTCTAAGGGCCATCAACATGGTCTTATGGAGTACAGATCATATGAGAGGGTAACATGGCTTCGAACGATTGCAAATGATTCCCCCACCGACCGAGAGCCTATGCATAGTACATTCCCTTTGTGTTTCATGGATTTTTCCATAGCGCATCGGTAAAATTGTTAGCGGTTTAACAACTGCACGAGGTCCAGAGCCAACATAGGACGTTTGTCGATCGAATATCCATCGAAACGGGAGGAACACCAATGGACGTCGAAATCAAGACCAAATCAGGATTCACAGTATTGGGAATGGTAGAACGCGGCAAAGAAGGACCAAAGTTCATCCCACCACTGTGGGAAAAGTTCCACACAAGATTCGATGAAGTGAAGGAATTCAGTAAAAACAGACTAGGCTTTGGGGTCATGGCGAATTACGATGAAGCAACCGAGGAGTTTGATTACCTCGCAGGAATACAAGTAGATCCTGGCACCCGAGCCCCTGAAGGTCTAACCACCTGGGATGTTCCTGATCAAACTTATGCTGTCATTCCGTGCACCGTGCCGACGATTATGGAAGCGTACAAGTTCTATCGGAAGGAATGGTTACCCAACGTAGATTTTGAACCGTGTGAAGGTGAACCCGAGTTCGAGCTCTACCCCGAGGAATATGAGGGTATCGAGACCGGAACCTTGTTCATGTACTTTCCAATTCGAAAAGCTGACACCTGATACCTTCGCTCGGATACACCCTTAGGATCGACATTCGTTTATTCGATGGGACTGTCTAAAGAGCGGTAACCAAGCAGCAACGTCTGCACCATCAATTGTGGGACGAAGCCAAAGCGATCCCTCTTTCGTCATGTCATTGCGAGCGCCGCAGGCGCGAAGCAATCTCCTCAACGATAAGATTGCTTCGTCGCACTGCCGTGTTCCTCGCAATGACAACACGCATTATTGGGATTCTCGCTTTCCGTGGAAAAGGCTTCTAGGACAGCCGAATGCCTACTTGATTAGCTTTTAATTGGTTATCCCACGACGTAATCTCAGGATAGCAGGAACACCCGGTTCAATAGCCCAACGACAAGGTCACTTTCTATAATAAACTTAAGTCTGATATCTGATTTCTGACGTCTGATTTCTGACGTCTGACATCTGATTTCTGAAGTCTGTAGAAGGCCTTTCATCCAGTCACGAGATCGATCAACTGGAAGAGATAAATATTGCCAAACACATGGAATATCGAACCTGGGATAATGCTCTTCGCACGGAGGTATATATATCCGAGGACAAATCCACCGGCGGTCGTTTGTATGAGCAACATCAAATCGCTCATTTCAGGAATAACGCCTGGGTGGCTATACAAAGAGACCAGATGGCCGAAGCCAAAGAGGGTGCTTGTGATGACCCACCCCTGATATTTCCCCAGCCATGCGGACAATCGAGCTTGAAGATAACCGCGCCAGAAAACCTCCTCGGCAACGCCGATAGCGATAAGTTGTTGAAAAAGTGAACCTATTAACTCCTTACCGAAGCCGACGATCAGACCCGGGATGAATAAACCTGCGATGACATAGCATAAGTACTTCATGCGATCTTTTCTTTCGACGACCAAGCCGACTGATCTGTAATCGTTCCTTTCGATCAAGTACACAATGAGCAAAGGCATGATCCAGGCGAAGATCAAACCGTGTAGATCGAGCAGGGGATCGAGAATTGGATCTTGATGTGAGAAGATCCGAAAGAGAAGAACGACAGATAGTTTAGATATAAACAGCGCAAAAAGCGCAATCAGGGCAAATTTAGACGTTTTCGAATCTGTTGAGATCATTTGTCAGTTTTACTGCTCACTTTGATTTTTAAAAGCCTTCGTAATCTTCGTCGTCCGGATCTGAGTTCGCGCCCAGTTATAATGCCTAAAGGTATTCGCCGCAATATAGGAGTACAAACTCGACTTCCCAGTCCATTTATAATAGCCTGGTGAATAGATTTCCTCCTCACTCATCCCCTCAACCAACCTGAGAGTCTCCTGATAGGAACGCTGAAAATTCTCCATCACAAGATCTAATGGATCGTCCTGATGCTTCTCATATCCACGCTGATTCAAGGTTGGTATATCCCGCCACGACATCCCCGGGCCCGGTGTCTCAGGTACTGCACCGCGCAATCCAGCCTGATACCACCCGATAAGACGCTGCTCCCAATCCACCAGATGCGCGAGGATGTCTTTCACCGACCAGTTATCCATAGATCCTGGCCAGATCATTTGCTCCGGAGTAAGTTTCGAATATTTCTTCTCCAATTGCGCCCGTGTATCGCGGATCGCGTCCAATAATGATGTTTTCGTCAAATAGCGGGGCATGATCGATCCTTCATTTTTTCATCGGTTTCTGACCGACGATGAGGGCATACCCCATGTGCTCTTTGCTGATCTTTGTTATTTCATTATCAATTTTTTGGGCTTCCCTAATCCGATGATCACGGATAAGTCGCAGTACCAACTTTGGATACGCCTGGACCATGAACTTCAAGAGGCCGCCCAACCCAATTCCTTTGGTTGCTTGTGGGATATCAATCTCTCTCGCCTCCCTCATTTCAACCACTTCCAACCCTGATCTCTCGAACAAATCACGTAGTTTCTCCGGGGTGAAGTGTCCCTGGAATGCTGGATGCGCTTCCAGAAGCACCATGATCTCCGGTGGTGCCCCCGGATCGACGGTGCCTTCATTCGCCCCAACCTTACCTCCCGATCGCACAACTCGCACAATCTCTTTTAACGCTTGTTTTTTATCTCCCGGCAATGGTGTTAGGACTGATTCAAGTACCACCACATCAAACCAGTCATCCTCAAAAGGTAGATCGAACACATCGGCAACTCGAAACTCAAGCTTCCCAGACAATCCTTGCCGCCGAGCTCTCTCTTGCGCCTTCGCAATCATAACCTCCGATATGTCGATCCCATAGACATGTGAACCATAATCATCCGCGATGGTACAGGCTGTATTTCCAGAACCACACCCCACATCGAGCACCCTGCTTGTTGCATCCGGTCCACACATTTCCAAGAGCGCCCGCGTTGCATCGGGACCGCCGGGGTGGATAGCGGGCAAAATATCCGCAAGCAGACCAACAAAGTCATACCATTCACGGGTTCCGATTGGTTTCTTGTCTTTCTCGTTTTTTGCGATCATACATCAACCTCTGGCTTGAAATTTTAATATCTCAACTCATGAAATTCGGCGAGTGGTTTAGTAAAATCACATATCGAACAACTTACCTTGATTGAGATCTCGCTTCGCATCCTCGACCATGTACCTTGTCTCGCAACCAGGGCAATATAAATAATACGCATAATAATAAGCTTGATCAGGCTTACGCTTGCTCTTGGGCTTCTTCTTGATAACCGGTGTCCCACACTTTCTGCAGGGCTGACCTTCTTCGGTAATGTTGGACGGTGCCTCTTTCTCGAGCTCTAATCGATCCAAATAACCTTCGTCCTCCAGGAGGTTGTCTCTCTCGATAGCAGCATACGAGAGCGCGTCTGCTCTTTCATTGTCACGTATACCGGAATGTCCTTTGACCCACTCGAATGTGACCTCATGCTCCTTGGTCAGTACCAGCAGTTTTTCCCAAAGGTCAGCGTTCGGTACCCGTTTCCCAGCTTTACGCACCCATCCTGCATCCTTCCATTTACTTGCCCAATCCTGGTTCATCGCGTTAATCAAATACTTTGAATCACTATATAGAGTTACTATGCCCGGCTGATTAAGTGCTTCGAGCCCAACAACCGCAGCCAGCAATTCCATTCGGTTATTGGTTGTCAATCGGAAGCCTTGAGACAATTCCCTTCTGGATCCCGCCTCAAATAAGACAACCCCATATCCACCCCGACCAGGGTTACCATCACAGGCACCATCGGTGTAAATTATTACCTGTTTTTTTGCCATACATCCCTCAACTATTGAATAGTACTGTCACAAGCTTAGAGTATCGTCACAAGAGCACCAATGATACATCCCGCAACGATGGATAGAACCGTTCCTACACGAAATGCACGGAAATGAAAAGCATAGTCTTTATATCCCGCCATCCCCTCCGTACCTGGAATGACCAAAAAACCCGGTGTGATGCTGCAAAAGATCAGCCAGTCTAAGATCAACCAATCAACGAGGTTGAAGATAAACACAATCCCAAAAGCGTGTATAGAGGCGACGATAAAAGAGAGTTCACCTCCGCTCTGATGTTTCAAGGTTAATGTTGAAATAAAAGGACCAGCAAACAACAAGAGTAAGAATGGTGTTCCGAGCAAAATAGATAGTCGTCTTTCTTCTCTGGATTTTTGGGGCACTGCTCTTTGGATATCCTCAGGGTAATCTTGCAGGAACAAACGGGGATTTATATAAAGGACCATAAACAGATAAAGTGAAGCGATCGCTGAGAAAATCCCGCCATCAATGATTAATTTCGAGATGTTTAGCATTTACAAACCATGAAATGTATGAAGGTCGTATCGATTGAATTAATCGTTCTACCAGAATGATCTAAGCTGTCAGATTTCAGTTCTCCTTCGACTTTATGATCAACTCCGCAACCGCGAGCCAGTTCCCCCAATCTTCATCCTTTTCCTCATAACTCCAGCAGGAAGCCAAAACCGCCTGAGAAAAACCCCATCCGTAGATGCGCTGCTGGTCAAATCCTAACTCACTAGAGAATTGATCAATCCTACGCGCAATCATTCTATCAGGATTGGACATCTCAAGGATGTTCGGAAAGGGATTACGTATCCAAGCACCCGTTTCATATTCAGGCTCACCGATCACGCCTTTCGGATCGATCGCCAACCAAGGTTCACGCTCACTCGATAAGATATTCCAATGATGCAAATCACCGTGCAATAACGTAATAGTCTCCATGGATGCAAGGAGATCATGAGAGATCAGCTCCGCTTTATCAATCAGCTCACTCGGGAATGGCCCTGTCTCACCGCTGAATTCATCCCGCAGCCTCTTGAAGCCTCGAAACCAATCCCCCACAGTTGAAAAAACCTCAAGATTTGAAGAAGAGACCTGCAATTGGCGGATAACCTCGCTGGCCACACTTGTCGCGACCTCATCATCATCTTCATTGAATAGGGGTCTACCTGGTCGTAACCGCTCAAGGAGAAGGGCACCCATCTCCGGATCTGCTTTATATAAAGTTACTGCACCGTTACCGTTGAATGCCTTCAGTGCTGCGATTTCTGTCACGAGTTCTGTGCGAGGAACACCTACTTTCAGCACGACCTCTGAGCCATCGCTCTGTATGGCTGGTGCCACATAATTGAACGACATCTCTTTAAAGGGAGGCATGAGCTTCACATCCCAAGTTGATGATAATTGCTCCAAGATCGAGGGGAGAGATTGAAGCCAAAGCCGACCATCTTCACCAAAGCTGTTCAGGATGCGATGGGTGAAATCATCCGAGAGGGATATCATGGGAGTTATCTCTGTAGAATCGGCCAAACGAATAGATCAAACGATCTCAAATCCATCTTCTGACTTTCGACTTGTATTCCTTCCACTCATCCTGGAACTTCGCTTCCAGCATACTTTCTTCCACTCGGATGAACACAACATCCATCAAGATCGCAAATACAATCACAACGATATATGGTGAGATGGATCCCAATAAGAGTGATAATCCTATGAGAATCAAAACAAAGCCAAGATACATCGGGTGTCTGCTTAAGCGATACGCGCCATCTGTTATCAATGCGCTCGATTCCTGGAATGGTTTAACGGTTGTTTGATAGCGCTTGAATGCGTTATCAGCCATAAGGTTCAGGGCTATTCCAAGAATAAGGGGGACCAATCCGACTAGATTCCAGGGGATTTCTAGAATTTGGGCAATCGGAAAGATAAAGTGAAGAAGAACAATGAAAATTATCGCTACATACAAGAAGGTAGGTGGCAGTACTCTCTTGAGCATGATGTTCATCCTCTTGCTATTGACTATATACGGTCTGCTAACCTCGAAAGTTAATTCTGGAAAGCTCCAACAAGTGTTCGTGACTCCCCCATCGGATCAAGTTTTTGTCGTTAAATCCTGACGGCGGAAGAGGAGAACTGAGATCGCCGCGAGCGCAAGGCCATAGAGGAACAAAACGAGCACCGCGCTCAGCGGGGTAGCAAATCCATCTTCGATCCAGGCTCGAGGTAACGACACCGATGGATCCGAGGGAAAGAATTGTTCATTTATGCTTATCGCATGATATACAACCGTATGCCGATAAGCGTCGTTCACGCCCAGTACACTCCCGGACCCTAATCCACCGACGATAAAGTCTCCGAAGAAGTAGCCCAGACCGGCGAGCATCCCCACCCAAGAGCTGCGCCCCAATACCAACGCTAACATCACAACCCCGGAAAGCACGAAATTAACCAGACCGATCACACCTGTAGCGCCCAATAACCGCCAAACGATATCACCACCAGCTGCTTCAATGAACGGCACATCGCTGTAGGTGATGTGCACAACAAAGGTTGACGCAAAGGCAGCGATCATGAATACGAACCCATTGGTGAGAGCTGCGCAGACGGTAGCGATGATTTTCGAGAAGATGAATTGGTATCGTTCCACGCCTCGACTGAGTATGACGCTCACTGTCCCCAATTCGTAATCGTTACCCAATGCCATGACAGAAATCACCACGGTCATCAATGCAATCATCATGAGCATGTCAGATGAAAACATGAACTGCGTGATCTGGGGGAATGTCGCATCGCGTATGGAAAAACCCGCCAATACGGCTTCTCCTAAAATGGGTCCGACGAACATAAACGCTAAAACCACGAGGGCAGTTGACTTTCGCCAGAACTTGTGGATCTCGATCCGAGTCAATCGTGACAGAGTTCCTACGGCATCCATTGCCTTTCCATATCTATTAGGGTCCATACCTCACGTCGCGGCGACGTAAGAGCCACATCGTCCACCCAAAGAACACGACCGCATATCCCACCATGAATGCCAACCCTCTCTCGGGTATTGTGGGCAGTAGGGTATCACTACGTAGTCCAATGGTGCCAGCAAGAAATACCGCATCCCGAGTAAAGGGAGCACCCCAGTTCAGGAACAAATCGGAGTTGTAACCCAGTGTAAAACTAAACACTTCTATTTGTACGCGAAAAAACCACGGCACTGCCTCACTGGTAGGATCCATATTTGCGAAGACAGCCGCCATAATCGGTAAAACCAACCCATAGAGATACTCTAATGTATGCAAACCAATACCGACTCCCAAAGCTGGTCCCATGTTGCGAGCAAGTACAGCCCAGAAAAGGACAGCAACGATGAAGGGCAGACAAGTTATCCAAGATCGAAACACCCAAAGCAGCGCATTCCCTAATCCTTCCAGAGAGATCGGATCGTCAGTCACCTGTTGATGAATAAATGGACCCCAAGCCACAGCCAGGACCATGATGATAACCACAGCCATCCCCATCGCTAGCCATAGTGACAGAGTACGTGCGATTAGATAATCGCTCCGACGGACACCCCGTGTCAGGATCACAGGGATAGTCCGCCGAGTGAAATCCTCGCCGCCAAAGACTACCGTGAAGAGGATGACAAAGAACCAACCGAATCCGGTAGAGAGTCGAGCCACAGTGCCGATGAAGGCAGGATAGCTCAGATCCGCCGTTTGAATCTGTATCAGGATGAGGTTTCCCTCGATATGTTGAGAAGATAATGGAGAGCCATCATATGCTGAGATGCCTGTTTCTACTTCCGCCTTTAATTCCTCCAGTTTACTTAAATTGCCGTTGACCTGTAATGCGAGGGCGGCGAGAAGCAACACCAAGAGAACCCAGGTAAGCCAGAGCCGTCGCATCCTTAACCATTCCGCAGAGAGGAACTTACGCATCCATTCCCTCCACGCTCTCATTGGTCAGATCGAGGAACACGCTTTCTAATGTCGATACGACAGGACGAACTTCGAAGGGGAAGAGAGAATGCGCCGCTAGGGCAGCCAGCAGCTCTGGAGCTCGCTCTGGTGAAACCTGGATGCGCAACCAGTCCCCTTCATGAGTCGTGCCCTGCACCCAATCTAATTTGGAAACCACCTCTGCAGCTAGCTCCACATCCTCAATCCGCAGCTCAAGGGCGTGAGCTTGGCTCAGCAACGCTTTGACCTCGCCTTGGGCGATGATCTGTCCCTTATTGAGGATCAGCACCCGATCGCAAACCTGCTCGACCTCATGCAGCAGATGGCTTGACAGAAAGACGGTTTTGCGCTTCTCATCGGCCAAGCGGCGGATGAGGATGCGCATCTCCTGCATCCCAGCCGGGTCGAGTCCGTTGGTTGGCTCGTCCAGAATGAGTAGCTCTGGGTCACCCAACAGGGCAGCGCCCAATCCCAATCGCTGACGCATTCCCTGCGAATATGTACCGACCTTGTCCTTGCCACGTCCCTCCAAACCAACTTGCTCGAGAATAGTTGGGATGGATTTCTCTGTATCCCCGCCGTCGATACGAGCGAAGACGCGCAGGTTGTCGATCCCACTCATGTAAGGGTAGAACGCAGGGGTTTCCACGATGGCACCGACGCGCCGTAACGCTATGCTCAAATCCCGGCGGATATCGTGGCCAAGGATCTCGGCGCTGCCGGCAGTAGGCCGCACGAGCCCTAGCAGCATAGCGATGGTCGTTGTCTTACCCGCCCCATTGGGACCAAGGAAACCAAAGACTTCCCCTTGATTTACCTCAAAATTAACCTCGTCCACAGCGGTGAGCCTTTTAAACCGCTTGGTGAGGTCGTAGGTGCGGATGACGGGAGTGCTGGTGTCCATATCGTGCCCTTTAAAAAAAGTAGTCAGTACTTAGTAGTCAGATATCAGCCCTCAGCTATTAGCCGTCAACTGGTCGATGATGGCTAATTGCTGCAGGGGCTACCTCGTTCTGGATCTCATGGCGATCCGCCTAGCAGCAGACTGATGACGATGGAAATTCCGCCGGCGATAACTGTCCTAAACCCGTATACGGCAATATTCCGACGGGATATGTGCCCGAGGAACGCCCCCAAGCTGAATAATGAGATTAACGCCAAGGCGATGGCGGTGAGATACGTCCATCGGAGAGATGGAAAGAGCTTAGGAACGAAGAAGGGGGTCAGGACAACCAAAGCCGCCAAGAAAGGAGAGAGGCCGTCCACAAGCGCGACGATGACCACGGCCGTTCGGGAAGCCTTTCCCAAAGTGGTGTCACTAAGATCCGTGAGCGTATACCCTTCGAGTTCGAGCAGTTCTCGTTGACGTTCGGCTGCCTCGGTGAGGTAAGCCCCCCACAAACCTGAAATCCCCATGGCGACGCATGTCGCCATACCCGTTGTGACAACGATGCGTGCATCTTCGACACCGGCTGTGAAGTTGCCCATAAGCACACCGATGATCGTCAGTACACCATCGAACGCATTCATGGCGAAATAGCGGCGCGCGATCTTACCGAGGTTCGTGAGTTGACTATAGTTTTGAAATCTTTCGATGAAACGGCGAAAAGAATCCAAGTTGTTTTCCTAAGGGTGATCTGATCGCGATTAAACTCAGTCCTGCAACGTAGAAGCGTCATCAATAATCGATTGCCCGGCGACGGCCTCGTCGATGGAGTGGATCGTTCCCCCCAATTCGCGGATCAACGTCTCTACGGCAGCAAATTTGATATCCGGTCCTTCGATGGTGATCTTGGCGTTCTCTACCTTACGATCGATTTCATATATGCTGATGTTAACGGAATCTACGCCGGCTAACTCGCTAATCTGCTTCGCAAGCTCAATGATGTTGGGCGTGTGGGGTTTCAGCGTGTCAAGGACCAATCGTCGGATGGCTCCCATTCTCTACGCTCCATATTTGGTTTCGAAATCCGCACTATTGTAGCAGGTGTGAAGGATCGGGGGGAATCCCAAAATCAGTATTCAGATTACAGTAATCAGATGAAACCTGTGATTTCATCTGTAATATATCGAACTCATCGGGAAAATCTACAATCATTTAAATGCTGATAGCTGATCGCTGAGAGCTTTCTTCTGACTACTGAGTTCTGACTACTGACTACTGTTTACTGATTACATGATTGCTGTTTCGATTAAAAGACTCGAAAGTTTGATAAGCTGGTAGGCAAGTTGGGTGAAACCTTTAGCTGCTTCATCAGCCGGTACGATTTCTTCGAATGAAGTTGGGACGCCTGCGACTTGCCCTTCCAAGCACACGAGAACATAACCTGCATCTTCCTTGGTGATGAGCCAACTAACTACACCTGATAATCCCGCCCAATCTCCGGTCACAAATGTAACCAATTTACCTAGCTGGTAATTCTCATCCGCCATCGCTCAACCCCTTTCGATTTTCAGAAGCTCAGTTCAATTGAATTATGTTAGCTTATACGATCCTGCGAGTGACTCAATACGAACCCTGCTAACCAACCACATAACCAAACTCAGAAGTGCTTTATCCAACACTTACTATCAAATCTCTTTGTGAAGCCGATCGACTTGTAGAAATCCAGATCCGATCCTACAAATGCTACCGCGGCTCCAAGTGCCCCACAACGACGAATCCCCTCCAGTACAGCCACTTTTCCTAGTCCCATGCGACGGAAATCCGGATCGGTCGCTACGGGCTCGACATACGCAATCTTGTTGACCGACTCATACCACGTACCGCAAAAAGAGACGAAATCCCCCGACGGAGCTTCAACTACGATCGTCAAGTCTTTCCTAAAATTGGGTGTGGACTGCATTTTCTTTCGTCCCTCGATCTCTTCTGCCGGTGGCTCCCCACTATGATCGAATCCTCGCCATAAGACGCGATGGATTTTCATTAGATCGTTGTCATCGGCAAGACTCTTGATGTGAAATCCTTCAGGGGGTTCCACAGGTGGAAACTTTTGTGGGATCTGAAACTCTGAAATAGGTCGTGCGTATTGCTCAGCCATCTCATAGCCACGCGATTTAACCAGCGTTTCCAATTCGAAATCGAAATCATTGACAAACGCACGTACAAATCTATTCCCGGTTTCGGTTTCTCCATAAAGATGATTTTCAGCATAGTCAAGCATATCTTGCTTTAGGTGTGTGTGCTTGGGATGTATCTGAAAAAACACTTCGCCCAATCTGCTTTCATAATGCACCACAGCCACTATCTCACCAGAATCTTCCCATATACGTATCTTATCAAGCGACGATTCATCGAGGTAAGGAAGACTATGCATATATTCCCAAGTAGGTTGTAGCCAGTTGCCGTCCCTGTTCCCTGGTTGAAAGTGCGATATTAGGAAATGACCAACCAGCATGAAATCGTCAGGGCTGCGATACTGCCGATGTTCTGTACCCATTCAAGATTCCTTTCTTGCCTAACCAGAGTCCTTAACGATCTCAAACAACAAACCCGTCAATGCCGCATACCGTTCGCAGCTTTCACATTCGTTTCAGGGAGTGGTGCTGAGAAATTGTTTAATTAATTTTAACGCTACAAGTGGCATCCAAGTAAGAGCATGATCCTTCATCCTGTTGGAACAAGGTCTGGCTGGATCCTGTGAGGGGATCTCCTCCCACCCTGTCTCGCAATGGGACTGCTACGGGTTGGGCGTATTTTAAACCTCGAAGGTTTGTTTTGGATGAACTTAATCTGTATGGGGCACAAACGCAGGTCGCCAAGCGGGAAATTCCTCTTCGAAGCGGTTGTCGGTCAGCTTCTGCAGGTCACTACCATCCGCATTCATGATGTAAATTTCACCATCACCGTCGCGCCACGAAGCGAACACCAACTTTGTCCCATCCGGCGACCAATCAGGACAATTCTCGCCCGCACGGGTACTCGACAGCCTTTGGATATTGCTGCCATCCGCATCCATCACGTAGATTCCCCGGAAACCACCATGATCGGATCCAAAGGCGATTCGCGTGCCATCCGGTGACCAAGCGGGCTCCAAGACGACAAAATCCGTCAGTTGCCTCTCATCACTCCCGTCTGCGTTGATGATATACGTGCCATCGTTGCGCCCGACGCGGGAGAAGACGATCTGTGTGCCATCCGGTGACCAGGTGGCGAAATCCTCATGAGAGGAGGTGTTCGTCAAGCGTCGTAGATTCGTACCATCAATATTGATGACATAGACCTCGAAGTTGCCATCTCGGCGGGAGACGAAGGCGATCTGCTTACCGTCCGGAGACCAGTCAGGCCAGATGTCAGCAGCATCGTCATACGTCAACCTTCGTAGGTTGCTGCCGTCTGCATTCATGACATAGATGTCGGCTTCACCGTTACGGGTGGAAGTGAAGGTGATCTGGGAGCCATCAGGCGACCAGACGGGCCAGGCGTCGTAGGCAGGATCATTTGTCAGTCGCTGAGGGTTGCTGCCGTCGGGATTCATGATGTAGATTTCTGCGTTGCCATCCCGTTCGGAGGTGAACGCGATCATCTCCCCAACGGCTGTTAGCTTCAGCCACAGCATGTCTGAGTATCTTTCGCCGTTTGGGGTAACATAGCCGACGAAGACATACCCACCATCGGGCAGAAGAGCAGCCGAATTGAACGATACCTGCTCAAATTGCCCCTCGCCAAAGACGCGTTGCCAGAGGATCTCTCCGTCCTCATCGGTCTTGATTATCAGCCCACCATGAATATCTTCTCCCGTCGAGGGCACCTTGCCCAGGTGGGTATCCCCGGCCATGACGTACCCGCCATCTGAATCCTCCATGATGTGCCAAAACGTATTGCCCACACCCTGCTCGCCAATGAGCTTGCTCCAGATCTCATTCCCATCTAGATCAAGCTTCAAGAGAACAGCACTGGGGGCACCGCTTCCCATGGACTGGATGCAGGCGATCACGATGTACCCGTCAGAAGTTAGGATCAGGTCGAATCCCCCATCTCGTTCCCCAGGACCAAGATCCCAAGTGCGGGACCACTCGATGTCACCCATCTCGTTGGTCTTGATCGCAATGACATCCCGATCGTCGATCGTCTTCGCCTCCCAACCGGTGAGGATGTATCCTCCATCAGGTGTTTGAGCGACCCCCCATCCCAGGTAGAGGATCTCATCCCCATAATTGCGCGACCAAACCTGGTTGCCTTCAGCATCGGTCTTAATAAGAGCGACATCACCCTGGTAAACACTCGACGTCGGAAATTCGTCCGCCCGACCACCAATCAAGATATATCCACCATCCGATGTCTGGCGGACCATCTTGCCATGATCCATACCCCGCCCACCATATGTATGCGACCAGAGCTCATTGCCTTCTCCATCAATCTTGACCAGGTACATATCCGTCTCGTCCCTGGCATACGACGCGGCAATTTGGCCAAGGAGCACATACGCTTCATCCCCCGCTTGAATGATAGAGGAGAATGAGGCGTCATCATCTCCACCGTAATCCCTTTCCCAGATGGTGTTGCCCTCCAGATCTGTGCGGATCAGACGAGCGTTTCCCGGGGTGATGCGGTGGGAACGGTGCGTATTGTTTGCCAATCCCCCGATCAACGTGCCCCCATCATCCGTCACCAGAACATCGAAGGCTCTGTCGTTATACGATCCGCCGTAGGTCCTTGTGATCGTTTCGTAGCTACCACCACCGTGGCTAAGGGCAACCTTATCGGTCGTTAGTTTGAACCACAACATGTCCGCGTAACGGTCACCCTTCCGAATGGCTCTTCCGACGAAAATGTATCCAACTTCAGGTAGGACAACTGCCGAACTGAACATCTGTAGTTCGTAATCATCCATTTCGATGACTTGCTGCCAAAGAACCTCGCCATCCGGGTCGGTCTTGATTATGAGCCCATTGCGAACATCTTCACCGAAAGAGGAGATCTCGCCGGGGAGTATGGCCCCCGACATCACGTAACCCCCATCTGTATCCTCCATGATGTCCCAGAACTCGTATCCAACATCTTCTTCACCAAATTCCTTTACCCAAACCTCATTCCCATCTAGATCAACCTTGATCTGGACAGCGCCGCGTGGGCCACTGTTCATGGACTTAATGCAAGCGATCACGATGTGCCCATCGGAGGTCAGGATCAAATCGTATCCCGCGTCTCGATCTCCAGGATCAAGATCCCAGGTGCGAGACCACTCTACATCACCCATCTCGTTGATCTTGATCGCGATGACATCTCTGTCAGGGTAGGTTTTAGCCTCCCAACCGATGAAGACATACCCACCATCGGGCGTCGGTTCAACCCCCCACCCTGTGGAGAGAATCTTGTCCCCAATAGTACGTCTCCAAACCTCGTTGCCCTCGGCATCCGTCTTAACCAGGAAAACATCAGCCTCGTATTGTATACCGGTAGGAAACTCGTCAGCCATGCTTCCAATCAAGATAAATCCACCATCCAAAGCCTGACGGACCATCCTGGCATGATCCATACCACGCCCTCCGTATGTATGAGACCAGATCTCATTACCATCTCCATCGATCTTGATCAGGTACATGTCCATCTCATCTCGGGCATACGACGCGGCGATCTGACCCAGGGCTACATACTCGTCCTCCCCGACCTGTATGAGGGAGTAGAGCAAGGCGTCGTCTTCACCACCGTAGTCCCTCTCCCAGATGATGTCCCCTTCTGAATCTGTTCGGATCAACTGAGCGTTTCCGGGGGAAATCCGGGCTGAAAGCCCCGTGTTGTTCGCCTGTCCCGCAAGAAGAGTGCCTCCATCGGGGAGGAGCAGAATGTCGAAGAGATAATCGTTATAACGATCACCGTAAGTCCTGACTCCAGTTTCTTCCGTTGGTTTGGGAGTAGACGTTGTTGCCTCGGTGGGCATTCCTGTGGGAACCTTAGTTTGCGGAAGGGTTTTTGTTGCAGATGAAGCCGATGTCGCTGAAATTTGGATGGTGATCACCATGGGCTCGGTCTTCCTACATCCAGCCATCAGCGTCAGGCCGATCATCAGTACGGGAATTAGGTGGAGAGTTCGCCTGTGGACATTCCAGTGGTTGTAAGAAGTGGACATAATTTCCCCTATTCTTAGTTTTCGTGCAGTTGAAGCTTTGACTCCTTCTTTTTGTCCCTCTTGCTTCCGCTTCGTCGACTGAGCACAAGTCTGAATAAAACCACAATTAAAAGGATCCAGACAGGCCATAATTGTTGAACGATCCATATAAAGATCCATTCGATTCTAGGCGGGATCAGAGGGCGATGTTCATCCAGATAGCGCACAGGGTCACCCATCGCGGCCTGATTGTTCTCCATACACGGGAAGCGCTCAAGCCCGCTTAGCAGGATGTCCAAGAGCAGGGGTGAGATTTCTATCCGCTCGTAAAGGTCGAAGAATTCTGTGGCGTGCGCCAAACTGGCCTGATGGCTGTATAGATCAAACTTGCCATGGATAGCGCCTGGCTCACCCGTGTGGACATCCAACATCTTGACCGGGGTTTGACAGGAGAAATCAAGCTGGCTGAAATCAATATAGCGGATCGCAGAGTTCCCATTCGAGCGCAAATAGAGCACAAGATTAGCCGGGTCGAAGACAATTTGCCATGCATTGCTAATGCCAGCGACCTCCGCCAAGGTATCGAAGGCATACGTGATGGCTTGCTCCGAATTTGTTGGTTCATACGCCTCGAGTCTCTCCGCCAAGGTGGCATAACGATACAGCGAATTGCCCGAGGATAGTGCGATTCGACCCATGACCGGAATCTCTTCGCCCTCCTCCGTAATGTAGGACTTCAACTTAAGCGTAACGGTGACAGGTTCTTGTTCGCCTTGGTGTAGAACGGAATAACGTACTTCATCGCCTACCGCATAGTTAGAGTTAATCTCGGAGATGAGCATTGCTACTGGATCATCCCCATCCAGCTTCACCTCACCGATTGCAACGATCCAATCTCCTGGCTTTATCCCTGCTTTCTCTACTGGACTATCAGGCTCTACTTGATGGACCCGCACTCCCCTAATCCACCCCCCTTCTTGCCAATAGTCGAGCGCTTCCTGATAAGTACTGTTGGTCAATGCCTTCAACGGCAGCGACTCGCCGGTGTGAGCGACCATCTTACCTTCCAAGAACTCGATGGTTACACAGTCCCCTTCTCGATCACAGACCAGGTAGTGATCAACGGTGTCGTTGATTCGGACCAGCGAATCGCTGGCGATCACCTCTTCTATAGTGCTGTGATTGTCCAATTGGTACTGAGCCCAGAATGACGACGCGAGAGGAGGTCTTTCGTCGGGAGGGGGATTCTGGGTTGCGCCAAGCGCCATCGTGCTGATCATCAATCCTGCTTCATTCAACCCAGCCCATGCCATTTGATATCCAGCGTGGACGACGGTTACACTGCCATATCTGGATATCCAACGAGCAAATTCACCCGTCGAACTCGGATCCCAAGCAGTTTTTAAGACATTACGTTTGTTGACAAATATCAAACCGATATCGATCTGGTTATCCTGATTGGCTCCAAACACACAATGATCACCATTATCAAGACAAAATGAGGAACATGCTTGGTGGGTCATCAGATCGTAAGAGTGGATATCAGAAGGAGCAGATAATCGCGCAGCAGCCGAATGACTACCGCTTATCATCAGTGAGGCAAAGAGAAATGTTAGGAGAAATTTCCATTTCATTTCTTGTACCTCAATGCCGTTCGGAGGCGATCATCGGTTACCACGATTTTCAGGTGATGGCGTTGGCTTTCAATAGCCACCTTCGCTCCATGGCGAATCCCGACTCTGCCGACGCGCGGCACAAACGAGTTATGACAGAATCTTTGATGAATCTACGCTCTGGAATAAACCTATGCTGAATTACATCCAGATGCATCGGGCACCCGGATAATCTTTTCATTAGACATGTGTCTAATCTTTAGTATGCTCGTCAGACACTCAAATATGAGTACGGATAACCCGCTAAATCGAATGTTTTATTTGTGTCAAAAACTTGATCTGGTACTCAACTCTCCCGTGATCCAGATCAAGTAACGGGGTGCAATAGACTATGAAGTATGAGGCGATCCGAACCGCTTGTCTTGTCAGGAACTGATTAAACGAACCAAGCACAGATCTCACCACTTAAGCCGTGAGGTGAACATCCGCCAGAAGGCCGAAGGATAACTGGCCAAGAAGCGCGGATTTTGTGGGGCTTGTATGTCATAGAGTAAAACACCTGACTGCGTATTGGCGATTGCCAGATGAACGCCCCCAATTGAGACATCTTCCACAAAATCTAAAATCGGGATCTTTCGGACCAATGTAGGAGATAGCGGATCTTCGATACTGAAGACATGTAATCCGTTCTCTTCTGGATGCGAGCCGTCCTCGATGGTGAGGTACAAGGTATCACCATATACCTTCACCCCCTCCCCGTAGCTATCAGGCCCAGGGTCATAACGTTGCACAATCACTGGATCTAAAGGATTTCGAACGTCGACAACCAGGAGACCATACTCGCCTGAAGCTATATACACAGAACCATCTTGTCCATCGATGATTTCTGCACTTGATGACTCCGAATCCCAAGCGAGAGTGCTTACGATCTGTGGATGCCTAGGAGAGGAGACATCCATCACAACCAAGCCGCTGTCAGCATTGGCCACAAATGCATAGTTGTCTTCCACCCAGACATCCCAGGCTCGACCTGGCATCGATGCATGAGCAAGGATTTCTGGATCCTCAGGAACCGAGATGTCGAAGATGAAGAGCCCGTCTCTTTCAGCAGCCACGTAGGCCAATGGAGACTGAAGGTGAATGCCATAAGCCATGGAGTCGGACTGAGCCCACAGAATCGCAGGTTCATCTTGAGCGACATCAAGGATCATCAGACCACGGTGGCTGTTCGCCACATACGCTGTCTGACCGCGCAGCTCAACATAACGATAGTACCCACTGTCGTATACAGTTGAGACGAACTCCAATTCCCCCTCCCGCGTGATCTCGAAAGAATGGAGCCCTCGGTATCCCGCCGTAACCAGAAGACGGTCACCCGTCTCTGATAGCGCTGCTCCAAAGCAGTAACCCATCTTTGGCATGAGGGCATACAAGCTTCCCAATCCTATGACGAGAACGAGAACAGTAATTATTACTCCGAGAAAAATGCGTCGCCGATTCATTACTTCTCGTATCCTCCTATACACATTGTGGACATGTTCTTCAAGTGAGGCTTGATAGGTTCATTGACGTGAACTGCGAAGCATCCTACCGCCTACCTGGTGTTGATCACCTTTCAGTAAACTTGAATAAACCAAAATGCTCCTCCCGTGAGTACAACGAGATGGCATCTTTAAAAGGGCTCCAGGAAGCTGTTAGGTGAAAGTTATATTATGCGCCTAAGACAATCGCCGTTATGACATAACCAAACAGATTTTGAGCAATATGAGCAATGAGTGACGGGAAAATGCTATTCGTTTTTTGGAATTGCCATCCGAAGATCAACCCTCCAATCATTGAGCTGACCCCCACCCATAGAGAAGCCGGGGTGGTGTACCCGTAGATGAAAAAGCGCGTGAGGAAGTGCTCCAATCCGAACAGGAAGCTGCTCGAAAAGAGCCCCCACATACTCCCGAGCCAATCACCTATGCGAGTCATCATATACCCTCGATAAAACACTTCCTCGGGTCCAGCGACGAATAGAACTTGGTCGACGAACTCCCTACTATAGCTCGTCGGGCCGGATAGATCGACGATCTCATTGCTCACCCTACGCCAAAAATAAATATCAACAATGAGCACCAACATGAGGGCCAAAAATCCCACGATGGTGTAGAACAAATAGCTGGGGATCTTTTCCCGTTCGAAGCGAACACCGAGCGTGGAAACCCCCCTTCTCTCGACAAGAGTCACGATCACAAATGGTGCGAGTAAAAAGAGAAATAGTGCGGAGTAGATGTACCTGCTCAACACGAACATGGCAAGGGGAATCGCAGCGTAGATAACTCTACGTCGGTTGTCATTTTTCATTGCGTTCGTACCCCCTCTCTCCTGATAAGTGCAATCGATGTTGGCTCGTCCAATCGATCTCTGTCATTTTGTCACTTCCGTCCAAATGATTGGAGATCAGCGGCTTGGCGGCTAAGATGAACCTCCTAACCATCATTGGAACGACCACTATTAAAAACGCCTCTTGAAGGACTTTCACTAACCACGCCCTTCGCAGAGATTGATTGAGCAGCGCAATCCTAGATCAATGGCTCTCACCCTCACACTTTACTCATCTTCTGGTACTTCCCCCCCAAAGCGCGCGAACAAGTACCGCACATTGACCTCGAACCTCTCCATACCTCCTACCAACCATTTATCAAAAGGTTCAGGTAAGGTGATCTGCATCGCTTCTTCAAACGAACCTCCCCTCAGTGCCACCTCCCCAACCAGGTCTTCCATCACATCAAAGTATTTGAGCTGCAATGCGACATCATCCTTGCCCCCCACTGGACCATGACCGGGAACTAATACCTCGAAATCAGAATCTTGAAAGATCAGCAGCTGCTCGCGATAGAGGTCGATGTCACAGAAACCAAAGAAGGACTGAGTATCAAAGAAACCGACATCACCAATAAAAGCAATGTTGTCCTGTGGAAGCAGGAAGACAGTATCATCCTCCGAGTACCCGCGGCCTAAAGAGCGTAGTTCAGCGTTTCGCGTACTGCCCTGAAATGTGACCGTGTCTTCGAATGTCTGATCTGCGTAACGGGGTTGAAATTCGGCCATCTCAGCCATGACATAACGGATGTGTGTGATCGAGTTTTCAAGGCCGACACGTACGCGTTCGTCTTGTTCGATCTGCAATTGCTCCTCAGCGTCTTTCAGCCATTCTTCCCATTCGGTAGGGTTTTGGATATCTTCCATCATCTCTGCACCCCATTCAAGACAAACCTGACGAATTGTCTTGCTGGCCAACAGTGTAGTATTAGCCTCGAAAATAGAAGCGCCTACCCAGTGATCACTGTGGGCATGGGTGAGGATAATCGTTTCGACCGGACGCTCAAACAAACCTTCCGCAGTCTGTCGTAGATCGCGACCGGCCAGCATGGTGTCGAAAGCATCCACCAGTAAGGTGCGATCGCCTAGATCAATGATCCCGGCATTTGAATACGCTGCTCCTCCTGGCTTATGAATGCATGCGTACACACCACTTGTCAGCGGCTTGAGAGTGAAATGCTTGGATACAGGCAAGTTCTCTTCCGGCATGAGCTTTCTCAACGGTTTGCTCATCAAGACCTTTGGATGAAGACGGTGCCACTTTTTGGGTGAACCACCCAATGGCCTTGAGCTTAGTAGTATGACCGAATTATCATGAAAATAGCTCCTAGGGGATTTCTGCCGGAATAATCGGACCGCAGAAGCGTGTGACTAAGCTACATACCCAGAGTCTTTTCTTTTATTGTAGAAAAACGCACCCAGGATTTGCAGAAATAAGCAAAGCATACCTGAGTAAATAACGATCTTCTGACCCGTTGCCATGATCCTCAATCCAGATGCAGTCTCGATATCAAGCCCCATCATCATGAGAGCAATGTAGACAACCAGAACAAGCGCATAAGCCCCAAACACCCAGGCATATCGATTCGGGTAGGATTCTTTACTCAAGATTGCAATGGAATAAGAAATCAAAACGGCTAAAAGGGAAAATGAGAGAATGATAACAAATACTAAGTGGATATTTAGATAAAGGTCCCACGGTGCCGCAGCGATGCCAATACACGCCAATCCAGCCAGAACGCCCGCCACGGAGCCAATCCGGCTTGAATTCCTTTCGAGTTTTGTTTCATTGAAAAAACTTACCATCAACATAAAGAAGATGATGAGCGCTGCCCCAACCAATATTAGCGCGGAGGCAAATAGGAATTGAGACACCGCATTTGATCCTCCAGCGTACGTTCTTGCCATTCCCAGATCACTGAAGAAATTATCGAAAAAAGAATATCCAATCCTATGATGTTCAACTGAAGTGCCACCAGGATAGTAAACCATAGCCAGAATATTGAGGAGTGCGTAAATGACAAAACTGACGATACAAGCTAACAATATCCTTTCCTTCCATTTCATGGTAACAGTGATCATGATCGGATCCTGGTCACTTCTTGAATTTCATTACTCAATCCGTTCAAAATAGCATGGGTAGAATAGGCAAGCGGTCTAACGAACCGGAATTCTGGCGCCCAGGAGCTGATATGGTGAAACAAAACGTAAAGCAAAGAACTATAAAAAGCGACACAGCTCCAAATAAGTTTCTTCATAATGTGTTCAGCCAGAGCGACCCGCTAAACCGCTCTTTCACCCCCCACTCCTACTCCGGAGCAACCGGATCATGCTCACTACGAAGTTCATCCTAGGCATTTACTTCAAATTTTTCGGATTCGTCGCCACACCTCACGATGTTGTTCTTCTCTTCACGATATATATCGTAATACTACAAAACCGTTACTACCGCCCCGAGTAGTGTATCCAACCAATGCTGAGAGCGGAACCTAACAAATCTCGCTATGTACGGGGGTCATACCATTGAGGGTTTATCCTGGTACCCAAAGTTCGGATTTGAGGTATTTCACATAAGCAGTATGTATTTCTCTTACGTATCAAATGCTACCACCCCAAACTCAATCAAGAATTCCCAATTTGACAGCAATCCACATGATGAACATCGACACATAATCAATCGCAAAGAACACTGCAATCACGGCTAGGAAAAGTACAATCCACCATACGATTGCTTGAGAAACACCCAGAATGCTCATCAGGACCCATGCAATGAGCAAGGAAATTGCGGCAATGAAGCCAACGGAACTATAACGGATAATCCTCTCGATATCCTTCTGTTCTTTCATAATACTTCTCCAGTGAAAGATGGCAAGGTATCAGGTGCGAAAAAGTATTCCTGCGACAGGATAACAGCCCCGAGCTAAGCGATCAAGATTCCCAGGTGCGATGAACATGAAGTATCGTACACTCTAGAGCGATCGCACCAAAATATTCAGTGACTCTGCAACTTCGACGAGCTTGTAGCAGTCAATGATTTCCGGTGTGTCTGAGGATGTATGGGTTACAGTCCTCATCAGCTCATGCATGCATTCTGATGTGAAAGCTACCGAGGGAACTTGGCTCTGTACAAAGATCATATGATCCCCACTAAACCACTGTTCACCGCGGACGAGCCCGTCGAAGCGTCGGAAGACATCCTCTGCTTTTTTCTCCAGTTGCGGAGAGCATTCATAGAACGAGTATGAAGACCTTCCTTTCTTGTAGCCAACGTTATCGACGTTCACAGCAAGCAGGATGTTCGGGAATTCATCCCCATAACGCTTCAGATAGTCCATCTGACCGCCCGCACTATAGTGATCTTCGCCATTCAGGGCCGCGATTTCTATGCAGTTCTCCCCTCGGTAGTCGGAGATCATCTCAGCGAAAAGAAGCAGTACGACCACGCCAGAGGCATTGTCTGAAGCTCCCGGAGTGTCTTCATATGCATCGATGTGCGCAGTGATGACAATCTTCCCAGGTGCATCTCCATTCAACCTGGCAATGATGTTGGTTGCATTCGATGGCAGTCGGCTGGCATCGATCTTCAATCGAAATGTATCACCCTGTAACGCCGCCAGTACCTCACCCACAATTCCCCGACAGTAGACACTTGGGATATCAAAATCACCATCGACAATCAAAGGAAATGGGTATAACGCCCCTACTTGTTCAGGACTTCTAGCTGTGGCTGTAATTATCACCGCAGGCTTCTGGCTCTCTAAAAGGGCAATGATCTTCTTGTGATGCTCTGGGTTGTAAAAGACAAAACTCTTTGGCATCAACTGTTCCGAGCAGATCTCCCCCCTCATTAACAAAATCTTGCCCTCGCAGTTGATGCTTTCGAGCTCTTCTACCGTCGAGACAGTGATCAGCTCAGCCAAGACATCGCATCCCAAAGAGTAGGGACTAACAAAGACTTCGAAAGCTTCTTCATCATGTGTCAATAATGATCTTCTGCAGATGTAGTCTAGACATTCAAAAGGAGAAGCGTCGATTCCATATCCGTACGGACGGATAGTATTTGCCAAGAAATCCGTCGCTTCCCGGTTTCCTGAAGAGCCCGTCCGTCTGTTTGGTTTCACACCGCATAAGGTCTTCAAATACGACTGCGTTTTTATGGTAAATTCATCTCGTTTCACAATCAGGCCTTCTCTTTATTCTTTCAATGTTATTGCCGATCGACTCAATCGCTCAGAGAACTACAACAGATTGAATTTCCTCTTGTTTTCCTCAGTGTCTTCGTAGATACGCCACTCTGCGATCAGGTCACTTTCGACACGCGCTGTCCAAATCGCATAATCTGGATCTGACCCCTGCTCCCATGTGGCAAAACCATACAGGATGACGAGGTCGCCATGAGATTCCACCCTTTCGAAAGTGTTCTTGTAGTCTGGAAAGGACCTGAAGAACTCCAACCATCCCTTTATCATGGTTTCCTTACCCTTGTCAACTTCCCCTTTACGATCAATAAAGGTGTGGCTTTCTGTCATCATACTTGATAATCCGTCTATGTCTTGGTAATTGATATATTGGTTGAATTGTAACGCTGTGAGTTTTGGGTCAACTGTATTCATGGTTCGTTTCCTAAGTTTCTAATCTTATTATGACCGCCGCTTAACAGCCACAAGCTATGCGACCCTGCTTCAAGCATACAACGAAAAAACCTGGTGCCGAAGCACCAGGATTAACAACCAATCGCGCAACTGGCGGGTTCTACTTAAGTGAGTAGTCAGGCTGAAATCATTTTTCGATGGGAAATCGCGATAGACATAACTCGAATGCTACGAGAATAATGAGCTCGATTCTTCAGGCAACTTCACGCCGCATCATCAGCGAACTCAGGATGATGAGCACCCCAGTTATACCCACGAGGATAGCCAGATTGGGCCAGATATCCGCCAACCCCCAACCCTTGAGCATCACATCCCGAAGCGCGTTATTCGCATAGTAGATAGGCATGATATAGGCGAAGGGTTGAAGATACCCGGGCATGTCGGACACAGCCCAGAACGTACCTCCAAGCAATACCTGGGGGATGATGACCAGGGGGATGAACTGGATGACCTGGAACTCGGTGCGGGCAAAGGCTGAAGCCAGGATGCCCATATTGACACCCACGATGGCCAAGAAAGCGATAACAAGGAGCAGCAGGCTCAGGCTTCCGAGGTAATGGATCTTGAGCACCCAGACAGTGAAGAAAAGGATCACAGCAACTTGAATCAAGGCAAAGAGACCCAGACCAAGCATGTACCCCAGGACGATCTCTATGCGTGTCGCTGGGGTGGCTGCCAGACGCTCCATGGTCCCTTGTGAACGCTCACGCAGGAACGCGACGCAGGCTAAGAGAAAGACGAAGAACATACTAAGGATGGCGATGTAGACTGGCGCTATGAAGTCCATCGTGTCAAATTCCTCTCCTCCATAGAGGTAGGTCGTTTCCACCGACACCGGCAAAGCAGTCTCCCCCTCAGTGACCTGGGGACCTGGTATGCCAAAGCCCGTACCAACGAGGCTAGCTAAGCTCCTCATCGCCGCTTGAGTCACATGGGCGGTGATCGTTATACTGCGTGTGGGGTTTGAGCCTTCCAGGCGTAAATCAAGAACAGCCTTGCGATTCTCCACGAAGTAGGTGGTGAAATCCTCGGGAAAATAAAGTGCGGCTTCTACGGTGCCGTCACGCAATCGGTCATCCACTTCGTCATGACTCAAGACCACCACAATGAGGGCGTCGCTGGCAGCCAGCTCGTCTGTGATGCGCTGCCCAAGGTCAATCGTACCTATAACAGGAGATGTGAGCCCTTGATCTTCATTGAGCATACCCAGGGGAATGGGCGCCGGATCGGAGCGGAACAGGATCGCACCGAGGGTCAACATGAGCATCGGTGCAAACACGAGCAATGCAACTGTCCTGCGGTCACGCAATATCTGCCTCATGACCCTGCGAGTGATGGTCAGAACACGCCGCAAACTCATCACAAGCCTCCTTCCGTGGCTTCAACCGCGAATTGTAGAAAGGCTTCTTCCAGGGTGGTTGTGCTTTTCTGGCTGCGCAACTGTGCGGGTGTGCCTTCGGCTAATAGTCTACCTTGACGCAGGAAGCCCAAACGATCGCAACGTTCAGCTTCGTCCATCACATGGCTTGAGATAATCAGTGTAATCCCCGTATCAGCCAAGTTGCGGAAGTAGGACCAGAACGTGGCTCGAAGTTGGGGATCGACGCCCACGGTCGGTTCATCGAGTAGCAGAAGACGTGGCTTATGGGCTAACGCACAAGCCAACGATGTTCGCTGCCTTAGACCTCCCGATAAGGTACGAACAAGACTGCGTGAACGATCCTCTAAATCGACAAGCTCGATGACCTCTTCCCTCCATTTCGGGTCGTACCTACCACACATCTCAGCGAAAAAGGTGACATTTTCACGAACAGTCAATTCTTCGTACAAGGCACTGGCCTGGGTCATGTAACCTGTCTGCGCCAGAATCGCTTTATTGGGAATGACCTCACCCAGCAACCTGATGCTGCCCGATGTGGGTCGAAGCAAGCCAATTATCAGCCGGATCAATGTTGTTTTGCCCGATCCATTCGGACCTATCAGCCCATAGATCTCACCGCTCCGTACAGAAAGGTCTACTCCATCGACAGCGCGGATAGAGCCGAAATATTTATGCAGTTCATACGTTTCCACAACAAGGTCCATGATCTTATCTCACTCCTGAGTTCTAACCATTGGTCGTTTGTTAGGGTTGATGCATATGCTGAAATCACTTAACGTTCTAGGGTTCCTCCGCTACGCGGCTGCGTGAAAAAGCTTGTATTACAGGACCAACGATAAGTGCGTAGAGCCGCTAATTTGTAGTACGGTAGTGTAGTTGAGTGCAAGCAGTGTTTGGCCATACCATCTACAAACTTCCCCCATAACCACCGTCACTCATACTCGCGCCTCAACAACGAAAACATCAACACGTTCACATAACCCTTTTTTCCCCAATTCTCGTATTCTCGTAAAACACCTTCCCTGCGAAATCCTAATTTCTCCAGTAACTTCTCTGATGCCTCATTCCCAGGTATCACCACCGCTTGGATCCTATTCAACCCAATTTCTTTGAAACCAAATCCTATGATTGCATCCAGCGCTTCCGTCATGATCCCCTGTCGCCAGTATGAGCGTGCTAGTTCAAATCCAAGGGAACATCGTTTATGCCACCCATGGAATCCATTGTATCCGCACGTACCTATGGCCATATCATCTTCTCTTCGAGCAATTCCCCATCGAACACAGCGCCTCTCATCGAAACCGTCAGCCCAAGCTTTAATTTGTGCCCTGGCTTGCGATATCGCTGTGAAAGCCTCATCATCGTAGAATCTGGTCACTTCCTCATCCGCTAAGATAGAAAACAACGACTCTGCATCAGAAAGCTGTAGTCTCCTCAATACGAAACGCTCAGTTTCTAGGTGAGGAAATCCCTGGAACACACAATCTAAGTTCAATATGCCCTCTCCCTAGGGCGACGCCTTAATTGTCACTTCTTCCCTTGCGATGTGAGTACGTCTCAACAACCTCGAGCTGTAGGGGAGGCAATGTTTTTCTGGATGGATTATCGCACTGAAGCTGCATCCGTTCCAGCGAGTCAATCTACAGGTCGGACCAGCCCTCAAGCGTGGGGCTTTGTCGCCACGAACAGGAGCTCACCTGGATATTTAGAACCATATGGGCTCTTATCAAAATCGGCGAAGACATCCACCACATCAAACCCACATCGCTCGAGCAGGTGTTGAGCCTCGTAACGAAACAGGTAGCGCATTGGGAACGCATGCACAAGACGCTCCTCTCTGCCATCGGGGTATGTCACATGATAGATAAGCTCTGCCTGAATGACTTGATGGAACAAATCCCGCGCGGCAACGATGTGGCCACGTTCCACTTGCCTTCCATCGGACATGTCAAAACTCGGTTCTTCACCAAATTCCTTACCTAGATTGTCTCTGGTCAACGATTCCAAGGATGGATTGAAGATATCGAGGATCAAGCGGCCACCTTCCGCCAAATGTCGGTTGACACACTCGAGACACGATATCTGATCTTCAACATTGATCAAATGCTGGAATGATCGGAAGGGTGTTGTGATCAGGCTGAAGGTTTGATCAAGATTGATGTCTCGCATATCAGCTTCGAAAATCTGAGCCCTTGATCGTACTTCCTCCGATTCTTCTTGCAATCGCTCGCGGCATACCTTCAGCATATGATGAGATAGATCAATTCCGACGATTTGGATCCCCGAACGCGCTACCGGGATCAGAACCCTGCCGGTACCGCAACCTAACTCTAGCACAGGACCACCGGATTCTTCTGCAGCTTCTACGTAGAAGGAAATATCACCGCGATTCCGATACGGGATGACATGATCATAATACTCTGCGACGAATGCGTAATCTTGATATTCTCCAGAATTCCTCATTCAAAACCTCTTGAGATTGAGCTTGCCTCGATTCATTCCAACACCAGAGAATTCACAACAATTCCGGTGTGACCAAGACTACGTTCCCGATGACCTGACCGCTTTCCAACAGTGCGTAACCTTTGGCCGCTTCCAGGATCGGAAACTTTTCAGCGATGATGGGCTTTATCTTGCCATCTTCCAGGAGCTTGAATAGGATGCCCCAGTCTCTCTTGAAACTGCTTGTAGCCCCTCTATGCGTCCCATATCCCTTTATCGATTTTCCATTCGGTAAGAGGTTGTACAGAATGAGCTTACCAGCGAGAAGTAAGAAGCGTAAGAAGCTCTCAGGACCTCCATAATGAACAAACGCACCACCACGCCTCAACACTGCCAATCCACGCTCAAAATAATCATCCCCCATGCCATTGAAGACAAAGTCAATACCATCGGGCTCTGATTGTTGGATAACCTCAACGAAATCTTGCGTATGATAGTCAATGGGTATCGCATCCAGTTGGGTCAGCGTGCTGCGCTTACTGGCTGAAGCGAGCCCATACATTTTAAGACTTGCTAACTTACCAAGCTGTAGAAAAGCCGTTCCCACGCCACCGCTCGCACCGATGATAAGCACCCTATCCCCAGGTTTTACTCCTGCAACCTGATGCAGTATTTGATAGGCAACGAGAAAATTTAAGATAAGCACAACCGCTTCTGCTGGATCCAGGTTGCTTGGGACCTTAACCAGTTGATCCTCTGCAAGGAAAATATACTCGGCGTGACCTCCGAAATTTGTCAACGCCGCCACGAAATCTCCTGTGACAACATTAGTAACGCCCTCGCCAATCGCATTTACCACACCTAGGATGGAATAACCTGGCACAAATGGAACCTTTGCCAGAAATGGCCTGTTGCCAACCCTGACTGCAATATCATCTTGACACACTGGAGTAGCCAGGATTCTAATTCGGACCTCTCCTACTAAAGGGTCTCGCAGTTCATTATCGATGATTTGCAAAGCATCCAAGCCCCCTCGTTTCGTCACGACAATGCTTTTATAGGTCATGAGATCTCAAAACTCCAATAAACATCCGTGTTTGTGCAGATCCTCGGATAAACGACTCGAAGATCACTACATAATTTACCAAGTGATCGTTCACTTACCCACCTATTCAGCCAAAAAATAGGTATAAAGCGGGAATAACACCTGATAGCCAGGTCAACTTCAGCGAGTGCTAAAGCAACCTTATACCCGATCAAGGAACAGGGATGTTTTGCTTACTTGCACCCCACATTCCCCCGAGACTTTCATTTCGCCCCGCCCATCGTACTCCCTAACCGAAATCCAATATTCCTGTATCGATAGCTAGGCTTGTGTCTTATGCGGAATGTACTATGGGCAAGGTCCTGCCCATGATTATATGCCCCACCACGCAAGATTTGATACTTGCCGTCCATGCTCGCCGTCCACTCGAAGACATTCCCCGCCATATCCACACAACCATATGGGCTATCACCCTCTGGTGAATACTGTCCCACTGGTGTAGTGGTTCCTACACCAACCTCTTTCATATTACAGCGCCCCTCTTCCCATTCCCCCCATGGATACGCCCACCCTTCAATGCCACGGGCAGCCTTCTCCCATTCCTCCTCGGTAGGTAATCGTTTGCCTACCCACTCCGCGTAAGCCACAGCCTCATAACAAGAAACTTGAGTCACCGGGTGGTCCAAAATCTCATCAGGTGGAATCCCTGCTTCCCAATGGTTCGGTGGTTCATACTCTGTGGCAATCACAAACTGGGCATACTCAGCATTGGTCACAGGTGCTCTGGCTATCCAGAATTCTGGCAGTTCGCGCTTTTCCTTCCGCTCACCATATAGAAACGCACCTGCCGAAATGCAGATCATACCCTCTTGAGCATCATTATTTTCGATAAACCTTCCCAAGGTAACTACTCCCAAAGGGTGACCTAAAAGCTGCGAACTAAACGGTCTTGGAAAACTATCCTCTCAGTATGTTTACCGAGCCGATCTAGGAAGACGTTAGGCATCGATAATAAGTTTATCGAGCAAATCCCCAAGTTCTCCTGATAACTCGGGGACCTCATCTGGAAAATCTACCCAATACAATTCAAACAAGATTGGCTCTGTCCCTCCTTCCGAAGGGCTTGTCTCCCAATGTTGCCATCGCTTACTTTCAATAGGTCCAGGTATCGATAAATGGTAATAATGCCGATGCACATCAATATGCTTACCGGTGACCGGAAGCATATTGTAGACGCAGGTCCCCAGGAATGATTCAATAGTTAAGTCAGTTAAACCCGTTTCCTCATATGCTTCCCGTAATACAGCCTCATCGAAGGACTCACCTTCTCCGACTGTGCCTGCTGGGACCTGTATACCCGCCTCAGGAAAATCGACATGTGAAAAGACGTGTAGCCGATGATTACAGGTAATATAGGCCGCAACTTTGTGAACAATTTGATTCATCGGATGTCGTTTCAATTCCTAATATATCTAGGTTGAGACGGCTAATCAGGTTGTGATAGTATGCGTCTTTACTCAATTCCTTGTATCTGCGATCAAACTGATCGCGTGAATTAGAATCAAGGTCGGGGGATCAGAACCGGGGTCTGTTCTTTATAGGCCTCGTAGTCCTCCTGGCCTCCCCATTTTTCATCAGCCCTTTTCTCCAGCATGGGAACCCCGCTGATTCGGGTAAGTAACAGGGTGACAAAGACGGGCGAAACCAGGGTGATCCACTGCCACCCACGCAGGATGGGCAGGGCGATGACCGCTACACCAATCCATAGCACGATCTCGCCGAAATAGTTGGGGTGTCGGGATCTGGACCACAGACCGGTGTTAATAAATCTCCCTTGGTTCTCAGGGTTCGCTCGGAAGCGGCTTTTCTGGCTGTCGGCTATAACTTCGAAAGCGAAACCAAATACCCAGATCAGGGTGCCAATCAGGGCAAACAAGCTCAATTCTTTGCGGATGTTCGAGGTGATGGCAGCCAATGCGGCAGCCAGCGTGAAGGTCACCCACAATCCCTGTAGGGTCCAGGTGCTGAGGAAGCGGATGAAGGAGGTTTTGAGCTCATCAAAACGGGCGTCTTTCCCTGCTTTCTGGATACGGCGGAACAAGAAGGTGCCCAGGCGGGCTGCCCAGATCAAAACAAGCGTCAGGAGCAGGATCGACCGACCATCAATTACCGGGCTGAGCAGCACCGCGATGATTGTCACTGAGATATAGGTGATGCTGCCCGTGAGGTCGAAAAATTTTTCGGTCTGCAACAAGTAAGCTGGGATAAAAGCCAACCAGTTGATCAGGAAAGCCAGTCCGACAGATAGTGCGAAGATCGGGATCCCGAAGGCTGATGCGCCACCTTGGCTGCCAGCTAAAGCGACCCCCAGACCGACCAGAATGACAATAGGAAGGGCGATTAGTACATTACGATCCGATTGTTCCACGGTGTTTTGTCCTTTCTGTCTGCATAGATGCGCTTATTATAATGGTCTTATCAAATCAACTGGAGTCACACTATATCAAATATTCTATTGGCAACTGAGCATAAGAGTTACATGTGCCGATCGAGCACACTTAGCAGTCAGGGGACTGGGTAAGGTTACCAATATTAGGTTGGCTCCACTCTAGATATGAGGTCCTCGTTAAACACCTGGAAACAACCTAATCCACTGCAGCGGGTGTTGTCTTTCAGAAGTTATTCAAGAATTATCCTGTATCATTTCTTCCCGAATGGTTTTGATGAATAACGTAGATAATAGATCCATTGTTCGAGTTTCTTGAATTATCGCAGCAAGATTTCGCCAAACCAACCTTCGGGTTTCCTTGACATGAATACCTAGCTGTTGAGCGACCAAATGCTCTACCCATTCGATCCTGCAAGGGATAGCAGCAGGAGGATCAGCATAGCCGTGGTCACTTTCTACCAGTATTCGCTCTTGTGGTACTCGTGTACGGAATTTCGAATGCCTTGCGATTGCTGAATGAATGGAAAAATAACATCCTAGTTCCACCGCTTCAGAGGTTTCATCTGCGCTTCCAGTCCACCAATGCAACACAGGAGTGGAAATGGGTATCCGGCGTAATTCGTCTAGTACCAATCGAGTGGCGCGATAGCTGTGGATACTTACAAACCGTGGGTGATCCGTGATTACTTCCAACACTTGCCGAAAAGTATGTATCTGTTTCTCAATCGGGACACGTGAACCGGTATCTAATCCAACCTCACCAACAATTGCCGACCTTTCTACCAGTTCACGAAATTCTCCTATATCGAATGCTTCTTGAGATACTGCTCTGCGCGGATAACACCCAACTCCCCAAGCGATTCGTGGTTCCTGACGTTCAAGGGCTTTTGTCGCTTCTTCAAGAGATAGCGTCATAGCAAGAACGAAACCCGAGTTGGTCAAATCATCAGAAGAATGATCTATCGCCAAATGCCCATGAGCGTCAAGTGTTGGAAGATGTTTCATTACAATTTTTCACCGAATAGCTTTCTCATTTTATGTTCATGTACACGGGGTACTAATGGTCTCGACCTGAGGTGCTCAGGTACGCTAGATCGGCTTACTTTCTCCCCACTCCTATCTTACTTTCTTTACTGAAATTCCCCCCACACCTTCCGTCCCGCATGATCGTTCATCCGGCTTAACTGGACATGATCCCCGGTCGCCCATCGAAGATCCCCTGTTCTGTGCGGTGCAACTAGACGCTATGTCGCCCGAGAAATGGGGGGGGCTTCCGACGGATGTGTCGCATCCCCTTTCTTTCTTGCCCCCAGGAAGGCCATGATTCCGGTACCCACTGTAAATATGATCACCTGGACAATCCCTGTGATAATAAAGATGAAGACAGAGATTCCACTCCATTCTGTACAACCGAATTCAGCTTCAAGACAGTCATGCGGAAGACCTATAGATGTACAAGCTCGCTCAATACAGGCTCGGATGGATAAAGCCAAGGAACGATGAAGGTAAACTTGGTAAGCCCCTATGGTGATAAGACCCATCAATACGGCGAAGATCGTTTTGCGACGTTTGATGAGGAGATAGACGAGGAGGAGGCAAATCCCTACAATGGCGAGAGAGACGAGAATAAAGCGATTCATTGTCATTGGTCTAGTCCCTGATATTCTGGATAGCATGCATTTCTTGGAACCGGGAAAGGTGTTCAGTTGGTATTTTTAGGATCGAGCGGCCTAAATGCGACTAACTCAACTTCCCGACGGGTCCCGGATCTCAAGCATTACTCTACGGCAACTTGGCAGGCAAGACAAGTTCCCACTTTCCATCCACCAGCCGGGTCTGTTGCTGCAAGTTGTTCTGTGAGTTAAATTGAGCCGCTATCCCAGGAAGAACCAGAGGGCATAAAGCGCGCTTAGAACGATAAGAAGAGAAGAGCTGATAACAAGATAGAGGAATCTGGTCGCTGATCGAGCTTGTTTCAGGTAGTCACCAGCAACGAGGAATGCCGGGAAGAGTACCAGTACATATCGAGATATTGACTTCAGGGATGTTGCGTTCTCCGTCCTGCGGGAAAGTAGGAAGCCAATGTTGACAAGCATGTATGCAAGGAGCTCGATTTTTCTCCAGCGGGGGTTGAAGGCCATCACTACCGTGACGGCGAGGAAGAGCAGTGCGGAAAGTGTATCCAGGGTCGTGGGTAGATCGAGAATCGTGATCCACTGGCGAAGAGCGGTAACGATCCCAGTTAGGGGGTCGACGAAGGTCGTACCGGTGTACTGTCTTAGGGTTTCACTCATCGAAGGAAAACCTGCAATGGATCTCCAGGCGAGGAAGGAAACACCACCAACGAGAGGAGCAGCAACAGCCACGAGGACGGAGACAGCTTGGAAGCGTATGGGTCGATGGGTGGAATCCCACTGCCTGATGGCCAAGATCGCCAAGGGAAGAGATAGGGTGAGTCCGGGTCCGCGGGCAAGGCTTGCTAGGAATGCAGATACAGCGGCTGGCCACCACCGACCAAGGTAAGCAAGATAGATGGCCGAGAGAGTCAACGCGAGGAATAAGGCCTCCGTAAAAGGAGCGATCAGGAAAACGGCAGTAGGATAAGCAGCGAGACTGATGGCTGCCCATTTCCCTGATTCGTCTCCAAAGAGGTGATCCCCAATGAGGATAAGGAACACAAACACTGCGGCTGCTGTGATAGTTGAGAGTAAGAGCCCGGCTTCGATGTACCTTCCACCTAAGACAAGCGCTAGGAGCCATGTTAGACCGGCATACAAGGGATAGAAGACCGATTCGCCCGGTGAGCTAGCGAAGTACCCCCCCATAGCGAGATTGAGGTGATGGACTGCGTCCCACCTCGGCCAGACCCCTATGAAGAAGTTACCCACATTCGATGTCGGCATGCGTAACTGACCGTAGACTGAAGGATCAAGTATTTCGGGTAAATGTCGCTGAACCACGAGCCACGCTGTACCCATGACCAAGCCCAGTCCGATCCGGAGGGCAAGGGTAAGACCGCATCCCCACGCAATAACTGGATGGGAGGCACAAACGCGTCTAGGATTCGTTCTTGAACTTTTCACGATGGTCCGATTGACATGTTTCTTCCACCGGTGTGATGGCTAGAGGTACAGAACATTAGCTAACCGAAAAGGTTTCCTTGTATCACCTCCTAGAGTGATTTTTCAGGAATTCTTTACTTTAATGTGCTGCTCTGTCTATTTTGTGGAATGGATTCCGCTTTTGCTGCTTAGGGGGAGTGGAAACCGGAATTCCTCCAGCCTCTTCACGATTAGCATATAGCAAATTGATTGAGACATCAATCAGGAGAATCCAAATGTTCTGCTCCTCCGAAGAAGTTATCCAACCATATATGACAAGCTTAGATGGCCTAGCTCTACAGCTATAACATATAGAAAATCCAATCTTGTATGGCTATGCGCATCATATTCGCCCATCAACCCTCATTCTCCCCTCTGGTGTCGTTAAAAAAAAATGGGCGCACGGAAATCCGTGCGCCCTGATTTCATCTAACCAAGATGTAGTTTAAACCCTATTCCTTCAACGATGCATGCGCCGCCGCAAGACGCGCTACCGGTACCCTGAAGGGAGAGCAACTGACATAGTTCAAACCATACTTATGGCATAACAGGATGGAATCTGGATCGCCACCGTGCTCTCCACAGATGCCCACCTCCAAATCCGGGCGGGTCTCGCGGCCCTCATCCGTCGCCAAGCGCATCAGCCTACCCACACCATCACCGTCAATGGACTGGAACGGGTTCCCGGGTAAGATCTGCTTTTCGATGTATTCGATGAGGAACCCAGCTTCAGCGTCATCACGGCTGATGCCGAAGGTGGTCTGGGTCAAATCGTTGGTTCCGAACGAGAAGAATTGAGCATACTGAGCGATTTCCCTGGCTGTCAATGCTGCACGTGGGATCTCGATCATCGTCCCAAACTTGTACTCAACTTCGATCCCCTGCTCCTCCATCACATGCTTGGCCACCTCTTCCAGCGCTGCCTGTTGATCTTTCAGCTCGTTCACATGGCTGGTCAGTGGGATCATCACCTCAGGAATGACGACAACACCTTCCTTCGCAACTTTGCACGCAGCTTCGAAGACTGCCCTGACCTGCATCTTGGTCACACCTGGCATGTGAATACCCAATCGTACACCGCGCAAGCCCAACATGGGGTTGGCTTCGCGCATCGATTCCACCGCCGCCAGCATCTTCTCTTTATCAGCTAACGACTCAGGATCATCCCCCCTGATTCGCAACTCGGTGACCTCAACAAGCAGCTCATCATGACTGGGGAGGAACTCGTGCAACGGCGGGTCGATCAATCGGATGATGACCGGCAACCCATCCATCACCCGGAACAATCCCTCGAAATCGGAGCGCTGAAAAGGTAGCAGCGTCTCCAGAGCCGCTTCTCTCTCCTCCTCCGTCTTGGCGAGGATCATCTGCTGGACGTAAGGTAGACGCTCGGTCTCGAAAAACATATGCTCGGTGCGGCAGAGGCCGATGCCCTGCGCACCGTAATCGCGAGCCCGTTGAGCATCACGCGGATAGTCAGCATTGGCCCATACACCCAAGCGACGGAACTCGTCTGCCCAGGATAGGAGCTTGATCAGATAGAGGTCGTTGATATCGGGCACCATGGTCTCGAGCTGCCCTAGGAATACCTCCCCTTCGGTGCCGTCGATCGAGATCCAGTCGCCCTCCTTGATCGTACGCCCATCCACGGACATCTGTCGCTTCTCCAGGTCGATCTCTAGTGCGGCCACGCCAACGACCGCTGGTTTGCCAAACTGTCGTGCCACCAAAGCTGCGTGGCTGGTCCGGCCACCGCGACTGGTGAGTATCCCCTTCGCAGCCAGCATACCGTGCACATCGTCGGGCTTGGTCTCAGGACGAACCATGATGACCTGATAACCCTCTTCCTTAGCCCACCTAGCGGCCAAATCAGCGTCGAAAGCGATCTGTCCTACTGCGGCGCCTGGGGAAACGTTCAGGCCAGTGGCGATCTTCTTCCCCTCATCAGCAGCTTTTTTCTTTGCCACGGGCTCAAATTGCGGATGGAGGAAGAAATCCACCTGATCCGGCGACACCCGCAGCACGGCCTCTTGCCGTGTGATCAACCCCTCTTCCGCCAAATCGACGGCTATGCGCACTGCCGCTTGGGCTGTACGCTTGCTGTCACGGGTCTGTAGCATCCAGAGCTTACCAAGCTCGATAGTGAACTCGACATCTTGTACTTCGCGATAGTGCTTCTCAAGGACCTGGTTGATGTCCTCGAATTCGGAATAGATCTCGGGCATATCCTTCTTGAGCTCAGCGATCGGTTTGGTCAGTCGGATTCCCGCAACCACATCCTCACCCTGGGCGTTGATCAAGTAGTCTCCTTCGATATCCTTCTCCCCTGTTGAGACATTGCGAGATGTCGCCACGCCTGTACCAGAATCGTCGCCCATGTTGCCGAAGACCATGGTTTGGATATTGACTCCGGTCCCCAAACTGTGTGAGATGCCGGCCGCGTTGCGATAGTCCACCGCGCGTTTACCGTTCCAGGATTTGAAGACCGCTTCCGTTGCCATGCGGAGCTGCTCGTAAGGATCCAGAGGAAAGTTCTTCCCGGTATGTTCTTTCACAATCTTCTTAAACTCTTCAGTGATCGCCATCCAATCCTCTGCGGTGAGCTCAGCGTCGATCTTGACGCCGCGCTTCTCGCGGTACTTGGTGATAACCTCCTCGAAGGGTTCGTCCGGAACATCCATAACCACCGCGCCAAACATCTGGACCAAGCGTCGGTAGGAGTCATAAACGAAACGTGGATCGCCGGTCAATTCGATCATACCTTGCGCTGTCTCGTCATTCAGGCCAATGTTCAATACCGTGTCCATCATGCCGGGCATGGAGAATTTAGCTCCCGACCGGCTAGAGACAAGCAACGGGTTTTTCGGATTGCCGAATTTCTTACCCGTCTTCTCTTCCACCGCTCTCAGGGCTTCCAGTTCTTGTTCCCACATGCCTTCGGGGAATGCATCACCGGCCGCTAAATACGCGTTGCAGGCTTCCGTCGTAACTGTGAATCCCGGTGGTACGGGTACGTTGATACGGGTCATCTCGGCCAGATTGGCACCCTTGCCTCCGAGCAACGCTCGGACGCCTTCCCAACTTTTAGCTTTTTCTTCCGCCTCTTCGACCTCGTCGAAGAGATACACCCACTTTTGCGACATCGTTCAATCCCTCCTGAGAAGAAATAATTACTATGACATATGACCCGCGCCGCGTCCGCTACGTCCGCGGGCACGGCGCAGAGCATCCGCACAATGATACATTAAAATGAATAGGATGTCAGGAGATTTATCAGGTTTCTTCATATGAGAAACGCATGTTTGAGTGTTAAGCTAAATGGACGTTCAGGATTGACTCCCAACACCAGCGATGAGGAATCATCAAGCTGAAGCTTTTAGCCTCGATACATCCAAGACAAAGGGCTTATTGTCGATGTAAGGGCAATTTACTGTTCGTACCGCGAGATATCGATAAAAACAAAGGGCAGTTTCAGCCGGCGGCAAGCCGGTGCAAGACGGCGCGCCTACTAGCGCTCGGAAGGATACCTTTTATTGGATGTTGTAGGGGCGTATGGCCATACGCCCCTACCCTTATGAATGTCATTCGGGGCGAACCCCTCGACTTTGCTCGGTATAACTCGAAAAAAAACCCGCGCAGATGAGGCTGGCGGGATAATCAAGTAACGGCTTATCCGTAGATCTCAATCTTCCTCAATAGGAATTCCTATCTGGATATCATCCCCCATCACCCGCACCGGGTAAACCGGGATATCCACTACCGCTGGCAACGTCAATGCTTCCCCGGTTTCGATATTGAAGCGTGCGCCATGGCGAGGGCAAACGATCTCCAACCCCTCCAACTCCCCTTCCGCTACGGGACCATCGTCGTGTGAACAGAGGTCCGCGATGGCATAGTAGTGACCACCGAGGTTGAACAAGGCAACCGGCACGTCGTCGATCTCAAAGATCAACCTCTCCCCTTCCGCCAGCTCGTTAATCGACGCGACGGTCACAAATGCCACTTGATCTTCCTCGAGGTCATGGTAGTTGAACATCCATCCCACCTAAAATATATTCCCGCTCATCACTCAATAGTTTATATCTGAGCCAGTTCCTCCTCCAGCTCATCGAGGCCATACACGCCAGCTTTGAGGACCTTTAACGATAACAATGCGCATTTCAGACGTACGGGTCCAAGTTGAATCCCCAACAACTCCATAATGTCTTCCTTTGTCAACGCCTTTACTTCATCGAGTTTCATCCCGATGATGGATTCCATCAACAGATCCGCTGAAGCCTGCGAGATAGCGCAGCCCGTGCCAGAGAATGCAGCTTCCGTGACAAATTCATTATTATCGATACGCACATCGATCCGAATTCGGTCACCGCACAATGGGTTATCGTCTTCATAGGAGAAATCGTTCGGTTCCAGGGTACCTTTCTTGAGGGGATATTTATATCGATCGATGATTTGCTCACGATACAGGTCATCCATGTACGCATCCTTGTTCTTGATTTTAGCTTGCGAAAGACTTCCTAATGATACCCGATGATCATGACAACAAACCTAATCCGCATGGTTGATGAATCGAAAATAAATTAATCTGCTCGACTTGTTTCAACCCATCCAACTACAATCCGGATCTCACCCAGGGTTATGGAAGCGACGTGCCATCATCGCATGACAACCGTTCAATGATCCTTCTACGAGCCTACCGAAAACGCTCAGGACACGTATGACAGGGCTCAGGATGATGGCCTTTGTTCAGGTCGAATTAATTAAAGATCTCCTTTACTTTATACAAACCCTCGATCAGTGAATCAACTTCTTCCACTGTGTTATACAAGTAAAAAGAGGCGCGCGTTGTCGCTGGCAGCCCAAATTTTTCATGGATAGGCATCGCACAATGATGGCCAGCCCGCACTGCGATCCCTTGAGAATCGAGAATCTGGGCCACATCATGCGGATGAATGCCCTCAAACGAAAACGAGGCTACTCCACCTTTGTGGTTAACGCTCGGACCATAAACCTTGACCCCAGGGACCTCGTCCAGACGATCCAGCATCCGTCCAATCAGCAGCTTCTCATGTTGATGAACAGCTTGCATACCGATCGAGGTTAAGAAATCAATCGCAGCACCCAAGCCGATTCCCTCGGCGATGGGTGGAGTACCTGCTTCGAACTTATAAGGGAGATCGTTTGTCGTGAATGACTCTAGCTGGACACGTTTGATCATGTCCCCGCCACCGAGGAAGGGCGGCATCTCCTCCAACAAATCCTCTCTTCCATAAAGCACGCCGATGCCCGTCGGCCCACACATCTTGTGTGCAGAGAAGGCATAGAAATCAGCGCCGATGTCCAAAACATTCACAGGGAGGTGCGGCACCGCTTGTGCACCATCGATGAGAACCACCGAACCGGAGTCCTGGGCTAAGCGTGTCATCTCTTTCACCGGATTGATTGTACCCAACATGTTCGACATATGCGTGAACGCGACCAGGCGTGGTTTTTCTTCCAGCAAGTCGTGGAATGAACTAAGATCGAGCAGTCCATCTTCGGTGACGGTAATAAAAGCTAAACGGACCCCACGCTCTTCGGCAAGAATCTGCCAGGGCACCATGTTCGAATGGTGCTCCATTTCAGTTAGCACGATCAGGTCACCTGTATCCAGATTCGCTCGAGCCCAAGAGTAAGCTACCAGGTTGATGGCTTCCGTCGTGTTGCGCGTGAAGATCACTTGGCGCGCAGATTCCGCCCCGATGAATTCCGCCACCTTTTCACGAGAGGATTCGAAGGAGGTTGTGGCTTCCTCAGCCAGGAGATGGATGCCTCGATGGACGTTGGCGTTATGGCGCTCATAATATGTCGACATCGCCTCGATCACCTGACGCGGCTTCTGGGATGTAGCCGCTGAGTCCAGGTAAATCAGCGGCACACCAGGTTTGATCTCCCGTGATAAGATGGGAAATTGGCCCCGCACATGTTCGATGTCCAGCACAGCGAGGTCAGGGTCGATGTGCATAATTGGTCTCCGAGGTTATTTTCTTTTGGGGCGTGAACGACGTCGTGCAGTAGGTCTTATGGTGTCACTGTTTTGCAGACACCACAATACCCGATCCGGCACCATCCAGCCGTTCGTGAGGTAAACGTCTTCAAGAAACTGGACGGCCACCATTTTCCGATCCGCTTGTACGACCACCCCACTAAGCCAGTCGCGGACCCGAACGCCGTCCTGATTATGATCGCAGTAGATATCCACCCTATCACCAGCCTGGTACGGTTTACGGTGGACTTTTTTCACTGCCGGCGAATTGATACTTTCCTTTGCCAATGTTCTCTCCCAAATGTTAATTCAAAACTGAGAGGTTCGCCGATGGCTAAACCTTACTCAGTTTATTCTCTATCATACCTTGAAATCGGTCTCGTACGCTCTCGAATGGAACACGCTCCAAGACCGCCGCGAAAAAACCTTCAATCATCATCCGTTTCGCATCACGACGAGGTAAACCACGGGACATCAGGTAGAAGATCGATTCTTCCTCTAACTGTCCAACTGTCGCTCCATGTGTACAACGGACATCATCAGCCAAAATTTCCAAACCAGGGATTGAATCCGCTCGTGCTTGTTTGCTAAGAATCAAATTCCGATTCGCCTGATAACCATCCGTCATCTGGGCAGCAGGGGCAACGTAGATCATCCCTTGCCATACCGATCGACTGCGGTCCAATAAGGCACCTTTGAAAAGCAAATCGCTGGTTGTATTGGGTGCGAGATGGTTTTGTTGTGTATCATGATCAAGATGCTGTACATTATCAGCAAAATAGAACGCAGACATCCGACCTTCAGCACCCTCGGCAAGCAGATCGAATTCTGTGAAATTCTTGGTCAGATGGCTGCCAATACCACCATAGACCCAATCCAGCCGTGCCTGACGTCCTACATGTGCTCTCTCATGGGTGAAATTCCACACATGCTGGCCGAGATTCTGGAACTCGATAAAGTTAAATTTAGCTTGCTTTGCAAGATCTATCTCGACAATACCAGCGTGTACGGAAGAGCCATCGGAGGATGTCGGAGAAGCGGTTTCGTGTACGTACGTGACCGAGGACCCCTCCCCGATGATTATTAATAAACGACTGAAATAGGCCGCCTGGGTTCCAGGAGCCCAGAAGATCGAGTGTAAGGGTTTTTCAATCTCGATACCTGGAGGCACATAGAGGAGAACACCGAATTCAGCCATGGCGGACGCCAGAGCCGAAAATTTTCCATCCTCGTCTGGAACGATCTTTCCTAAGTAATCCTTCAGGATTTCCTGATGTTCTCTCACGGCTGTGGCCCAATCAACCGCGATAACACCGAGTTCCCGCAGTTTCCGATCCCCTTTTAGGATCGGTGGATGGCCTGGACTAATCGTCAGCACCCATTCGTCGGCCTCGCTCACCAGGGGCTTGTGCAGCTTTGAATCGACAGGGAGCGCCTCCGCAGGCTTTATAACCAACTCATTTGCAGGAAGGCGTCTGATATCGGTTCGGCGCCAGGGCTCGTCCTTCGTAGTAGGCATCGGTAAGCTACGATAGAGCTCCCAGGCATTGAGGCGCCGATTTGCCAACCAAGCAGGTTCTTTTAAACGCGTAGAAGCCTGTACGACATCAGCCTCTGTAAATGAGAATTCAGGGGTGACCTTAGGCTGAATTTTCCGCCTGGGACGAATGATGGTGCTTTGACTCATACTCGAGTTATCCTCTACAAACCATCAATAAACATGGGTGGCATTAAGATCCTCGTTCGTTAATCTAGCCGATGGATCCTTCCATCTGAAGTTGAATTAAGCGGTTCATCTCTACGGCATATTCCATCGGGAGTTCCTTCACCAACGGTTCGATGAACCCCGAGACGACCATCGTAGTGGCCTCCTCCTCATTCAACCCACGACTCATGAGGTAGAAAAGTTGCTGCTCGCCTACTTTGCTGACCGATGCCTCGTGGCCTATGGTTACATCGTCTTCATCGATCTCGATGTATGGATAGGTATCGGAGCGAGACTGTGGATCAAGAAGCAACGCGTCGCAAACAACATTCGATTTCGCTCCCACCGCGTCTTTATATACCTTGAGTAACCCGCGGTAGGAAGCTCTTCCACTTCCCTTGCTTATGGATTTGGATGTGATCTTGCTTGTTGTATGAGGCGCGGCGTGGATAACCTTGCCGCCAGCGTCCTGGTGTTGCCCTTCGGCTGCGAAAGCCATCGAGAGGATCTCACCGTGTGCCCCCTCCCCGACGAGATAGCAGGAAGGGTATTTCATCGTTAGTTGGCTACCGAGGTTGGCATCCACCCACTCCATCGTGGCATTCTCATGTACCATCGCCCGTTGGGTAACCAAGTTGTAAACGTTAATCGACCAATTTTGGATCGTGGTATAGCGACAACGAGCGCCCCTTTTAACGATAATCTCGATCACACCGCTGTGAAAGGAATCAGTGGTATAAGTAGGCGCTGTGCACCCCTCCACATAGTGTACCTGAGCGCCCTCATCGACGATGATGATGGTACGCTCGAATTGCCCGATGTTGGCAACATTCAAGCGAAAGTAGGCTTGGAGAGGTAAGTTTACAGTAGTCCCTGGTGGGACGTAGACGAAAGAACCACCAGACCACACAGCACTGTTCAAGGCGGCGAACTTATTATCGGTGTATGGGATA
This sequence comes from Anaerolineae bacterium, assembly GCA_011174825.1. GTDB lineage: Bacteria > Chloroflexota > Anaerolineae > Anaerolineales > E44-bin32 > DUEZ01. Next base: position 38,944 of record DUEZ01000068.1, on the reverse strand, counting down.
ACTTTACCGAAGTATTCTCGGAACAACTCCTCATGCTGACGGAGACCGTCTTCAATGCTGACAAAGATCACACCCTGTTCTTCGAGATGTTTCTGCACACTGTGGTAGACCATCTCCGATTCGTATTGAGCTCCGACACCAGCTAGAAACTTCTGCTCTGCTTCAGGGATACCTAGACGGTTGAAAGTCTCTTTGATCGTCTCAGGGACTTCGTCCCAACTACGTCCCTCCTTCTCGGCGGGTCGTACATAGTAGTAGATATCGTCGAGATTGAGCTTACTCAGGTCCCCACCCCATGTGGGCATCGGACGTTTCTCGAAGTGCTGAAGTGCTTTGAGCCGGAATTCGAGCATCCATTCCGGTTCACCTTTCATATGTGAGATTTGTTCTACAACTTCGCGGTCAAGACCCTTGCGGGTCTTAAAAACGGAGACATCAGGGTCGCTGAAACCATACTTATACTTGTCTAACCCTTCAAGCCGTTCAATATCCGACTCAGCCGCCATGGTTATACCTCCACAAGATTACCGTTATACTTTTCTCTTATCCAATCGTAACCATGCTCTTCCAAATGCTCAGCCAGATCCGCACCTGCAGACTCAACAATCTTCCCATCGAGCATAATGTGGACGAAATCAGGTTTGATATAGTTCAAAATGCGTTGGTAATGTGTGATGATCAGAACGCCAAGCTCTGGGCCTGCGAGCGTGTTGACGCCGGACGCTACAATTCGCAGCGCATCGATATCAAGCCCGGAATCGGTCTCGTCGAGCACGGCGATCTCTGGTTCAAGGGCTGCTAACTGCAGGATTTCAGCGCGTTTCTTTTCACCACCCGAGAATCCTTCGTTCAAGTACCTTCCCGCAAATTCGTGGGACATCTGAAGGAGATCCATCTTCTCCTTCAACTTTGCGCGGAACACAGGGATGGAAATACCTTTGTCATCCGGGTTGCTCCCCCGACGTTGAGCGTTGATCGCCATCCGCAGAAAATTAGCCAGCGAAACCCCAGGGATTGCCACCGGGTACTGGAAGGCGAGGAATAGACCTAAACGAGAGCGTTCGTCTGGCTCAAGATCATTCAATTCTTTGCCTTTTAAGATCATCCGACCTTGCGTGACCTCATATTTTGGATGCCCCATCAAACTATATGCGAGGGTGGATTTACCTGTACCGTTTGGGCCCATCAGTGCGTGAATCTCTCCCCGCTTCACTGTTAGATTCACACCCTTTAGGATCTCTTTACCCTCGACAGCAACGTGAAGATCGTGGATTTCTAAGGTCGCAGACATTAATCAGCCTCCAACTCAATAAGCTTTACAATCCAGTTTCTGGATACCAGGCGGATTATAGCACGCAGCTTCAAACTAGTCAATATTTGTGATAAATATCTTAAATATTCACACTTGCTCTTCGAGGTTTGAAGCTTGCTTCAGAGGTATATAAATGATAAATATCTTAAATATTGACATATCGTGAGCTTGTGGGTATACTGCGAGAACGATGACATCCCCTACGCGAGAAACGATCCTGCGTTCTCTTCGGACACAGGGGCATTGCACAGTGAAGGAGTTGGCTGATGTTGTGGGCATCTCGCCTGTCTCTGTGCGACATCACCTGACGCAACTCCAGGCAGAGGGACTCGTCACGACCAAAGAGGTTCGTCATGGCGTAGGTCGCCCACATCATGCGTTCTCGCTCACCGATGAAGGGATCGAACTCTTCCCCACCCGCTATTTTCAATTGACCAACCGTTTGCTGGATGAAATCAAATACGAGATGTCTCCTGAAAGGGTGAAATCTCTGTTCTCTCGTATGGCGAGCACGATCGCTGATGACTTCATTGGATCATATGAGCACCTCCCAATGGAGGAACGACTTCCTAAGTTGATGGCCATGCTCTCAAACGAAGGATTTGATGCTGAGTATGAACTCCAAGGTGATCAGGTCATCATTCGATTACTCAGTTGTCCCTACTTGCAGCTCGTTCAACACCACCCTGAAGTGAATTTTATCGATCAAGAACTCATCGCCAAGACGCTTTCCCTTCCCTTCGAGCGGGTAAATTGTCTCACTGATGGAGATACACATTGTTCCTTCGTCGTGCACTTACCTGAAGGAGAACTGGCGGAATGAGCGAAGACGTATCGAAGCTGATCTGGGAAATCGATTCAACACACCCAATCAAAGCCGACGAGATCCGTCAGGCCTTGCGTCAGGTTCTGGACCCTGAATTGGGCATGAGTATTATCGAACTTGGATTGGTTAGGGGTGTTTCGATGGATGATGATCGCCTCGAAGTAAAAATGATTCTGACGACGCCTTTCTGTCCATACGGTCCAGCATTACTTGAGAGCGCACGGGCTAAGGCCGAGGAGGTCGCGAGGCTCTCTACCACGATCGAACTCGGGATGGAGATGTGGGAACCAAGCATGATGGAGGACAGTGCCGCAGCCGAGTGGGGACTTTTCTAATATCTGGGTGATATCACTGTCCCAGCTTCTCATGGCAGGATTTTCTTATGGTAGGGGTAATTCGTGAATTGCCTTTACAGCTTTTTTGGTAAAAACAAATTACCGTATTGGAAAGAGTATTAGGTATTAAACTCACCACCGGAATGTTATAGGGGCGGTTCGCGAACCGCCCCTACGTCGTTCAGGAAGAGATATTGATCGCGCGCGCGGACCCTAAAAAATCCGGTGAGGAAATGGGAAAATCCTCTCTAAAAAAAAGTAAAGGGCGACCGGGTAGTCGCCCCACCAGGATCTTCCAATGGCTTCCCCTCCATCAAACTGAGACCGTTTCAGGCTCCGTTGTTTCGCGTTGTTTACGATCGAGAATCCCAAGCACGTTTAGCCATACAAGAATGAACCTGATCACCAATCCGAGGGTTGTAATCGCTAGCAATAGTGTGGTTGCGAGAACGACCACGATCATCCATCCAGAGAAGAGACCACCACCTTGGTAGGTCACTAGACGAGCACGAAGACGTCGCAGAAAGCGAGGATTCGGTTCAACCGGAACCAAGACTTGTTCAAGCCAAGCCTCCAACTCCTTCCTTTCCAGTTTCACCGGTTCTCGTCTAGCCACTACATTCTCCTTCTACATATCCCTCAATCACCCGATAACGAGGCAAGCCAGTCTCGAAATCATTGACTTACGCCACGGACTATCACCAATTCATAAATGTTGATTATCCTTCCATCAAGGAGATTTCATCGCGCAATGCGTTCAATGTGCGGTGGTAAAGGCTCTTTATTGCACCTTCCGTTCGGCCCATGATTTCCCCAATCTCTGCATTTGATAACCGCTCGACAAATTTCAGGATCAACAATTGTTGTCGATCTGGCGGTAAGTGTCTCACCGCTGCCAACAGTACAACTCGCTCTTCTTCTACGATCGCTTCAACCTCCGGATGTGAACTCTCCTTACTACCAACAATATGATCTTCCAGCGGAACTACAGGGCGACGGCTACGATCTCGGTGCCAATTCGCCACAAGATTATGGGCGATGCGGTATAGCCAAGCAGAAAATGGCACACCCTGATCCTCAAAATTCGCAACATGAAGCATCGCTCTCTGAAATACACGCGCTGTCAAATCCTCGGCGTCGTGATGATTGCCCGTACGGTAGTAGATATAGTTATAGATACGACGGACATGCCTCTCGTAAAGTTCGCCGAAAGCTTCAGGATCCGATTTGGCCCGCTGGACGAGATCCATATTACTAACGTCTGGTTTCGTCATCGGACCCATTTCACCGGGTTACACAACTCATATTTGACAACCCCACCGCATCTTGATCGTTGCCCATCTTTATAATATAGAATTCTAATCGCGACTTTAGATCCCTCATCATACGTATGCTTCATCAACTACATAAGTCGACCTGGGGGCGTACATCATCTTACACATTCTAACCCACTTCCTGCATACGATAAGGATCCACTCTTCGAATGAATGGATTCTATCACCTCCGAATTAGCTTGGTGCTATAATGCCCCCACCTCGATGATGGAACCACTGATCGCATTAGATCTCGAAACCACCGGCCTAGATCCCAAGCGCGATACGATCATAGAAATTGGTGCCGTTAAATTCCGCGGCTCACGTACTGAGGACACGTGGGGCACCCTTGTTAATCCTGGCCGTCCTCTCGACCCCTATATCGTAGCGCTCACGGGGATCAATGACGACATGCTCTCTGCCGCACCCCGCTTAACCCAAGTGCTTGGGGATCTGGAGAATTTCGTTGGAGACCTTCCAATCCTAGGACACAACATCAGATTCGATCTCGCGTTCCTCCAGCCTCAGGGCCTGTTCACGTACAATCAAAGCCTTGATACCCTCGACATGGCCACCGTTTTGCTCCCTACCGCTGGACGCTACAATTTGGCGGCATTAGCTGGATCGTTAGGCATTCCAGTTCGCATTACACATCGGGCGCTTGACGATGCACATACAACGCGCCGCTTGTTTCTTCGGCTATATGAAAAAGCTTTAGAACTTCCATATGATTTGGTCGAGATGATCTCCCAGCTTGGGATCGAGATCGAATGGGGTGCTGGATGGGCTTTTGATTCGATCGTCGATCGCCATGCTCAAGTTCCCACACTCGATACTGCTCCCATGATCCAGCTCAACGATTATTTCCAGCCCTCTGAAACTTTTCCTGAGCCATTGACAACCGTTGAAGAACCCCAACCTATGGACGTGGATGAAATCGCCTCCTTACTTGAGCCAGGGGGACCTTTCGCACAAAAGTTTGCCTCCTATGAGCACCGACCTCAGCAGATAACCATGGCGCATGCGGTGGCTGAAGCATTGTCGAATAATCAGCACTTACTGGTTGAAGCAGGGACAGGAACGGGGAAATCCATGGCCTATCTTGTGCCTGCCTTCGCGTGGGCAACCTTAAACGGTGAGCGAGTGATCATTTCCACGAACACCATCAATCTCCAAGATCAGCTCATCCATAAAGACATTCCGGATCTTTGCCAGACGTTAGGTAAGGATTACAGGGCCACCGTGCTTAAAGGACGAAGGAACTACCTCTGCCCTCGTCGCCTCATTGGCATGGTCCAACTTGGAGCCCGATCAGCAGATGAGATTCGCGTTTTGGCCAAGATCCTTGTATGGTTACACCATGGAGGTTCTGGGGACCGAAATGAGATCAATCTCCTTCCCAGGGAACAGATGATTTGGTCAAGATTATCTGCCGAGGGAGAGGAATGCTCATTGGAGACATGCCTCGAACATACTGGGGGCGGCTGTCCATATTACAAAGCCCGGTTAGCAGCCGAGGGCGCTCACGTTGTGATTGTCAACCATGCTTTATTACTCGCTGATATCGCCACGGGAAATCGGGTCATCCCAGAATATCGATACCTGATCGTCGACGAAGCCCACCATCTCGAAGATGCCACAACCAACGGTTTGAGGTTTCAAGTCGATCAACGCGAGGTCTTACAATTATTTAGGGATCTCGGTAATCAGAATGTAGGTTTGCTCGCCCAAGTTCTAGAGATCGTGCGAGCTGAGCTCGATCCAGATGATTTCACGCGTGTAGAGCAAGCCATTGCCACAATCTCTGATCGAACCCTCGACTGCCTTCACCTAGCACAACGGACTTTTGAAACCCTATTAAATTTCATGACACAAAGTCGTGAGGGTGAACCAATTGGACCGTACGGACATCAATTTCGGATCGTCCCCTCAACACGCACCTTGCCTGAGTGGTCCGAGGTCGAAATCGCATGGGAGGATTTTCGTGGCCCTCTCTCCACCGTTGTTGAAGCACTGATTGAGATCAGCGATGGCATGGAAGAACTAGCGCAGAGTGGTTCACAAACCAGCGAGAATTTGTCCATTGCCATACGGATAATTGCTCGAGATCTTAAAGAAGTTTTTAGCAATCTAAATCACATGATTTTTGAGCCCGATCCTCAAACCATTTACTGGCTTGAAGTACAGATAGGCTTAGAGCGGTTATCCCTCCACGCTGCTCCGCTTGAGGTTGGTCCCCTTGTCGAACGCTATCTATGGCATGAGAAAGAATCGATCGTGATGACCTCGGCCACACTGACCACAGGTGGCGATTTCGATCACATTCGTCGTAGACTCAACTCCGATGATGCTGATGAACTTGCTCTCGGATCCCCCTTCGACTATGAGTCCTCCACACTCTTGTATTTGGTCGATGACATTCCAGAACCATCAGATGTACAGGCATATCAACGTGCAGTCGAAAGAGGTTTGCTGGCGTTATGTCACGAGACTGGAGGGCGGACGTTGGTGCTGTTCACCTCCAATGAACAACTGCGGCGGACGGCTCAAGCCATTGCTGAACCATTATCGAAAGACGGAATCCACACCTTCGTTCAAGGCGCTGGTATCTCGCGCCATGCGTTGCTAGAGAATTTCCGCACAACGGATCAGGCCGTACTCCTGGGCACCCGATCTTTTTGGGAAGGCGTCGATGTACCAGGGGAAGCCCTTTCCGTCCTGGTCATCGTTCGGTTACCTTTTAGCGTACCGAGTGATCCAATCGTCGCCGCGCGATCGGAAACATACGATTCGCCCTTTTATGAATATACCGTTCCCGAAGCGATCTTGCGTTTCCGTCAGGGATTTGGTCGCTTAATCCGGACGAAATCAGATCGCGGGATCGTTTCGGTATTTGATCGCCGCATTCTCTCGAAGAATTATGGAGAAGCATTCATCACTTCATTGCCACGCTGCACGATACGCAAAGGACATCTTGCAGACTTACCCACCGCAGCCTCCAGGTGGTTAGGTATCTGATCTTCTTGAGCAGTCGTGAGAAGAAGGACACAGCTTACAGCTTCCCGCGAGCTTGAAGCTCGCGGGAAGCTTAATTCTTAACATCTAGGGGCGCACGGTCGAAGATGCAGGGTGATCTTCCCTGCCGTGCGCCCCTACGACATCTTCACCGGTTACATCTTGCCTAAGGGCGGTTCGCGAACCGCCCCTACAAACAAAAAAAAGCATATTTTCTCCGCGCGCCTCGCCCGTTGCCAACGACAGACTCATCAACAGGTAACACCAGTAAATTTCCCCAGTTGAACACATCTAATGACCCACGAGAGTCTACTTTGTGATTGACGAGGCTAACCTGCCAAGGCTATAATCGCATCAACCTTACGAAAGGATGATTAAACGTGATCGATGTCAATGAACTGCGTAGCGGAGTAACCTTTGAGTTGGATGGCAATCTTTACAAGGTGTTGGAATATTCGCATCACAAACCAGGACGAGGGAAGGCAACCATCCGAACTAAGCTCCGCGATCTACGCAGCGGCGGGGTAATGGAAAAGAGTTTTCTTTCTGGCGATCGAGTACAAGATATCAGACTTGACCACCACATAGTTCAGTTTCTGTATCAAGACGGCGATCTGTATTACTTCATGGATACAGAGACCTATGAGCAACCTGCAGTGAGTGGTACGCTTCTCGATGATGTGGTGAATTACTTAATTGAAGGGCTTGAAGTAAAACTCACCTTTTACCAGGGCGAAGCTTTAGATATCGAATTACCAACAACCGTTGATCTTTTGGTCGAAGAAGCCGAGGTGGCTGTGAAAGGTGATACCGCCACCGGCGCTAATAAATCTGTTACCACTCAGACAGGGCTCAAGGTTCAAGTGCCTCTCTTCGTCCTAAGCGGAGACACCATTCGAGTCGATACCCGCTCTGGTAATTATGTGACCCGCGTATAACCCCTACAGAGTCATGTTGGCTATGCGAACTCCTGCCGGTACCGAATGCCCCTATTATTATGAAGATTTCCACCGAGGTCGCAGCCACCAGGAATGTCGCCTCATTGCTAGCACTCCTGGAGGTGGAACCTATTCACCTGACCTCTGTGCTCGTTGTCGAATCCCTCGCATCGTTTTAGCCAACGCATGCCCCAATATGGTGCTCGAAGCCCGGGTGGTTTCAGGATTGCTTGGTCTCCGACGACGAGTTGAAATCGCTGCGAACTGCACTCGATCGGGTGAGACTGTTCGAGAACCCGAAATCGGCTGCGGGCAGTGTCACATCGATTTCCCCGCAATGACGACTCAAGAGGATGACTAGTGATCCCCACCCTGCTCATCGACCTTGACAACACCCTCCTCGGCAACGATATGGAAACCTTCCTCCCTTTCTACCTACAGAAACTGGGTGCCCATCTCGCTGACCTCATCCCTCCCGATCAGATGATCCCTGAGTTACTTAACGGCACTCGAAAGATGATGGATAATCTCGATCCGACCCTCAACCTGGAACAAGCCTTCGCTGGTCACTTTTATCCTGCCTTAGGAGTGAGCGAGGAAGAACTGAGGACTCAGATCGATGATTTTTATGCCACTGTGTTCCCTTCTTTAGAGACAATCACCACACGTTTTCCCGAATCCGAACAATTCATGAAAACAATATTTGAGGCTGGACATGAAGTTGTTATCGCGACCAGCCCTCTGTTCCCCAGAACAGCAATCGTTCAACGTCTGGAGTGGGCGGGAGTATCCGTTGAACGTTTCGATTACAAATTAATTACAAGTTATGAGGATTTCCACTTCTCCAAACCGCGCCTTGAATACTATGCAGAGATCTTAGGACGACTTGGTAAATCATCTCAAGAGACGGTTATGATTGGGAACGATCCTGAGAATGATCTCGAACCCGCCAAGACCTTGGGAATGGCGGTCTTCCATGTTCATGCTTCCTCTCCAAATGAGTACCCAGGCGGATCGTTAGAAGATGCGATCCCGTGGCTTGAAGAAGTCCCAAAACATTCACACGGTTCATCCGCTACCCAACCTCAGGTTCTCCTCGCACACCATCGAGGAAATCTCGCTGCTCTTCTCAGTATGACGAAGAATCTCAATGACCCTATATGGACCCGTCGCAACGACAGCGGCGAATGGGCGCCCGTCGAGATCGTTTGTCATTTACGAGATGTTGAAACCGAGGTCAACCTCCCTCGGGTGCGGACCATTCTGAGCGACCTTGATCCCCACCTTTCATCATTTGATACCGACCGATGGGCAGAGGAACGAGATTATATATGCCAATCGGGTCCCAATGCATTATCTGTATTTATCGAGGAGCGACAGGAAACGATCTCCATCTTGGAGCAGATCGATCCAGAGGATTGGTCGCGCCCGGCTCGGCATTCCTTGTTCGGGCCGACCACATTGATCGAAGTCATGAACATTGCTGCTGAGCATGACGTACTCCATCTAGCCCAGTTGCGATCTGCTTTAGTAGAATGAGAGGGTTAATCACCAACATTTGTTGGGATAAAGGGTCTGCTCAGAAACGAAAATCCTCTCCACTTTACATCGCATTTAGCGCCAGATATAATCAGCGCACCAGGGGAAGTGCTGGAATTGGCAGACAGGCGTGACTTAGGATCACGTGCCCACGGGCGTGAGGGTTCAAATCCCTCCTTCCCCACTCCTGCGCCTGAGCCATCCCTGATGTGATCTTTCATAAATCAGTGCGCAGTGTGCAATGCGCACCCGCCTGTGGTGCGCCCTTGGAGGTATGGTACGTTGAAGATCGAAACCGAAGAACTTGAAGACCGAGAGGTACAGCTCACCGTTGAGGTGCCGGGCGAGCGTTTACAATCGGCGATGCGTACAACCGCTCGTCGCCTGAGTCATGAGACAAAAATACCGGGGTTTCGACCGGGAAAAGCCCCTTACAATATTGTCGTCCAAAAATTCGGTGAGGAGGTCGTGTTCCAAGAAACAATGGATGACCTTGGCCAAGAGATTTATCGACAAGCTCTCGATCAATCCGAACTCGAACCCTACGGTCCGGGATCGTTAAACGAGGTCGTCAGCCGAGATCCGCTAGTGCTGCGGTACACCGTTCCGCTTCTGCCAGAGGTTGATTTGGGCGATTATCGTGAGCTTCGCCTCCCTTATGAGGAGCCTGAGGTCTCCGACGAGACATTAGATGAGGCCATGGAGAGGTTGCGGCAAACTCGGGCGTTGATCGAACCCGTTGATCGACCGGTTCAATTATCTGATGTCGTGGTTATTGATATTAAGGGCGACTTACGGGAGCCACCGGATGATGAGAACGCTACAATTCTTGACAATAAGGGAATCGAGATCCTCGTAACCGAAGATACCGACTGGCCCGTACCCGGGATAGCAGAGCATTTGCTGGGGCTCGAAATCGGGAACGAACGCGATTTCGAGTATACATTCCCTGAGGATTACCCCTCCGAAGAGCTTCGCGATCTCATCGCTGACTTCCACATAAAGTGCTTGGAAGTTAAATCACGTTTCGTGCCCGAATGGACGGATGACCTTGCGCGTAACATCGGGGAGTATAACGATCTGCTGGATTTACGCTTAAAATTACGGGAGAGCTTACAGGAACGCACTCAACAAGAAGCCGAAGCCGAATTCGCTCAGCAAGCCATCGAAGCTACCGTTGAAGGGGCCAGCATACATTTCCCTCCTCTCATGCTACAAGAAGAGACTCATGAATTAGTTACGGAATTGGAACGGAGTCTGCAAGAGCAAAACCTCAGTCTGGATGATTATCTGAAGATCGAAAAGAAGAGTGATGAGGAGTTACGCACTGAGTTAGAGCCTAGGGCGAGAAAACGACTCTCACGTGCGCTGGTTTTAGGGAAAATAGTAGAAATGGAGAAAATTGAGGTAAGTGAAGATGAAGTCAACTCTGAGATCGATCGCATCGTTGCCCCATTCAAGGAACATTCAGAGGAGCTTCGGAAGTCATTTGATAATCCAATAGGTCGGCGGCGCCTTTCTCTTGATCTTCTCACCAACAAGGCCATTAAACGCATCGTGGCCATCGCTCGAGGCGAAGCAGATCGTTCACCAGAACCCACCGAAGCTGCTCGAGAGGAACGCACACCGGAAGAAGACAATCTAGAGAATCTAGAGAAGGAGTAAGTAGAAGAATTATGACTGAAAAGGGCCTTCGATCACTTATCCCGATGGTCATTGAGACCACTGGCCGTGGGGAACGAGCATACGATATATATTCTTTGCTCCTACGAGAACGTATCATCTTTCTCGGTACACCGATTAATGACCAAGTTTCCAATCTCATGGTCGCCCAACTCCTCTATCTCGACCGAGAGGATCCCGATAAACAGATCGCAATGTATATCAACTGTCCTGGTGGAGGCATCTATGCCGGCTTGGCGATCTATGACACGATGCAGCAACTCAGCGCCCCGATATCGACTGTAGCTGTCGGTGTTACCGCTTCCTTTGGAACAGTGCTGCTCTCCGCGGGCACACAGGAAATGCGATACGCTCTTCCGCATGCGACCATTCACCTGCATCAACCACTTGGCGGAGCTCAAGGTCAAGCGACAGATATCGAGATCCAGGCTAAAGAGATCTTGCGCCTGCGTGAAAAATTGAATACTATACTTGTTAAACATACTGGCCAAACCTTGGAAACCATCGAGACAGACACCGAACGTGATTTCTATATGGACGGCGAGGCAGCGAAGGGGTACGGCCTCGTCGATCACGTACTTTATCCTTCCGACAAGAAAGAGAAAGAAGAAAAGGAAAGCAAGTAGTATAAGATGTCGCCTACGCGACCCACACCACCAGAGATACGCCGTTGCTCATTTTGCAATCGGGACGAGGGGGAAATGCAGCGTTTAATCGCTGGTCCCGAAGGTGTATTTATCTGCAACGAATGCGTTGACCTGTGCCAAGACATCCTCGAGGGAGAGAGTCCCTGGTCTGCTCCTGGCATAACGCCCTCCGGACGACCTCCGCTCTCACCACGGGAAATCTATTCTCAATTGGACGAGTATGTCGTCGGTCAAGAAAACGCAAAACGGGTCCTATCCGTTGCGGTCTATAATCATTACAAGCGGATTGCGCATCGTGGCCGTACCGATGTGGAACTGGAAAAGACCAATATCCTCCTCATGGGGCCAACCGGTTGCGGTAAAACACTCTTGGCTCAGACCCTTGCGAAGAGCTTGGAGGTCCCCTTCTGCATCGCAGATGCAACTGCATTAACCGAGGCGGGTTACGTTGGTGAGGACGTTGAAAACATCCTCCTTCGGTTACTCCAAGCCGCTGATCTAAATGTGCCGCGGGCCGAGCGAGGCATCGTATACATCGACGAGATTGATAAAACCGCCCGCAAGACTGGCGATAACCCAAGCATCACTCGTGATGTTTCTGGCGAAGGCGTCCAACAAGCCTTATTAAAGATTATCGAAGGTGCCGTCGTTAATGTACCGCCTCAAGGCGGGCGCAAGCATCCTCAACAAGAGTTCATTCAAGTTGACACAAATGACGTTCTCTTCGTCTGTGGGGGTACCTTTGACGGTCTTCCCGACATCATCGCTGAACGGATCGGTCGTAAAGGTCGGTTAGGATTCCCCGGCACTGTAATTAGTGATGATGCACGAAACATCGATGATAGCATTTTGCTACGCCTCGTCACACCTGACGATTTAATGCGCTTTGGTATGATCCCTGAGCTGGTTGGTCGTTTACCCGTGACGATCAGCGTCGATCCTCTCGATGTAGAAGCCCTACGAGCGATACTGACTAGACCACGGAACGCGCTCATACGACAGTATCAGCGACTATTAGAGATCGACGATGTCGAGCTACAATTCACCCCTGAGTCCCTCGACCGGGCTGCTGAGTTGGCTCTCCATAGAGAAACCGGTGCTCGCGGCTTACGTGCTATTATCGAGGGCGCCTTACTCGACGTCATGTACGAGATCCCGTCACGACCCGAGATCCGACAGGTAACCGTTGACGAGGACGCCATCACAGGCGAAAATCGCCCTAAGCTCCTCGATGAACACGGCCAAGAGCTAACCTATGGGGACGAAATCCTCCCCGACGCCGCTTGATCTCCTGCTTGACAACACATCTCTAAAATAAGTCATGCGAATGATGAGCTACGCATTTATGGCTCTATTGAAAGAAGGTCAACCGCGAGAGGAGGACCGGTAAATCTGGGGTGTGGGCTGCGTCCCGTACCACCAGATATGGCCCTCGATACATCTCAAAGGTATTTTATTCAGGGCATGCATTCATCATTTATGAAGGCGAACGATGGACCATAAAAAGGACGAATTCAGCAGCAGCAAAAAGAGAGAAGATATCGATGGATGACCTTTCACACATACGAGCCTTGGTCATAGATCTCGATGGCGTAATTTGGCGCGGACAAACTGCCCTTCCAGGTGCACTCGAGTTCTTCGAGATATTAGATGAAAGAAAGATCCCATTTGTATTGGCCACCAACAACGCAGCGACCTCACCGGAACAAGTAGGTCGTCGTTTGGAGTTCATGGGCATTCATGCCTCCACGGAGAATGTACTCACCTCTGGGCTGGCATCTGCCGAGTTTCTCCGACGGGAATTGCCACCTGGGGCTTCGATCTATGCGATAGGTGAAGATCCCTTGAAAACCGCCCTTGTTCACGCAGGCTTTTCACTCAGTCAAGACGCAAATGACGCTCGGGCAGTTGTAGTTGGCCTTGACCGTCAAATCAGATGGGAACAGTTAGCAGAGGCAGCGTTGGCGATTCAGGCGGGAGCCTTGTTCCTGGGCACCAATCCGGATGTGACCTTTCCAGTCGAGCGTGGTCTGGTACCAGGCAACGGAGCATTACTGGCCGCTCTTGAAACGGCAACAGGCGTGAAGGCGATGATTATCGGTAAACCAGAGCCGCACCTCTATTTACAGGCTATTGCACACCTTCAAGCTGAGCCTGAACATTCGCTTGCTGTGGGCGATCGTCTCGAGACGGATATCCTCGGTGGTCAACGAGCCGGTATGCTGACGGCACTGATCCTCACTGGCGTGACTCAACGGGACGCACTTACTTCTTCTCCCATACAACCGAATTATGTGTTCGACGATTTAGCACAGCTTAGTCGTGCTTTGATGGGGGAAATCTCTTGACTAAGCGAATATCGTTTTATGAATTGACCCTCCAAGACCTTACTGAATTTCTCCAAGATCTTGGTCAGCCCACATTTCGTGCGCGTCAGCTCTGGCAAAATGCATATAAAAGACTCCTAGATAATCCTGAGGAGATGACGGATATTCCTCGTGATTTGCAACGTCGAATCTCTGAGACGGTCACCTTTACCTCCTTGGAGATACGAGCGACGGCTCGATCCGACGACGGCAGCACGGAGAAGGTCCTCTTCGCTCTTCCCGATGATCAACTGATTGAAGCTGTTTTAATGCGTTACCAACGTCGAAAGACGGTTTGTATATCTACGCAAGTCGGATGCGCGATGGGTTGTGTATTTTGCGCCACGGGTCAAATGGGTCTTGAACGCAACCTCACGCCAGGTGAGATCGTGGAACAGGTCATTTACTTCGCACGTTATTTGGCGAATGAAAATCAACGGATGACCAATCTAGTGATTATGGGAATGGGTGAGCCATTTCATAATTATCAAGCCACAATGCAAGCGATCAAGAATTTAAATGATCCGACAGGATTCAAGTTTGGTGCCCGTCGGATCACCATCTCAACGATCGGTATTGTGCCAATGATCAAACAATTCGCCCAAGAAAACAATCAAGTGAACTTGGCTGTCTCCTTACACGCAGCAACAGATGAGTTGCGTTCTGCGTTGGTTCCGATCAATCGGCGATACCCCTTGGATGAGCTCATCCCCTCGTGTAAAGAATACGTCCAGCAAACCAGCCGTCGACTCACATTCGAGTGGGCGTTGGTTCACGATGTAAACGACGGCTTGGACCAGGCGCAATCATTGGTAAAGCTTATCCAAGGGTTGAATTGTCATGTTAATCTCATCCCATTAAATCCAACCCAAGGCTATGCAGGTCGCGCTACCTCGCGAGAACGTGTAAAAAGTTTTCATGACTTCCTAACCAAACACAAAATCCCCTGCACAATCAGAATGCGCCAAGGTGTTGACATACATGCAGGATGTGGGCAATTGGCGACGGAGAAATGAAGAAGAACATATCTCAGGTGACATGGATTAAACCGGATATATAGGGGCACGAACCATGTTATTACTCGTTTCGTAGGTCTTATAACCCCGCCTGAGAAGGCCACCTTGTCAATTCAATTCTACACAGGTATCATTGCCGGGATGTCTAAAAAATACCTCATTGTCCCATCGATCCTCGGTGCAGACCTTACACGAATAGGAGATGTGGTACTGGAACTCGAGAATGCGGGGATCGATTGGATTCAAATCGACGTCATGGACGGCCATTTTGTACCGAATATCACCTTTGGACCTAGCTTCGTGGAGGCTGTTCGAAGGATCACGAATCTTCCATTAGACGTTCATCTAATGATCCAAAATCCGGACCGATATCTTGAGGTTTTTGCTGACGCTGGTGCTAGTTCTCTAACCGTCCACATCGAGGCCTGCCCAGATGTACAGCATACGATAACCACTATCCGTGAACTTGGTGTGCGTGTTGGGGTGGCTGTAAACCCCGAGACACCAGTTTCCGCGTTAACCGATATCCTGTCGCTCGTTGATTTGATCCTTGTGATGACAGTTAATCCCGGATTTGCTGGTCAAACTTTCATTCCCTCCTCTCTCAGTAAGATACAACAAATCCATTCCTTACTTGCCGAGATTGAACCGAGACCAAGGATTCAGGTGGATGGTGGTATTACAGCCGAGACCGCCCCGTCCGCTGCGTCCGCGGGTGCGGATATCTTCGTTGCGGCAAGCGCGATCTTCAAGCATCCTGAGGGCATCAAAGCAGGTGTAGAATCGATCAAGAATTCGCTCGTAGGTATAAAAGCAATATGACCGCCGAGGCGGCGGCCATGGACGGTGTTAATAGAAGTAGGAGAGGTGGATCAGACTTTAACCAGTGAGAGCCGTTTGATGCATTTGGTACAGTAGGTCTTTTGAACCATGCGTCCATGCTCCATGACTCTCACTTTCTGGAGGTTAGGACGAAACTGGCGTTTCGTAGCTTTCATTGAGAAGCTTCGACTCTGTCCAAATTTCGTCGTTTTACCACAATTCTCACATCTAGCCATCAGAAACCGAAATCCTTTCCAAGGTGTGTTCAAAGGAATTTGCGGGCGTAATCATACCATAGGTTGATCAGACCATCAAAGAATCCTAAAATTAGATTCAAGGATAAGGAAGATGACTGGTGAGGCAACAACAATTGGTCGAATAACGATATCACCGCGTGCGATTGCTACAATTGCCTGCCAAGCCGCAATAGAATCGTATGGTGTGGTTGGATTGACTTGCAGAAACTTAGCAAATGAGATCGCTCATGTCTTTACGCGCAAACCTGGGCACGGTGTCAATGTCAACGTCATCGAAGATTTAATCACAATAGATTTGTACGTCGTCATCGAATATGGAACCCGTATCTCATCAGTGGCCGCCAGCGTTGCCAATACAGTGCATTACCATGTCGAAAAGGCTATTGGCTTACCCGTAGCGGCAGTGAATGTGCATGTTCAGGATCTGCGTATTAGTGATACCGAGATCAAATAAGGCAGCGAATTGGTATGTTAGAAGCGCAGGCACAAATGAAAACGGAAATGCGTCGAAGGTTAGTCGAACGCTACCGTGAATTAGACGGTCGAGCATTACGTCGCGTCGCAGATACCGGTCTTTGTTGGTTGCGCACGAACCAACAACTCGTGAACTCCCTCAATGTTTTCCCAGTTCCCGATGGCGATACAGGGACAAACATGGTGCTCACAATGCAGGCAGCCATGGATGAGACCGACGGGATTAATGAACGCTCGATTGAGGATATCGCCCATGCCATCGCTCATGGAGCTTTAATGGGCGCTCGTGGAAATTCGGGCGTGATACTTTCACAACTATGGCGTGGCTTCGCTCGAGCGCTCGATGGCCAAGAGATGATGGATGTCGAAACTCTGGCAAAAGCCTTGGACGAGGCCCGAGAGACAGCATATAAGGGCGTTGTTAGACCAGTAGAAGGTACGATCCTAACCGTGTCTAAAGACATCGCCATTGCAGCTCAAGAGGCGCTTGATGACGGTGTCCAATCTGCCTTTGAGATGCTTGAGCGTATCGTTAAAGCTGCTGACGAATCTGTTGAACGGACTCCAGAGTTGCTACCGGTTCTAAAAGAAGCTGGTGTGGTCGATAGCGGTGGCATGGGTCTCTTCTTCTTGTTTGAAGGGATTTTACGAGCGGTTTCTCGACTGCCACTTGACCAACCTCTGACAACAGTCCAACCACTCAGTGCACTTGACCTGGATCGCGCTTCTGAGGCCATCGAACCGGGCCAGGATTGGGAGGTCGTCGTTGATTTCCGCCCTCACTCACCCCTCAAAGTGACTGATTTTTATCAAGAGCTCGATGAGATGGGAACCTCCATCCAGGTTGGTGAAGGGGAAGGCATTTACCGGATGCACATCCATGTGCCCAATGAATTGCGGTTTAAACCCATTGAATACATCGATCAGCTTGGCACCATCACCAATGTCTCGATTGAAAACTTGATGGAGCAATTGACGTTCCAGTCCGCTCAGCAGGATATGCAAAACATACCCCTGGAACCTGTTGATCCAGGCCAGATCGCTGTGGTCGCAGTTGCACCCGGCTTGGGTATCGCTCGGGTTTTCGCCAGCCTGGGTGTTGCTGCACTTGTTGAAGGCGGTCAAACCATGAACCCAAGCACCGAAGAGATCCTTCACTCCTTTGAGAACCTTCCCACCGACAAGATTATCATCCTGCCGAATAATAAGAACATCATCATGGCCGCTCAACAAGCCACGGAGTTGACTGTTAAAAACGTTGCCGTCATCCCCTCCGTCTCTATTCCACAGGGAATTTGCGCTATGTTTGCCCTCGACCAAGGGGGATCCTTCGAGAATACCGTTGAGGCCATGAAATCCTCGCTCGATGATATTCGAACCGCTGAATTGACTATCGCCACTCGTTCGGTTGAGATTGACGGTGTACAAGTACATCAGGGGCAGGTCATATGCCTTCTTGATGGACAGCTCGCATACGCCGGTGACAATCTAGAAGAAGTGCTGCTGGAAACACTTAAAAAAGCGAACGTACAGCAAGCAGAGCTTATCACGCTCTACTACGGGGCAGATCTCACGCCGATGCAAGCCAACCAATTTGCCGATAATCTCCGCCAACGGTGGCCACAGCAAGAGGTTGAGGTCATTGATGGTGGCCAACATCACTATCACCTGATTGTGTCCATAGAGTAGCCATGACCCCGGTGTGCATTGTAACCGACAGCAGCACACGGTTTCCAACTCCCAGCATTCTTAATCGCTATCCGATCACTTTAGCCCCGATCAAGGTTCGGTGTGGTGCCGTGTCCGTTCAAGATGAAACTGAAACTGACTTGGCGCGAATGCAAGACATAGCTGAATCCTGTAAGAGTTACTCAAAAATCGAAGTGCCCTCCATGGGGGATATGATAGACATTTACTCTCAACTCCAATCCGGTGCTGATCAAATCCTATCCATCCACACTTCTTCAGGATTGAGCGAGATGGTGAACAATGCGAACGCGGCCAGCCAGCATTTCCTCGGTCGAGTAGATATCCAAGTGATCGATTCACAATCCGCCTCAATAGGTTTAGGGTGGCTTGTTCAAGCGGCAGCTGAAGCCGCTGCTCGGGGAGAACCTCTTGAGACCATCGTACGTATCGTGCGTGGTATGATTCCCCGCTTATATTTGGTGTTTTTCCTCGATGACTTAACCTATCTCGAACACAACGGCCTCATCAGCCGCTCCCAAGCTATCCTAGGAAATATGCTTGGGGTAATCCCCTTCTTGACCATGGAAGAGGGTCGAATGATCCCAATGGAAAAGGTCCGCTCAAGACCAAGAGCCATCGAGAAGCTTATCGAATTTGTGTGCGAATTTTCTGCCGTTGAAAATCTAGCCATTCTCCAGAGTTACAAACGGCCCACTCAAGAAAGTTTATCCGTGATGGATCGTCTACGTAGTTACCATCCTAGGTCACCAATTCAAACCGTCTGTTATGGCCCTTCCCTCTCAACCTTTATAGGATTTAATAGTTTGGGAGTGGCTGTAATGGAGGCTGAAGAAGGTACTTTGTAAGATGACCAAACCATCCGTCGCTATCGTCACCGATAGCATTGCTGATATACCTAGCGAGCAGGTAAAGACCCTCAAGATATCTGTGGTACCTGCGATTTTAATCATTGAGGGTCAGTCCTATATCGATGGAGAGGAGATCTCGCGGGAAGAGTTTTACCATCGCATGCCAACTATGTCTGAGCCTGCAACGACTGCAATTCCTTCCTCGATTGCCTTCGAGAAAGAGTATCGCAGGTTATTGGACTCGGGTTATGAGCGTGTACTCTCGATCCATGTCGCATCTCAACTAAGTGGTATGATCAACGCGGCCAGTCAAGCGGCTCAAGCCTTCAACGAACGAGTACGTATCTTCGACAGCAAATCACTGACCATGGGACTTGGATTTCAAGTGATGGAAGCCGCTGAAGCATCATTACGAGGTCAGTCTTTCGATGCTGTACTCGATGTCGCCCGATCAGCTCGCGACAGGGTTCGCTTGGTGGCTCTTATTGATAGCCTTGAATATTTAAAACGTAGTGGAAGGATAAGCTGGCTTCGTGCAAGTTTGGGTGATCTGCTGCAG
This sequence comes from Anaerolineae bacterium, assembly GCA_011174825.1. Classification (GTDB taxonomy): domain Bacteria; phylum Chloroflexota; class Anaerolineae; order Anaerolineales; family E44-bin32; genus DUEZ01. The sequence continues at coordinate 19,284 of DUEZ01000068.1, read as the reverse complement.
ATGAAGCTATTGGTTAACGTTATCGATGGTGTCGTAGGAAGGCTCGGTATTGCACGAACTCACAGAAAAGGGATTATTCAGCTCCTTTCCCATGTAAAATCCTGGGGGTCACTTGAACGCATTGCGGTCCTGCACTCAGCAATTCCTGATGAAGCATCTGCATTTGCTGATAAAGTACGTTATCTCTGTGCAAATCCGCCTTTGATTGTAGATGTCACAACGTTAATCGGAACTCATGTCGGACCTAAGGCCATCGGTCTCGCAGGATTATGTAGGTAGCCTCTGGCACATTTCCGCCTTCCCACTTATAGTTAATCCGATGAATCCAGCCCTGGAAAAACTGACCAAATATTTGCACCTGGAGGCAGATCGCGGTTACGACAACCGCGCTGTCGTTGGTGGGCTTCAAAGCATGCTGGAACCTTGGGAAGCTGAGGCTCGTGCGACGGGTCTGCCGGACAAAACTGTTGAGGCAGTACGGTCCCATTTGGAGAATTACGCACAACTCTCTACTGACTTACGTCGAAACGTCTTGGATAACTTAAAGGTACAGCTCAAGGTAGATTTTCCTGAACTCGGAATAAGAGGGCTCACGGTAGCTGAGCATGAATTGCGAACACCCGGTGAACCATCCAGTGGTGAGGATCGATCACCAGAAGAAGTCGTCGTTGCAGTAGAACCTCTAAAAGAAGCGCCAGAGAAGATCGAGGTTGTAGAAGACGCTGATAGACCATCCACAACACCCTCCGTCGAGCCTGTGACAGCAATAGCTGAAGAGCCAGACAAGGAGATCCGGCCATCAGAACCACCCGCTGCTCTAGAAGCGCCCCTGACAACCATTGCTGGTATCGGACCAAAATCAGCGAAAACGCTTCGTAAGTTGAACCTCGAGACCTTAGGCGATCTCTTATGGCACCTCCCTCGTCGATACGACGATTATTCTCAGTTGAAAACCATCAATCGACTATGGTATGGCGAGGAAGTCACAGTGATTGGTACGGTTGACGATATTCAAGTCCGGTCTGTGCGAAGTGGTCGGATGAAACTCGTCGAAACCGTTATCAGCGACGGATCTGGTTCTCTCCGAGCGACATGGTTCAACCAACCATGGATCGCTGACCGACTTCATCCCGGTCGTCCAATTGTGCTGTCTGGGAAAGTGGATCAGTACCTCGGGCGCTTGACGATGAACAATCCGGAGTGGGAAGCTCTGGATCGCAAACAACTGCACACAAACAGAATCGTCCCTGTATACCCGCTCACTGCAGGCGTAACGTCCAAATGGCTCCGCCGTGTTATCCATTCTGTCGTCATGCGATTAGCGCCTCGGGTTCCCGATCCATTACCTCAATCCGTTCTACAATCCGCGAACCTCGTGCCACTTAATATTGCCTTACAACAGATCCACTTCCCCGATGACAGTGAGCAACTTCGTAAAGCACAGCACCGCTTAGCGTTTGACGAGATGTTCCTTCTCCAGCTTGGCGTATTACGTCAAAAGAACGAGTGGGACCAATTAGAATGTCCACCTCTCCAGGTAGATGATGGTTGGGTCACAAGCTTCACGGAAGCTCTTCCGTATACGCTTACCCACGCCCAACAGAAGGCATTATCAGATGTGCGTAAGGACTTGGCTGCCCCTCACCCGATGAATCGTCTTTTACAGGGTGATGTCGGTTCTGGCAAGACGGTCATCGCCGCCGCTGCAATTGGCATGACGTCTTCAAATCGTTCCCAATCGGCATTCATGGCACCCACAAGTATCCTGGCGGAACAGCACTATCATACAATGCTGGATCTGCTGCCTACTTCGTCCGGGATTCCAGCGGAGAAGATACGGCTTTTGATAGGCGCAACTCCTGAAGCCGAGAAAAAATCTATCCGAGAGGGGTTGGCAGAGGGATCGATCTCACTCATTATAGGAACTCACGCCCTACTCGAGGATCCTATTATTTTCGATCGACTAGGCCTTGTAGTGATCGATGAACAGCACCGCTTTGGAGTAGAACAGCGAGCTACGCTACGTGAGAAAGGCGATAACCCGAACTTAATCGTCATGACAGCAACCCCCATCCCCCGCTCGCTAGCGCTCACGATCTACGGGGATTTAGATTTAACCGTGGTCGGTGAGTTGCCCCCTGGTCGATTACCGGTCGAAACGAGGGTTCTTACACCAATTGAGCGATCCCGAGCTCACCGCTTCGTTATCAGTCAACTGGAAGCGGGACACCAGGCGTTTATCATCTACCCACTGGTTGAAGGTTCTGAGAACGTTCAAGCCAAGGCGGCAGTTGATGAACACCAACATCTACAGGAGGACATATTCACCGAGTATAAGGTAGGTCTACTTCATGGTCGAATGCGTCAAAGTGAGAAAGAGACGATTATGGCAGGATTCCGAGCCGGCGAGTATCATGTGCTGGTCTCCACCTCAGTCGTTGAAGTAGGGGTTGATATTCCAAACGCAACGGTGATGATCATTGAAGGAGCGAATCGTTTTGGACTCGCACAACTCCACCAATTCCGAGGACGGATTGGGCGCGGAGAGCACAAATCGTATTGTCTGCTTATACCGGATAGTGAAGATGCGGCTGATAACGAGCGTTTATCTGCCATGGAATCCACCACCGACGGCTTTGAATTGGCCGATCTGGATTTGAGTCATCGAGGTCCAGGTGATTTCTTAGGCACACGCCAGCACGGCTTTGCAGAGCTACACACAGCCCGCTTGACGGATGTGAAATTAATAGAAAAAGCACGCAATGAAGCGATACGTATATTTAAGGATGACCCACTTCTTGAACGTGATGAACACACATTGCTGGTTCAAGAGATGAACCGTTTTTGGACGACAGGAAAAGGAGAGATCAGTTGATGGTTCGAGCCGTTTTCCCAGGTACTTTTGACCCAATCCACAATGGACACATTGATATCGCCCAAAGAGCAGTACGGCTGTTCGATGAACTCATCATCGCAGTCTACGATAAACCTCAGAAGAGCTTGCTGTTTTCGCCTGAGGAGCGTCTTGAGCTTGTGAACCAGGCTTTTGCTAAGAACGATCGCATAAAAGCCACACAATTTAGCGGATTGATCGTTAAATATTGCCGTGAAGTGAACGCCCAGGTGATCGTACGTGGACTGCGGGTGTTCTCCGATTTTGAACACGAGTTTCGCATGGCTTTAGCGAATCACAGGTTAGCGCCTGAGATAGACGTCATTGCGCTCATCACAAGCGAGGAACACAGCTTTCTTACCGGAACCACGGTGAAAGAAATCGCTTTGCTTGGAGGTGATGTCAGCAGCCTTGTGCCAGATCATGTGGCCAAGATGCTCACAGCACGATTTATTGAACTTGGCGAAGATGGACCGAACATGATTCCCATGACCTCGCTGAGGGATTAAAAACCTGAGTTGACCATAATCCCGGTCTGGTGTACGCTTCGGTCTAAACCTTGCACCCATCATAGGCGGTCCTATAGACTTCATTGGCGGACCGGAGGTAAATATGGACATCCTGCACCTGGTGGATCGTCTGGAAGAGCTTTTTAACGAGAGTCGGTTGATCCCTCTCACCCACAATGTAATTGTGGATGAGGACAGAATGCTGGAGATCATCGACCAGATGCGTATTTCGATCCCCGAGGAAGTTAAAAAGGCCCAGCAGGTTCTGGCCCAGCGAGATCGAGTACTCGCACAATCACAAGAAGAAGCCAACCGAACAATAGCCCTTGCTAAGAAAAAGGGGGATGAGTTCGTTTCGCGCGATGCCATCGTGGAAGCAGCTCAAACAAGAGCCGAGCAGATCATCGACCAAGCTCGTGCGGACGCAGAAGCTGTCCGTCGCGACGCTGATGACTATATCATCGAAACCCTTGGTTCTCTGGAGGCTGAACTCACTCGTTTGATCACTCAGGCCCGCAATGGAATCGCAAAACTAACTGCTGAGAAACAAATCCTTCTTCAAACTGAGCGGGAAACCTCAGCAAATCCTGAAGTAGAAGAGTTTGAAGAAGTAGAAGAATAGGTGTGGGGTTATTTGTTTCACAATCTGCAGAATAGAAAGGGCGATAGGAAATAACGCCCTTTTTTCATTCCCCTAAGCTTCTCCAACCAACGGTAGTACGGATAAATTCCTATGCGATTTCGAACCAACAACGAATAGATATACAAGTCAAGACCTGATTTATCTTCTGAGCAAAGATTTTAAAAAGCCTGCTATAAAGTTTACCCTTGGTACATTCTCAATATATGATTCGTAATCACTACCGAAGAGTTCGAGATTCCGTCGTTCTCCTTGAAGAATAAACAAATAAACAATAACGATATTTATTGATGCAATTAATAACGTGAGCCAATGTGGAAGGAAAAATACCCACGATAAAAATGCCAACATTGCGCCCACATACATCGGGTGTCGAACAATGCCATAGATGCCCCAATCAATTAGCCCTTTTCCGCGATTGCTAATAAGAGTGTAGGTTGAGACTGCAATTAAAAACAATCCTATCCCTAGTAATATCCATCCGATGTACTTAAAATAAGGCCAACGAAGAGAGACTTCAATGAGATTCCCCAGAAAAATGAAAACAGCTATCGAAAGCCCATTGACGATTAATCCCAGGTTTTCTAAGACTTTATGTTTCATCTCAAAAACCTCTTCCTAGAAGTTCTTCAAAGCAACATATTTTTGATGCCGTATGACAGCTTTGAATTGAGGCTCCGAGGTCCGCCCTAGACGATACCCCTAAAACCCCATTAAGCGTCCCAATAACTGTTGCACCAACCATATAAAGAGCGGTAAGAATACGGCTGCAAGAAAACCTCGAAAGGTGCTCGGCGCCCAGGGCCAGGTTGGAATGGTTTCAAGAAGCGCTTTCTCCTTGAGCATGATATCGATGCCGACATGAAGTGTCTGCATTTGTTCCATTTCGTTGGACTGAATATCTACCCGAACCTTTTCGAACATATCCTCAATATGCGTGTTTACAACTTTTAGGAGGCGGTTTTTCTCCTCTCTCAACCGGCGGTTGATTTCGGTCAATGGAAGAACGAAAACCGCCAACGCTAATATTAAGAACGATAGGTAAAAAACAACATGAAGTGTGCTTTCAATATGTTGGGGCACAAGGATAAAGCTGGTCAAGAAAGTAATCACGATGATTGCAACCCCGATGGAAGCTGTCAACCTTGAAAGCCCATAGAGTGAATTGAGGTTGTAGATATCCAGTTTATTAATTTGCGTAATGACTTGATTTACCATACCCAGTTGCCGAATGATCGCGTAGACAGATACAAATGTCATCGTGTGTGTGAGCCCCCAACTGAGAAAGAGAAATTCAGGAAAAGCGTAATTTATTTCTGGTGAAGAAGGGCGAACAGCCGCAGCGAAGACCAAGCCGAATAAAAATCCCAGCATAGGCAAAATGAGTGGCGGCGAGGCAGGGACCATTGTGAATTCATAGGATAAGAGCTTGAATCCCTCATCATCTAAATCCAATAGTGGGCGGATTTCATCCAACGCCTGACGGGCAATTTGAGGGTTCAAATGACCAAAATAATATAGTTGTTCAACCAACCAGATCCCACTCAGGGCTAAAAAGACGTTGAATAAGCCAATCTCTAAAAACCCCTTCCACCAAGCATAAAGATGTTGTATAGCACACCCTATCAAAAGGATTAAGATATAAAAAAGCCAAGCTGGGAACGGTAATCTATTAACCCATGCAAAAAAGCGGATGATCCAGTTTGGTTTGTAAGGCATTGCTAAGACTTCGTCCTTCATGATCCTGACTAACCCTCCTTGTTGGAAGGTCTACACAACCAATTTTCGGTTCTATATTCCTGTGGAAATACTTCGAAAAAATAATTCCTCAATTCCTGAACCAATACAGCATAGTCTATTTCCGAACGCATTTCAACATTAGAAGGATGTCAAATAACAGGACACCCCGCGCTAAGTGGACAGGCTGAGGGTTCCCTGATGACCCTATCCAACTCAAACCAGCTTATTTGGTCAACAAGGTATAAGGGCTTCAAGCTGAGCGATCTTGTGCTGATAGATAAGCGAGACATAGGGTGATATCGAAGTGTCAGTTCACGCGAATGCTGAGGCGAATTTTCCTTGCAATAATCTGATATCTCTTTCAACGAGCATATAGACGCTCTTGCTATCCGACACAATCGTCATCACAGAACAATAATTCCAAACGCTCGTCGTTCTCATTAGGATTTTTAATCCTGAATTGATGACCTAACGATCTCGGTACATGCATATATACCTTATGTAGTGTCGGAGGGTTCCTCATGACTATTCTTAATTGAGCGGGTAGGTCCCAAATTTTTCCACAGCATCAACCATGGCCAGCACATTCTCAGGGGGCACATCGTTCATGATTGTATGAACAGATGCCACCATATAACCTCCACCAGGCCCGAGAATTTGCATCACCCTGCGGACTTCCTGCTGGACCTGATCGGGACTGCCGAAGGGTAGGATACGGTGGGTATCAATCGCACCACAAAAAACCAGGTTTTTACCATAGCGCTTTTTCAATGCCTCAAGATCACTCATTTTGCCAGCTGATGTTTGAATAGGATTGAGAATATCAACACCAATCTCAATAAAATCATCGATCAGCGCGAATACATCACCATCTGAATGGAAAAATACCTTAGCCTTGCTGCGTTCTTTAATGAATTGAATATAGTCCGCATGGAGTGGTTTTAAGATCTCTCGATACATTTTAGGAGAGATCATCAAACGATCATGCGTTCCTAAATCGTCACCTATTTTGATGATATCGACATTGTCTCCCAGCTCCTCAAGAAAAGGCCCCATGAGTGATTTGCACACCTCGGTGATCTTATGCAAGAGCGCTTTAGCAAATTCTGGATACATGACCATGTTCAATAAAAAGACATCCATGCCCTGCATAGCATGGGCGCGTTCGAATGGGAATAAAAGCCAGGGTGTTGCCATTATGGCATACTCATTTTGATCAGCCAGGCGTCTGGCTGTCTCCTTGACATGAGCGATACGGGTTGGGTCGCTCATGTCTGGCCAGCCAGGATAAGCCTCGATCTCTTCGATGATCGTTGCATCGGATAGAGGGTGAACACCCGGAAACCACACACCAGGCTCGATTTCCAATTGCCCACTGCCCCAAGAATCAATGAAAGGGCTGTGCGGTTGGCGCTCTTGATTACGCCTCAGCGTTTCCAGGGGATGACTATCCCTGACACCGCGCACATCACTATGTAAACGCTGCATAGTAGCTTCGTCAATTTCTGCCGTACCCAGTTCGGGCCATCGATAAATATAATGATCAGGCGCTTCAATGCCGATCAACTCTTTTATACCCTGATAGGGTTTCATTTTAATTCCGGTTGCATTGCTGACCCCAATCACAATAGGGACTCGATCAGGTTCTTCATGATTGATAGCGGAGAGCACGCGTTCACGAGATGTCATCGTCATTTCAGTACCTCCTAAAGTAACAAACAAGCAGTAAACTCGCCAGTCAAGGATAACACCCCGGAGTAAGAAATTCATCCCAGGGTATGGCTATGCGATCTAAATCTGTAAAACTTGGAGCCACAGTTCGCTGTGGAAATGATATTCTGAGCGTCTCAGATGTCCTCAGAAAAACTTGTATTCAACTCGTGCGCTTTCCCAACTAGTCGGCTTTCTCGGCGCTGAGCGCCTCGGATTCCTCTTGTGCTAGATCTTGTGCTCTCGCGACAACACTTTCCAGGAACGAACGGAACAACGGATGGGGGTTATTGGGTCGAGAAAGGAATTCAGGATGAAACTGGCATCCAACCATGAAGGGATGGTCAGTCAACTCCACAATCTCGACCAGCCGGTCATCGGGTGAAAGACCAGAGAACACCATCCCGTGCTCGCCAAGGATCTCACGATAGATGTTTTTAAATTCATAGCGATGGCGATGACGTTCCTCCACAAGCTCCTGCTTATATGCTTGCTCAGCGATTGTCCCAGGGATCAACTTACAGGGATAGAGACCCAATCGCATTGTACCCCCCATCTCAGTGATGCTGCCTTGTTCAGGTAGCAGATCGATCACGGGATGCGATGTGCTACGGTTGAATTCGGTGGAGTTGACGCTTTCTGAACCCAATACATGTCGGCCAAATTCAATGACCATAACCTGCATCCCTAGGCACAATCCCAGGTATGGAATCTGATTCTGGCGAGCGAACCGCGCGGCAGCTATTTTTCCTTCGATTCCTCGAGAGCCAAATCCACCTGGAACAATAATGCCATGAGCCGAATCGAGGTCTTTCCATCCCTTATCACTTTCTAAATCTGTAGAGTGTAACCAAAGGATTTCGGTATCCACTCCCACTGCCAGGGCCGCGTGCTGCAAAGCTTCACGTACGCTCATGTATGCATCCTGAAGCTCGATGTACTTGCCGACCAACGCGATACGTACTTTAGGTTTCGGGATCTCGCCTGCTGCGACCAATTGTTCCCACTCCGACCAGTCCGGCGCGCATCGTCGGATAAGCCCCAAACGACTAAGCGCAATTTCGCCCAAACCCTCATGCTCCAAAACAAGCGGTACCTCATACAAGATCTTGCATGTGGTTAGTGGGATGACCTCACGTGGTTTAACATCACAAAATAACGCTATCTTTTCCCGCAGTTCTTCCGGAATAGGATAGTCCGATCGAGCGATGATGACATCTGGCTGAATACCGATTGACCTCAATTCACGCACAGAGTGCTGTGTGGGCTTAGTCTTCAACTCCCCAGTCGCACCAATGTGAGGCAACCAAGTTACGTGTACATACATCGTATTATCACGACCAACGTCAGAACGCATCTGACGCAACGCCTCTAAGAACGGCAGTGATTCGATGTCTCCCACCGTTCCGCCGACTTCAACGATAACAACTTCAGCTTTCATTGTCTGTGGAACGAGCCCAATCCGTCGTTTAATCTCGTTCGTGATATGCGGGATGACTTGGATCGTACCCCCAAGAAAGTCACCTCGCCTCTCCTGGGAGATCACTTCCGAATAGATCTGGCCCGTTGTCACATTACACACATTATTCAAACTGGTATCAATAAAACGTTCATAGTGACCTAAATCCAGGTCGGTCTCCGATCCATCATCCAGGACGAAGACTTCACCGTGCTGATAGGGACTCATCGTTCCTGGATCGACATTGATATAGGGATCCAGCTTCTGAATCGATACATCAAAGCCTCGCTCTTTAAGCAGCTTACCCATCGCTGCCGCTGTTACTCCCTTACCTGCAGAACTGACGACCCCTCCCGTGATAAAGATGTATTTACTCATCTTGACCTCCAGCCAGGAATCCCTCTCTTGCCTATAAAGGGCGGTGGGGAGGGCCGTCCTTCGGCGACCTCCCCACTTAATGTCAGGATAATGTACAACAACTTCTTTGTGGTATCTTCATCAACCCACCAGCTGCACTAAATCCTCCGCTGCCCGCCGCATCTCTAGGAACACTAGCCCAAGCTTGGCCTTGTGTCTTGCTAACACGGTAAGAACAGATTCGTCTCCAATGGATGTCAGCAGAACGTAACCTTCGTGACCATGAATATAGACTTCGTGCAAGTCACCCCGTCCCAGTTCACCAGCAATTCGCTCACCAAGGCTGAGCATCGCCGCTGACATAGCTGAGACACGGTCTTCCTCAAGCTCTGCAGGGAGTGCGGAAGCCATGGTTAAACCATCCATACTGACTACCGCTGAAGCCTCGACGTCCGGTGTACGGGCCTGTAAAACCCGTAAGCGGTCGACCATCAAATCGGTGCGTGATCTCTCCATCGAAGGTGTTTTCCATACAAAAAATAGAACGGTTGAAGTCTACCATAGCCAGTTTTAGTGAGCAAGCTTCATGGCAATTAGAACCATGAGTGTACTGAAATTACACGCTCGAATAAGAGACCAGCCTCGTATACAGAGCAAGATAGGTCGTGGTTGAGCCGTTCTTTCATGGGACGCGAGGGAAAATCTGGTTTCGTCTATTTCTCTGATTGAAGGCCCAGTGGTAGATCCACAATTATTCTTGAGGTTTCCAAATCCACCTTCAGGATGACATCCTTTATCGCCGGAAGGAGGATTTCACCGTCCTGCTCATCTTTTACCACGTAGATATCATTTGCGCCCGTTTCGAGGATCTCAACGATCGTCCCCAGGAGATCGCCCTCGGTAGTGAAAACAGGCAGATCGAGGATTTGCCAGTGGTAGTAAACTCCCTCTTGAAGCGGCGTCGCCATTTCGAACCGAATACGCACCACCTCACCCCGCATCTTCTCGGCCGCATCTCGATCATCACAGCCCTCAATCGATAGCAGGTATCCCGAGCGATGGGGGCGGATCGCAGAAACGATCCCGGAGGTGTACTCAGATCCAAGATGGATTTCGATCGAAGGTTTCAGAATTTGTACTAACTCAGAGAAAGGTTGAAAGACCAATTCCCCCCGGAGTCCATGAGGACGAAGGATACGCCCGACATCCAAAAATTCCGGGGATTGTCGGGCGTGTGAATCTCCTGATCTGGGTAAACTCATTCGCGCTCAATAATGTCGAGACTAGACCGGACACCCTTACGCGAAGCCGCCACACGTAAAAGCGTTCGCATCGCGCTGGCTACGCGGCCATTGCGTCCAATAACCCGTCCCATGTCCTCCTCAGCGACACTTAACAATAAAAGCACATCTTTTCTTCGACTACGTTCCGTTACAACGACCTCCGTTGGGTCATCCACCAGCGATTTTGCAATGAACTCGATCAATTTCTTCATGATCTTTCACGCTTCCCTTATTCTATGATAGGGACTGTGTCATTTCGGATGAATTTAGGGCACAGCGTTCACTGAAACTTAGATCAACTCAAAACCGCACCACAACCTGTTATCAATCTCTGTGATGATATGATCGCTGCCCGGATTTTAATCTTCCCCATCGTCTGAGGTTTCTACCTCAGCTTCCTCGATCTCAGTCTCGGCCTCCACCTCTTCATCTGCTTCAACTTCTGTTTCAATTTCATCTTCAGCAGAAATGGTCTCAGCAGGTTCCTCTTCCGGAGTCTGCTCGGAACTCTCTTCTTCTGAAACCTCCGCTGTGACCTCTGCAGTTGCTGATGGTTCAGCAGACTCTTCTTCCTCCACGATCTCTTCCTCTGCTTCCTCATTACTGAGATCAGGAGAGATCTCTTCAGCTTCGGTTTCAGCTTGTGGTTCCTCTTCTAGAGCAGGTTCCGTATCTATCGGGGCTTCAATAGCGACCTCTTCTTTCTTCTTACGCGCCTTTTTCGCTGCGCGTTTCTGAACCAGGTCGTCTCTCCGAGTTCGGGGATCTACATCAGGGAAGGCTTCTTCGGCTTCTTTCAGCAGGACATCTATGTCCTCTCCACCCTTATAGCGTTCCCAGCGTTCCCACGTCCCATGAGGTTTGAGAACTTTCACGACAGCATCAGATGGTTGTGCGCCATGTTTCAACCAGTGAAAGAGGCGTACTTCGTCAATCTTGACCGTAGATGGTTCCGTCCGCGGGTTGTAGAATCCTAGGTTCTCAAGGAAACGACCATCCCGTGGGCTCTCCTTGTCTGCAACAACAATGCGATAACTTGGTTGATGCCGGGCGCCAACCCGGCGTAATCTTATTCGAACCATATTCCTTCCTTCTCTCCTATCTTTGTAGCAACAATTTTTATCGCGGTGCGAGGCTTCTGAGGGTTGCGCCCGGAAGGAGGGCAAATAAAGCCTCAATACGCTACTGTAGATCAATGCAGCTTGAAGGGTAATCCTGTCAAACCGCGCTTACCTACTTTCTTGAACATCCTCCGCATTTGTTTGAATTGGCGTAGAAGCTGGTTCACTTCCTGTACAGTCGTACCAGAGCCTGTGGCAATACGTCTTTTGCGACTCGCATTCAGAAGCTCGGGTTTTCTACGCTCATCGAGTGTCATCGATTGAATTATAGCCTGAGTCCGGACCAATTGGCGTTCCGCAACGTCTCCTTCTACCTGAAGAGCCGCTCCCCCGAGGCCTGCGGGAAGCATTTCAAGCAATTTGCCAAGCGGCCCCATGTTCCGCATCATTGACAGCTGCTCTGCGAAATCCTCCAGGGTAAACTCACCCTCTAAAAGACGAGCAGTCTGTTGACTCGCTTGTTCAATATTAAGTGAGCTCTCAGCCTTCTCAAATAATCCCCTCAGGTCACCCATTCCAAGGATCCGTGAAGCGAGCCGATTGGGATCAAAAACTTCTAACGCGTCTCTTGCCTCGCCAGTACCAATAAATTTGATCGGAACGCCTGTAACCACTCTCATCGATATGGCCGCTCCACCTCGAGCATCACCGTCCATTTTGCTTAGGATCATCCCCGTGAGACCTAAAGGTTCTTGGAATCCTTGTGCGATCCGAAGGGCTTCTTGTCCAGTCATGGCGTCAGCAACAAGCAGTATCTCCACGGGATTGATCGCATCCCGGATTTCCCTCAGTTCGTCCATCATCGGTTGATCTAATTGCGATCGTCCGGCAGTGTCAAGGATCAACACACTTGCGCCACCTTTAAAAGCCTCTGTTTTACCAACCAAACATAAATCGGGCGGTGAAAGGTCGGGATCGAAGAATACCGGCACGCCGATTTCATCTCCGAGCACTTTCAGCTGTTCAGCTGCTGCTGGACGACGTGGATCAGCCGCCACCATCCACACTCGTTCACCACGAGAGCGTAGCCAACGAGCTAACTTTGCCGCCGTAGTGGTTTTACCTGAACCCTGTAGACCTACCAACATGATTGCCCGCGGCTTCTCACCGACCAATGTGAGAGACGCAGGTTCACCCAATGTAGTAATCAACTCACGGTTCAGGATCCCCACCACTTGTTGAGCAGGGTTCAACGCTCGTGAAACTTCTTCGCCAAGCGCCTCTTCCCGAACGGTTTCTAAGAAACCTTTAGCCACTTGATAGTGGACATCTGCCTCCAACAAGGCCAGGCGAATTTCACCTAAAGCGCTGTCAACGTCTGCGGGTCGTAATTTCCCCCGGCGGCTTAGGTTTTGAAAAACACCGTGTAGTCGTTCTGTCAGCGTCTCAAACATCTTCAATGACCATTCGTGACACACAAGCCGCCGAACGGTCTGCCTTGTGCTTGCGACCGGCCGGCGGTTTGCATATCGCACCATGCTGAAAGGCACGAGCATTGTAGCCTTGAATGGAAGGTGGGTCAAGGGAAGGCTCAAGCAATACAAGGAAAGAGATTCAGCCTTCAAATCCCGTTCGAAGAATCGAGCAACCTTTCTTTAGGAAATATATTTATCGATGAATATAGACAGTCTGGAACGAGTCTCTTGGGGAACTTTCTCTGGGCTTGTGATAAACGTATCCTTCAAGGCTTCTCTACAGTCACAGCTGCGATCTTCCGTTATGGATGACACCAGCTGGGCGATAGCTTTTTGAGCTAATTGAGTGTTCGCTGTGAGAATGCGGACGATCATCTCAACGGTAACGGGCTCCTCGGTTACATGCCAAACATCATAATCCGTTACATGTGCCATCACGGCATAACACATTTCCGCTTCACGAGCCAAAAAAGCTTCCGGTGAAGTGGTCATGCCAATGATGGACATTCCCCATGCTCGGTATGTATTCGATTCAGCACGTGTCGAAAAACGGGGACCCTCTATTGTAATGAAGGCGCCTCCATGGTGAACGGTTCCTTCAGCAGCTGCGACACTTTGGAATAAAAGTTCAGATAAATCCATGCAAAATGGGTTGCCCACACTGATATGGGCTACCAGGCCATTTCCGAAAAAGGTACGCTTACGGTGGTGAGTTCGATCGAATAATTGATCAGGCACAACGATATCACCTGGTGCATAATCTTCCCGTAAAGATCCGCAAGCGCTTACCGAGATGACACGATCAATCCCTAAAACTTTCAAGGCGTAGATATTCGCCTGATAGTTAACTTCAGAGGGTGAAAGTACATGACCGACACCGTGTCGTGCGAGAAAGGCAATCCGCTGTCCTTTCAGATCACCGATGATCACCGGAGAACTCGGTTTTCCGAAGGGTGTATCGATCTGGTGTGATTCGATATTATCTAGACCCTCCATGCCGTATAGCCCAGAGCCTCCGATCACACCAAGAACGGGCTTCTGCTCCATTATGCCTCCTATGAGCTGAAGATGCGTTATCTTAGCATAGGTACGGTGACTTGTCATGAACCCATTGGCAACAACCATCCATAAGGAATAATTCTCCCTATAGGAGATAGCTTCACAATAGATGAGGGTGATATCCCATCCATAAACATGGGTGGTTGCTCGAATGTACCTCAACCACGTTGATAGAGGCGCATGCAGACGCGCTCAAAATGCAAGCTTATGAAAAGTTATGGGATTGGGGTATGCGAGTAGGAGAATTTCCCCTCATTTACTCGTCGCGATCAAAGGCCCTTGTATCCTCTTGAGGAATTGTCTTTAGGTTCAAGGGTGTCACTTTATGACGGTCTGAGGGAGGTTTAAATGGAGGCGCATAAGGTGGGGTTACTTCAGGGGGACCACCTGGGTCTTCACCATAAATCAGTTCGACTCTGGCAATCGAAATGACATCACCTGGACGGAGGCGGTGCTTCTTTACCCGACGCCTATTAACAAGTGTGCCTGCTGTCGATTTAAGATCTTCGATGATAAAGCCATTCTCCGATGCTTTCAACTGAGCGTGTCGTCTAGATACGTGTGGATCATTGAGAATTAGGTCATTGCTAGGAAGACGCCCGATGGTGACGGTATCTTTGTCAAGTGGATAATGACGCTTGCCTTCCACGACTAAAAATGCATTTAACGGCGGTGGTTCAGCAGTTTCCACCATTGGTTCTTTTTGCTCGTCTGTGAATTCAAGGGGGTCACTACTATGCCAGGCTATCACACGAATTTCCCCCATTGATAATGTGGGGTCGGTCGCGAGTGTGATATGCGGTTCCTTCGCCATGAGGAACCCGATATCTTTCAGGACCTCTCGAAGATCAGAAGCCAATTGATTTTGAACTTCAGGCGGTGAGCTTTGGAGCTCGCCTGTCTCGCGTGGATGAATGCTCAGGGTGTATTGATCAGGAGCATAATCACGACCCGCTTTATCTTTGCGCGAGCACTCAATGATTTCCTTAGCTAGATGGCGAGATACTGCACTCGCGGAGAAGGTATGCCAAGGGAGAAGTTCTAAACTACCCCGGAGAGAATCCTTTAGGGCTGCTTCCAGAGAAGCCAAACGATCTTCCATACCACAAATTATACGATTCTGTGGAAGAACGACAAGCGGGAATCCGTACTATACTGGTGATGTGGAAGGTCGGGATTTCGAGGAGGTTGAACACACTGCCGATTCGGCGCTACGAATTCGAGGGGCGAACCTCGAGCAGTTGTTCTGTAATGCCGCGGTTGGAATGATGCAATTAGCCGGGATCGAATCACTCGCAGGCCCGACCCGGAAACGTCGAATTGAGCTTCAAGCGTCCGATAGCGAAAGTCTTCTCGTTGCATGGTTAGAGGAGCTCTTATACGTAATAGAGATGGAGGAAGTCAGTTTCACGAAGTTTGATCTCACAGTGGAGGATAATACAAGTTTGACGGCGAAGGTTCAGGAAGCCCCAATTGGGAATATCAAGAGACACATCAAAGCTGTGACATATCATGATCTCAAAATCGCACAGGTAGAAGGCGGATTAGAGGTTACTGTGGTTTTTGATGTATGAATGGGAGGTATGAGATGATAAGAAAACAAGATTTCCGTCAAATTGGACCTGTTCTTTGGGAAATTCCTACCACCTTCAGAGAGGACATGCGCGTCCCGGTTCGTGTTTTTGCGGACGATCGAATGCTAGAAGATGCTTTGAGTGACCGTTCAATCCTGCAAGCGGTTAATGCGTCAACCCTACCTGGTCTTGTTAGTCACGTCAGTGTGATGCCAGATGTACATCAAGGGTATGGTTTTCCTATCGGAGGTGTGGCAGCGACACGGCTACCAGACGGTGTGATTTCCCCAGGTGGAATTGGCTATGATATCAACTGTGGAGTGAGGCTCCTGGCCAGCAATATCTCAGCAGAGGAAGCCGAACCTCACCTGGAGAATCTTGCCAGTGCTCTATACGCAAACTGCCCAAGTGGTGTTGGAGGCAAAGGTAGTGTTCGGCTGAGTGCAAAGCAATTGGATCAGGTTTGTCGTCTTGGCTCTGAGTGGACGCTCAAGAATGGATACGCTCGTCCAGAAGACGTGCAGCGAACAGAAGAGGGGGGGCGAATTATGGGCGCTGATCCGTCACACGTGAGCCAACGAGCCTTGCAGCGTGGTCGCCCACAATTAGGCAGCTTGGGTGCTGGCAATCACTTTATTGAGGTCGACCTTGTTGATCAGATCTTTCACCCAGAAGCCGCTCGTGCGATGGGGCTCAATGAGGGCTCAATCGCACTCCAAATTCACTGCGGCTCTCGTGGATTTGGTCATCAGATTTGTTCCGACTACGTCCGTGAACTGCAGGCC
Organism: Anaerolineae bacterium; assembly: GCA_011174825.1. Classification (GTDB taxonomy): domain Bacteria; phylum Chloroflexota; class Anaerolineae; order Anaerolineales; family E44-bin32; genus DUEZ01. The sequence continues at coordinate 2,739 of DUEZ01000068.1, read as the reverse complement.
GCCGTCCAACGCTATAAAATCCATCTTCCAGATCGAGAACTGGTATGCGCGCCTCTCAATTCTCCTGAGGGCGAGCGTTACCTTTCTGCCATGTCTTGTGCCGCAAATTACGCCTTCGCGAACCGGCAAGTCCTGGTCCATCACGCTCGTAAAGCATTCGAACAAGCTCTAGCAGGGAAGGTTCGGGATTGGGATCTCCATCAAGTGTATGATATCGCCCATAACATGGGAAAGATTGAAGAACACACCGTGGATGGAAAAAAGGTTCGTGTCTGTGTGCACCGGAAGGGTGCCACACGCGCTTTCGGTCCTGGTTTCCCTGAACTCCCGGAGGAGTATCGATCGCTTGGCCAACCTGTCCTCGTACCTGGAAGTATGGGAACCTCCTCATGGGTCCTTCTCGGTACAGAGGAATCGATGTCCCTTTCTTTTGGTTCCTCTTGTCATGGTGCTGGGAGGGTGATGAGCCGCAAAAAAGCCAAGCGGACGGTTCGCGGTGATCAATTACGAGAGGAGCTAGAAGCCAGCGGGATTCGCATTCGTGCCCACTCTATGCCTGGTTTAGCAGAGGAGGCGCCACAAGCGTATAAGGATGTCGATTCCGTTGTCGATGTCGTGGTACAAGCAGGAATCGCGCAGAAGGTTGCCCGCCTCCTTCCCTTGGCGGTGATTAAGGGGTAACGAATCGAAGAAGTGAACACAGGGAACTGAAACAAAGAAGGGCACGGATCAGGTGCCCTTCTTACTTCTTCGGATTCCAATTAATCTGAACCCTAAGGCTGCTTTGGTGGAAGTAACCTTATGAAACGTCTCTTACCTACTCGTAGAACTTGGGGTTCAGACGATTCGAGAACCGTGTTTTGGTCATCTTGGATACGACCGTCTAAACGCACGCCTCGCTGTTCGATCAGCCGCCGAGCTTCACTCTTGCTCTCAACCAATCCACTTTCCAGCATGACTTCTAACAACGTTTTTCCAGGTTTGAGCTTGTAATCCGGCATCTCCTCTGGGTCTTCCCGTTCTTGGAACACTCGTTTAAATGCCTCCTCCGCTGCTTCGGCAACATCGTCACCGTGAAAGATCTCAACAATCTCGCGCGCTAACTGCATCTTTGCATCCCTGGGATGAAGTTGACCTGACTCCAATTCAGCTTCGATTTCTCCGATTTCCTTGGGCGTATATCGGGTAACCAAGCGGAAGAAATCACCCATCGCGCTATCAGGTACACTCATGACTTTACCGTACATATCCTCTGGAGTGGCATTGAGAGGAATATGATTGCCAAGAGATTTACTCATCTTGACCACTCCATCGGTACCGGGCAAGATCCCATGAATGATCGCGATGTTTGGCCTCTCTCCCAATGCTTCCATTAATTTACGTGCAGCGGTGACGATATTAAACAATTGATCTGAACCTCCAATTTGTACGTCCGTCTTCAGATGATAAGCGTCATAGCCCTGCATGAGTGCATAGAAGAACTCGTGCAGGTAGATTGGATCCTCATCATCCCACCGTTTACGGAAAGCCTCGCGAGAAAGAAACTGCTGTATGGTGAAGTTAGAAGCAAGCTCGATGAGGTCTTGGAAGGTTAATTCTGATAACCAGATGTCATTGAATGCGATGCGTGTCCGGTTAGGATCCAGGAGTTTAAATGCCTGTTCTGCATAGGTTTCAGCATTCTGAGTGGCTTCTTCGATACTGAGTTGAGCCCGAACAGTATCTTTGTCAGAGGGGTCACCAACTAACGAGGTAAAACGTCCGATAACGAAAGTTACATCGTGTCCTAATTCCTGAAACTGACGCATCTTTCGCATTGGTACAGTGTGACCAAGGTGAAGATCAGAGGTTCGGGGATCGAAGCCACAATACACTCGCAGTGGTCGTTTTTCAGCTTCTGCATCCTCTAATCGCTGACGCAGTTCAGTAGCCATCGCCTGCTTGAGTGTCTCATCCCCGTACTCGGTGCCTTGCATCAAGAGAGAGACTTGATGATCGATAGAGAAATCTGCCATCGGATTATCTCCTGGAAATATAACTAATTTAAAACTATCAGCGTGGGCTGCGCAACCCACGCTGGAATTCATCAAAGACGTTCTGAGCAGCCGTCGATTCACCCTGCGATAGGCGCGCAATAGGTTCCAAGGGAGGGGCGGAACCCGCCCCCAGGATAAATGTACCTGCGTGCCTCAAGAACAGCAAGATGCTTCATCGTTGAGTTATGATACCACAGGGCAGGATCGTGTTGTCAAGCAGGCTATCCTACGAGATACCCCCCCCTCACACTTTCCCTATCCCCAAAGGGGAGAGAGGATTTTCACCCTCTCCCTTTCAGGGAAAGGGTCGGGGTGAGGGTGAAATATTGGTTAAGAATCATTAGTCTTCTACAAACAATCTACCTTTGGCTGAATTTGCTCAATACCACATTATTCCTTTATAACATCCAAGACGGATGTCATCAGCTTATTCACCTCCCGATTGGTGAAACGCATGACGCGAAATCCTTGGTTTTCTAGCCACTCAGTCCTGATTGCTTCTCGCTCTAGATCATCTACATGAGAATCACCATCAATCTCAATTACCAGTTTCTTCTCAGCACAAAAGAAATCCACGATATAAGGTCCAACAGGATATTGGCGACGGAATTTCAGACCCGCCAGGCGTCGCCCACACAATTCATGCCAAAGAATCCTCTCAGTGTGTGTGAACACGACGTAATTTCCTTGCTCTTGTAAGCGT